>JBBDSL010000098.1:0-24209 GCA_040904965.1 Wenzhouxiangellaceae bacterium
GGAGAGAGAAAAAAAATCGGAGCCAATACTTGACAGGTCAATCCATATCAGGGTGAACGTGATTATCGGGGCTTTTCCAGAAAAACGTAAATAGTAAATAGTACGCTCGCTTCGCTCGCTGAATAGTAAATAGCAGGCAGGATACGGCCGAGTCAAATGGACCCGCCGTGGCTCGCAACGGCCCGCGCCTGCCATTTACCATTCACTATTTACCATTTACGCCTTTGGACCGCGCAAGCGGACCATTTACGCTTTTTTCCTACTACCTCGGCGGATCCAGAACATCGGCCGTAGTGGTATTGAGCCGGAACCAGCCGGTGACGCTGGCTCTGGGCGCGCGGGTTTCCAGCACTTCGTGCTCAATTTCCTCGCTCATGAACAGCACCAGCGTGCCGGCGCGCGGCGCGATCCGCGCCATTTCTCCCGGGCCGCCGGATTCGCACAGCACCAGCTCGCCGCCGTCGTCTTCGCACCAGTTGTGGTTCAGATACAGCACCAGCGAAACCATGCGGTTGGCCGCGCCGCGGAAGCTGTCGAAATGCCGGCGATAAAACGCGCCGGGCGGATACAGGGCAAGATGGGCCTCGAACTCGAACAGCGCCAGAAACAGTCGCCGGTTGAGCGCCAGGCGTAGCTGTTCGGCATAACCCAGAAAAGCGATCTGCGCCGGACGCTGGCGGCTGAGCCAGAAGATCCAGTCGCGGCGGATATCGCGATCGATCAGGTAATCCTGTTCACGCCCGACCCCGGCACGCTTGAGGCGATCGTCTTCGATCAATTGCTCAAGGTCCCTGGCCAGTGCCGTCATCAGCGCCGGCGAAATTGCGTCCGGGCAACAGAACCAGCCGCGCTCGACCAACGCATCGGCCGCCGCGTCGATCCAGGCGCCGAGCTCTGCAGATTGGGGTGGCAATTCGATCAACAGCTTTCCTCACCAGGCTCGCATCGTACGCGCGAAACACGATCCGAAAGATTTCGTCTCATTCGGGTGGCAAACCCGGTACAGGATGATCGGCCTGGCGTAGGTCGGCGCGGCGTCGCCGACGGATTCGGAAGTCCGGGGCTTCGAGCGCCAATGCTATGCCTGCGCAAACGCGCCTTGCAGACGAACCTGTCCAGTGTCCTGAATGCGACCCACCGGGTGACGGGGTCGGTGCGCACCGCCGGGCGCCGCCAGCGCCCGCGTCAGGTCGTCTGGCAGCGTTTTTCAACCTAGTTCTCGGCTGACCCGAAACACCTTCGGATTCCGCCTCAGGCGGGTCAACACCCGCGCCAGCTGGGTGCGATTTCGAAGCCCGACAAGGAAGTACAGCTCGGCGGTGTCGCTGGTGGACTCGCGTTGCTCGACGCGCTCGATGTTGGCCTGGGCCTGGCCGATGGACGACGACACCGATGCCAGCACGCCCGGCCCGTTGACCGTGATGACCTTGAGCAACACGCTGAAGGTGCCGCGCGGCACCGGCTCCCACGAAACATCCAGGCAGCGTTCGGGATGTTCGCGCCGTAACGCCGGCACGTTGGGGCAGTTGTCGCGGTGGACGATGATGCCGCGGCCGGTCGAGAGGTAGCCGGTAATGCGGTCGCCGGGTATCGGATGACAGCAGTTGCCGTAGCTGATCGTGCTGCCCTCGTTGCTGCCGACCGTGAAGGTATCGCCGCCGACCTTTTCACCGGAACGGCGCTGGGTGATGGGCAACAGTTTCTGGGCCACTGTGGCCGCCAGCAGCTCGCCCCGGGCGATGCGCGCGAGCAGGTCTTCCAGCCGCTCCAGTCCGGCTTTCTTGATGTAGCGATCGAGCTTGCGCTGGGAAATCGTGTCCAGCGAACTGTCGCGCCGTACCAGCGCCTGGTCCAGCAAGCGGTGGCCGATGGCCACGGAGTCGGCCTGCTCGAGGTTCTTCAGATGTGACCGTATGGCAGTCCGGGCCTTGGCCGTGACCACGTTCTCCAGCCATTCCGGACGCGGCATGACGGCCTCGTCGGTTTCGATCAGCACGGTCTGGCCGTTTTCCAGCCGTGTACCCAAAGGCGCAGGTTTGTGGTCGATGATGGCCCGGCGCGCGTGGTTGCCGACATCGGTATGAATGGCATAGGCAAAATCCAGCGCCGAAGACTGCGCCTTGAGATCGACGATCTTGCCCCTGGGCGTGAACACGAAGACTTCGTCGGGGAATAGCTCTGCCTTGGCAGTATCGATGAAGTCCATCGAATCGCGCGCCCGGCCCTGCGATTCGACCAGCTTCAGCAGCCATTCGCGCGCGCGCACGGCCGTGCTTCCGTCGGGCGGGGCGGCTTTGTACAGCCAGTGCGCGGCGGCGCCCTTCTCGGCCACCATATCCATCTCCTCGGTGCGGATCTGGATTTCGATCGGCACGTTGTAGGGCGAAGTCAGCACCGTGTGCAGCGACTGGTAGCCGTTGGGCTTGGGCAGCGCGATGTAATCCTTGAAGCTGCCGGGACGCGGCTTGTACAGGCTGTGGACCACGCCCAGGGCCTGGTAGCAGTGCGACTCCGCCTGGGTAATGATGCGAAAGGCGTACAGGTCGTAGACTTCATTGAACGACAGCGACTTGTCGCGCATCTTCAGGTAAACGCTGTAGATGCTCTTCTCGCGACCTTCCACGCGGCACGGAATTCCAGCTTCGTTGAACCGTTTCTTCAGCGCCTCGCTGACCGAGTCGAGGATTTCCTTGCGGTTCCTGGCAACCGAACGGGCGCGCCGCTCGATGACCCGATAACGGTTCGGGTAGAGGTTGGCGAAACCCAGCTCCTCGAGCTCATTTTTGAGCGTGTTCATGCCCAGCCGGTCGGCGATGGGCGCGTAGATTTCCAGCGTTTCGTTGGAGATCCGCCGGCGCGCCTCGGCCGACATGGCCTGGATTGTCCGCATGTTGTGCAGCCGGTCGGCCAGCTTGATGAAGATCACCCGCAGGTCGCGGCTCATGGCCAGAAGGAGTTTGCGGAAGCTCTCCGCATCGGCCTCCTGGCGGGTGCGGAACTTCATCTTGTCGAGCTTGGTAACCCCGTCGACCAGGCGCGCGACCTGCTCGCCGAATTCGTGCTTCAGTTCATCGACCGAAATTTCGGTGTCTTCCACCGTGTCGTGGAGAATGGCCGCAGTGATGGTCTGGTGATCCATGCGCATGCCGGCCAGAATCGAGGCGACTGCGACGGGGTGCAGGATGTAGTCCTCGCCGGACTGCCGGGTCTGGCCGCGGTGGGCCTGTTCGCCGACCTCGAAGGCGTGCAGGGCCGTGGCGACCTGTTCGGGCTCAAGATAGGTGTTGAGCAGCCGCCTGAGTTCGCGAACGGGGCCCGGATAACTCATATGACGAAACGGCTATACACCTGGAACCACTGAGAAGCGTAGCGAGCGGGTGCGTAGCCTGCCCCGGACCTGATCCGGGGGTGGCCGCCGGAGCGCAGGAACCGCAGTGTACATGTCAGTACATGAGGATTTCGAGCACCGCCGGACGCCGTCAGGCGCACGCACAGTAGCTTCTCGGTGGTTTCGAGCCCGAAGATTGCATAAATTGCGCGCGCCCTCGCTGGTCTATTGTTCCCACATGGTTTTTTCCTCAGTCGGCCGTATGCGTGCCTACGCCGCTCCTTTGGAAAATCCCATGTGCAAACAATATCCTGCGCGATCATCACGCGAATTTATACAATCTTCGGGCTAGTCTTCGTCCGGCGGCGGCGGGGGCAGTTCAGCCTGCATCGCGGCCAGCCGGGCATCAAGCTCGGCCTGGTAGGTCCGGATGTTGTCGGCGTCGATCTGGCCCTCGGCGATCTCGCGCAGCGCGAGCACCGTGGGCTTGTCGGTTTCTTCGTCCACCAGCGGTTCCGAGCCGTTGGCAATCTGACGGGCGCGCTGGGCGGCCATCACGATCAGGTTGAACCGGTTCGGTTCAACGTCGATGCAATCTTCTACGGTAACGCGGGCCATTTCGACTCCTGCAATTCGTTATGCCAGTTCAATTCAAACAAGCCTTTAAGTATAACGCCGATTGGCACCGAAAGCCACTGGAACGAATGTGGAATTGTGTTTTACCCCAGCAATTCTGCCAGTCGGGTTTTCTGCCGCATCTCCTGGCGCGCCCGCCGCATCGGCCAGGCCCGGATGATGGCCATCAACTGCTCGCGCGCCTGTTCGAACCGGTCGTTGACGATAATCCAGTCGAATTCCAGGCAAGCCGACATCTCGCGCTGCGCCTCGCCCAGCCGGCGGGCGATCACGTCGGGCTGGTCGGTGCCGCGGGCGATCAGGCGCTTTTTCAGCACATCCAGCGACGGCGGCAGGATGAAGATCTGGCAGGCCTGCCGATGGCTGTCGCGCACCTGGGCGGCCCCCTGGACATCGATTTCCAGCAGCACGTCCCTGCCGTCGCGCCACAGCGCCTCGACCTGGGCGCGGTCGGTGCCGTAACCGTTGCCAAACACGTCGGCATGCTCCAGGTACCGGCCCTGCCGGACGCGCTGATCGAAGGTCGCGCGATCGATGAAATGGTAGTGCTCGCCGTCGACCTCGCCGCGCCGCGCCGCACGCGTGGTATCGGATACCGAAAACGCAAGCGACGGGAACTCGGCCAGGGCGCTGTTGATCAGGCTGGTCTTGCCGGCGCCGCTGGGCGCGGCAATCACGTACAGCTCGCCCTGCACGCTGTCGTGATTTCCGTCCTCAACCCGCATTATTCACCCCCCGTTCGTCGCGAGGCGCAGTAGCGCGGGAGGTGCATAAAGCGGGCTCTACTCGACATTCTGGATCTGCTCGCGCATCTGCTCGATCAGCACCTTAAGCTCCACGGCCACGCCGGTGGTTTCGGCGGCCACCGACTTCGAGCCCAGCGTATTGGCCTCGCGGTTGAGCTCCTGCATCAGGAAATCCAGCCGGCGGCCGACCGGCTCGTCAAGTTCAATCACGCGCCGGATTTCGGCCACGTGCGCGTCCAGACGATCCAGCTCCTCGTCGACATCCATGCGCGTGAGCTGCAGCACGATCTCCTGTTCCAGGCGGCCCGGCTCAACGTCCTCGCTCAAGCCGGCCAGGCGTTCGTCAAAGCGCGCTTTCAAGGCCTCGCGCACCGCCGGCAGGTGTTCGCGCACATGGGCGACCTGCTCCAGCACGCCTTGCAGGCGCGGTTCCAGCATCGCGGCAATCGCCCGGCCCTCCTGGGCGCGCGCGGCGGCCAGGTCCTCGATGCAGCGATCGAGCAATTCCAGCGCGCGGACGCGCTCGGCGTCGAAATCCGGGCGCTGTTCCAGGATCATGCCGGGCCATGAAAGCAGCCGGGAAAGATCCTGCTCGGACGTGCTGCCGGCCAGGCTCTGCAACTGCTCCAGCCGTTGCAGCAGCGACCGCGCCAGCGGCTCGTTGAGTTCCAGCGTTGCCGCCTCGGCCGCCGGATCGGGCTGGTAGCGGAGATTGATCTCGATCTTGCCGCGGCTGAAACGCTGCTTGAAGCGCTCACGGATATCCGGCTCCAGCGACCGGAACTCCTCGGGCAGGCGCAGCGACAGATCGAGATAGCGCTGGTTGACGCTCTTGAGTTTCCAGGCAAGCTGGCCGGCCGTCGCGGCGTCGCTGCGGCTGGCATAGGCCGTCATGCTGTGGATCATTTTCAGTCCGTTCGCAAGTGAATCGGGAATAGTAACTGATTGCGCCTGCGGCCACCCCGGCGCGCGCCGAACGACCACCCCGCGCCAGCGCTTTGCGGCTATCCTTGACGCCGTGTTGAACGATTCCGTCGCGCCGCGCGGACGGAACTCCGGGGACGATTCAGACCAAACCAGAACGGATACGATGGGCGCGAAACCAGACCAGACGACCGCCGCCAGACGCATCGACGAGCTCGACGGGGTCGGCCCGGCGGTGGCATCGAAGTTCAAGGCCCTCGGTATCGTCGACGAAACCGGCCTGCTGCTGCACCGTCCGCTGCGCTACGAAGACCGGACCCGGATCACGCCCATCAACCACGTCCGGCCGTCGACCACGGCACAGATTCAGGGGCGCGTCACCCACCAGGAGGTTCGCCAGGGTCGCCGGCGCAGCCTGCTGGTGGTGATCGAGGACGACCACGGACAGCTCGTGCTGCGGTTTTTCAACTTCTACCCCAGCCAGCGGCGTCAGTTCGCGGTCGGCAACCGGCTGCGCTGCTTCGGCGAGGTTCGCTTCGGCCCCGAGGGCTTCGAAATGGCGCATCCGCAGTGCCGCATTGTGGGCGACGGCGCCGAGCCGCCGCTGCCCGACCACCTCAGCCCGGTCTACCCGACCACCGCCGGGCTGGGCCAGCAGCGCCTGTCGGCCATGGTGCTGGGCACCGTGCAACGCACCCTTGAAGGCCGAATGGCACTGGATGACGTACTGGGCCGCCCGCCGGGCCTGCCCGATCTGAAAGCCGCGCTGCGCACCATCCACCAGCCCGCGCCGCAAATTGATCCCGATGCCTTGATTGAAGGTGAACACCCCGCGGTACAGCGTCTTGCGCTGGAGGAACTGGCCGCCCACCACCTGGCGCTAGCCCGTCTGAACCGGGCCCGGGCGCGCCAGCACGCCGAAGCGCTGGAAGATACCGGCGGCATGATCGATCGCATGCTGGCCGAATTTCCGTTCGAACCCACCGGCGCGCAGCGGCGGGTAATGGCCGAGATCGGCAGCGACCTGCGCGGCACGCGACCGATGCGCCGGCTGCTGCAAGGCGATGTGGGTTCCGGCAAGACGCTGGTGGCCGCGGCCGCGGCCGCCCAGGCCATCGGCGCAGGCGCCCAGGTCGCGATTATCGCGCCGACCGAGATTCTGGCCGAGCAGCACCTGCAAAACTTCCGCGACTGGTTCGAGCCGCTGGGCATCGCGCCGGTCTGGCTGGCCGGCAAGGTGACTGGAAAAAAGCGCCGCGAAGCACTGGAACACCTCGCCGCCGGCGCACCGCTGGCGATCGGCACCCATGCATTGTTCCAGGAAGGCGTGGAATTCGCCCGGCTGCGGCTGGTGATCGTCGACGAGCAACATCGCTTCGGCGTGCACCAGCGCCTGGCGCTTGCGGCCAAAGGCAGCGAGGCCCAGCGCATCCCGCACCAGTTGGTCATGACTGCAACCCCTATTCCGCGCACACTGGCGATGACCGCCTACGCCGGGCTGGAGGTTTCGGTCATCGACGAACTGCCGCCCGGGCGCAAGCCGGTGACCACGGCCGTGATCGACGGCGAACGCCGGCCCGAAGTCATCGAACGCATCCGCGTCGCGCTTGCCGACGGCCGCCAGGCCTACTGGGTCTGCCCGCTGATCGAGGAATCCGACGTGCTCGAAGCCGAAGCGGCAGAAACCACCGCCGCCGAGCTGGAGCGGCAACTGCCCGGGTTTCGCATCGGCCTGATCCACGGCCGGATGAAGCCGGCCGAAAAACAGGCCGTCATGGATGCGTTCAAGGCCGGCGAAATCCGGCTGCTGGTCGCCACAACGGTCATCGAAGTCGGCGTGGACGTGCCCAACGCCAGCCTGATGATCATCGAGAACGCCGAACGGCTGGGGCTATCGCAACTGCACCAGCTTCGGGGGCGGGTCGGCCGCGGCAGCGACAAGTCGGCCTGTCTGCTGATGTACAAAACCCCGCTGGGGCAGCTTGCGCGCGAACGGCTCAAGGTCATGCGCGAAACCACCGACGGCTTCCGGATCGCCGAACGCGACCTGGAACTGCGGGGCCCGGGCGAAGTGCTCGGCACCCGCCAGACCGGCATGCTGCGCTTCCGCATCGCCGATCTGGCCCGCGACGTGGCGCTGGTCGAAAAAGTGCCCGGCCTGGTCGCCAACCTCACCCACGCCCAGGCCGACGTACTGATCGAACGCTGGATCGGCGACGCCGGCCAATTCGCCGATGTATGAGAACAGTTTTGTTGTAGGAGCCGAATCCGTCGGCGATTGGATCAGGGCCTGAAATAAATCGCGGTCGGATACCGCTCCTACGGCAAGCGGGTCAAGGCCCGCTGTAGAAGCCGATTCCGTCGGCGATTGATGAGTTCTTTCCATCGGCAACGCCGGATCGGGGGCCGCCCGACGCCTCGCGGGCGTGGTTGACCGCAGCCTCAAGAGTGCTGTCGGTGTCGCTCAGAATGGCCGGCAAGGTGCGGCGCACATGAACATCGGGCACGACGCCTCCTGGCGGCTGCGCTGCAACCTGTCCATCGACGTGGAATCGCATGGAAGACACTTGAAGCACGAGTTCACTATTAGGCAGCGTGAAGCGGAGTGGATGCGCCAGCATCGTCGTCGCCGAACCCCCGCTTGCTTGCCCGACCAGGGTTCCCAGCTCGTGTCGTTTGATGGCCGCAGCGAACATCGAGGCGGTGGAAAACGTGCCCCCGTTGGTCAGAACATACACTCGGCCCCGGTAACGCCTTGAGGCCCTTCGGGGCTCGACCGGCGGCTCATCGATGGCGACCATGTCCCCCTCGTCGGCCGACCAGATGCGGTGCCCTTCCCGGTCCAGGTGCTGAACGGGCAGCCAGCGAACAAAGCCCGGTATACGCTCTTTCATCTGTGCCTTGAAGTCCGCACTGGCCCGAACGCTTACGGCGCGATTCAGGGACACGGGTTGCTCGATGAATGCACTCAGCAGGACTTCCGCATTCGCGCTGTCGCCGCCCGGATTGTCCCGCACATCAACGATCAACGATTCCGGACCGTGTTTCCGAAGCGATTGAAGCGCGCGATCGAGCACCTTCTCGAACGCCTTTTCCTCCAGCGCGAACGATCTGACGCGCAGCGACCCGATCGTCTCCTCGAGCCGATCGTAGACAATCGGCGGTTCATCCGGACGCTCCTCGCGCTGCGCCTTCATATCGGACCGGGTAATTCCGGGCAATCGGATTTCCCGGGAACGATCCTTGTGAGAGTAGCGAATCCGGAATGGTCCCTGCCAGCCATACCGGGCCCAGATGAGCGCCTTCGCCAAGTCGTTTTGCCCGCTCAGGCGCCGTTCACGCCAGCCCGGAGTGGCGCTCGGGACCAAAGACAAGATCTCGTCCAGGAACTCATCGGCCGGTACGCCGTTGATGCTGAGCAGTCTCGCGCCCCTGGGCAACGTTGCATCCTCCTGCCTGTAGTTCCGACCCACATACAGCTTGCCCTCGAGCACTTCGATATCGACGGGGAAGATCAGGCCGCCGTCTTCCAGATAAGCCATCACGTCCGCCGAGGGCCATAGCATTTCCGTATGCCCGTCGCGCAGTGTATTGATCAGGGTCGCCAGGCGGGCATAAAAGCGCGGACGGCTCATGGGTTCTTCCATGGAGCGCTTGAGCGCATCGGCCTGCTGCCGAAACTGCCTCGATCTCTCAGAAGCTGCATGGAAACCCGGATGAGCCAGGACAATCTTGTCGACTACGAAGTCGATGTCGGCATGCATGGCCTCGCGCTCGAGGCTAACGACAGACGCCGCAGGTGGCGCGATAGTGAGAATGAACACCGCGAGAGCAATCGCGGCAACTCTTTCCAGTTTTGTCATCAAATCCTCCTGCAAAGAGTGTACAGGAAGCATAAATTCCCTATTGGCAGATATCCACCCGTATCCGCGTATAGCCGGTGCGGGCCGATTGCTGCGTGTACCCGGCCTGCTTGATCAGGTGTGCAACAATCGCCCGGTAGGCGGCACCATCGGCCATGCGCCGGGCGCCGCAACTGGGGCAAGCGCCGCATCGGAATCCTGGATGGGCAGATCAGCGTTCCAGACGACTTCAACGCGCCGCTTCCCTAAGCCCACCTTATTCACCACCCCTTCTACTGCGACGCCGCCCGGCCCCGCACCTGGGGCGTTTCACTCGGTCGCGCATCCTCACCGCACAGGCGAGTGCGTTTCCGGTGCGCTCGGTCGTGAAACGCCCCATCTGCAAGACCTGTCGACGCCTCGCGACGAACGGGTGGTGAATAAGGCGGGCGAAGAGGTCATTGAGTCCTTTTACGGCTCGCGCTGATGCGTATCCTGCTCGACATGCACCTGCTTCTGTGGGCAGTCGGCAACAGCCAGCGCTTGCCGAATTCGGTCCGGGAAGAACTGGAAGACCCGTCCAATGCACTGTTCTGCAGCACGGCAAGCCTATGGGAAATCGCGATCAAGACCATGCTTCGGCGATCTGCTTTCGAAATCGACATTCGCGCTTTTCGCAAGGCACTGCGAAGCATGTCGGTCGACGCGCTTCCGGTCGTCGGCGATCACATTGAAGCCCTGCTCGACCCATCTGTTGCATGAACCAAGACTGCATTGTCTCGTCACAGGTGTCGGCGTGCATCCATGCGGTAGTGGAGCACGCGAACCACGAGCACACCATCGTCAACCGGCACATAGAAGACGATGTGCGAACCGTGCTCAAAGCGACGCAGGCCTTTCGCGAGTTGCTCAACTCGCCGGCCCATAGCGGAATTTTCGGCAAGATTCTCGAAGCAGGCCTTCAACTCGTCTCGATACTGCCGTGCTTGTCCAATTCCGAACCGGTTGATCGTGAACTCCGCGATGGCTTCAAGATCCATCGCCGCCCGCCGGGAGAGGCGGTACTCAGCCATTTGACGCCATATAGCGTGCTTCGGCCTCCGCCCAGATGTCATCAACGCTGCGAACGCTCGGGCCGCTGGCGAGCCCTTCCTCAATGGCGGCCTTCAGTGCGCGTTCCTTTTCCTGATCGCGACGAATAAGGTCCCGGAAATACTCGCTGTCGTTCGTGAAGTCGCCATTGGCGACTTGCGCCTTGATCCAGTCGTCCTGAGCGTCAGTCACAGTAACGGTCTTTCGAACGGTCGTCATGAGGCCTCCAATTATCATACTATTGATGTAATATAGCATACACATGGCTGAATGAGCCATTTTCAATCCCGACACGGTCCCACTCTCGCTTTGGCGAATCCGCCTCCAATCCAGGCGACCATGGAGCACCATTACGCACTCCGGCCCTTCAAGCCGCCACGGCTCGCCGATTCGAGTTCACCCTGTAGGCGACCACCGAAACTTCCTCGGTTGCCGCATCGATTTTCCTGCCCTGCCGCTCCCTCATCCATTCAAGCACGTCCTTGAGATGCCAGATCGAGGGATTGCCCTGGTGTACCGGAAGCGGAAACGCCTCGATGTTTTTTGCCATAATCTTCCGCATGGCCTGGCGCGAGATGTCCAGGAACTCGGCGATTTCCGTGAGTCCGACATAGTCCGGGCCTGCCTCGATCAGCCTCGCTTCGGGAATGGCGCGCTGGACATCCGCGACGGCGCTTCGCATTGCAGAATCGGCATCGGAGGCGGTTCGATCGAATTCCAGCGCGAGCCGTCCCGGCGTGCCGGTTCCAACCAGTGCGTCGTCGCAGCCAGTTTCGGCCAACCCGTCGATCCAATCGTCCGGCTCGGTGGTTCGAACCGGTACGGCGAACTTCAGGGTGAATTGGTAGATGCGTTCCATCGCTATTTCCTTTTGATCATCACGCAACGGTCGACCACGCGCAGAATTTGTCGGGCATGCGCCTGCGCGTTGCGCGGCGTCGACCATACCGAGACCACACAAAACTCGCCGCAACGGCATTCGTGGCTGTTCCAAGGGCAGTAAAGGCGGCCCCAGGCGTGTCCCCGAGCGGGTTCAACTCGCCAGCCGGCGTGTTCGGCATGCCGCAAGGCGGCTTCGATATGCTTGTCTGGATGACGTGATCTCGCCAACGGGTTTCCCGTACTCTAGCGCCAATTCTTTCGGTTGTCAATTGACAACCTAGCTATGTCCACGCGTCTGAGACTAGCGCATGAGGAGGACTTGGCCGGGCGAGATGCCGGATCGGCCAGAGCCTGCTCCGGACCTTATTCGGGGACCGTCCGGGACGACGGAGGAGGTGGAGCAAGCCCGGCGGGTCAGGTTTTGTTTCTTGCATGAACCCACGAAACCGGGAAACCGCCGCAGGGAAACCGGCTGATCAGGTCGTGCAACGCGCGTTACCGGCCTATCGTCTAAGGTTGAATAGTAGCCGGCGATGATGAGTGCGCATCAGGCTGCTTCGTTGTTGTTTTCATTCGGCTCGTGCAGGGTCTTGAGTCGGACCTTCCTGTGCCCCGGAAACTCCACATTAAGCTCGAGTCGTCCGCCAAGACCTTGCACGTAATCATGTAGCGTGCTCAGCAACATATCCGTACGTCGCTCGAGCCGGGAGACGGTATCCTGGCCAATATTGAGTCGCTCGGCCAGGGCGGTCTGTGTCATCTCCAGCGCCTTGCGCAGTTCGCGCAAGGTCAATTCCTGTTCAATCAACTCTTCGGCACGCGCTTCGATTCGCTTGCGCCGATCGTCCGGCAAAGACTCAAGTTTTTCCGTCAATGTACGCGTCATTCTCGTTTCATCCGGCTCAGGTGGTTATCAAACCGCTTATCCGCCAGTGCCAGAAGGCGCCGATAGAATCGGCGCTTCTTGACACCAGCCTTGTCAGCAGCCACGAGAAGAATCGCGTTCCGGTCGGGATCGAAGGCAAAGGCCACTCTCCACACACCATCACTTGCCGCGAAACGCAATTCCTTCATGTTCGCGTGCCTGGAGTCATTCAGCGTGTCGGCATGTGGCCGGCCTAGGTCAGGCCCGAATGTTTCCAGAAGCCTAGCCTTGGCGAGCAGTTCATCCTGAACCATCTCGGGCAGCTCGTCGAACTCCGGCTCGAACTCATTAGCAAGCCTTACTTCCCACCGCATGTAGGAATTATGCATGCCAGGCCATATGCTGTCAAGTCCATATTCTGACCCTGTCAGCGCACGCGGATCACGGGGTCACCCCTCGCAATGACGCGGACATATATGGACGTATCGAACGGAATTTTCGGGGGCGTGGCATGCATAAATTGTAATTTGTATTTACAATTTATGAAAATCGGGTCTGGATACAGTTGGTTATACACGCGGCCAGCCCCCCTGATCTGGTCGCGGTCGGATACCGCTCCTACGGCAAGCGGGTCAAGGTCCGCTGTAGGAGCCGAATCCGTCGGCGATTCAGGTTGAATTTGATCGGACAAGGCATGGGGAGAGGCACAAAATCGGAATTGGAAAAGGTGGAGTTCTTGATTGACCGTGCGAAGATCCAGGCACGGCGCCCGGCCGCGGCATGGTTCGATTACATGGGCGCATTCGAGTGGTAGTGCCAGATGAACACGGCCGCCGCGCCTCGCCACGGGCGCCACGGCCGGGCAATGCGTTCGGTTTTTTCGCGGTTGGGCCGGGCGCGCATATTCTTCAATTTGTGCAGGCCGGCCTGGATGCCCAGATCGTCGACCGGCCACACATCGGGACGGCCGAGCGAGAACAGCAGAAACATTTCCGCGCTCCAGCGCCCGAACCCCTTCAGCGCCGTGATTTTCTCGATGACTTCCTCGTCCGGCAGTTCGGCCAGCGCCGCCGGGTCGAGCCGGCCTTCGCGTACGGCCTCGGACAGGCCGCGCGCGTAGCCGATCTTCTGGCGCGAAAAACCGGCGGCGCGCCACTCCTCATCGCTTCTTTCGAGGAAGCGCTCGGGCCGGAATTCCCCCGCCATCGCCTGTTCAACCCGCGAAAAGATCGTGGCGGCGGCCTTGACCGATAATTGCTGGCCGGCAATGATACGCATCAGGTGCTCGTAGCTCGGACTGCCCCGGCGCCGCTCGGACGGGTAGCCGACGAGTTCGAGCCCTGCCGCGATATGCCGGTCGCGACCGGCGAGCTCGTCCAGCGCCTTTTTCATGTCGCGGGTGGTCAGTTGAAAATCCATTCAGAAATTCTACACGTCATTCATTCCGATGCTGGAAAGGTGCCCGGCATAGCGTATGCCGGTCCGTTTGCCGGACACGAGCGAGCCGGAATCTCGAGACGCGGGCACGGTCCTGTATTCGGGTGAATTCTCGGGATCCCGGATAACGCCGCGCTACGCGCGTCGTTTCCGGGATGACTAGAAGGGTGGGGGCTGCGCGCGTCGTTTCCGGGATGACAGGGGCTACGCGCGTCGTTTCCGGGATGACTAGAAGTGTGGGGGTTGCGCGCGCCGTTTCCGGGATGACGGTGGAATGTTGCTGGAGCCGAATCCGTCGGCGATGATTCTGGATTGATCGCGGTCGGATACCGCTCCTGCGACCGCATTATTAATCCGTGTTCATCCGCGCTCATCCGCGGCTGGCTTTTCAACAGGACCCGAACCCTTCGGTGATTGGCTGCTGGATTTTTTCGCGGTCGAATACCGCTCCTACAAAGATGTGATCAGAAGGTCGACAGGCCGGTAAATTCCATGAACCGGTATTGCCAGTACCGGAACCAGCCGTCGTTTGCGAATGCGTCGTAGGACAGGCTGTAGGTTTCGCCGGGCCGGTTGTGCCAGCGGCGGTCGAAGTAGGCGACGAAGTCGGTGATGACCGGTGCGTCGGCTGCTGCGACGATGCGCACGTCGGTTTCCAGGTTGAGGTCGTCGAGATTTCGCCGGGTGAAGTTGGATGAACCGGCAATCAGTTCGGCGCGCTGGTCGCCGTAGCGGATGGCGATAAGCTTGTCGTGGCATTGTTCGCCGGTGGTGTTGCACCAGCGCACCTCGATGCCGGCATCTGCAAGCTCGGCGGCGACCGAGCGGTTGGGGATGCCGTCCTTTTTGCGCCCGAACGCGTCCTCGTTCGGGTCCAGAAGCACGCGCAGTTCGGCACCGCGGCGATGCGCTTCGGTCAATTCGTCAACAATTGCCCGGTGCGACAGGTAGAACATGGCCAGGTCGATCCGGTCGCCCTGCCCGGCCCTGTCCAAAGCCGCCAGTACGGCGTCGCGGATTTCGGATTCTGTGAGGACCTGGATGCGCGTCGCGGCAGCAGCGCCGCTTTGGTCGCCGGGCGGTTCGATTTGTGGCCATCCGAGCTCCGGCGCCGAGAACGCGGCCACCGCGGCTTCGGTGGCCAGCAGGTCCAGTGCCGCCGGTCCGGAGAATTCGATGGCAATATTGCTATGCGCGCTGGATGCGTCGTGGGCGTTGCCCGAGGTGACCATCCCGGTCCAGCCCGCGTCGCTGTCGACAATCAGGGTCTTGCGGTGGTTGGCCTTGAAGTTGAGCAGTTCCAGCACGCTTCTGAGCGTGACATCGTCGGTGCCAACCGGGTTGGGCAGCCAGCCGCCGTTGCTGGACCGGCCAAACCACTGGCAACATATCCGCCAGCTCGCCGACCAGGCCGGATTGGAGGCGCGCAGTTTCTTCAGTTCGGTAATCACCACTTCAACATCACCGGCGCGCAGCCGCTCGAACAGTTCAAGATCCAGACTGCCGTAGAACTGGTTGATCGGATCGGTGAGCAGAATGACGCGCAAACCCGGCGCCGCACGCTTGCGCTCGATCAGGGCGTCGGCGACCTCGGCCGATAGCGGCCGCATGTCCGGTCCGTCCGGGTCGCCGGCAAAGTGGTTGAACAGAAACATGTCGAGCACGATCACGCGTTCGGCTTGTTCGATCAGCTCGAGCATGCGATCGAAGATGCGCTGCTCGATTTGTCGCTGACCGCGCGCATCGGTGTACGAATAGTCGGCCAGAAACCGGAGCCCGGCGGCCGGGCGCAACGGCATTTGGGCGCTCAAACCCTCGGGTAGCGGCTTGAAGCTGTGCCATAGCGCCATCCCGACCCAGGCAAGCAGAAGCACGGTGGCGCCGATTCTGATTCGGCGCCAGGTCCGGGATTTCCGCGAGCGGAAAATTGGCTTGCGACTCATGGCACAAGTGTACCCGGTACGCCGAGGCGATCACACTCCGTAAGCCACGATGAAACCTGGCACCCTGTCCCGCCGCCAACTCCGGAGACTGATCCGCGCTACAGAACTGCCTTTATCTACCTTTATCTACCTTTATCTGCGTCAATCCGCGGCAAAAAATGTTTTTGTGCCTGTCCACTACGGTGGCTACTACGGTGCGATCAATCCCGCGACGGCCGCATCCACAGTGCGTACAGCGCCGGGACGAACAGCAAAGTGATCGCTGTGCCCACCAGAACCCCGCCGATCAGAACGTAGGCCAGCGGGCCCCAGAAGCTGTCCAGTGTGAGCGGCACGAACGCCAGGGCGGCGGCCAGTGCGGTCAGCACCACCGGGCGGGCGCGTCGCACGGCGGCCTCGACGATCGCCTCGAACGGTGCCTGGCCCGCGGCCAGGTTGTCCGAGACCTGCTGGGTGAGGATCAGCGTGTTGCGCATCAGGATGCCGGCCAGGCCGATCAGCCCCAGCAGCGCGACGAATCCGAACGGTTGGCCGAATATCAGCAGTGCCAGCACCGCGCCGATCAGGCCCAGCGGCGCGGTGGCCACGACCATGAACGTACCCGAGAATGAACGCATCTGCAGCATGATAAAGATCAGCATCAACGCCACCATCAGCGGCATCAGCTTCTGGATCGATGCGTCGGCCTTGTCCGACTGCTCCATCGACCCGCCGATATCGATGCGGTAGCCATCGGGCAAGGAGGCCCTGAGCCCGGCCGTGTCCGCCCATAGTTCGTTGGTTACATCGTTGGCCTGGGCATCGGCGATATCGGCCTGCACGGCGATGAACGGCTGGCGATTGTAGCGCCAGATCACCGGTTCCTCGAAGCGCATTTCCAGTTCGCCGAGTTGGGCCAGCGACACCTTGCGCCCGTCTTCGGTCTTGAGCTCCAGACCCATGGGGTCCAGCGGGCCGTCTTCGTTCATGCCGCGAACCATCAACTGGACGGTACGGACATCCTGCCGAATTTCGGCCACGGCCAGTCCGTGGCTCTGATATTCGAGTTGATCGGCGACGTCGCGCGGTGTCAGACCAATCAGCCTCAGGCGCTCTGGATCCATGTTCAGGTAAACTGCCGGCGCGCGCTCGTTCCATCTAAGGTGCGGATCGACGATATTCGGGTGCCGGTCCATAATTTCCTGCAATCGGTAGGCGAACTCGCGCAGCTTCAACTGATCGTCGCCGATGATCCGGAACTCCACCGGCCAGATCACCGGCGGGCCGTACAGGAGCCGGGCAACCCGAACCCGCGCTGCGGGAAACTCACCGTCGGCAATGCGCTTGTCCAGCGCCCGCATGACGCGGTCGCGCGCCTTTTCATCCTTGGTGACCGCAATAATCTTGGCGAACGCCGGGTCCGGCTGCTCGGGGTTGGCAGCGATAAAGAACCGCGGCGCGCCGGCGCCGACATAAGCCGAGAGCGAGCGCACCTCTTCCATGTCCTCCAGCGCCGCTTCCACCTTGCGCGTGGTGCGATCGGTCAGGCCAATGGAAGAGCCCTGGGGCAGAAAAATGCTGACCAGCACCTCGGGCCGATCGGATCCGGGGAAGAACTGCTTGGCGACCGGCCCGGCCATGCCGGCCATCGCCAGCAGCAGCACGCCCAGCGTTGCCGCGACTACCACGATCCGGCGGCGCACGCACCATTCGATCACCGATCTGAGGCGACGATACAGCGGCGTATCGTAAGCCGTCGAATGCTTTGCGCCGGTATCCGCCGATGTCGATTCGGGCAGCAGCGAAACGCCGAGATACGGCGTGAACGTCACCGCCACGATCCACGAGATCCCCAGCGCGAACGCCAGCACCCAGAATATGTTGCCGGCGTACTCGCCGACCCCGGATTGGGCGAAACCTATGGGCACGAAGCCTGCCGCGGTCACCAGGGTGCCGAACAGCATCGGCGCGGCCGTGGCGCGCCAGGCGAAGGCGGCCGCATCGACCCGCTTCAACCCCTCTTCCATTTTCACCAGCATCATTTCAATGGCGATAATGGCGTCGTCGACCAGCAGGCCCAGAGCAATAATCAGCGCACCGAGCGTGATGCGGTCGAGGTTCATGCCTGCCGCCATCATCAGCACGAACGTCAGCCCCAGCGTTACCGGCACCGCGATGCCTACGATCAGGCCGGCGCGCAAGCCGATGGCGATAAAGCTCACGCCCATGACCACCAGCACCGCGATCAGAAACTTGACCTGGAACAGGTTGACTGCCTGCGCGATGGCGTCGGCCTGGTTGGTCAGCACTTCAAGCTGCATGCCCAGCGGCAGCCGGCTGCGCTCGGTATCAAGAAATTCGGCAAGCCGCTCGCCCAGTTCCAGACCGTTGGTGTTGGGCGACATGACCACGCCGAGCACCAGCGCATCGTCGCCATCGGCGCGGATCATGAACGAGGGTGGGTCCTCGTAACCGTTACGCACCGTTGCCACGTCACCGAGCCGAAGCAGGCGCTCGCCGGCGCGAATCGGCACCGCGCGCAACTGATCCAGGTCCGAGACGTCGTTGTCGACCCGAAGGTATACGCGCGGGCCTTGGGTATCGACCTGGCCGGCCGGCACCAACGCGTTGTGCGCATTGATCGCATCGAAAATCTGCTGCGGTGCGATACCCAGGTTGACAAGCGTGGTGTTATCGAACTCGACGAACACGCGCTGCTCGCGTTCGCCCAGCAGCAGCGCCTTCTGCACCCCTTCGACGCGCTGGAGCCGGTCGCGGACATCTTCGGCCGCGCGCGTGAGATCGCGCATTGGCATGTCCGGTGCGGTCAGCGACATCAGACTGAAAAACACGTCCGAAAAATCGTCATTGACGATCGGCCCGATCACGCCCCGCGGCATGCGCGGCTGCTCGTCCCACATCCGCTTGCGCACCTCGTAGAACAGTTCGGGCAGCTTGTCGGAAAACGTGTGGTCGTGGAACTCCACCTGCAGATCGGCCCGGCCCGGACGTACCGAGGTTTCGATCCGGTATATGTTTTCGACTTCCTGTATCCGCTTTTCCAACCGGTCGACGACCTGGTCCTGCATCTCCTGCACGGTGGCGCCCGGCCACTCGGCCGAGACCACCAGTACCCGCACCGTAAACGAGGGATCTTCGGCGCGCCCCAGCGATATGAAGGCATAGGCGCCGCCGAGCACCGAAAGCAGCAGGAAGAACAGCGTGACCGAGCGCTGGTTCACCGCAATGCGTGAAAGGTTGGGAATGCTCATCGCCGACCCGGCCTATTCGATCGCCCGAACGGCCATGCCTGACTGCAGCAGGTGCGTGCCCAGCGCGATCACGGGCGTACCCGGTTCAAGTTCGGTCAGAATCCGGGCGGTCTCGGTGTCGGCGTCCATCAGCGTGACGCGAACCGCTTCGGCCCGACCGTCACGGATGATCCAGACCTGTGGACCCTGACCGCGTTCGTTGATTGCGCCCACCGGCACTTCGAGCACACTGCCGCCAACTTCACCGGTGTCCAGTTCGACTTTGACCACCGAGCCCAGCCGGAGCGACGCATCCTCCCCGGTCACCGAATAGCGCGCCTTCCATGTTCGGGTCGCGGCATCGGCCGCGCCGGCGGCTTCGCGCAGCGACAGGATGGCAACCGTGCTCTCGCCCCGGACGATGCGCCCGGACTCGGGTACGCCGAAGCGCTCGGGCAGAAAAACCTCGACTTCAGTCTCGTCATTCGGCGCAATCACGCCGATCGGCTGCCCGGCAGCGACGACCTGGCCGGGTTCGCCGGTAACTTCGATCAGCGTGCCGTCACGCCTGGCCGCAAGCTCGGTATAGTCGAGCCGGTTCTGCGCCTGCTCCAGTCGCGCCCGGGCCGCGTCGCGCCGCTCGCGCGCACTGTTCTCGGCCAGCTTGACGCGCTCGAACACCTGCTCGCTGATGAATTCGCGCTCCAGCAGATCGCGGTTGCGCCGGGTCTCGGCGGCAGCCGTTTCAAGCTCGGCCGTTGCCGCATCAAGGTCGGCGCGGGCCACCGCAACGGCCTCGGCGAAATCGCGCGGATCGAGCCGGAACAGCACATCGCCCTGTGCCACGCGAGCACCGGCATCGACCCGGCGATCGATAATCCGGCCTTCCACCTGGAAGCTGACCGGGGTTTCGAAACGGGCTCGTACCGTGCCCGAGAGCCGGGCGCCGGCCGCATCGCTGGTGCGCACCGGGCTGGTCATGACCAGCCGGGCCGGGTCCGGCACGGAAGCGGCATCGTCATCGGAGCAGCCCGCAAGGGCGCATACCAGCAGCGGCACAATCATGCGCATCATCAATCCGAACCCGGTTTATTTGTGAACGGGTACGTATCGTAATCGAATATACTGAGCAAATGGTGAAGACCAGCCCCGGAAGGCCGATCGATCTGAGCAAGGATCGCGACATTCTCGCCGCGGGCCGCGCGCTACTGTTTGAAGACGGGCCGCAGGCGGTGACGATGGAAGCGGTGGCACGAAAGGCCGGTGTGGCCAAACCAACGCTGTATCGGCGCTATGCCAATCGCGACGAACTGCTGGCTGCAGTCGCCCTGAACGAATCCGAATCACTGGCCGGGCGATTCCGAATGACGCCGGGAAGCATCGATGACCTCAAGCACGCCCTGATCGACTTCGGCTGCGATTTTTCGGCCTTCCTGCTAAGCCGCGAACATATTCGTTTCATCCACGCGCTGGGCGCATCCACCGGCCTGCCGCAGGCCAGCCGGGAATCGATTTTTCGCCACGGCCCTATGGCCACCCGCGACCGACTGGCCGATTGGCTGGCCAAGGCCCACGAAGCCGGATTGCTCCACTGCCCGAATCCGCAATGCAGCGCGGAAAAGTTTTTCGGCATGCTGATGGGGCTGGATCTTGTGCGCACGCTTTACCGCGTACAAACGCCGCGCGAGCCGGCCTCGCTGAAGGCGCACGTACAAGGCACGGTCGAGGATTTTCTACACCTGCACCGGAGCGTCTAACCGCCTGGGCCCGGCACCATGCCCGCTACAATACCGGCGATGAAATTCGACAGACAGCGCGATCTCGGCGTCGCGATCATAGGCGCCGGCTTCGGCGGCATCGGGCTGGGCGCGCGGCTCGCCCGGCGCGGTGAACCTAACTTCCGTATCTTCGACCAGGCGACGGGTGTCGGGGGAACATGGTGGGCGAATCGGTACCCCGGTTGCGCGTGCGATGTGCCCTCGCACCTGTATTCGCTTTCGTTCGCCCCCAACCCCGAATGGATGCGCCGTTTTGCCCCGCGCGCCGAGATCCAGGCCTACCTGGCGCGCTGCGCCGAACGCTTCGATCTCGATCGGCATCTGGAACTTGGCACCGGCATCGAGCGCGCCTGCTGGAACCATGACACACGCCAGTGGCAATTGACCGACAGCCACGGCCGACAATGGCATGCTGAGGTACTGGTCCCGGCAATGGGCGGCCTGTCGCGGCCGGCCTGGCCCGATATCGACGGCATCGAGAACTTCAGCGGCCCGATGTTTCACTCGCAACAATGGAATGCATCGGTCGACCTGGCGGGCAAGCGGGTCGCGGTGATCGGCACCGGTGCCTCGGCCGCGCAGTTCGTTCCCGAAATCGCGCCGCGGGTGGCTCGACTGGACGTCTACATGCGCTCGCCGCAATGGATTCTGCCGCGCCCGGATGCGGCCATCGGCAAGCGCCGGCGCCGCCTGTATCGGCGGCTGCCGCTGCTGCAGAAGATGGCGCGCTTCGGCATCTGGCTGATTTCAGAGATGCGCGTGCCGGGGCTGGCCTGGAGCACCCGGCTGGCGGTCTTCCACCGCTGGCTGGCACGGCGACATCTGCGCCGCCAAATCCCGGATTCCGAACTGCGCGCCAAGCTGCAGCCGACCTACGACATTGGCTGCAAGCGGGTCATTCTTTCCAGCGACTTCTACCCGGCACTGATGCGCGAAAACGTGGAACTGGTCAGTGCCGGCATCGCACGCATTGACGGCGAACAAATCGTCGATGTCCAGGGCCGGCGCCGCCGGGCCGACGTGCTGATTCTGGGCACCGGCTTCCGCGCCACCGATCCGGTACCGGCGGGCATGATCATCGGGCGCGACGGCGCCGATCTCGGCGCGCAATGGCAGCGAGGTCCAGAGGCTTGGCGCGGCGTCGCCGTCCACGGGTTTCCCAACCTGTTCATGCTGATGGGCCCGAATACGGCCCTGGGGCACAACTCGGTGATCCTGATGCTGGAAGCGCAGATGGAATTCATTCTGAAAGCGCTTGAATATCGGGATCGAAGCGGTCACCCGGTGCTGGAAGTCGATCACCATGCGCAGCAGGACTACAACGACTGGCTGCAGCGCAAGCTGACCGGCACGGTGTGGAATTCGGGCGGCTGCTCGAGTTGGTATCTGCATGCCGGGTCGGGTCGCAACACCACGTTATGGCCCGGTTTCACCTGGCAGTACATGAATATGATGCGCCACTTAAGATCGGCGGATTTCAATCCGAGCTCAACACCATGAACCATATGCCGATAAGTGACCCGACACGCATGGCCAAACCGCTATTTAGACAACAATCCCGAATAAACCGGAGATTCATAATCTTTATCCTGCAACCAGGATCCAAGTTTGAAGCTGATCTATAAAGATATCTATTCAAACCAGACCAGGCTTGACACGCACAAATCTTACGTGCTAAATAGAAAACCACGCTTAGAGCGTGGGTCCAAGTTGGGGGACCATCTCTTTATTGGCAGGGTGGTGATAACGGTTTTTGAAAACCAATCATATTCCATAGAATGAGTATCCGCATCAGGGCCCGCATAACATTGCGGTGAACTGATTATTTGACCATGTCGTCGATCAGCCTATGTCCTTTTTGAGGGCACTGGCGCCATTTGTCTGACGGAATCAGTCGATGACCATATGTACAGGAGAACTATCATGCATCATCAGTCAATTCGATTCTCGAATGTCACAAGCTCATGGATATTAGGCTTGCTTCTTATACTTTCCGCCCCTTTTACCTATACAGGAGCTGCGTCCGCCGATGAGCTAGATCTGCTCCGCGGCATGGAGTCTGCTGAACGGATCCCGGGGCAATTCATTGTCGTGCTCAAAGAAAACGCGATTCTGGATCATCAGCAAGCCCGACGGGGCGATACTCGAGAGCAAGCGGTGCATTCGCTGGGGACTGAGCTAAGCGCGCGCTACGGAGGCGAAGTCAGACGCGTTTACACCCATGCCCTGACCGGATTTCTGCTTGACGGCGCACATGATAGCGTAGCAAAGGGAATGGCTAGAAACCCTGCAGTTTCCTATATTCAGGCGGATCAGATGGCATACACGAGTGCTACACAATCGCCCGTAACCTGGGGCCTTGACCGTATCGACCAACGGGACCTTCCGTTGGATAATTCTTTCACGTACACCAATGATGGGCAAGGCGTGAACGTATATGTGATCGACACTGGAATTCGCGCGACCCATAACGATTTCGGTGAACGCGTCAGACCGGGCTATACCGCAATCAACGACGGCAACGGGACTGATGATTGCTGGGGCCATGGAACTCATGTAGCAGGCACGATTGGCAGCACCACCTACGGAGTAGCCAAGAATGTTCTTCTTTACCCCGCGCGGGTCTTTGGATGCTCAGGCAGTTCGCCTTATTCGACGATTATTGCCGGCGTAGATTGGGTAGCCCAAAATCACATCAAACCCGCAGTTGTAAACATGAGTTTGCGCGGGCCGGGCGATACCGCCATGGATCAAGCCACCGTTAACTTGCTTAATCTTGGAATTACAGTTGTCGTGGCAGCAGGAAATGATTCCGGAGATGCTTGCGGCTTTTCCCCTGCCCGTGTAAATGGCGTATTGACAGTGGGCAACTCAACAAACACAGACGCACGTCGGGTCAGTTCAAACTTTGGAGAATGTCTCGATCTGTTTGCACCGGGAACTGATATTACTTCGACGTGGATTGACAGCGACTCGGATTCCCATAATGAAACCGGAACGTCCATGGCCGCACCGCACGTCGCAGGTGTGGCTGCGAGTTTTTTGCAACAGAACAGCGCCGCTTCACCAACTACAATCAACAATGCCATCATCAACGCCGCAACAATCGGAAAGATCAGCAATGCCGGCACAGGCTCTCCCAATCTGCTACTGTTCAATGATCTCACACCGCCGCCATCGAGCCCTCCCGGCGTGCCGACGAACTTCGTACCCGATCGACTCTGTAATGGATCTTACAGGACTACGTGGGATCCTCCATCCACCGGTGGCACCGTTGCGCAATACGAAATATGGTTTTCCACAAACTCGTCATTTTCACCACAAACACTCTTGTGGACTGGGTCGACTCTCTCGAAAACAATCAATGTTGGCACGAGCAGCACTATTGTGCGGTACTACCGTGTGAGAGCTTGCAACGCCGTTGGTTGCGGTGGGTATTCAAATTCGCTACGGCTAACCGGGTTTTCTGGTTGTCTATAAAGAAAAGCGGGGGGACCTGGTCCCGC
>JBBDSL010000099.1:0-24031 GCA_040904965.1 Wenzhouxiangellaceae bacterium
ATTCGAGTTGCGGCATGTGGCTTAACTGAGTGTCCGAGAAAGCGGGGCAAGATCAGCTGGGCGTTACCGAGCACAGCGGACGAGTCACAAACTACAGCTTTGACGACGCCTACCGCCTGCTGACCGAAACGATCACCGACCCGGTCAACGGCGACTACAGCGCTGAATACACCTATGATTTGGTCGGCAACCGCACCCAGAGTACAATCGATGGGGTGCAGACCGCCTACACCTATGACGCCAACGACCGGCTGACCCAAGCCGGCGGCGAGCGCTATTTCTACGACGCCAACGGCAACACGCTGCGCGTCGAGATCGACAGCGACCAGACCACCTATCAGTACGATGATCGCAACCGGATGGTGGCCAGTAGCAACACGGTTGGTGGCATCACCACCAGCAGCAGTTATCGCTACGATATCGACGGCAACCGCGTCCAACAAACCATCGACGGCGAGACCACCGACTACACCGTCGACCGCAACCGCGACTTCGCCCAGGTGATCGGGGAATTCAGCCCGAGTCGCGATATTACCTACACCCACGGCGACGACCTGATCAGCCAGCACAGCACCGCGGGCCCGTTCTACTACCACTACGACGGCCTGGGCAGCACAAGGGCGCTGACGGATGACGCGGAAACCGTTACCGACACCTACGACTACGAAGCCTTCGGTGATCTCCTGAACCAGACCGGGTTCACCGAAAACAACTACCGGTTCACCGGTGAGCAGTACGACCCCAACCTGGACCAGTACTACCTGCGTGCCCGGTACTACAACCAGAATATCGGCCGCTTCACGCAGATGGACGCCTTCCAGGGCGTGGCCAGCGACCCGATCACGCTGCACAAGTACCTCTACGCCAGCGCCGACCCGGTCAACAACATCGATCCGAGTGGTAATTTCAGCCTGATCTCCTTTGCCGTGGCGCAGGACATTCGCTCGACGCTAAACAACCTGCAAATGGATGTAGGATTGAGCATCCTGAATGTCGCACTGGACCCGGACAATGCGGGACGAAACGCCGCCATCGGTCTGGGCGTGGCTGCCCTGGGCGGAGTAGCCAGCTTCAAGCTGTTGCGGATGCTATCCGGGAAGTTCCGTAAAGCCTGCAACAGCTTTGATGGAGATACACCAATATGGACCGAGGCTGGACTGTTTCCAATCTCGGAAATCAGCATCGGCGACCTGGTCTGGGCATTCGACGAGGAGACCGGAAAAGTCGTGCTACAGCCGGTTGTTCACACAATCGAGCGCGGCGGAGACCACGAGCTGGTTCTGCTGAACACGGATACGGGCGAAACCATAGTAACTACACCAGAGCATCCGTTCTACGCGATGCGCGATGGCGAGTGGGCCTGGATCGAGGCCGGCCAGATTGCTGCCGGGGATGTAATTTACGGTGCGAACCAAGAAAGCCATGTAGTCAACGAAATCGAACAGGTTAGCACCAATGACCCGGTATTTAACCTGACAGTAGACAAAGACCATTCCTATTTCGTTGGTGACCAGCAGGTATTGGCGCATAATGCAAACCGCTGCCAGCCGCTAACAATCCCGCAAAGCCGGCTGCGTCATGTTCTTGACGGCGATGCAACCGGTGGTTTTCACCATCGTGCTGGTGGGTTCACTCCATCGGGAAGGAAAGTGATTAAGATCACTCAGCAAGGCTCGGGGAAATTGCGAGGAGCGTATCGGGCCGAGGTTCAAATCTGTGAGGGTGGTAGATGCTTCAAAAAGCCTTCAACATTTTTCCCTGATCGCTGGTCAAAGTCGCGAGTTCAAGCCGAAATCACGCAGGCGTACAATGAATTTATCGTTAGGAATAATGGCAAAATTCCTACGAGTTCATTCATCGGGAAAAGTAGTAACGGATTTCCAATAGAAATGGTTGTTCGCGATGGTAAATTGTGGACAGCGCGGCCGTTCCTGTCAGGGGAATAATCGATGAAGGTGAAGTTCTATTTCCAATATTGGGATGATGACGCATATGCAAGAGCGGAATCCGACCTCTTTTGCGTCGGTATAGATTGCATCAGTATGCTGTTAGTAGGGCTAATTAGACGCACGGAAGCGAATGAGCTAATTCAAACCTTGGGAAAGCAGGAATTCGAGTGGTGGGGTGAAGATGCTCGAGTATGTGGCGACGGATGCCAAGTAAAAATCTATCCCGCAACTGAATCTGAGCATGCTGTAATTGATCGCGAAACCTTAAAGAAAGTCGTATGCGATTGGATTCATTTTCTTGAATCGCGCGAGCCTGCGGAGTATGAGTACTGATGCCGATGAATTCGAGATAGGCAGCACGCCGAATACGACGCCCTGGAGCGCGTCACTGCGGAAATCGACGCGGCCGGCAATCGCGCCGAATTCGACTACGATACGCTGGGACATGCCTTGTCCACACGATCAGAACAGCGCGAGAGTCGAAGAATTCTTCAAATTTTGGCCAAAACTGATCAGCTTATGCGTCGCCGCGCCATCAATGGTGCATAAACAGGCTTCCAATCCTTGCTTGCGTTCCCTCCTTTCCGTTTTCGCGCAGAATCCGCTGATCGAAAACGCCACCTTCAGCATCATCGCCGACCCGAGGAGCTACACCCTGACGACCAAGGACGGCTTCGTCTTCGAACTCGACCAGAACTTCGGCATCCGCACCGTCGCCGACCCCAACGACAACACCCTGACCTAGATCGTCATATTCGAGGAAGGTAGTGCGACCCAGTCGATCGGTGACAAACGATTGCTCATCGGTCAGGTCGTGATCGAATTCGGTGCGGTTGCCGGCGTTGTCTTCCTGCGCGATCAGGCGGCCGTCCTCGTTGTAGATGTTGCGAACCAGCCGCCGGCCCAACGAGTCGACGATGTCGGTGATGCGGCCGGTGGCGTCGCGGTTGAACAGCACGACGCCCACCTACAACGCCCGGCGCGACCAACTAACCCAGACCGATGCGCTGGGCAACACGGTCGCCTTCGCCTACAACACGCTCGACTAGGAAACCAGCGTGACCAAAGCGCGCGCATCGGGCTGCCGCGCACTGGTGCTGGCCGGCAAGCCGCTTGACGAACCGGTGGTGCAGTACGGGCCGTTCGTGATGAACACGCGCGAGCAGATCGAGCAGGCCATGCGCGACTACCGCGATGGCCGGTTGACCGGTTAGTCCCGCAGGAGCGGTATCCTACCGCGAATGGTTCCTCACCCAATCGCCGACGGATTCGGCTCCCACAGCCTCCGCACAGGGTAGTTCAGAGGTTCCCTAGAACCGCCGGATATACTGCGCGCCCCAGGTGCGCGGTTCGTTGACGAACCCGGTCAGGTTGTTGAAATCGATGCCGCCGACAATCCGTACCTGGTCGGTGATGTTGCGGCCGAACAGCACGAATTCCTGATTGCCGAAATCCCAGTTGTAACCGAGACGAACGCCGCCTTCGAGCAGCGTTTCGCCGGTGAACTCGACCGAGTTGTACAGGAAGAAGTTGACTTCCGTACGGTATGCCCAGTCGGTGAATGCGAACAATTCGCCACCCTTGAACGGAATCGCATAGCGCGCCGTGGCATTGGCCACCCAGCGCGGTGCCTGGGGCAGACGATTGCCGTCGATGGACACGGTCCCGGCTACCGCACCCGGCGGATCCAGGATGGTACAGCCGCTGCCGCAGGGCTGGATGGCAAGGTCCGGATCGTCGATCTCGGTGAAGTTATAGCTGGCACCGGCAGTCAGCGTCAGCGCCTGGCTGATGAAGGCCTCCAGGTCGACCTCAAAGCCGCGACCGTCCGTGGTGTCGGCATTGATCAAACGATTGAAGTTGGCCTGGCCGCCAACCGCCGTCAACTGCTGGTCGTCGATTTCGTAGGCGTATACCGAAGCATTTGCACGCAGCCGGTCCTCGAACAGCATGGACTTGACGCCGGCTTCGACCGAGAACAGCGTTTCGGTATCGGCAACCGAAATCTCGTCACCGAACAGCAAGCGACCCTGCACACTGGGCGCACGGAATCCGCGCGCCAGACGGGTGTAGACGTTTACGTCCTCGGTTGCCTTGTAGGTCAGGCTCAGATCCCAACTGTATTCGGTGTCGTCGGGGTTGGCCGTGAGCACCGGCGTCGGCGGCGCGCCAAACGGTGAAAGCGTGCGTTGCGCCTTGAAGTCCTTGTCGTCGTGAGAAATTCGCAGGCCGGCGCGCATGCTCAGCCGGTCGCTCAACGCATAGTCAATGGAACCGAATATCGCGATCGCGTTGGTTTCCTGCTCCTGGCGGGCAAACCCGTCCTGCACGCCCCCGGCAAGCGTATTGAAGTTCAGGCTGTCTATGGTCAGGTCTTCGTAAAAGTAATAAAGACCGGCCTGCCACTGGAGCCGCGAATCGGTATTCGACGACAGGCGCAGTTCCTGGGTGACCTGGATATGGTCCGGCAGCCCGTCGGCCGACTCGGCCGGGAATGGAATGAAGCCCGGTCCGAACGGCGGCGCGAAAGCGGCACCGAAACCGCCGTCGATATCGCCGCGGCTGATGATTTCGACATGCTCGACACCGGTGATCGAGGTCAGGATGGTATCGCCGAAGTTCCAGTTCATCGTCAGGGAACCGCCCAGGGCATCCAGATCCTGGTCGTTGGTGCCGTCGATGGCAATATTGTTGAAGCTGAAGTCGTCGATCAGGTTGTTGGTGCCCGGCTCGATGATGTTGGCGCGAAACAGCCGCGCGGTGCCATCCAGCGAACGGAAGTGAAAATTGGCCAGTGCATCGAAATTGGCGGTTTCATACAGCATCTGGAAACGCCCCGCGACTTCCTTGAAGCCCTCGAACTCATCATTCTCGCCGGTAAAGGCGTTGTTGACGAAGTCGTCGCGGCGCTGAACCAGCACCGAACCGCGGTATGACAACTGCTGATTGATCGGTGCCCCAAAGGCGCCCTCGAAGTTCACCGCATTGTGTTCACCATAGGCGATCTGTGCGTAACCGCCCGGCGTCTGCGACGGCTTGCGCGATTCGAAAATCACCGCCCCGGCCGGGGTGTTGCGACCGAACGTCGTACCCTGCGGCCCGCGCAGGTTTTCGATCCGCTGGATATCGAACATCGGAAAGCCCTTGAGGATCGGGTTCTCCTGGACCACGCCATCGTAGACCAGCGAGACCGGCTGCGATGCGTTCAGGTCAAAGTCGGTATTTCCGAGGCCGCGCACGTAAAAACGCGGGAATGCACGGCCGAATGAAGACTCGATCTGCAGACTGGGCAGGCGCGAAGACAACAGCCGCACATCCAGCCCGCCGGTCGTGAGCGCATTGAGCTTCTCACCGCCCAGCACCGCAACCGAGATCGGAACTTCCTGGAGGTTCTGCTCGCGCTTCTGGGAGGTCACCGTGACCGATTCCAGTTTCGCGCTGTCGTCGCTCTCGTCGTCCGGTTGAGAATCGGCCGACTGGGCCGCCAGCGTGGTCGATACGACCAGCAACAGGCTGCATAACAGCCAGGCCGGTACACGTCGGGCGATGAATTGATCAAACATTGGATTCTCCCTGGGTTTTGAGACGAGAATGCTTTGAAACTGCGATACGCCCGGCACCGGCCGCGTTACCGGCCCGACCCTTTTGCCGCGCATTTGCAGCGCGAGTATAGCCGAACCCTGCACGCCGGACGAATTCGGTGCATCGTTTCGTATAGACTGTATATTTAACCAGTACCGGGTTGTCCATGTGCGCGTATGCCGAACTGCACGCGTTGTCCTGCTTCAGCTTTCGGCGTGCCGCGGCACAGCCCGGAGAGCTCGTGCGGCGCGCGGCGGAACTTGGCTATCGGGCCATCGCGATCACCGATGAATGCTCCATGGCCGGCATCGTGCGCGCCTGGGAGGCCGCCCGCGAGTGCGGCATCAAGCTGATCGTCGGCAGTGAAATACGCACCCGCGACGGTCTCCACCTAGTGCTGCTGGCGCCGGACCAGGCCGCCTACGCGCAGATCTGTCGTCTGATCACCATGGCGCGCCGCCGCACCGACAAGGGTCAGTACCGGCTCGAACGCGGCGACCTCGACAAGGACCTGGACCGGGTATTGGTGATCTGGAAACCCGGCGACCCGCCGTCCGGGGCCGACGCAGAATGGCTGCGCGTGCGCTTCGGCAGCCGGCTGTGGGTCGGCGCGACCCGGCTGCTGCGCCCGGGCGAAAAGACATTCTTCGAGGTCTTGCAGCGACTTGCCGACAACCACGGCCTGCGCTGTATCGCCTGCGGCGACGTGCGCATGCATCGGCGCTCGCGCAGAGCCCTGATGGACGTCCTGAGCTCGCTGGAGCTCAACCGGCCGCTGGCCGAATGCGGCCTGGCGCTGGCGGCCAACGGCGAACGTCACCTGCGCCCCCTCGATACGCTGGCCCGGCTGTATCCCGTCGCCTGGCTGGCCGAGAGCCTGCGCCTGGCCGAGGCCTGCAGCTTCGATCCGGGCGCGTTGCAGTACCGCTATCCGGCCGAGCTCGTTCCAAAACCCTATACGCCGTCGCGCTGGCTTCGGCATCTTGCGCTCGACGGCATGCACAAGCGCTTTCCCGAAGGCCCGCCCGATTCGGTGCGCAAGCTGGTCGCGCGCGAACTGGACCTGATCGAGCAGATGGGGGTGGAGGCGTTCTTTCTGACCGTGCACGACATCGTGCGCTTTGCCCGGTCGCGCGGCATCCTGTGCCAGGGCCGCGGCTCGGCGGCCAATTCGGCGGTCTGCTATTGCCTGCACATCACCGAGGTCGACCCGGCGCACCAGCAGCTCCTGTTCGAGCGCTTCATATCCAAAGAGCGCGACGAGCCGCCGGATATCGACGTAGACTTCGAGCACGAGCGCCGCGAGGAGGTGCTGCAATACATCTACGCCAAGTACGGCCGGGCGCGTGCAGCGCTGGCCGCGACCGTGATCTGCTATCGGCCCAAAAGCGCGCTCAAGAACGTCGGCCGGGCACTCGGTCTGGATCCGCAGCGCATGAATCGCCTGACCGCCTCGCTGGCCTGGTGGGACGACCCGGACGTCTGGCCCGAGCGCCTGCGCCAGTGCGGTTTCGATCCGGAAAGCGCCGCGGTGCGCCAGCTGCTCGCGTTGACCCGCGAACTGATCGGCTTTCCCCGTCACCTGTCGCAGCACGTCGGCGGCATGGTGATCGCCGACGAGCCGCTGCACCACCTGGTGCCGGTCGAAAACGCCGCGATGGCCGACCGGACCATCATCCAGTGGGACAAGGACGATCTCGAATCGCTGGGCCTGCTGAAAGTCGACTGCCTGGCGCTGGGCATGTTGACGGCGTTGAGGAAGGCCATGGATATGGCGAACCAGTGGGTAGCTCGGGACTCGGGACTCAGGACTCGGGACTCGAAGGAGCATGACGCGTCCCGGACTTCTGATCGCTGCGTACAAACCGAAGGAACGTTGCCCCCGATCCAGAACCAATCTCTATGGTCTGCAACCCCGCCCGAACCTGCCTTGCCCTCGAGTCCCGAGTCCCGAGACCCGAGCCCCGAATTGACGCTCGCGTCGATTCCGCGGGAGGATCGCGCTACCTACGAGATGCTCTGTGCGGGCGATGCGGTCGGCGTATTCCAGGTCGAATCGCGGGCTCAGATGGCGATGCTGCCCAGGCTGAAGCCGCGCTGCTTCCAGGACCTGGTCGTCGAGGTTGCAATCGTCCGTCCCGGCCCCATCCAGGGCGACATGGTGCACCCCTACCTGGAACGGCGCGAGAACCCGGACAAGGTCGAATATCCCGGCGATGCACTGAAGAAGGTGCTGGAACGCACGCTGGGCGTGCCGATCTTCCAGGAACAGGTCATGCAGATCGCGATCGTCGCGGCCGGCTTCACGCCCGGCGAGGCCGACCAGCTGCGCCGGGCCATGGCCGCCTGGAAGCGCCGCGGCGGGCTGGAACCGTTCCGCGAAAAGCTCATCAACGGCATGCTTGCGCGCGGCTACGAGATCGAATTCGCCGAACGCATCTACAGCCAGGTCTGCGGCTTCGGCGATTACGGCTTTCCCGAATCGCACGCGGCCAGCTTCGCGCTGCTGACCTACTTCTCAGCCTGGATGAAATGCCATCACCCGGCCGCGTTCACCTGCGGCCTGCTCAACAGCCAGCCGATGGGTTTCTATGCCCCGGCCCAGCTGATCAACGATGCCCGCCGTCATGGCGTTAAGGTGCTGCCGGCCGACGTTCGCTACAGTGGCTGGGATTGTGAGCTGGAAGACCGGGACTCGAGACTCGGGACTCGGGACTCGAAGAAGCGTGACGCGTCCCGGACTTCTGATCGCTGCGTACAAACCGAACGAAAATTGCCCCCGATCCAGAACCAATCTCTATGGCCTGCAAACTCCTCCGAACCTGCCTTGCCCTCGAGTCCCGAGTCCCGGGTCCCGAGTCCCGAAGCCGCGATCCGCCTCGGACTTCGCCTGGTCAAGGGTCTGCGCCGAGAAGCGGCCGAACGGCTGGTCGCGGCACGTGCGCACGCGCCGTTTGCCGATATCCAGGACCTGACCGAACGCGCCCGGCTCGACCGCGCCTCGCTGAAGGCGCTGACCGAAGCGGGTGCGCTGAAGGCGCTGGCCGGCCACCGGCGGCGTGCGCGCTGGGATGCAATGGCCGCACGCTACCAGGGCGATCTGCTGGCCGAAAGTCGCATTGGCGAACATCAGCCGCAACTGGCGTTGCCGTCATCCCGCGATGACCTGCTGGACGACTACGCCAGCACCGGGTTGAGCCTGGCGCATCACCCGATCGCGCTGTTGCGCAGGCGGCTGGGCAAGCGGGTATCGAGCGCACGGCAACTGCACGAGCTTGCCGACGGGCGAGCAGTGCAGGCCGCCGGCCTGGTCACGCATCGTCAGCGCCCGGGCACCGCCTCGGGCGTGATCTTTCTTTCACTCGAAGACGAAACCGGCATCATCAACGTGATCGTCTGGCCGAAGCTGGTCGAACGCTTTCGCGCCGAGGTGCTGCAGGCGGGCCTGCTCAAGGTATGCGGCAAGCTGCAAAACGCCAACGGCAGCCAGCACGTGGTGGCGGCACGGTTCGAGGCGCTGGACGGGTGGTTGGAGGGGTTTGCGTCCGAATCCAGGGACTTCCGCTAGGAAATCCATGCAAAGCTGCTGCGCGGGCGCCTGGCGGCGTCCGGCGGTGCTCGGATTCCTCATGTACGCGATCAGTACACTGCGGATCCTGCGCGCCGGCGGCCACACCCAGCCACCCGCTCGCGACGCTTTGCATGGATTTCCACCAATATCAAAACCTCTGCGCGGGCGCCTGGCGGCGTCCGGCGGTGCTCGGATTCCTCATGTACACGATCAGTACACTGCGGATCCTGCGCGCCGGCGGCCACACCCAGCCACCCGCTCGCGACGCTTTGCATGGATTTCCACCAAGTTATCCGGCTCTTGCGGCACCGTCGGCCGAAGAGTCCAGCAACAGGAATCCGCAGGTATAACAGGCGTTGAGAAACTCGGCGACGTCACCGCGATCCGATTTGGTGCTTTCGGACAGTTCATCGACGCTTACCGGTTGCCGGATCAGAATCCGGGCCTGGCGTGAATAGGCTGTATCGGACAAGGCCTGCAGCGGAACCTGGGGCAGCATGAATCGCATGTCGCCGGAAAGATCCGGATGCAATGCCCCGGTGGGCAGTGCCAGACCGGCACGCCATTTGAGATTGGCCAGGTTCTGCTGCTCCAGTCCCTCGGTATGTGCGACCAGTTCGTGGCTGGCCAGCGGCCGTGCTTCGCTACGCGCGAACTGGCGTCGCAGCAGGCGCGCCAGCTCTCGATCCGAGGCGCTGGAGTACCAGACCCCCGACCCGGCATCAATGATGAGCTCAGGCAGATAGTCGCCGCCGATCATCACCGGTTGATCCCAATTATGCCGCCTCAGGTGTTCGGCCAGCGGCAATTCGGCGTCATCGTCGCCTAACGCAAGAATGGGCCATTCATCCGCACTTTCGGGATGATCGGATGTGTTCAAAAGCTCGCCGAGAACCCGCAACAACTGTTGCGAACGGATCGGTTTGTGCAATACGAGACGCGCGGCGAAATCGCGGCGTCTGGACAAGGCAACCGCAGGCCGACGCTGCTGGCTGACTTCGGGCCAGATCGCGGCACCATCGGGATTGTCGACATCAACGAGCACCGCATCGCCGTCCTCGCGCTCGGAATCAACAATCCAGGATTGAACTGACTTTCCACCCGAAAGACCCAGCAGGGATCTCAATACTTTCAGATCCTTGCTGCTGACATTCAAGGCATTCAATCGAAGCGAATCAGACATCCAACGCTCGCTGTTCCACGGGATTGTCTATGGTACCGGACTCGCGCCCGCGAGCCAAGCACAACTATCGCGAAGAGCATCACATCCTGGACATGCGATGTGAATTCTCGTACACACGCCTGCAGAATTCCGGCGCGATAACCGGGACATACTAATGCAACCAGAAGTATCCCCCGATTTACGGATCGCCGGTGCTTACCAATCGTTCGATTACACGCCTGACCCGGCGCATTGCGGCTTGCAGCACGCGATGTATATCCTCCTCGGTGATCGGCCCGTCCTCCAGCCCGGCACCCGGATTTGCGACTATACACAGGCCGGCGTAGTCGAGCCCGGCCTCGCGCGCCAACGCGGCCTCGGGCATGGCCGTCATGCCGACTACATCGCAACCGGCGGCCGCAAGCTGCCTGACTTCCGCCGCGGTTTCCAGCCGCGGACCCTGGGTGACGGCATGGCAGCCGCCATCGACCACATCCTGCCCGGCCTGTTCGGCCGCCGAAAGCAGCGCGCTGCGCAGTGGCCCGTCGAACGGCCGCGTGAAATCGATATGCTTCAGTGGCGCGGACCCGCCGTCGCTGAAGGTATGGGCCCTGCCCCAGGTGTAGTCAATCAACTGGTCCGGCACCAGCAGGGTGCCGGCGGCCAGCTTCTCCGAAATGCCGCCCACGGCGTTGATCGCGAGCACCGAATCGACCCGGAGTGTTCGCAGCGCGTGAATGTTGGCGCGGTAGTTGACCTTGTGCGGCGGAATGCGATGCGGATCGCCGTGACGGGCCAGAAACCATACCTCGGCGTCGCCCACCGCGACCTGCCGCGGACGGTCCGAGGGTGCACCGAATGGCGTGGTCATCGAAACGCTGCGCCGGAATTCGAACAACGGCAGCGCCCCGGTACCGCCAATAATTGCAAGGTTCATTGCTATTTCTCCTGTCAGCGGCGCACCGGATGCGTGTCAGTCGTTCGACGGCAGCGCCCAGATATCGGGCAACTCGCGAAAGTTCTCGCGATAATCCATACCGCAGCCGAATACATAAATATCCGGAACGACAAGTCCGTGCAAATCAATCCAGTCGCGATCCAGCCCGCGCTCGTGCTGCTTGAGCGCCAGTGCCACCGTGACCACGCGAAAGCGCTCGGGCAGTCGTGCGCGTATCGCATCCAGCGTATGCCCTTCGTCGAAGATGTCGTCGATCAGCAGCAGCGTTTGCTCGCCGGGTGGAAATTCCGGCCAGTGCAGCCATTCAATTTCCGTGCCGCGCGTGGCCCCGCGATAGCGGGTGGCATGCACGTATTCGATTCTCTGAGGCCGGCGAATGCGCCGCGCCAGTTCGCAGGCCGGAAACATGCCGCCGGTCATTACCGGCAACAGCAGCACTTCACGATCGGGAAGTTCATCGTTCAGGCGCACCGCCATTTGATCGTAGGCTGCAGCAACATCGGCGGCATCGAACAACCGGTAGGCGCCACTGGGCATCATGAATCCGGTTCCCCGGCCGGTTGCAACAATTCGGGCACCGAATCGATCTTCAAGGTGCGCGTGGGGAACGCGATCTGGGCGCCATGGTGCTCGATCAGTTCACCGATCTTCAGCAGCACATCCTCGCGAACGCGATGGTATTCGATCCACTGCGTGGTTCGGGTAAAGCAATAGACCATGATATCCAGCGAAGATGCGCCAAACTGATTGAAGTGCACAATCATCGTCTCCTCGGTTGCAATATCTTCATGTGCGCCCAGCATTTTCCGAATTCCATCAACAATCGCCCTGATCTGCGCAAAATCATCGTAACGCACCCCCACATGCTCGAAGATCCTGCGATGGGTCATGCGCGACGGGTTCTCCACGGTGATCGTGGTAAACGTCGCATTGGGTACGTACATCGGCCGGCGATCAAACTTCATGATGGTGGTCACGCGCCAGCCCATCTTCACCACCACGCCTTCGATATCGCGGTCCGGCGAACGCACCCAGTCGCCTACCGAGAAAGGTCGATCCATGAACACCATAAAGCCGCCAAAGAAATTGGCCAGCAGATCGCGTGCCGCCAGTCCTACCGCGATGCCGCCCACACCGCCGGCGGCGAGCAGGCCGGAAATCGGAATGTCGAGAATGCTGAACGCGGTCAGTATGCCGGTGGTAACCACCGCGATACGCACGATGCGCGCCAGCACGCTGACCGTGGTGATGTCGAAATCCTTGTTAGCCTCGCGTCTGTGGCGAACAAAGGCCTCCTCGAAGCCGGTGACCAGGCGAAACGAGAACCAGGTTGCGGTCGCAACCAGCAGCAATTGCTGCGCAAGCTGCAACCACTCGATCTGGTACACGATGGCCGTGGTATGCGGCTGAATGACGCGAGCGGCGATCAACAGCCCCTGACCGTAGATCAGCAGAGACACCGGGCGCTTGCCGGCGTACACGACAGCATCGTCCCAGTGATGCCGGCTGCTGGCTGCCAGTTTCTCCAACCGGTTGACGAATCTCCGGAACACGAAGTCGGCCAGAAGCGCGACCAGGATCACGACGAACGCCTGTACCGTCCACGAATTCATGCCGATCAGGCCAGCAATTCGGTCAAACCAGTTTTCCACTTTATGCTCCCGCCAGTTTGTTCAGAGAGTTCTTCCAGGCCCGGAATTCCGCGACCAGTTGCTGCTCGATCAGACTGAATGCCGCGCGGCCCCGAAGCGACGCGGCGGCGGCGCGTGCGGCTTCGAAGTCATCGGCCGCCGAATCCATGCCGGCCACCAGATCTGCGGCCGATTCCGGATCGCAGACCAGTGCCAGGTCGCAGCCGGCCGATTCCGCCGCGCCAAGGCGATCGCGTATGCTGCCGGCGACGCCCGCCCCGCTCATGTCCAGGTCATCGGAGATCACCACACCGCGGAATCCGAGTTCCTCGCGCAACACCTTGCCGATCCAGACCCCGGAGAAACCGGCCGGAAGATCGTCCAGGCACGGATAGCGGACATGCGCCGGCATGATCGAATCGAGTTGACCGACCAACCCGGCGAACGGCGCGATATCGGCCGAAATCTCGTCGCGGCTGCGCGTATCGGTGACGACTTCGCAGTGGCTGTCGGCTCGGACCGAACCGTGCCCGGGAAAGTGTTTCGCGCAGTTCTTCATGCCGGCATCGCGCATGCCGGCCAGATAATGTCCTGCCAGTGCTTCCACCGTCCCGGCTTCGTCGGAAAAAGCGCGGTCGCCGATGACTTCGCTGCCTCGATCCAGGTCGAGTACCGGCGCCAGGCTGAGATCCACACCGTGGCCCAGCACTTCGGCCGCCATCACCCGACCATGGCGGTAGGCCAGATCCAGTGCCCGTTCCGGATGGCTGCGATACCAGCGCCCCAGCGCGCCCAGCGGAGGCAGGGCGGTGAAGCCTTCGCGGAAACGCTGCACGCGTCCGCCTTCCTGATCCACGCAGATCAACAGGCGCGGATCGCGCAGTTCGCGAATCCCGGCGCATAGGTCGGCCAGTTGCCCGGGATGGCTGTAGTTGCGCGAGAACAAAATTACGCCGACCACCGCAGAGTGCGTCAGCACTGATCGCGATGACGCTTCCAGTGTCTGCCCCTCGATACCGACGATCAGTCCGGTGCGCATCATCAATCCTTTCGAAACAGCGCCAGCGATTCGACGTGCGCGGTATGCGGAAACATGTCGGCAATACCGGCCATTTCCAGACGGTAGCCATACTCGTTGACCAGCATTCCGGCGTCGCGCGCCAGGGTCGCCGGGTCACACGATACGTACACCACCGATCGGGCGCCGCTGGCCGCGACCAGCGGCAGGATTTCGGCCGCACCGCATCGCGGCGGGTCGATCAGCACGCCGTCAAACGGCCGGCGCATCCATTCGAGTTCGTCAACCGATTGCATCAGATCGGCGGCCATGAAATGCGCATTCGCGACGCCGTTTGCCGCTGCGTTGGCGCTGCCCGACGCGACCAGGCTTTCGTCCAGCTCGATGCCCAGCACTTCACCGGCACGGCTGGCAAGCGGCAACGAAAAGTTGCCCAGGCCGCAGAACAGGTCGAGTACGCGATCGTCGGGTCCGGCGCCCATGAGTTCCACGGCTACTTGTGTCAGTTTCCGGTTGACTTCGGCGTTGATCTGCACGAATTGCCACGGATCAAAAGTCAGCTCCAGCCCGAACGCGTCCAGCCGATAGCTCAACTGATGCTGCTCGGGCCACAGCCGGGTCACGCTGTCGGGGCCGGCCGGCTGTAGCCAGACCGCAATACCGCTGTGTTGTGACCACTCGATCAGGGCCTTTTCATCGCCCGAGGTCAGCGGGTCCAAATGGCGCAGCACAATCGCGGCAGTATCATCGCCTGCCGCGCATTCGATTTGCGCGATGCGATCAGGAATGCTCAGGCGCCCGATCAGGGCCGACAGGTCCATCAGCCGGTCGGCGAATGCCGGGTGCAGGATCCGACAGGCCTCGATATCGGCAACGTAACGACCGCCGATTTCGCGAAAACCGACCAGCACCCGACCCTTGCCCGGCACGTTGCGTACGCTCAGGCGTGCCCGTCTTCGATAGTTCCACGGATCGGCGAAAATCGGATCCAGCCACTGCGCCGGCTCCACCCGCCCGATGCGCCGTAGATTTTCCCGCAGGCGCAGATGTTTCCATTCCAGTTGCGCGGAATGATCGAGGTGTTGCAGGGCGCAGCCACCGCAGTAACCGAACCACGGACAGGCCGGCTGGACACGCTGATCCGAGGGCGCCTCCACGGCAAGCGTGACGGCCTCGTCGAAGCGCCGGTTGCGACCGGTCAGACGCGCCGATACGCGCTCGCCCGGCAATGCGCCGTGAACGAAGGTGACCTTGTCCTCGACCCGTCCGACGCCGCGGCCGTCGTGCGACAAATCGCTGATTTCGACTTCAACCGGTTCGACCGGAAGCCGTCTCCGTCCGCGCCGGCCCAAACCTATTTCCGCTGCCAGGTGCCGGAATCATCCTGATAGAACCAGCCCGGACGCGCATTTGCCACCCAGCGTTCGGCAAACGTCTCGCGAATCCGATCTTCCCATTCGGGGTGTCCGTTGGCAACCGCAATTTCGCGGTACACGGCGCGCCGGTCGGCGTTCTCCTCGGCCACCACCTGTTCCATCTGGCGCCGCTCGGCAAGCGGAACCGCGCTGCGGTCCCGGATCTCGACCAGACCGGTATTGTCAAGGCCGATCGCCCCGGCATCCAGCCACGCGGCCAGGTGCTCGCGCTGACGTTCGGTCATGCGCTGCTTGATCGCATTGATCTGCGGGCCTTCGATGTCGATATCCACCGATTGAGCGTGGGCCGAGGGAATCAGAATGCCGGCCAGGGCAGCAACCGGGTTGAAGCCTCCCCGGGGGCTGTGTCGCGAGACTTCATCCGGCGCCATTTCGGGCCCGATGACATCCTGGATGAAACGATCCGCGGCGCGCTCGGCGGCGGCCTCGGGGAAATACACGTTGATCGTGACGCAAGCGACAAGCACTGCGGTCACTCCGGCCACGAACACGTTTCTGGCGATGCGCTTGCTCAAGTTAGTATCTCCGTTGTAGTCGGCAATAGCGTGCCGTGCGCGTGATGAACTCCTGCTGAACCGGATTCTACCAAACGCCCGGTGGCCAGGAGCTTTTGCGCTCCGGCAGCGCGGACGGAATTGTGCCCGTGCGGAAACAGACACTGCTGCTGAAAAACCATGAAACCGCAGATTACGCAGATTCTCGCAGATTAATGATTACTGATACGTTCATTAACGTAATCTGCGGTTGCGCTTTTGAATGCCGAGAGCTATTCGCCCGAGCCCGTGGCGGCCGCGAGTTGGGCGAGTAGCCGCGGCCAGTCGACCCGGCGCTGGTAGCCGATGATATCCAGTCGCGGAATCAGCCGTCCTTCCAATATCACGTAGCCATTACCCTCGTCGACGTCGCGCAGGCCGCGCATCCGGCAGACGTTAGCGGCCAGCCGGCAACCCAGCCCGGCCTTGCGATACGGGAAGTCATCGAACCAGCGCAGCAAAGTACCGGATAGCGCGGCACTGCCGCCGCCGGACAGGCTGGAGATCGAGCCCACCGCCTTCTGGCTGATCTTGCGCTCCCGGCTATCTTCCAGCGTCTCGATCCAGGCATCGAAGCGGACCGGCTGCCAGTCAAGCAGTCGCAGTTCCTTGATATGGCCCGATGCCAGGCCCAGCATTCGGCCGAATTCAAAAGCCCCGGTCACCTGCTCCAGGTCCAGCGCCTGGAACTCGATATCGGCGGCGAGCGCGGGCAGCGAGCCGAACGGGCGCTCCACCGAAAGGTGATTGATGCGCGCACTGCCGCCGAACAAATCAATCTCCAGCCCGCCGCGGACATCGAACACGCTGCCGGTCAGCCGGATACCGGGGAATTGCCCCGACAGCCGGCCGCCAAACTCCGTCCAGCCCAGGGTGCGCGTCAAGGCAGCAAGATCGATCGGCTCCAGTCGCGCATCCAGATCCAGCTGACGCTGCTTTTCCATCCAGTTGCGCCACTCGAACCGCTCAAGAACCAGCGCGCCATCGAGGATCGGCAACCGGAATGAACCAGTCAGCGCCAGGGTGCCCTGCTCGTCGCTTCGAAACTCGAACGCGCTGCCGCCCAGCGGGATGCGGAACAGACTCGCCGCGCTCCACTTGGCGTCCAGCTCGAGTGATTCGGTCGTACGGTCCCAACCCAGCCAGACGCCCAGCCCCTGCAGCGACAAACGACCGGCATCATCGTCAAGGCTTGCGTCGGACAACTGCAGACCCGCCCCGGCCAGCGCGTTGCTGTCAATGCGTACGCTGCCGCTCAAGCGGCCGGCCGGATCGAGTCCGGCCCAACCCGGGGCGGCGGCGAGCGAATCCAGCCCCTGGCGCCACAACACGCCCAGATCCGCGTGCTCGATATCGATATTCAGCGCACCGATTCGCGGGTTATCGCCCAACGTCAAATCTCCGGCAGCTTCCAGCGCCAGGGCTGCTTGGCGCGAAAGACGCAGTTTTTCGATCCGCCAGCCGGCATCGTCGAGTCGATCCGCCTCCAGACGAACTTTCAACGGGTTGTCCGCCGGTGGCAGGTAGGCCGGACCAAGCAGCAGCTCGCCGACGTTCCAGGCGGTCTCCAGCACGAGACGGCCCCGTGCCGGCTGCCAGCGCAGGCTTGCTGTGAATCCAAGTCCGCCGCCGGCGAACCGGCCGTCGGGAGTGTCGAATTCGAAATCGTCCAGGCTGGCGGTCGCCTGTACGTCTTCGCCTTCGACATCGACCTCGCCGGACAGGCTTCCGGAAACGCCCACGAATCCGGCCGCCTGCACCATGCCGGGGGGTATCCAGGCCAGTGGCACATCGCGCAGCAACAGTCTGCGGGAACCCGGCCGGGGCCATTCGTAGCCGATAGTGGTGTCGCCTTCAGCGCGTAGCAGGCTTGCCGAAGCGCTGCGCTCGAATTCGAATTCCAGCAGCGCCTGATCCACCCTGCTCCAGGTCAGCCGGCCGGTTGTGCAGTACTGTGAGGCCTGTAGCTGCGGGCAACTGACCACCAGGTCGCCAAGCGCGCCCAGTGTCGCATGCGACACGCCGGCAAGCGCCAGCGTCGTGCCGGCTTCGTGCCGCAGCTCGATGCGCTCCAGACTGAAATCGCCGAAGGTGGTACTGCCGGCTTCCAGCTTCAGTTGCAGCGCACTGACCCCAATCTGCGGCCAGATACCGAACAAACCCAGCACGAGCACAACCTGTAGCCTTTTGATCTTTAGAGACATCGGGTTACCTGATCAGGCATGAAACTCCGCATTCAAAAGCGTAACCGCAGATGGACGCAGATTCATGAATGAATTGAAACCGGATTATGTATGAGATTCAGTCCGAGAACGCGGTCTCCATAGAAGCCGCCTTGTTTACTGAAACCACATCCGCGAGAATCTGCGTCCATCTGCGTAATCTGCGGTTTCATGTTTTTCCGTCCGCATCATGCCTGAGATGCATGGATAATCAGGTCGGGGTATATTGTGCGGTATGGATACGGGTCACGGGGCCAATATAGCCAATCTTGCCGTTCTCGCGGTCGACGATCATGAAATCAATCGCGATTTCATTCGCGCGGCCCTGACGGGGAAAGTGGCCTCGCTTGAACTTGCCGGCAGCGGCTTCGAAGCCGTCCGGCACTGCCAGAATGCGCATTTCGACATCGTGCTCATGGACTTGCACATGCCCGATATGGACGGGCTGAGCGCCTGGCGGCGAATCTGCAGCCAAGCCGGCGACAAGTTGACCACCCGGGTGATCGCATTGACCGCCGACAGCCGCAGCGAGGAATGCGAGCGTCTGCGCAACGCCGGATTTCACGGTTTCCTGAACAAGCCGGTACCGCCGAAACTGTTGATGCGCACGATCGGGCGCGTGGCGGCCGGACGCGACGGCTTTACCGAAATCCGCGATCCGGCCGAACAGCGGGCGCTGCTGCTCGACGACGCAAGAGCCGCCCGCGCAAGCGGCAGCCCAAAGCGCGCCCGACAAATGCGCGCCGCACTGGCACACGAGTTCGACGAACGCCGGGCCGATCTCGACCGCGCACTTGCCGAGGGCCGCTTCGGCGACGCCGCGGAACTGTTGCACCAATGGACCGGTGCCAGCGGCTACGCCGGCGCGACCCGTATGGAACAGGCCAGCGCGGCGCTGGAGCAAGTCCTGCGCCGGGATCTCGACAGCTCGCCCGGCACGCTGTACCTGGACCTGCTGCGCACGCTGGAAAGCACCCGCCAATCCATCGTCGCAGCCGACCCGAACCGGGCTGTTCTGCCCGACGAGAACCGCGAGACAAGCTGAACGATAAAAGCTTTACGAAACCGCAGATGGACGCAGATAAACGCAGATGAATGCCTCTCACACGCAATCAGGTTGATTTTTATCCGCGTTCATCCGCGGCAAAAAAGCTTTTCCCGATGTGCATGCGCAATTACTAACCCCGTCGTTAATCCTGCCTCATTCAGCTTGTCTCTCGGCGCCCGTGGCAAGGCGTCGGTGCGAAGTCTGTAGCCGGGACTACATCGAGCATCGACAACGCAGTCCACGGGCGCCGAGAGGCAAGCCCTACGGGGGGGCTCCGATTGAGTCCGCCTGCGGCGTTAAAGTGGCTCGACGTAGGCCAACTATGCCTTCGCCACTTTGCCTTGCAGGCGAATCCGTCCGGAGCCCTGAATGTGGCAGGATTAATGACGGGGTTAGTAGCTGTCCGAACTGCTACGGCTCAGACACTGCTTCATCTCGGCCACCGCATTTCCCAGTCCGACGAATAGGGCACGCGAGATGATCGCGTGGCCGATGTTGAATTCGCGAATCTGCTCCAGCGCGACGACATCGAAGATGTTCTCATAGTGCAGCCCGTGTCCGGCGTTGACGACCAGCCCGTTCGTACTGGCCAGCACGGCAGCCTCCGAGATCCGTTGCAGTTCACTGCGCGCCCGGCCCGCATCCGCGGCGTTGGCGTACGCACCGGTATGAATCTCGACGACCGGTGCGCCGCATTCGATCGCGGCCTCGATCTGTTCCGGTTCGGGATCGATAAACAACGACACCCGGATTCCTGCCTCGGTCAGCGCATGACAGTAGCGGGTGACCTCTTCGCGCCGGCCGGCAACATCCAGACCGCCTTCGGTCGTCAGTTCCATGCGCCGTTCGGGCACCAGGCAAACGTCCTGGGGGCGGTGAGCCAGGGCAAACTCGAGCATTTCCCCGGTCATCGCCATTTCCAGGTTCAGGCGCGTGCGCGATTGCTCCAGCAGGGCCGAGACATCCCGATCCTGGATGTGGCGGCGGTCCTCGCGCAGATGCACGGTAATCAGGTCGGCGCCGTGATCTTCGGCGATCCTGGCGGCCTCCAATACCGACGGATACATGGTGCCGCGTGCCTGCCGCAACGTGGCCACGTGATCGATGTTGACACCCAGAAGCGATGCCGGAACTGCTGCAGTCATGACTGATTCTCCCGAAAGTAGGCCGGTGTGTTGAGCTTGCGGCCATCGAGTTGGTGTTCGATCAATTCTCGCATCAAGCGCAGCGCGGCGCTGGCGTCTTCAGCGGCGATGTCCTCTCCGCGCGCCAGCGCCAGCAACACCGATCCCCGGATGCCGTCCTGGTGATCCGGCACCGGTAACGGACCGGCGACCGGATCCACCCGGTACCGAATGTCGGCCTCCACCGGGCCGCTGCCGTCGCTGACCACTGCCAGTTCCGGTGCAACCCCCAGGGCGTCAAGCAAGGACATCTCGAATCGCCTGAGCGCATTGCTCTGGCCTGCCGGATCGACAAGCCGGGGCAACAGTCGCCGGTAAGCCTCGAAAATGCCCGGGTCCGGATCGTCGCGCGGCGTCAGCCGCAACAGCAGTTCGTTAGCATACAACCCGCACCACATCGCCCTGCCGACCAGACGCTGCGATTGCCCGGCCGGTTCCAGACCGGTCAGGGTGACCATTTCGCCGCGTCGCGTCCAGGACGCCTCCAGCAGCCGGAATGGCTCCGTCAGCCCAAAGAAACCGGATTTGACGTTCCGGGCGGCACGCGCAACACCGGCGATCCGGCCGTGGGTGGCGCTCAGCAACTCAATGATCAGGCTGGTATCGCGCCACGGCCTGCGGTGCAGTACGAAAACCGCTTCCCGATCCGCCCGGCTCAACGGCGGTAACCAAGCCTCGGGAATTCCCCTTCCCGGTCCATCCAGCCCTGCTCGACGCGTACATTGAGGTCCAGGTGCACTTTCATGCCGAACAACTCCTGCATTGCCTGACGGGCCCGCATGCCGATCCGCTTGAGCGTCTGCGCCCCCTGGCCGATGACCATGCCCTTGTGGCGCTTCTCGGCGACCAGAATCAATGCGCTGATCCGCAGGCGACCAGGCTGCTCCTCATCGAACGACTCGATCATCACGGTTGTGCCGTAAGGCACTTCCTGGTGAAGGTTCTCCAAGAGCTGTCCGCGTACAATCTCCGCGGCCAGGAAGCGTGACGATTCGGCAGTGAATTCGTCGGCCGGATACAGCGGCGCCTGCTCGGGCAGGTGCCGGATCAGGCCGTCGGCCAGTTCATCCACGCCGTCACCCTTGAGCGCCGAAATGAAGAACACTTCCAGCGCGTCGACCTTGCCGGCCCACGTCTCGGCCAACGGCAACAGATCCGATCGAAGCTTGATGCGGTCGATCTTGTTGAATACCAATACCGCGTCGACCTCGGCCTGTCCGACCGCGCGCGCGGCGGCTTCGTCTTCTTCGGTGGGATGAGAGGCGTCGATCATCAACACCGCCAGATCGACACCGCGAAGGGCTTCGGCTGCAACCCGGTTCAGGTGGCGATTCAGCGCGTGGTCGCGCCGGCGGTGCAGCCCGGGAGTATCGACGAGTACCAGTTGCCCGCCGGGCCGGTTGACGATGCCGGTCACCCTGTGCCTGGTGGTTTGCGGTTTGTGGGTCACGATCGAAACCCGTTCGCCGACCAGGCGGTTGAGCAGGGTCGACTTGCCGGCGTTGGGTCGGCCGAACAGCGCGACAATGCCGCTGCGGGAGGCGTCTGGCTGGTTCATGCGTCTTCTCGCCCGGAAATCAGTTCAAGTGCACTTTTAGCCGCGGCCTGCTCGGCCTTGCGGCGCGATGCTGCCGTAGCCCTGATCGGTGTATCGAGCATCTCGACCCGGCAAATCACGGTGAATGTCCGGTCGTGATCCGCACCGCGCTCGTCGACCACTTCGTACTCCGGCAGCCTGAGCGAGCGCCCCTGCAGCAACTCCTGCAGTCGGGTCTTGGGGTCCTTGAGTGCCTCGGCATCCGGCAGGTCGGCAATGCGTTCGCTCATCAGCCGCTCGACCAGGGCGCGCGCCGCGTCGAAGCCGCCATCGAGAAATACCGCCCCGATCACGGCCTCAAGCGCGTCGGCCAGGATGGAATCACGCAGAAAGCCGCCGCTCTTGAGTTCGCCGGGGCCGAGCAACACGTGATCACCCAGATCGAGCTTGCGCGCCACCTCGGCCAGCGTTCGCTCGCGAACAATCCGGGCGCGCAATCTGGACAGATCGCCCTCGGGCACGTCGGGGCGCGCGCGGAACAACAACTCGGCAACGACCATGTTGAGCACCCCGTCACCGAGGAACTCCAGCCGTTCGTTATTGGGGTTTCCAAGGCTGCGATGGGTCAGCGCCAGGCGCAGCAGGTCGGTGCGCTGAAACGTGTAGCCCAGCCCCTTCAACGAGGCCGACGGATCGATGTCAGTTGAGCGGCTGGACACGCTTGAAGCTGATCACGGCATCGAGATTGCCGATCAGATCCTCGCGCACCTCGTATTCGGCAACAATCTCCACGCCGGTGCCGCGCACGATTTCGATATCGCGGGCGGTCACGTGCTTGACATAACTGGTCATGAATTTGCGCGAAAGCAGATCACGCAGGCGGCCCTCCGACATATTGGCCGCATCCGGTTCGGCAGCAAGACTCTTCATCGAAGACACGACCGAATAGTGGTTCAGATAGATCGGCACCAGCTTCATGGCGATGTAGGCAACAAACAGCGCCGCGGCCAGTACAAAAAGAAACCCGATCAGCGTCATGCCGCGTTGTGTTGTAATCATGTACGGTTCTCCCGATTGCTCCAGACCCTGATTCACCCTGCGCCTCCCCACACAGGGCCGGGTACTATAATCGCACCCAATTCAGGTGGTTACTATTGAATCTTATCACCAATTCGCGAAAAATCGACACAAAAACCACGGGCGCAATCCCAGTGCATCCAGATGCGCACGGCGCGCCCGACCAGGTGATCTTGCGGTACGAAACCCCAACCGCGACTGTCGTGCGAACGATCCCGATTGTCGCCCATGGCGAAGTAGTGGCCGTCCGGTACCACCCAGCTTGATGTCCGTGTCGTCGAACGGCTCGGATAGATCAGAATATCGTGCCTCACGTCGCCGAGCAACTCGGTGCGAAGCTGCGGGTTGCTGCCCGGCGGGTTGCGATTGATGCCCTGCCCAACCCACGGGCCAACCACTTCCTGCGGCGCCGGCTCGCCGTTGATATACAACACCTTGTTGCGATAGGTGATGGTGTCGCCGGGCAGGCCGACAACGCGCTTGATCATGTTGATGCCTTTTTGCTCCACCGATCTGAACACGAACACCTCGCCGCGCTCCGGCTCGCCGGTTTCCACGAATTTCGTGTTCAGCACCGGCAGGCGCAGTCCGTAGGAAAACTTCGAGACTACGATGAAATCGCCAATCAGCAGGGTCGGCTGCATTGATCCGGACGGTATCTTGAACGGTTCGAATATGAACGATCTGAACACCAGCACGATCAGCAGCAGCGGGAAGAACGAGCGGCCGTACTCGACCGGCCTGGACGGTTCGTCGGTTGCGATCTCGCCGCGCGCCAGGCGCTCGGCCCGGCGCTTGCGCAGCCAGAAGCGGTCCAGCATCCAGATCACGCCGCAAACGAGCGTCAGGGAAGTAATGATCAAAGCAAAATCAAGTTGCATTGCAGTTCCGAGTTGTTGTTCTAGATTGTCTTTACGATTATCTGATTACCCATGTATTTCAGCCATGATGCGGTCGGAAAAACATGAAACCGCAGATTACGCAGATTCACGCAGATTATTGAGTCAGTTTTTTCCATTGAATCATAAATCTGCGTACATCTGCGTAATCTGCGATTGCGCTTGAGGTGACTAAGACATGCATAAGTATTGCCTCATTCAGAGCTTCGGACGCGTTCGCTCGC
>JBBDSL010000100.1:0-97660 GCA_040904965.1 Wenzhouxiangellaceae bacterium
ATTTTTCCCTGCACATCATACACTTGGCGCCCTCTACGAGCGAAACATCTACCCATAGATTTTGCGGAGGAGCCAGAAAATTTATGCAACGTTGGGGTACAGTTTGACGATTTGTCGTTTCGGATTCCTTTCCTTCGTGTTCTTCGTGGTTCAGGCTTTTATAACGTCTGCGGTTCCAATCGCCTTTCGCTTTTCCTGAATAAAAAATCACGCCACTTTGGCGGCCGAGCCATCCTGTAGCGCCACGCCCAGCTTTTTCGCGATGGCCTTGGCCGCTTCGCGGCCTTCGAACACGGCGGTAACGACAAGATCGGCGCCGCGGACGATGTCGCCGCCGGCGAATACCTTGTCGTTGCTGGTCTGGTGCATCAGCCCCGAGGTTGCAGCCCGGATGCGGCCGTCGTCCAGCGTTTCGATGCCGTGCTCGGTCAGCCAATCCGGCGGATCGGGGCGGAAGCCGAAAGCGATGATCACGACGTCGGCCGGCAGGTTCTGTTCACTGCCTTCAACGGGCTCCGGTCGCCGGCGGCGGCCGTTTTCGTCGGGATCGCCCAGGCGCGTCTCGACCAGACGCACGCCTTCGACCTGGGTGTCGCCTGCGCCGTCGCCCACAACCTCCACCGGCTGGCGGTTGAACAGGAATTCGACGCCTTCGTCCTTCGCATTTCTGACCTCCTTGCGGCTGCCCGGCATATTGGCCTCGTCGCGGCGGTAGGCGCAGGTCACCGAGAACGCGCCCTGACGAATGGACGTACGTACGCAGTCCATGGCGGTATCGCCGCCGCCGAGCACCACCACGCGCTTGCCATCGACGTTGATGTAGGGAAAGCGCGGATCATTGGTGCCCAGGACGCGATGCACGTTACCGATCAGAAACGGCAGCGATTCGATCACGCCCGGCATATTTTCGCCCGGAAAACCGCCGCGCACGTAGCGATAAGTGCCCAGGCCCAGGAACACCGCGTCGAAATCGTCGACCAGCGCATCGAACCGGATATCGCGGCCGATCTCGACGCCAAGCTGGAATTCCACGCCCATGCCTTCGAGAATCTCGCGCCGGGTCTCGACGATGTGTTTTTCCAGTTTGAACGGCGGAATGCCCCAGGTCAGCAGGCCGCCGATTCGCTTGTTGCGATCGAAAACCACAGCCTGGATGCCGTGCCGCACCAGCACGTCGGCGCAGGCCAGTCCGGCCGGCCCGGCACCGACAATGGCCACGCGCTTGTCGGTGGGCTTGACGTGCGACATATCGGGCCGCCAGCCCTGCTTCACGGCTTCGTCGGTGATGTATTTCTCGATCGACCCGATGGTGACCGCGCCCAGCCCGTCGTTGAGCGTGCACGCGCCTTCGCATAACCGGTCCTGCGGACAGATGCGACCGCAGATCTCGGGCAGCGAGTTGGTCTGGTGCGAAAGCTCGGCGGCCTCGAACAATCTTCCCTGTTTGACCAGTCGCAGCCAGTCGGGAATGAAGTTGTGTACCGGGCATTCCCACTCGCAGTAGGGATTGCCGCAGTCGATGCAGCGCGCCGACTGATCGGCGGCGGACTCTGCCTGGTACTGGCCGTAGATCTCGTTCCAGTCGCGCACGCGGATCGCCACCGGCACCTCGGTGGGGTCCTTGCGCGGGCTTTCGATGAAATGGAGGTTGGAGTATTCGGTCATGTCAGGTACCGGGGAAAAGCGTTTTGAACCGCAGATGAACGCAGATGGACGCGGATAAGAAAGTCGAAAGCAGTTACACGAAGGACACGAAGGGATGCACGAAGGACACGAAGCGTAAATCGAAAACTTCGACTTGAGCTGGGTTGGCTCCGTGGCGGGCAAGCTTCAAGGCCTTTCCCTTCGTGGTCTTCGTGCCTTTCTTCGTGCTCTTCGTGCCGTGCTTTTGAATTTAATCTGCGTTCATCTGCGTTCATCTGCGGTTTATTCCGCATTTGCCTTGCGTTCATCTGCGGTTCCATTAGCATTCAGGCCGCCTCGCGCAGCCGCGAGATCAATTCGTCCAGCCCGGCCGCCTTGGGCTTGACCAGCCAGAATTTCGGCAGCATGCGGCGGAAGTTTTCGAGGATCTCGGCGCCCCATTCGCTGCCGGTCAGTTCGACGTGGCGCTGGATCAGGCCTCTCAAATGATGGACATGGTTTTCCATTGATTCGGCGCCGATGTGGTGGATATCTATGAGTTCATGATTGTAGCGGTCGACGAAGTCGCGCTGGACGTCCAGCACATAGGCGAAGCCGCCGGTCATGCCGGCACCGAAGTTGATTCCCGTGGATCCGAGGATCAATGCCACCCCACCGGTCATGTATTCGCAGGCGTGGTCGCCGGCGCCCTCGACCACGGCGATGGCGCCGGAATTGCGCACCATGAAGCGCTCGCCGGCGGTGCCAGCGGCGAACAGCTCGCCGCCGGTGGCCCCGTACAGGCAGGTGTTGCCCATGATGGGGGTCTCGGACGCGCGGTAGCGGATGCCCTGGCGCGGGTGCAGCACGATCCGGCCGCCGGCCATGCCCTTGCCGACGTAGTCGTTGGCCTCGCCGGTCAGCGTAATCTCCAGTCCGCTGGCGTTGAACGCGCCCAGGCTCTGGCCGGCGGTGCCGTGCAGGTCCAGCGACAGGATGTTTTCGCCAAGGCCTTGGGCGCCGTGGGTACGCGCGATGCGGCCCGAAAGACGGGCGCCGATGGAGCGGTCGTGGTTGCGGATCTCGAATTCGAAGCGGCCGCCGGCGCCGCTGGATACGGCTGCTGCCGTCGCCCGCCCGATTTCCTCGGCCAGCCGGCCCGGGTCGTGCGGCGGATTGCATTCGACTTCGCAGAAGCGCGCGCTGTCTTCGGCCAGCCCGGTCCGGGCCAGCAGTGGTTCGAGATCCAGCTTGTTTTGGCGCTCGGTCAGGCCGTCGATGCGCTCCAGGTACTCGGTGCGTCCGATGATGTCCTCCAGTCGCCGTACGCCAAGCCCGGCGAGAATTTCGCGCACTTCGCGGGCCACGCCCATGAAGTAATTGACCACCATGTCGGGCAGGCCGATGAAGTGATGTTTTCTCAGCGTTTCGTTCTGGGTCGCCACCCCGGTCGCGCAGTTATTCAGGTGGCAGATGCGCAGGTACTTGCAGCCCAGCGCGATCATCGGGGCGGTGCCGAAGCCGAAACTTTCCGCACCCAGCACCGCGGCCTTGACCACGTCCAGGCCGGTTTTGAGGCCGCCGTCGGCCTGGACGCGCACCTGGCCCCTAAGGCCGTTGGCCATCAGCACCTGGCGGACTTCGCTCAGGCCCAGTTCCCACGGCGCGCCGGCGTACTTGACCGAAGTCAGCGGGCTGGCGCCGGTGCCGCCGTCGTAACCCGATACGGTGATCAGGTCGGCGTAAGCCTTGACCACGCCCGCGGCAATCGTTCCTATACCCGGCTCGGAGACCAGCTTGACCGACACCAATGCGTCCGGGTTGACCTGCTTGAGGTCGTAGATCAGCTGGGCCAGGTCCTCGATCGAATAGATGTCGTGGTGCGGCGGCGGCGAGATCAGGCCCACGCCGGGGGTGGCGAATCTAAGCCTGGCGATCAGCTTGTCGACCTTGTGGCCGGGCAGCTGCCCGCCCTCGCCGGGCTTGGCGCCCTGGGCGATCTTGATCTGGATGACCTCGGCGTTGACCAGGTAATCGGGCGTGACGCCGAAGCGGCCCGAGGCGATCTGCTTGATCTTTGAGGATTTCTCGGTGCCGTAGCGGACCGGGTCCTCGCCGCCTTCGCCCGAGTTCGAGCGCGCGCCCAGCCGGTTCATCGCGATTGCCAGTGCCTCGTGGGCCTCCGGCGACAGGGCGCCCAGGCTCATGCCGGCCGAATCGAAGCGCTTGACGATGGCATCTTCAGGCTCGACATCTTCGACCGGGATCGGGTCGTGATCGGAGCGTAATTGCAGAAGATCGCGGATCATCGATGGATCGCGGTCGTTGACCAACGCGGCATAGCGCTGGTAGTCGGCCCATTCGCCGGACTGGGCGGCGGCGCGCAGCGCGGTGCTCACGTCGGGGTTCCAGGCGTGGAATTCGCCGCCGTGGACGTAGCGGTACAATCCGCCGTGCTCGATCGGTACCTGCTTTTCCCAGGCCCAGCGCGCCAGCGATTTCTGATCGCGCCACAGGTCTTCGAAATCGGCGCCCTGGATGCGGCTGACCGCGCCGGCGAAGCACTTGTCCACGACCACGTCTGCCAGGCCCACCAGTTCGAACAGTTGCGCGCCGCGATAGCTGGCGACGGTCGAAATGCCCATTTTTGACAGGATCTTGAACAATCCCTTGCGAATGCCGCGGCGGTAAGCGCGCCCGAGCTCCAGCGCCTGGTCGCGGGCGCGCTCGATTTCGCCCGATTCGGCCATCGCATGCAGCGTCTGGTAGACCAGATAGGGGTAGACGGCCGTTGCGCCGAAGCCGATCAGGCAGGCGAAGTGGTGCGGGTCGCGCGCCGTGCCGGTCTCTACGATCAGGTTGCACAGCGGCCGCTGGCCGGTCTCCAGCAGGTGTTGATGCACCGCACCGGTGGCCAGCAGCGCGTGTACCGGAATTTTGTCGGTCTCAAGATAGCGATCGGACAGGATCAGCAGCTGCGTGCCTTCGTCGACTGCCTGTGACGCGCGCCGGCACAGGTCGTCCAGCGCGACGTCCAGCGGCCGGTCTTCGGGGTAATTGAGGTCCAGCAGCACCGAGTCCAGGCCGAACTGCGGCGTGTTGACCAGCTGGCGCAGCTTGCGTTGCGACAGCACCGGCGAGTTGAGCACCACGCGCTCGGCCAGCTCCGGCCCGGGCGCGAACACGTTGCCCTTGCGCCCCAGCCCGGTTTCCAGCGACATCACGATGCGCTCGCGCAACGAATCGATGGGCGGGTTGGTGACCTGGGCGAACTGCTGTCGGCAGCAGTCGAACAGCGAACGGATCCGTGTCGACAGCACCGGCATGGGCGTGTCGTCGCCCATCGAGCCGATTGCCTCGGTCTGGGTCTCGGCCAGCACGCGGATGACCTCCCGGCGCTCCTCGCGCGAGAGGTTGAACATCTTCTGGTAGGTCGCCAGCGTGTCGGCATCGAACGGCTCGGCGGCCATGTGCACGTCGACCAGTTCCGAGTCGAGATAGCGCACGCCCTGCTTGAGCCAGTCCTGCCACGGTTGGAGACTTTTGAGTCTGTCGTCGATTTCGCGGCTGTCGAGCAGCGTGCCGTCGGCCAGGTCGGCGGCCAGCAACTCGCCCGGGCCCAGCCGGCCGCGCGCGACCACTTGTTCTGTCGGTACGTCGACCACACCGGTTTCCGAGGCCACGATCAGACGGCGGTCGGCGGTCAGCGTCCAGCGCGCCGGCCTCAGCCCGTTGCGGTCCAGACCGCAGACCACCCAGCGCCCGTCGGTCATGACCAGGCCGGCCGGCCCGTCCCAGCCTTCCTGGTGAAAAGCGAAAAATTCGTGGAACGCTCTAAGGTCGGCGTCAAGGTTTTCATCGGTCTGCCAGGCCGGCGGCACCAGCAATCGCAGCGCCTGCGGCAGCGGCATGCCGCCGATGACCAGCAGTTCCAGCATGTTGTCCAGTGACGACGAGTCCGAGCCGGTCATGGCGATCGGCGGATCGATCTCGGCCAGTTCGGGCAGCTGCGGCGAGGCCAACAGCGCGCGGCGCGCGCGGGTCCAGTTGCGGTTGCCGCGGATGGTGTTGATCTCGCCGTTGTGGGCCAGCATCCGGAACGGCTGGGCCAGTTCCCAGCGCGGCAGCGTATTGGTTGAAAAGCGCTGGTGGAACAGCGCCATGGGCGATGTCAGGCGTGGGTCGGCAAGATCGGGATAGAACTGCGCCAGGTACTCGGGCATCACCATGCCCTTGTACGAGAGTGTTGTTGCCGAAAGACTGGCGATGTAGAACGTCTCGTCGTCGGCGGTTGCGGTTTCGGTCAGGCGACGGGCCAGGAACAGTTTGCGGCCGAACGTCTCGTCGTCCATTCCCGCTTCGGTCGAGACGAACACCTGCTCAATGCGCGGCAGGCTGTGGCGGGCGCGCTCGCCCAACGCGTTGTGGTCCAGCGGTACCGTTCTCCACCCGGCCACGACAAGCCCCCGGGCTTCGATTTGCGCGACCAGGCATTCGCGCTGACGCGCCGCGGTCTCCGGGTCGCGATCGAGAAATACGGCGCCGGCGGTGAAGCGCTCGCCCAGTTCGATGCCATTGTCGCTGGCGACCGCGCGCAGAAACGCTGTCGGCAGGCCGATCAGCAGGCCGCAGCCGTCGCCGGTCTTGCCGTCTGGAGCCACGGCGCCGCGATGGGTCAGGCGCTCCAGCGCTTGTATCGCGTCGGCCACCACCTGATGTTCGGCACGGCCGTCCAGCCGGACGATCAGCCCGAAGCCGCAGGAATCATGTTCAAAATCAGGATGATAGAGTGTCTTCAACGGCCGTACTCATGCGTATGGACGGCCCACTAGCATAGCGGATTCGTTGCCACTCGCGTGATCAGCGGCGATGAAATCACATTGCCCTGCACGTGGTTGCTGGCGCAGCCCGACGATCTTCCCGGAATTTCGGCTGCGCGGTCAGTCCGGGCGCGACTGATTCAGTCCCAGTGCCATGGCCAGTGACGTCAGATCGTCGTCGCTGGCCGCATGCGTGGCCGACGGCGCCTGTACCGTTGCCCGCGCGGTGTCCCGGTGGATGTCCCAGTACAGGTTGATCCAGCCCTGCGGCAGCAGGTTCTCGAACAGCTCGGCGAACTCCGGCTTCGAAGTGGTCCGGAAGCCGGTGAAGTAATCGGCGTAGGCCAGCGGCAGCATGTGGCTCTGTTGACCGGCGTAGCTGGCGCGCGAGACATCGGCCAGCGTTGTTCCGGCAGGCAGCCCGGCATGGCACAGCACATCGAACAATACGGCCAGTCCGCTGCCGGAGGCCTGGAACAGCGCATCGTTGGTTTCCCGGATGCCGTTGAAAAATCGGACCGGGTCGACGTAACGCGTGTACTCGGAAACGATCAGGGCAAGAATGTACTCGTTGTGCAGCACGAATCGCGGCGGCAGGTTGTGGATCCGGTAGGCGTCATAGTTGTCGACCAGTGCGGAACGCAGCCGGCTGCGCAACTCGGCCGGAACCGTGTCGGGTGTTACGCCGGCGGCAGTCAGTTGACGATGTAGCCACGCATCCGGGTGAATGCCCGAACCGGTCGGGGGTTGGGCCCTTTCCACCCACAGGAAATCATTATTGGCAACCAGGTTGAAGTAGCGTCGGCTCGCGCTGCCGTGATACATCAGTCGAATGCTATTGGCAATGCCTTCCTTGTAGGTCATGGCGCGGTTGGGCACCAGTTCGGTGCCATAGTGCGTGCCGTCGGCGCCATATCGATAGGTGCGGTTGCCGACGGTGAACAGGTGGGCGCGCCCGTCGGTGCCGTCCTGGGTATGCATGAGTTCGTGCAGGAAAGTGCTCAGTTTCGCCTGGTTGGTGCTGGCAAAGTAGTTTGCGCCCAGCCACATCGCGCCGACCGGCGTGTTCCCGGACCCGTAGCGGGTGGCGCACGGCCACATGCTGCCGTCGGGTTGCGGGCAACCGCCCCAGTTGGCGCGGACCGTGGCACGCGGCAGCATGGTCTGGGTGACATCGTCGAACATGACCACGCGTACCTTGCCGGTGCCGGGCGTGATGTCGATGGTCTGGCGCACGAAGTGCTGCAGCAGGTCGTCGCCGCCGTTGCCGGGATCGCGCAGCAGCGAGCGGACAAGGCCGTGAAGCCCGCCGATCCGGGCGTTGCTCCAGAATGCACCGCTTTCGGTACCGGTCGCGATCGCACCGTTGTCGAGCACGTCGGGTGCCGGGCGCGGCGTGGTCCGCCCGTTGGCTACGTACCAGAATTCGATCCGGTCGCGCAGCACCTGCCGGTTTTCATCCGATGAGCGGGCCGTATCGGCCCATAGCAGGGCCGACAGGACGAGCGCGATGGGTAGCAGGCGAATAAGGGCATGGGTCAGTGTGTTCATGTGTTCAGGCCTCGGGTAATTCATCGACAAAGAGGATGGCGTCGGTGCCGCTCAGGCGGCCGGAGCTGACGGTCGGCTGGCCGCGCCGTATCCAGGTGATTTCGTAGTCGTAGCCATAGCTGTCGGGGGCTGTGAGGTAGTCCACCAGGGCCGAGAGCTGATCCCGGGCCGGATTCAGCGTGACCTGCCTGACCCGCTCTTCGTCGCCCAGGGTGTAGTAGACCTTGACCGTGACCGCCCGGACGTCGGCGTTGGCCAGCGCTGCAGGATCGGCCTCGATCTGCAGCTGCCGTCTTGATAGTGCCGGGGCCAGACTGATGGCACCGAAGTCGGCACTTTGCCAGTCCTGATCGATGGTGTAACCGCCGTGGAAACTCCACATCATGCGGTAGTCGTATTCCAGCCAGTCGTTGCGGTTGTTGTCGCCCTTCCAGCCGTACAGCAGCTTGAAGGCATTGCCTTCGGCGTTGAAATTTCTGCGGTCGATCCGGGTTTCGTCGAAGGTCGGCTCGCCTGACTCGTGCTGCTTGCGCATCTGCACGGTGACGAAGTTGATGTAATCGCCGAAGTCGCCGGCATTCATGCCGTCGAGAAACACCGAGATCTCGCGCTGGCGGTAGAGCGGGTCGTCGAGGTTGACCTGGCGGAAGTGGGATTCGTCGCCCAGGAAACGGCGTAGATCGCCGATGTTCTCGTCAAAGCGCAGGGTCAATGAGTCGGCGGTGTACTTGTTCAGGTCGATGCGCCAACTGCCCCGTTGGCGGATGCGTTTCATCTCGTAGCTGGCCACGATGGCGAAGGCCGGCACCGTCTCTTCTTCCTGAAGTTGCGGTGAATCGGCGGCGTCCGTGCCTGCCATGCGCTGCTCCGGGTCGGCCGGCGGGGCTTGCGAATAGCGTTCGGCAGGGCGTTGTTCGTCATCTTCATCGTCGCCGGAAGAAGATCCGCCGCCATCGCCATCACCACTGCCATCGCCACCGCCATCCTCCCCGGCTCGGGGCTGTTGCGCATCGCGAGCTTCGCGTTCGCGTCGGGCGCGTTCCTCGGCCTCGCGGTTCTCGCTGCGGATGCGTTCGTTTTCCTGCCGCGCTTCCTGGCGCGAATTGGTCAGCATGGTGGTGGCACGGTCGAGCATGCTCTGCTGGCCGCCGGCGGCCGAGGCCAGGCTGGACAGCGACGGCGAGTTGCTGCTGATCGGCTCGAACATGGCCTCGGTAAGCTTGCGATAGGCGACGTCCAGCAATTCCTCGATCTTGGAATCGTCGCCGACCTGGGTGACCTTGATCGCACCGGTGCGCGTGAGATCTTCGAACGAGCCCTTGATCTCGCCCGACAGATAGGTCGAAGCCAGACCGACGTTGAACGCCTCGTGTTCGTAGATCTGTTCGAAGTCGGCCTCGATAACACCCTGCTGGGGCGAGCGGTAGCCGTCCATTTCCATCTCGAAGCTGAACGATATGTCCGGCGTCGGGGTGTGGAACGACTGCCACAGGATGCGCGAGCCCTGCTGCGTGAGCAGCATCGATACGGCGGCTTTCTGGCCGTCGAGTATCGGAGCGTTGCCTACGCCGAGCACGCGTTCGGAAAGCTCGCCCTCGGCATCGGTAAACGACGAGATCAGCGCAAAGCGCCCGGACCGGTAGACCACCGGTCCTTCGATGCGCGCGCCGGGGCGGACCCGGTTGAGCTCGCGTCTGGCCTCGCGCAGTTGGTCTTCGGTGACCTCCAGCGTGACCAGCGCGTGCAGAATGGCGCCGCCTTCGCCGGTGTCGGCCTCGCGTTCATCGGCCCCGGAGCGGACATTTTCGACATAGCGCAGCAGCGAGAACTGCGGCCGGCCGCTGTCGTCGGTGGCCAGTCGCGCCTTGTCGAGCACGTAGTAGTAGACATCCTGATCTTGATAGCCGGGGAACAGGGTCAGTTCCCCGGCCCGTACCGGCTGGTCGATCAGCACCTGCTGGCCGCATACATTGGCCGAGACCAGCATCAGCATCATCATCAGCGTCGGCAGCAGGCGCGCTTTCATGAGCCGCCTCCGGCAAGAATTTCCTCGAAGCGGTCGAGTACCGAATCGGTGGCGCGCTCGGCGGCGCTTTCGGCCGCTTCGCGGGCACGCGCCAGGACCGGGTTTTCATCGTCGTCGTCAGCCAGCAGTTCCGGCGGGATGTTGACGAACACGTAATCGTCCGAGGTGCGTGCCTGCCACGGCAGAACGAGCTGGCCGTGATCGCGATGCCACAGCACCAGGCGGTAGACATAGCCGCGGGCGTCGCGATCGGTGAAGACAGGCTGCTCGACCAGGCTCTCGCCGCGCGCCGGCGAAACCGCAATATTGACTTCCTCCTCGGCGCCGAATTGCGGATAACGCACCTGTACCGTGGCCCGGGTGATGCGGTTTTCCTCCATTTCGAACAGGTCGGCCTCGACCTCGATGACGCGGCGGCGGATCGGTGGCGCCAGCGATACCGACTCCCAGTCGCCGCGCTGCCACTGCGCCTGCGACGGCCACACCTTGCCCCCGCGCAGCCCCCATTGCACCTGATACTGGAAGATGTCGCCGCTGGTATCGTCGCCGCGCGCATAGGTGAGCGAGGCATTGACGCCGTTTTGTTGCAGCCACTCCTGGTCGATGGTCAGGCGATCCTCGAACGCACGCCCCTGGTTGCGGTCCTTGCGCACGTTGATGGTCACGTAGTTGACCTGTTCGGCGAAGATGTCCTGGGCGTCGAGATCAACAATGAAATTGATGTCGCGGTGGTCATAGAACGGGTCGTTGAGGAATACCTGGGATACGCAACGCGGGTTGTCCTTGACCGCGTCGTACCACGACATCAGGTTGCCGACCAGCTGTACCGGATAGCGGACGGCGGTGCGGCCGCTGAGTTTCAGGCGCTGGGTCTTGCGGTGATTGACGTTGCGCGTGAACGAGGTCTTGTAGGTATATTTGTTGCCATAGCGGATGTTTGGCGTGGCTTCCTCTTCCTCTTCGCTCGGCGGTGGCGGCGGTTCGTCGTCGTTGCTGATCTCGGCGGCCATGTTGAGGAAGAACTGGAAGAAGGCGTCCTGCATTTTCTGGGTCGCTTCGCCGTCGCGGAGCTGGTCGAAATGCACTGTAATGACGCCGTGCTCGCGCAGGAAATCGTACTCGCTGCGTACTTCTTCATACGAGCGCGAATAGGTGGGTCTTTCCGACTTGGCGATGGTGATGCCCAGGAACTTGGTTGTCTTGACTTTCTTGCCCGACTGCCATTTCTTATACTCGGCTTCCAGCGATTCCGACTGGTTGTGGACCTTGGACCAGTCGACTTCGATATAACCGCGTGCCGCAGGATTGAGCAGCAGGTAGCTGTAGTCGAACACCAATGACAGATCGGCGATTGAGGAGGTATCGGTGAAGCTGGACTTCATCAGTTGCGCCCCTTCGGGCCCAAGGCGTGCGGCCGCCGCGGCACGACTGCCGGGGAACGCCGGCGCACGCCCGGAACTGACCTGGGAAGGACTGAGTTCGCCATCCGACAGGGTGGCCGAAATGATGCGGAACGAACCGGTGTCGGCGGTGACTTCCAGCGGCACGGCGCCGATCAGCCGGGCGCCGCGCTGTTTGGCCGCCAGCTTGGATTCAAGCTCGGCCATTTTGTCTGGCGTCGGTCCCCAGGTGACCAGGAAATGCATCAGCGCGCCGCTGAGTCCGCCCTGGTCGACGCTTTGCTCGGTAATAAATTCGGTGAACAGAAACTCCGGCGTGTTGTCCGGTTTTGTCGACAGACGCATGTCGAAGGGCAGAAAGTAGTAGTTGCGCGTGCGGCGACCGGGCCGGTCGCCGGCTTCGGCGTACAGCGTTACGGTGGTGCCGTCTTCCAGCACGACCTCGGTTCGGGTTTCGCTGTCGAGCACAACCGCCGACAGCGGGCCGGCCGCGAACAGGCCCAGGACAAGCCCGGCTAGCAGCATGGCAAAATAATGTGATCTGGCCTGTCCGGGCCGATGGTGACGGTATCGGGCAATCTGTGAAGTGCTCATCGTTCAATCCTCCTGAAATCAACAAAGGCAGTGCCTGTCTTATTACCGGCGTTGTCGAAAGTAACGAAACAGACGCGGTTTCCCCTCACCCCGGCGGCGGGTCGAGAAAGATCAGGCCGCTGGAGTCGCGCTTTTCCAGTTGCGGTCGACTGCCGTCGGCCATGATCCAGGTGATGCGGTAGTCGTAATCGAAGATGTCGCGCGGCAGGGTGATCTCCACGGCGTTTTCCATGCCCGGCTGGTCGCCCCGCACCACCATCTGTTCGCGTCGCAGCGTGCCGAAGAACGGGTAGTCGAGATTGACCACGACGGCGCGCACGCCCAATGCCGACAGATCCAGCCCGGTATTGACCAGTTGCACCCGCTGGCGCTGGAACGGTGCGTAGAGCTGGATCATGGCCGCATCGCTGCGGGTCCAGTCGCTGACATAGGTGCCGCCGCCGCGGAAGTGCCAGTGGGTGCGGTATTCGTATTCAAGCCAGTCGAGCCGGTCGGTGTCGTCGCGCCAGCCGTAGACCAGCGGCGCTGGCGACGTGTCGGACTGCACGCTGGCGGCGTTGATGACGCGCTCTTCGATGGTGATGTCGCCACCGGCATGGCGTTTTCGCAACGTTACCGATGCACTGTTGATGAGCTGCTCGAACTCCGATGCGAGTTCGCCGTCTACGGTCAGGTGGATTTCGCGCTGATCGAAGGTCGGATCGGCCGGATTGACCGCGCGGAAGAAGGCCGGGTCGTCGCCGTAACGCCGGTACAGGTCGCCGATATTGAACGTGATGTAGGCGTTGCGACGCACCCGCGCGCGATGATTGAAATCGAGCACGGTCTGACCCTCCCAGCGCAGGTCCTTCATGCGATAGCCCACGTGCGCGCCGAAGCCGGTGGTATTGCCCGACGACAGCAGGCCGCCCTGGCCGACAAGTGCGCCGATGGCGTCGGTCAGGCCGCCGCGTTCGGCCGGCGGTACCCGCTCGGGGGCGACCGGATTGAACATCAACTCCAGCAGGCGCTCGTAGATGCGGGCGATCAGCGCTTCCATCGCGGCATCCTCGCCGGCCGAGACCATCTGGATGGCGTTGTTGCGAACCAGGCGGTCGAATTCGGCTTCCACCTCGGCGCTGACGAAGTAGACGCTGCCGCCGGCGCTGAAGGCATGGCTTTCGCGCACCTGCGACCAGTCGACCACCACTTCGGCCTCGTAGGCATCGGTGATGCCGGCGAACTCCAGGTCGAACACGATCGAGATGTCCGGCGTGTCCATGCGAAAGCTTTCCATCAGCAGCATGGCTTTTTCGGGTTCCAGGTGAAACGACAGCGCGAGCTGATTGCCTTCCAGTACCGGCGCGGATCCGCTGGCCAGCAGGTGCGGCCGCTGGTCGCCGTCTTCGGTCAGAATGCTCGAGACCAGGGTGTAGCGGCCTGAATCGAACACGAGCGGGCCGGCCAGACGGATCTCGTCGTTGTCCAGCCGCTCGCGCAGTTCCGACCGGGCCGCAGCCACCTGATCATCCGGGGTTTCATAGCGCACCAGGAAGTGCACGATGCCGCCGCCTTCGGCTTGCGTAATCGAAGCCCCGCCACTGCCATGGGCCTCCTGGCTGAACGCATAGCGGACGAACGAAAAGCGGGGCCGGCCGTGGTCGTCGGTGGCCAGACTTGCACGGGCCGGCACGTAAACCCATTCGTCGGGGCGGTTGAGAATCGGAAAGCACCAGAGTCCGGCGGCCAGGGTGCCGCGTTCGATCTCGACGGTTTGCGCGCGCGCTTGCGGCAGGCCGGTCAGTAGGCCCAGCAGCGCAAGAATTGCCAGTTTGCGGGCAGCGTGCATGTCATTGCTCCCCTGATTCGGGCGCCGGCGGCGCCATCAGGTAGACGTAGTCGGTCTCCAGTTTTTCGACTCCGGTCCGGTGCTGCCCCCAGCCGGCGTACCAGGCGGTTCGCGAGACCACCGGCGCGCCGCGGTCGTGAAACAGCGTGACCCGGTGCGAGTTTTCCGGATCGTCGGCGCGCACCACCAGCCTGCCGGCGCTGCGCGGCTGGCCCAGGAAATCGGTGGCGAATTCGACCACCGCGGTACGCACATCCGAGGCCCGGAACGATTCGGGGTCGGTATCGACCTGGATAACGCGCTTCTCGAACGGTGGAACCAGCGAGACGGCCGGGTCGGTGGTTCGTATCCATTGCTCTTCGTCGGCCGGCACGGGGATGGTCTGGCGGTCGCGGGTGCTCCAGCGCACCTGGTATTCGAATTCGGTCCAGGCGGCCTGGTCGTCGCCCAGCCGCGGGAACACGATGGACTGCAGCGTGTGCCCGGCCGAGATGTCCTCATAGCTGAAGTGCAGCGATCGAGTCTGGTCGGGCCGATCATCGCGTTGTTTGCGGAAATTGACCGAGACGAAATTGATGTGTTTTTCGAAGGCGTCGAGATAGTTGCCGTCGATCTGGAAATGCACGGTGCGCGTTTCGAACGCGGGGTCGTCGAGATTGACGATGCGGAAATAGCGTTCATCGTCGCCCAGGTCGCGATACAGGCCGCCCAGGTTGCCGGCCGTGTGGAACGGCACCCGGATGGTGGTTTCCTTGTCCAGAATCAGTTCGAAGCGGTGCTGGCGAATGTCCTCGCGCCGCTTGAGGACGTACTGGTTGTCGGTCACGTACTCTTCGTCCCGGGCGCCGCCGAACACCTTGGAGAACCAGCCGCGTTCCTGGCGTCCGGGCAGCTGGCCGCCTTCCACGGCCACCTCGCGCTCGGGCTCGCGCGCCCAGCCGGTGGTCGAGTCGAACATCAGTTCGGTCAGCTTGTCGGTGACCAAGCTGAGCACGGCGTCCATGTCATCGGCATCCACGCCCAGGCTGCGCGAACGATCGAATACTTCGATCTTCAGCGCGCCGTCCTGCACCAGTGCGTCGGTAATGCGCCGCATCTGGCGGCGGGTATAGCCCTGCTGAACGTTGGAGACCACGCTGCGGTGGTTGTAGATGGTTTCGATGTCGGCGGTAACGCGGGCGTTGTAGGCCTTGACCCGCGCCTCGTAGGAGGCGTTGATGGCGATCGACAGATCCGAGGTTGGCCCGGTCAGCGAGTCCCACATCAACGTGGCGCCGTGCGGATTCAGGATTGCGGCGACCACGGCCCGGGAGCCAGGGGTCAGCGGCGCGGCACCGCTGGTGACCAGCGAGCGCGTGAAGCCGCCGTCGTCCTGGTCGGCCAGCACCGCGGAGACGACCTCGAACGAGCCCATGGTGTCCTGGCTGTCCTCACCCAGCGTCTGTTGTAGCGGCACCGGTCCGGCCAGCACCGCGCCCGGCACCTGTTGCTCAAGCGCTTCCTGCAACGCTTCGCGGGCTTCGGGCGGCAGGTCGAACTGCACCAGCGCATGGATCAGCCCGCCACTGGCATCGCCCTCGGCATCGACGAATTTCAGGCATAGCAACTCGTATTCGCCTTCGGCATTGCTGGCCAGATACGGGCTTTGCGGCAGGTAGTAGTACACGTGCGGCTCGTCGGCATCCTGCAGCAACTGGATGTCCATGATCTGCAGGCGGCCGCGCTCGTAATGCACCAGCCCCTGGGCGGTGGAGGCGGCCAGCGAGGCGGCCAGGACAAGCAGTCCGGCGAGCAGGGCTGAATGGATGTTGCGGTGGAAGTTCATTATTTGATCTCCGGCGGGGAAAGGTCCGACAGCGCGCCGGTGTCGGTGAAATCCGGCTCGGCGGCGTCCGGCGCATTCGCTGTGGTGGTGACATCGAGCAGAGCGGTCCAGCGTTCGCGACGGGTCCAGTCGGTTTCAATCACTACCCGGCCGTCTGCGAAGACGCTGACGACCCGGTACTCGTACGGGCGATCCAGGTGTACCGCCACCGGAAAGCGGACCCGGTCGGCGAAGCGCTCGGGCTGGCGGCGTGAAAAATACAGGCTCTCGACGATCGGCATTCCGGCAACCGTTTGCGCCCGGATGTCGACCCGTTTCTCGTACAGCCCCCGGGGGTCTTCGCGCTGGTCCTCGCGCTGGAAGTCGTAACAGCGGACATCGAGCACGGCAAAGCCCGGCGGCAGGCGCTCGTTGATATCGATCTGGCGGATCAGGTCGGGCCAGCGGGCGGTGTCGACGGCAATGGTCGTGGTGTCGGCCGCAACCAGCCGGGGGCCGATGCCGCCGTCTTCGTCGTCCGGTTCGAGTTCGGCTTCGATCATTTCGACAAGTTCGGGAGAGCCGGTCAGCTCGTCGAAGCCGGTTTCCATGCCGACGCCATCGGCAATGAACGCATACGACACGCTCAGGATCACGCCGCCGCGCTCCAGCGCATCGATCAGCATCTGGGCATCGCGCGCCCCGAGTCGCAGCGAATAGCTGCGTTCGGTCCAGTAGCCTTGGCTTTCGCCGGTCTCGCCATCCAGCGAGGCCTGCGGCAATGCGTAGGCTTCCTCCGTCTCGACCGGTGTATAGATCAGCCGGGTCGGCATGCGCCGGATCGGCAACGGTCTCAAATCGACGGCGGCGCGCCGGCCGCCTTGCAGCGACTCACGCGCGGCCGCGAGCCGGGCGCGGTCGTGAGGTTGCAACCGGATTCTGAAGGTCAGCATGTTGCGCTGATCCATCAGCCCCTGATTGCCGGACGCGGCGGTGCCGACAAAGCGGGTCGACAACAGGTGAAAGCCCGGTCGGCCGTCGGCATCGGAATCCACAACGACCTTGCCGGGGGCGTAGTAGAAGCGTTGGTCGTGCTGCGTGTCGGGATAGACGGTCAATCCCTCGACGCTGCGGCCGTGCCGCAGGTCGGGCGCGGCAGCGGCCAGGATTGGCAGCAAGGCAGGCAGCAGGGCAAAGATCACGATGAAGCGGCGCATGTTTCAGTTCCCCGGCAGATAGCCGAGCGATTGCTCGACCTGGACCGTGCCGATCAACAGGCGATGGCGGTGGCTGGAAAGCCAGCGGTCGGCCGGCGGCGAATGCACCGTACCGTCGGGCATGACCACCTCGATGCGGTACTCGAACAGCGGATCGCCGGGGCGTTCCTCGCCCGGTTGCCGGTCGACCAGGTAGACCGGGCCGCCGCTGAATTCGCTGCCATCGCTATTGACGATCACCGGACCGGAAGTGGTCAGCGCCTCGCCGCCGGAGTCGAAGTAGCGCGAACGCAGCATCAGGTTGAGTTCGGCCGCGCCCAGGTCGGCCAGCGGGCTGAGCGTGGCCACCACCAGGTCCTGGCGCGCGGCCGGCCGGCTGGCGCCGTAGGTGATCGCGCGCATCACCTGGCGGTTGCAGGGATCGCAGCCGCCGACGACCGCATACTCGACCCAGGTTCGCTTCGCCTTGGCGTCGATCCATGCCGGAACGCGTTCGGCATCCCATTCCACCCGGGCCTGCGGTGGTATCTCGGCATCGCCGAGATTCCAGGAGTAGATGATCGGGGTGCCGTCATCGATTAGCAGTGCGTGCAGTCGCTTGAGGCGTAGCGGATACGGGGTGCGGTTGCGCCAGTCGCCGTTGCGTTGCCAGCTGAGCTGACCGAAGGTGTCGGGATCGCTCAGGCGCACGCGCGCCGGCACGCTGATCGTGGCCGGCGGGTCGGCCGGCGGCTCGCTTTCGAGAGCGAAGGTGACGTCGCCGCCGAAGCCGGTGCCGTGGCTGAGCACCAGTTCGATATTCTCCTTGGTGATCTCGTCGGTAATCCACGAGACTTCCATGTCGGCCAGTACATCCGACAACACAGTGGCGACCAGGTCGTCCGGCGCAATATCGAAATACGCGCCCAGGCCGTCGGCGATGTTGACGCTGGGGTGCTGGCTGGTCACCGGCAGCGGGCGGACCACCGAGACCTTGAGATCGCGCCGGATCCGGGTGCGATAGGCCTCGGCCAGATCCTGTATCAGCCGGTTGTCGCGCGCCTGGATGCCGGCATCGAGACGCAAGGCCATCATCACCTGACCGGGCATGCCCTCGGCGACGGCCGCGTACAGCATGTTGAAGCCGAAACCGTCGTCCGGCGTCCAGCGCAGGTTGTAGTCGCGTGGCACGTAATACAGCACCCCCGATTCGGGATTGAGATCCAGATACAGCTCGCGGCGAATGCCGAGAATCTCGTCGACCGGAATTGCCGAATCGGCGTGAATGACCGAGAGCAGGTCGATGGTTTCGGTGCCGGGCCCGCGAGCGCCCCGGTCGCGATCTTCCGGCTTGAGGCCGGTGAGGCCGATCACCGTGGCCTTGGGCAGCTTGGCGCGCGCCACATCGGTGCGGGTGAGAATCTGTTTCTGACGATTGGAAAGTTGAAGGTTGGAAAGCTGGATGTTGCCGGCCAGTTGCCGGGTCGTTGCTTTGCCGAGCACGGCGTTATTGATGCGTGGCGTTGTTTTGGCGGCCGTGGTCTTGTCGCTGGTTTTCTGGCCAGTCGTCGCGTTGCTCTTGAGCTGGAACTGAAGCTGCGGCAGTGCCCGGACCTGGCCGGCATTCACGGCCGCGCCGGTCGGTGAAGCCGCTCGGGCTGCGTCCGGCAGCTTGAGCTGATAGCGCGTGTCCAGCGCCTTGTGCGGAATCAGGACCCGGGCCGGTCTGGGCAGTGGCCGGTTACTGGTCAGGGTCGCCGGTAGGTCCGCGGCCTTGCCGATCGGCGCGGGTTTGATGGCGATTACCACATTTTCCGGCGCGATCGGCCGCGACCAGTGCTTGACCAGCGGATAGCGCCACTCGAGACCGGGCAGTGCACGACCGAACCGGCTCAACCGCAGACTGACGTAATGGGTCTGGAATTCGGTGCCCTCGGGCAGGTGCTCCGGCAGCGTGAATCGTGCACCCAGCGGCTCGCCAGGATCATCTACCGGGGTCAGCGCGACCTCGTCGATGCGCGTCTCGATCTGGCCGTTTTCCTTGAGCAACTGCGCTGTCAGGCCCGCATGCTCAAGCCGGCTCACGCGCAGCGACAGCAGCAGTGAATCGGGCGCGGCATCGGCCACGGTGACGGCGTCCACGGCCGGGACCTCGACTTCGGAGAGCATGCCGACGAGTTGATCCTGGATCGACTCCCGGCTGCCCGAATCGCGCTCGAGCTGCCGGCCGACAAGCTGTACGTCATCCTGCGCAAGGGCCGAGCCGGTCGGACCGGGCAAGTGGGAAAGCAGCAGAGCGGCGGCTGCGGCGCAGCGCACGCATACGGGTGAGAACAAAAGCATGGTCGCGCTCCATCAAAGCGTTGGAATTACCGCCATTAACGAAGCTGCGCGCCGGTTTCCCTCAGCCTCTCATCAAACAAACCCGGAAAAAAGCATCGGGTTCCGTTTACTGAATCCGATTAAATTCCATTAGTGTGATATATATCACATAATTTCCCCGACAAACGGCTTGCGCTCCTGCAATTTGATGTCGTAGCGTGAATAGGCAGACTGAAGGGTTTGCAAATACCTCGGGGGAGGGGCAATGTGCAGGGTGATTCTCACTGTTTCCGCATTTGTCGCCGCTACAGCCGATCCGGCCTCACGGCCCGGACTGGTTGATTCCGGGGAACGGGGTCATGCGCGTGTGCATGGCCGGGATGTTCATGGCATGGGGAATCGGAACGATGAGAACGGGAATTTTTTCGCTGACGTGCGTCGGGTTGCTGGCATTATTCGCCCATTCCGCGCAGGCACAGTTGCTGAGGCCGACCGTCAGCATCTCGGCGCCGCCGGAATGCAGCTACACGGATTTCCATAGCGGATGCATGAACCTGTCGGCGACCTGGGAAGCCGATTGTCCGAATTCAGGATCCAATTCGACATTATTTTTCCCGACCTCAATCGGCATCTTCGTTCGCCGCCAGGATCAGCCGGCCGAAGATGCGGTGTTTATTGACTCGTTTCCCGATATATTGATCGAACCGACGGGCTTCATCCGTCGCACTACCGCGATTCTGGATCCTCAAGGTGAACCGGTGGTTGACAACCATCCCGCCGGCTATGTCATCGAACTTCGTACAGTGCAAACAGAAGTCTGTCACGCAGAGTCGGGCCCGATAAACCCGCAAGCTACGACACCAACGGCTGATAATTTCCCGAACGTGCTGGCCTCGACGAGCGTATCCGGCGTGCTCGACGAACTGACCGGCGCGATCGACATGCCGCAATTCCCGTGTACGCTGCCGGGCCCGGATGCCGCCAACCGCTGCGCAACCGATCTTGAGCTGACCGGCAGCGCGACGGCGACATTCTGCGTTTGGCGTGTGCCGTTCGGCAGTTCCACACTGGGCTTGTTTTTCTGCAATTCAAACCCGAACCGCGCCGTGACCTGGACGCACACCGATCTGGCAGGGCACCGTCTTCAATACCGCGCACACGAAAGTACGCCGGAAAACACTCAAGCCGGCTTCGAACAGGGCGTGTTGCTTGACGAGGTGCTTGTCCAGGCCACCAGCGGTTCGATGACTTTGCCGCTCGACGGCTGCACGCTGGCCGTTGGCCAGGAGAGCTGCAATATCGAGCTGGACTGGAGCGCCAACAATGCGCCGGCGGCGAGGATTGCGATGTTTGCCGATGGCGTGCTGCAGAGTTCCATCCAGCCGCAGCAATCCCCCGCTGTGGTCGCCATCGACGCGCGCGCGTGGACGTTCGATCTTGTCTGGTCGGGCCAAACGGGTGCACCGGTGCTCGACAGCGCCGGGCCGATCAGCGCAAACGTCACCAGTTGCGCCGCCCCACCGCCCGGGCCGTTGCTGCAATCGCCGTCAGGCACGCTGCCGGCCGGAACCGATCCGGTGGCTTTCAATTGGCAGTCGGTCGACGGCGCCGAGGATTACCGCATCCGGGTCTGGGCGAGCGCGGCGCCGAACGACATTCTTGTGGACACTACGGTCGGGACGACCAGTCTGGCATCCGCGGTCACATTCGAGGCGGGCGTTGAGCATACCTGGCAGGTCTCGGCCCAAAGTGCCGCCTGGTGCGGGCCGGCCGAATCTCAAACCCGGTCGTTTACCATCGATGATTCGGTGGATCCGCCGGACGATTGTCCGACTGCCCCGCAGGCGCCGGAGTTGCTAGCACCGCAGGGCACCCGTCCGGACAGCGAGCTGCCGCCGCGGTTTGACTGGAGCGCGGTCAGTGGCGCCGATTCATATCGCCTCCAGGCCTGGGCCCAGGCCAATCCCGCGAATCTGCTGATCGACCAGTCGGGATTGACGGTCACCGAACTCCAGACCTCGGTCCAAGATGGATTCGAGCCGGAGGTGGACTATGCTTGGCGGGTGTTGGTGAATGTAGATGGCTGCGACCCGGTGGCCTCGACAACGGTCGGCTTCCGGTTCGCGTCCGCGGCCGGCCCCGGGCCGCTTCCCGACGTCGATCCCGCGCCGCTGGATTCCACGTCTTTGCACTCGCGCCCGACACACAATCCGGCCGTGGGCGCATTGCAGGGCGAGGCCGGCGTCAGCGGCGGTGCGGCCACCTATACCGTCGGCATCAACGTCCCGCCGGGCCGGGCCGGCATGGAGCCGTCGCTGGCGATCGGCTATAGCAGTCGCGCCGGCAACGGCAAGCTTGGCATGGGGTTCAGCCTGAATGGTCTGTCCCAGATCCACCGCTGTCCGGCCACGGTCGCGCAGGATGGCCCCGGCGCTGGTGTCGGCATCCGGTTTGCCGACACCGATCGTCTGTGTCTGGACGGGCAGCGGCTGGTGGTGGTGTCGGGCAACTACTGGGGCGCGGGTTCGGAATACCGGACCGAACTCGAAAGCTTTGTGCGGGTGCGGATGAACGGCGGCGGTGCGACAAACAACAACGTCTCGTTCACGTTGCGCGACAAGGACGGCAACGAGCGCCTCTACGGCCAGACGCCGGCCTCGCGCGTGGCGCCGCGCAGTTCGTCGGGAACCCGGCGTACTACGGCGTGGCTGCTCAACCGCGAGACCGACCCGTCCGACAACCGGATCGATTACCTGTACCGCCAGGGCGGTGAGCCGTCCGATGCCACTGCAGTCAATTCCATACGCTTGGGTGACGGCGAATGGACGCTCGAGGCCGTAGCCTATACCGGTGAGACGGGATTGGGCAACCGGCGCGTTGAATTTTCCTACGCGCGGCGTTGCATTGGTGATGAATGTGACGACACCGACAGTTGGGTCGCGGGTTTCCGCAGCGAGCAGACCGCGCGGCTGGCTGAAATCCGGACCTGTACTACGGCCAACGCAACATCCGGATGCACCAGCGGCGAGTTCGTGCGTCGCTATGAGCTGGACTACGACTTCAGCGATGCTACCCGTCGGTTGTTGCTGACTGGCGTGACCGAAGCCGCGATCGAAACCGGTGCGGCCGACACCGCAGGGAACTGGGTCGAACTTCCGAAGACCAAATTTGCCTGGCACCAGCAAAAGCCCGGCTACCGTTGGGACAAGGTCACCACGGCCGGCGGGACCGCGCTGGCCGGCGACGCGCAGTTCACACGCGATGTCTGGAATCAGGGAGAAGGCCGGCCGCCTCAATTCGGCATCCGCGGCGACTACAACGGCGATGGCAGTCGCGAGCTGCTGGTGGCACTGAACGGGCAACGCTGGTTGATCGGCTTGAACGCCGAAGGCGAGGAACTGGGCAGAATCCCGTTTGCGTTGTCTGGCGGCGGCGCGTTCATGACCAACGAAAGTCTGCGTGCCGATGCCGATTTCAACAACGATGGCCGGGTGGGCTTGCTGGGCGTTGTCGAGCACAACGGCCAGGATGTTTTTGCAGTCGCGCAGTGGAAACCGCAGCTTGATTGGGAGGACGCCTGTCCGCCCGGATCACTGAGTTGTTCGCGGACGTTTGAGCAGATGATGGACGTTCGGCCGACCAGCATCCCGGCGCGCAGCCCCGGGGGCGGTTTGCGCACCGCCCAGGTCCGCGACCTGAACGCCGACGGTCTGAACGATTTCGTGGTCATGACAACCGATGATTCGCTGCTGCTGTATCTCAATCAGGATACGCAGGCCAATGTCGGCACCACTGCGCCGATTCCTTTTTCCGATCCGCCGGACGAACTGGCGCAGCTTGACAACGCGTTCGGCACCGGCCTGGTCTTCCGTCAGCCGCAGCTTTCGGACCTGGACGGTGACGGCGTGGCCGATATCGTGATCTCGGCGCGACCTGGCGACGACGTTCGGGCCGGCTTCGGGCTGCATGGCGTGTTGTTCAACCGGTTGCCGGCCGGCGGCAACCCGGCCACGTCGTTTGAAGTGCGTACCGGGCTCCAGCTCGGGCTGGCGTTCAATACCGGCAAGACCTTCCACCTGCTGATGGACATCAACGGCGACGGGCTTGACGACGTGGTCTTTGTGCCGCCCGGGCCGGAGGGCGGGTTCGGCCCGGCCGATCCGGGGACCTCGCGCTGGCACTATCAGCTCAACCGTGGCCTGGCCGCTGGATCGGCCGCCGCGCTGTTCGCCGACCCGCTCGACACCGGGTCGAATGTCGGGCTGTGGCGCACCACGACACACAGCCAGAATACCCCGATCACACCGCTGTACAGCAATCTGATCGGAACCGTTGACTGGAACCAGGACGGGCGGGCCGGCCTGATGGTGCCGGTAGAACTGGAAAGCGCGATTTGCGTGGACCCGTTCCGCGACGAAAATGATACTCCGACGATCTATTGTCCGGCACATCCCAACCTCCGCGACTGGCCGGCGCCGAACCAATGTACCGGCACCCAGTTTGCTTTGCCGCCGGATTCGGACGGGGCCGATCGCGGGCTGGAAGAAGACCCGCAGTTCTGCGAGACATACGCAGGCGGCAAGGGTGACATCGACGAATCGGTTTACCAAATGTCGGTGCTTGACTTCGTACGCGATGGCAATGGTGTCTACCGGATTCGTGAAACCCCATACTCGGTGACCGGGCTGCTGGCCAACCGCCATACGATCGCCGACGACCTGTACGGTGACGGCGTCACCGACTTCATCGGCCGGGTCGGCTGTGTCGAGCAACCGGAAAGGGACGACGGCGCAGTCGGCGGTGGCGAAAACGATACCCGTTGCTTCGGGTTCGGCATCGGTGGTGCCTGGCCGCTGGAACCCTTCGTCGTCAACCGTGAACTGCTGCTGTCGGAGCGCAGCTACTACGCAGCCAGCCTGAAATCGGAGATTAAACGCCACGAAGTGCTCGATCTGCTCGAAATCGTGCAGGATGGCTTCGGCCGGACACACGCTTGGGACTACGCGCCGCTTTCGACCAGTGCGCAACAACCGGCCGGTTCTCCATCGGATCGTCCGGTCGATTTTCCGCTCTACAGCATTCCGCCGCGCGATGCCGGCGACAGCCTGTTCGCCGAGGCGCCGGACGATCACTTCTACTTCCGCTCCAGCATGTACGTGGTCTCGGCGTTCCACCGCGAAAACGGCGTATCGGCCAGCGGCGGGCTCAACACCACGTACTATGGCTACGAGGAAGCCGTGTTCAACCGCCGCGGTCGTGGGTTCCAGGGGTTCCGCCGCATGATCGAGGAAACCAATACACCCGGGGATACGGCCAACGATCTGCGCACCGTCACCGACTTCCACCAGGTATTCCCGCTGGCCGGGCGCATGAAAAGCCGGCGGGTATTCCAGGCCAGTGACGCGTTGACTTCCGGCAGCCCCATTCAGCAGATCGAGGAAGACTGGGTGTGCAGGCGCCTGACGGTCTTCGGTCGTTATATCGGCGAGTGTGACGCATTGCGCGACGATCAGCGCGGCAATGCCGAGGTCGTGCTGGTGCGCATGGATTCGATGACGTCGATCCAAAACGACCTGGAAACACGCAACGAGGTCAGCCGTAACGCAGTCTCCATCGTCTACAACGCCATCAACGGCCAGCCGGCGCGGCACACGACCAGCGCGACCGATGCGGGCATCAGAACGCGCAGCATTGTGACCGACTTCGTCTATGCCGGGCCGCAATTCGGGTTTGACGACTGGTGGATCGACCGGCTGCGCAGCCGGCAGGAGACCCGTCAGATCAGCTATCCCGGCGGCCACGCCGTGCCCGGCGGATTGACCGTCGATGTTGCCGACGTCACCGGCGCGCAGACAGTCACTGAGCTGTTCGGCTGGAATACCACCCACCGCAAGCCGGCCTGTGTCTACCGCATCGCAGGCGCGGCTTCGGTCAGTGCGGCCAGCAACCAGTGCACCCTGACCCCGAGTCAGAGCCAGTCCCACCAGTTCACCCATATGGCTTACGACGGTCGCGGCAATCCCGTACAGGAACGCGCGATGGCCAGCGACCAGCAATCCGGCGAACGGGTCACGGACATTCGCTACACCGGCGACGGCTACTTTGTCGACCAGACCACCAACCCGGTCGGTCAGACCACCCGAATGGTCACCGACCCGCGCCAGGGCAACGTCACGCGCCTGACCGATATTGCCGGCCAGACGGTGCGGATGGCTTACGACGTATTTGGTCGAGAGGTCGAGACCTGGTTCCCGGTCAATGCGGGCAACGACAGCTTGATGCCGACCCCCGGCAGCCACTATGCGCCGCGTTCGAGCACCCGCTACCAATGGGCCAGCGGCTGTCCCGGCACCAACTGCGGCAATAACGGCAAGGTCTATACGGTCTCGAACATCACCGACGGCAGCCCGATCGTGGTCGAGACCTTCGACCGCCTGAACCGGGTCGTGGCGCGCAAAACCAACGGGCTGGACAGGCCGATCCACGAGGTCATGACCTACACCGCGCGCGGGCAGGTCAAGAGCGCCAGCGAGCCGGGCTTTGCAGAAAACCCGTCGACCCGGCTGTTGACGGAGTTCACCTACGACCCGCTGGGCCGGCAGATCAAAAAAACCGAGCCGCGCAGCGACAACTTCTTCGCCAAGCGCAACACGTTCTACAGCTACTCCGGGTTTGAGACCACGATCCGGGTCACGAGCCGATTTAGCGCCCCGACCGGCGCCTGCAGCGCGACCGCCAACACCGCACTCGACGACGAGCTGTGCGTCAAACGCACCATCGCCGGCGACGACACGCTGATCCGCACCACCGACGCCCACGGCAATGTCACGCGCTTCTGGGCCAATGCCAGAGGCCAGATGGCGTTGATCGAGAACAGCCAGGGGGATTTGAGCGCGGCGCGTTACAACGCATTCGACCAGCGCACCTGGCTGTCGGACCCGGACATGGGATCGTGGACATTCGACTACACCGGCGCCGGCGAGCTGATCGAGCAGATCGATGCCAAGGGCCAGGTATTCGCGTTCGATTACGACCCGCTGGGCCGGCTGACCACGCGCCTTGCCGATGGCGGCACGAGCGTGATCGTCGACGAGTGGGACTACGACCGGCCCGCCGCCGGCCTGCTGGAGCGCACGCGCCGGCTAATCGACGGCCAGCCGGTGTTCGACCGCACGTTCGCCTACGACGATCAGTTGCGCACCCGGGGCCAGACCACATTCCTGGACCCGAACCCGCAAATGCCCGGCGGCGAATGGATCGGCTTCGACCAGACCTGGCAGTCCGATCCGTACTTCGCCCGTGTGTTCAGCCGCACCGACCCGGAGGGCCGCTTCCGCGCCGAGTATCGCTACAGCCGCGACGGCTATCGGACCGAGGTGCGCGACGCGGCCGCCGGCCAGGTGCTCAAGGAGGTCACCGAACACAGCCGAAGAGGCCAGCTCAAACAGGCGAAGTTCGGCAACGGCATCGAGGACAAGCGCACCTACAACCGCCGCACCGGCCAGATCACTGCCATCGACATCGACAATGGCGCCGTGGCCGATTTGACCTACGACTATGACGCATTCGGCAACCTGAGCGCTCAGGGTAACGACAAGACGTTCGTCACCGAGTTCTACAGCTACGATCGGCTGCACCGGCTGCTGGGCCGCGGCAGCATTCAAATCGACGATGCCAGTTACCGCTACGACGCCCTCGGCAACATCACCCACAAGAGCGACTACGCGAGTACCTATCGCTACGGCCAGGCCAAGCAGCCGAGGCCGGCCGGATGCACGCGCGTTTTTACCGACTTCGACCTGACCCCGGGCCCGCACGCGGTCACCGAAGTCTCGGGCCTGTTCGCCGGAGGCCCGGACCACAACCTGGCCTACGATGCCAACGGCAATGTCATATGCGCCGGCGATGGCGCCCTGGACGTCGAATACGACCCGTACAACCTGCCGACCGAAGTCGAGCGATTCGGTACCGTGCAGCAATTCGGCTACGGGCCGGATTTGCAGCGGTTCGTGCAGCGCGCCGACGACAAGACCACCATCTACCTCGGGCGCGGCTACGAGCAAGTCGACAACGGCCCGGCCCGGTTCCAGATCGACGAAGACGTGCTGGTCCGCATCGAGCCCAACGGCGCCCCGCAAGTGCACTACCAGCACAGAAACCGGCTCGGAAGCATCGTTGCCGTCACCGACAGCACCGGGCAGATGCTGGCAGACACCGAACGCGGCTACGACCCGTGGGGCCGGCCCCGGGACGCCGACTGGCTGGGTGTGGACACTCTCCCGGGTGCCGATGTCACGCCGCGAGGATTTACCGACCACGAGCACATCGACGGCAGCCGGCTGATCCATATGAACGGCAGGGCGTTCGACCCGCTGCTGGGCCGGTTCCTAAGCGTCGACCCGGTGATCCAGTTCCCAAGCAACAGCCAGAGCCTCAATCCCTACAGCTACATCATGAACAACCCGATGGCGGGGACCGATCCGACGGGGTTTATCGGAATCGATCCGGGCGGTCGGCCGCAGAATACCTGCGGAGACAACGGTACGAATTGTCCGGACAGTCTCGCGGTTGGTGAGCAGGTCAGTATCCGGGGGAAACGCACCGGATCGAGAATCAATCGCGAACTCGGCACCGCGACGGGTACGTCGGCCGGCACTCTGCTCACGCCCAGAGGCGGCGGAAGCAGTGCTCTCATCGTCGACAATGGGGCAGGCAATCAGTCGACGACGGGCGGCACCGACACCGGCGGCGCGCCGGATGAACTGGGTACAATGGCCGAGCGTACGCAAACCGAAGGCGGTGTCAGCCCGACGGAGCAAGGTGAGGGTGGATTTGCAAATGGAGCAACCACGGCGGCGATGGGGTTTGCGTTTAATCAGCTGGCAACAACTGAACAAGCTGAAGAAGAGATTCTTGAATTCGGCGAATTCGAGTGCGGTGTTAATCTAAATTGTGGAATTCCACCTATTGGTGGCCCGATCCGGGCCTTCAAAAGTGCATTTGAAGCACTTAAGCGAATCCGAGCAGCGCTTTCAGTTAATGCCACTACCCGCGCTGTTAATGTTCTCCGCCCCCAAGGAAAGCTTATTGGAGAAGCGGGTTCTAGTTCCGCGATTCGAATACTGCGAGGCGGCGAAGCCGAAGCACGAGCGCTATTTCAACAAGTTACGCGTGGGGGTAAGATCGTTGAAGGAACAAATTTTCCAGGGCAACTAGTACGTTTGCGCGGTGGTGGGCAGATAGGCTTTCGACCCGTATCCAAAAGTGGTCCACCAACTATCGATGTCACAATTAAGGGACTTGGGATCCGTGAAATTAAATTTTTGCCATGAAGAAGAATTCTACGATCGGAAGGTCTAGCAGTGAGGAACTGGTAGATAAACTGAGCAGCGAGGATCTTGCAGCACTCGTTGTAGATGCGCTTTTGCGTGCAGATATTGTAAATGCGGAAGATGTGGAGCGCGCAATCGAGATTGCAGTTGAAGAGATAAATGTGCGGAAGATTCTTGGTGACTACTGAGACGAAAGTCTGCCATAGCGGCGATCTAGCAAGAAGGACTGTCCTGTCCACACGGCCAGAACAGCGTGAGTGATGGAGGTGACGCCCGTTTTTGATCAATAATGATCCAATTTTTCCGCTCTCGATAGGATGACGACGCGCTGCCCGGCTGATCGTGCGCGATGTGCAGGGCAGTAGCGGCCTGATTCGGGATGTGTGGGTCTACGACCGGCCCGCCGCCGGCCTGCTGGAGCGCACGCGCCGGCTAATCGACGGCCAGCCGGTGTTCGATCGCACGTTCGCCTACGACGATCAGTTGCGCACCAAGGGCCAGACCACGTTCCTGGACCCGAACCCGCACATGCCCGGCGAGTGGATCGGCTTCGAGCAGACCTGGCAGGCCGACCCGTACTTCGGCCGCATCTTCGCGCGCACCGACCCCGAAGGCCGCTTCCGCGCCGAATACCGCTACAGCAGCGACGGCTATCGGACCGAGGTGCGCGACGCCCTGTGTGTCAATCAGATGCTCAAGGAGGTCACCGAACACAGCCGAAGAGGCCAGCTCAAACAGGCGACCATAGCCCGCGTTATTCACCACCCGCTCGTCGCGAGGCGTCGTCAGGTCCTGCAGATGGGGCGTTTGGCGACCGAGCGCACCGGAGGCGTACTCGCCCGTACGGTGAGGATACGCGACCGAGCGAAACGCCGCAGATGCGGGACCTGATGGTGCCGCAGTAGAGCGGGTGATGAAATAAGGTGGGCTGGCGCAACGGCATTACCGAGACCCGCGCCTACAACTACAACTGCGTCAACGGTCAGCCCGTGCGGATTTTTCTCACGACCACGGCCGCTGCCAGACCGGCGGCGAGCAGCAGCAACCCCCATGCCGGCCCGCTGCGTCGTGGTGCCAGCGGCTGCCAGCGACCGTCGCCGTAGAGCACGAAAGCGGCCCAGGCGCGTTCGGGATAGCCGTTGCCGCGCAGATCGGCGCGTGCGCGGCGCATGGCGTCGGATTGATCGTGACCGCCGACAAGATGCCAGTAGAAGCGCTGGAAGAACGCCTGTGCGTGCGCGTCGTCGACCGGCCAGCGCGTGGCGATCACGCTGGGCGCGCCGGCGATCATGAACGAGCGCGCCAGGCTGATGACGCCCTCGTTGTCCAGGCGCTCGCCTATGGCGCTGGCGCAACTGGCCAGTACCACCGCGACGTCACTCAGTGCCAGCCGTTCGATTTCGCGCGGCTGCAGCAGACCGTCGCCGCGTTCGTCGGCAGCCAGCAGGATGGCGGAGCGCCCCGCCTCGGGGTGGATCAGGGTGTGCGTGGCGAAGTGAATCAGGCCGATGCCGGCGAGCGGCTCGATCCCGTTCAGCGCGCCTTCGGCGGCCGCGCGGCCGGATCGAACATGAACCTTGTTGCTTCGGGCCAGCCGCCGGATCTGGCGCACTTCGCCGATGGCACCGGGCAGGCTGGCCGGCCGCTCGCCCGGGTAGGCCGCGTTCAGCGCCCGGTAGCCGGCTGTCGGCAGGCTCGGGTCGGCCAGTGCCAGCACGTGTCCCTGCGCAGTGCCGGGTTGTGAGCGCCGGGCTTCCAGCCATACGCCAGCCGAGGGCGCGCTGTCCAGCGAATAGCGAATTCCAAGCGGTTGGCCGTCGAGTCCCGGCAGCATCTCGAGCGGCAGGCGCTCGATCCCGCGGTCGGGAATGACCAGCAGATGGCGAATGCCGGGCTCCAACTCCTCAAGCGCAGAGGCAAGTATTTGCTCGGCCAGGCGTTCGAGCAATTGTCGGGCCGAGGCATCCTGCCAGTCCGGAATTCCGAGCAGCAACTCCGCGGCGCGTACCAGATCGTAGTGGGCGGGCACTGGATAGATCCGTGAGGCGTCCCGAGTAAGTACGTGCAACCAGCCGCCGTCTTGTCCCGGCACCAGGGTCAGGAACGAAAGCAGCGCCTCGTCCGGTTTCAGTGCGCTGCGTATATCGTTCAGGCGCGGTTCTTGCGGCAGCGCTTTGGCCTGTTGCGGCGGACGGACGCTGGCCTCGCGCCAGGCCGCTTCCAGCCGCTCCAGTTCGCGTCGGGCTCGTTCGGCGTGTTGCGGATCTTCCGGATAGAGCAGCGTTTTCTGGGCTAGATTGATGCGTTCGGCCAGCGCCGCGATTGCCTCGTCGTCGGTTTCATCACGCTGCAACTGGCGCTGTTCCCGCAGCACCAGGGCGCGATTGGCTTCGAGCAGCTCCATCGCGCGAACGGCGAGTTCGGGATGCGTGTCGAAATGTTCATAGGCGCGGTTGGCCAGACGCCGATAATCCCAACTCAGACCGTCGATCAGCTGTGCCCGCTCGGGGCCGGTCATCTGCAGTTCGCGCAGACGTTTTTCGCCGACGATCGCCTGCAGCGAGGACTCGAACGCCTGCGGGGGCGGTTCGGTGGCCCAGATGACGGCCAGCCGCTTGGTCTGAATTTGCCATAGCGCACGTGGATCCGACTCGGCCAGTGCGATCGCCTGGTCGATTCGCTCGAGCGCCCGGTCGGGGTTGGCAGCCACTTCCAGTTCGGCCAGATCGGCCAGGCACACGGCCTTGCGCCGGTCGTCGCCGGCCTGCTCGGCTGCGCGCACGCATTCGGTTAGCAGCGCGGGCTTTTGTTCAAGTGGCCTGAACTGGGCCAGCGAGCGCAATGCCATGGCGCGGGTGGCCGGTCGCGCCCGTGTGTCGGATGCGACATGGTTGAGCAGTGAGACTACTCGGTCTTCCGGGATGTCCTCGGGATCGTCCCGGCCCAGCCGGGTCAGTTGCATGGCGATGTTGAGGCGGGCCGTGGCGGCCTCAGGTTGCAACGATTCGGCCTTGGCCAGAATCAGAACCTGTTCGAACTCGGCTGCCGCCTGCCGATGCCGGTTGAGATGTCCGAGCATCAGTCCGCGGTTTTGATGCCAGAGGATTCGTTCGCCCGCGCTTTCGCCCGGACGGGTCTGTTCCTGCAGAATCAGCGCTTCCTCCAGGCGTTCCCTGAGGTCCGAAAGCAGTAAGACATGTCTCTGCTTCAGATGATTGAGGGCGTCTTCCAGTCCGGCGTCGCGGGCCCGCGCTTCGGCCAGCAGGACCTCCGACAGGGCCGCGCGCGGTTCGCCACGCTCGCGGAGTGCATAACTCAGCAGGCGGCGGGTGCAGATTTCCGCGGCAACATTTCCGGCCTGGATCCACCCGGAAATGGCGCGGCGCAGACGGGTCTCGGCATCGTCGATGGCGCCGATGTCGAGCAGCATCGAGGCCTGCGCGGCCAGCCAGGGCGCCGCCAGCCCGGCATCGGGCTGTTCGGCGCGTTCCTGAATGGCGGCAATTGCCTGACGGACCCGGTCTCCATCGCCGGTGACCAGATATGACGCGACCTGTGGCGCCGTTTCCTTGAGGCAGGTCGATGCCTGCGCGTGCGCACAACAAACGACGACGGCAACCAGCAGAATCGACCAACCGTGACGGGTTCGCATGGCTTTGCTCGCGCCGGAACCGTTCGCTGACCCGGCTCCGGATTGTTTCGGCACTATTCCCTGTAGGGTTCAGTCGGTGGCTTGCTTTCGTAGTTGCTTTCGATTGCCACGGCGCTCGTGCGTACTTCGTCGCTGTGATTGTCGCCACAATTGTCGCCACAGCCGAACAACCAGCAGATTAGCAATCCGGCGGCCAGACCGGCGCCGGCCGATAGCAGAATGGTGCCGGTAAACATCAGCGGCTTGATGTCGATGGTGTCGTCGTCCTTCTGGTCATGCGGGTCAGGATCAGGCATGGTTTCGTCTCCTCTTTTAGCGACGGCAGTCGCGCCGTCAAATGCCATTGCGATATGGCTGAAATACATGGGTGACCGGTTGTCAGGTTGTCAAACGGTTATCAAACCATTATCAAACCGGCTATCCGGTGCCGGGCTCGCGTTTCACGATCATGGTTCCGGTTTCCGATCGCAGTCGGGTTCCGTCCTCGAGCTCTGCGATCACGAACCAGTACAGCCGCTCGCCGTCGGCGATCTGCCGCAGGGCATCGGCCGGAAAATCGAACCGGCTGGCGCTCGCGCTGCCGGCGTGAAGCGTGTTCAAAGTCGCGTCCGAGACCCGGATGTGGTACTGCGCGGCACCCTCGACGGCCTGCCACGACAGGGAAATGCGTTCGGCCGGTAGCCGGATCGAGTCCGGACCGTCCAGCGTGAAGCCGGATTGTTCGTCGCCGCGCAGCACCGATGGGGTGCCCGGGTCGAGAACGCCGGGATCGATGTGCGGCAGCATCCAGACGATCCCCAGGGCGGCTGCGAGCGCGGCCGCCGCGGCAAGCATCCAGCTGGCCGGCTGGCGATGGGCCGGCCGTTTTCGGTCTGTCGCGTCGCTGATATCCGGCCGGGCGCGCTGCAACTCGACCGCCGCACGCCAGGACTGGGCGCAGGCGCCGCATACGGCGGTGTGCGCGATAATGCGCTGCCGTTCCTCCGCGTCCAGCCGGCCTTGCGCGACATCGAACAAAGTCTCGTCGGACGGACAGTCCCGACCACCGGCATGGCGGTCGGTTGCGGCCTGCCACGCGTTCCGGAGTGTCTCGATCGAGTGTTCGGGTTTGCTCATGCCGGTTCGAATCCTTTGTCCTTCAGACATTGCCTGAGATCGGCAAGTCCGCGATAGACGCTGTTGTCGGCCTGCTTGGCGCGCCATTCCAGCAGGCGCGCGATTTCCGGAATCCGGTGGCCCTGGAGATACAGCGTTACCCCCAGGCAGCGGGCTCGGGTCAGGCGGGCCAGGCAGTCGCGCAGTGCATCCGTAAACGAATGACCGACGGTCTCCTCGTACGGATCCGCGGTCTTCCGGTCTTCGATCGCCGGCGACTGCTCAATCGGCGTTTCACCCCGTCGCTGTACCCGTCGAATTTCATCAATCAGTACACTGTGGGCCGTCTTGTATAGATAAGACGCTTTGAAGGACAGGTTTCCCTCACCCGATTCGTGTTTTTCCAGAATGCGCAGTATGGCCGACTGGATCAGATCGTCGCGACTGGATTGCAGCCAGTCGGGGCAAATCCGAACCATCGCGCGTTCCAGTACCTGCCGGAGCTGCTCGGTTCCTGTGTTGGTTGCCATCACTTCGGTTCCCTCGATACCGGTGTGGACCCCTCATTACCCGACTATTGCACAAATATCGGGACGCGAAAACCCGGCAAGCCAGGTTTCCGGACCGCGGCAGGGGGGCTACCCGGGTCCAATTGACGCCTTCACGATCGGGTGCTGGTTCACGGCCGCAGAAAACAGTATACGCATCCGCCGATCAGTCACAAACCTGCCAGCTCCATTGAGTAGATGCTCACCGGTTTGTTCAGGCGTGTGGCGATGGTTTCATTGGCGTTGGCAGCGCGCTCGAACTGCATGCCGAGTTTTTCGGCGACGCGGATCGACGCCGCATTGGGCGGGTCGATTGCGGCGTAGAGGCGTGTCAGGCCCATGTTGCGCGCGTGCGGGATGAACGGTGTGATCGCTTCCAGCGCCAGGCCCTGGCCCCAGAAGTCCTTCCAGATCCACCAGCCCAGTTCGAATTCGCCGGCGAAGTCGTCGCCTTCCAGCGGTTGCATGCCGGCGATGCCGATGACCCGCATGGACTCGGCTAATTCCACAGCCCCGAAGCACACGCCATGGTTGCGGACATGCCGGCCCTGGCGCGCCAGGAACTCGTCGATCTGTTCGGCCGGCCAGGCGCTGCCGGTGATGAAGCGCATCATGTCCGGATCGGTGGCCATGCGTTCAAGCGCGGGCCGGTCATGCTCACGCCACGGGCGTATGGTCAGCCTGCGGGTCGGGAAAAAGAAGGCCATCGCCACATTATGTACGAGACTTCGGCCAGGGACAGGCCGGAAACGGGGTCGATTCTTGAATTCCAGGGGCGTAGAATCGGACGAATGCTGTCGATTGCACCTGCTGCTGCACTCGATTTTGCCATAGGCTCGGCGTGCTGCAATCCTGCGGACGGTCTGGCCGGGAGCGCGGAACATGAACAAGCAAATCGGGAACTACACGGTGGTCGCCGAACTCGGACGCGGCGGCATGGGCGTGGTGTACAAGGCGCGCGAGGAAAGCCTGCAGCGTTTCGTCGCGATCAAGATGCTCGGCAATCAACTGGTCGACAACGAGTCGGTGGCGCTTCGGTTCATGCGCGAGGCGCGCGCGGTGGCCGACCTCAATCATCCGAATCTGGTCCAGGTGTTTCGGGTCGACCGGCACGAGGACCAGCCGTACTTCGTCATGGAGTACGTTGAGGGCGAATCGCTCAAGCACCTGATCCAGCGCGAGCGCAAGATGCAGCCGCTGCGCGCGCTGCAGATTCTAAAGGAGGTCGCCGCCGGGCTTGCCGCCGCCCACGCCAAGGGCGTGATCCACCGCGACATCAAACCTGAAAACATCATGTTGACCCGGTACGGCGGCGTGAAGGTGGTGGATTTCGGCATTGCCCGGGTCGACGAGCCGGGTACCCGGCTGACCACCACCGGCATCGGCCTGGGCACGCCCAGCTATCTTTCACCCGAGGTCTGCCTGTCGCAGGACGTCGACCAGCGCTCCGATATCTTCTCGCTGGGGGTGGTGTTGTTCGAAATGCTTACCGGCGATACGCCGTTCAAGTCCGACAGTCCGTTCGAGTTGATGACCAAGGTGGTCGAGGCCAGGATTCCCGAGATCAAGGAACTCAACCCCAACGTCGATGACGGCGTCAGGCAAATCCTGGCAAAAATGATCGCCAAACGGCCGAAGCAGCGCTACCAGAATTGCGATGAACTGATCGACGATATCGAGGATTACCAGGCCGGTCGGGTGCCGCGCCGGGCCGGCTGCATGCCGCTGGAAACTGAACCCGCCCAAGCTGATGACACACCCGACCCGTCGGAAGACACTGAAGGTCCGGCAGTAATCGACGAGTCGGCCCGGCAGGCGACCACTCCGATGCCCACCCGCGATGGCGGGAGCGGAAAGACCGCCGAAAAGACCGCAGATCCGGCGCCCGCGCCTACGCTTGCGCTGGAACCCGAGGACGAGCCGGAGCCCGGGCGCGGTCGCGGGCTGGCGCTCGCGGCCGTCATTGTACTGCTGCTCGCCGGCGGGGCGATTGCAGGTTCGTGGTATCTGCTATCGGCACCCGAGCGACCGCTGCTGGCAATGTTCGGCCCGGCATTGGACGAGATCGACGAAAATGCCGTGGTCGAACCGGTTGCCGACGGACCTGTTGTCGCGGATGAGTCGTCGTCGCCCGGAGCGGCGGCAGATCGCGCCGCGGAGCAGACCGAAGTGCCGGATTCACCTGCCGATAACGGCGATGCCGGTTCCGAATCTTCAATCGCCCAGTCGCTGGCCGAAGCTGACGGTCCGGGTCGCGATGTCGCCGTGCCATCGGAGATAACAGTGGCCGAAACCGGCATAGACGCAGACGTGCGTCTGGACGAAGCGTTGGCCCGGGTCGGCGAATCGTCGGGCGAGCCGCTGGTTTCGGTGGCAATGCCGGGGGCGTCGACCCGCCTTGCCGGAGACCAAGCCGCGATGCCGGCCAATCCGCCGGTGGCGGTGGTTGCTGTGGGCGATGCCGCAGTGGCCGGCTCGGTCGCCTGGGAGATCAAACGAGCCCTGAATGGCGCTTCGTTCGAAATCATAGACGAACAGCTGATCGACGGTCTGGTATACGCCGAGAGCCTAGCCGGGGTGGTGCGCACGGTGCGCGATGCTGGCGCCAGCGTGCTGGTTTACGCCGACGTGGTGCCCGCCGGCGCGCGGGAACTGCAGTTCTACGGCCGGCTTGAGAACCAGTACCTGGCCAGCCTGGAAGTGCGCGTGGTGGATCTGCACGCGCAGCGCAATCTCGGCCCGGTCATGGCCGAAAAGCTCGAGTACGTGGCCTTGACCGCCGACCGCAAGGCGCGCGAGGCAGCCGGCCCGGTCGCACGCAAAGTGGTCAACCGGCTGCGCGCACTGCGCAGCCGTTCGGGTCAGGATTACTGACATCGACCCGAGCACGCACCGCCATACCTTGATTGTTGCCCGGCGCGGCAAGCCAAAAGACCAATTCCTCAGCTATCCCCAAACCACGGTGCGCAGACGAACCGAGGACCCGTTTTGCCGCGGATTCACGCGGAAACCGCGGATGAAAACTAAAGAGTGAACTCAAAGTAGCGCAGGCTGGCGCCACGTCGCCGGCAGATGGTTGGAAGCGCCTGGCCGAGACATTTCCCTTTACGACTAATCATCTGCTTTTATCCGTGTGCATCCGCGTGCATCCGCGGCTAGAAAAGCTTTTCCGAGAAAGTGGCTGAGTCAGCTACGTAATCAGGAAATCTTAAAGATTTTTTCGTGACCTTCCTGTCTTCTTCGTGCTGTTCGTGTAATTTGCTTTTCTTTTTATGCAAAGCTGGAACGTTATGCAAAGCTGGAACGTTATGCAAAGCTGGAACGTTATGCAAAGCTGGAACGGGATGAAACCAATTCCCGATCAGCCAGTTTCGCCATCGATGGGTTCGGGCCGACCGTAGAAAAATCCCTGGAACAGGTCGATGCCGATTGCGCCGCATGCGCTCGCGGTCTCGGCATCCTCGATGCCCTCGGCCAGGGTTTGCACGCCCATGTCGTGAAGCATGGTATTGAGCGTGGCCAGCAGTCGGTACCTGGGCGAGTCGGATGTGCCCACCCCGCGCACCAGCGCGATGTCGAATTTCAGGAAATCCGGCGGCACTTCCACCAATTCCTGCAGGCGTGCCTGGCCGGCGCCGAAATCGTCGTAGGCCAGCCGGATGTCGAGTGCGCGAAGGGCGGCGCCGATCTCGACCATCACTTCAAGCCCCGCGACCGACGCCTCGTGCACTTCGAACACCAGATCCAGTGATGGATACATCCTGCGCAGCGCCTCCAACTCGGCGATCAAGCGCGCGGGCTCCCGGCACTCGGCCGGATGAGTATTGAAAAACAGCGGTGCTTTCATACCGATGCGGTCGGCGGCGGCGAAGCCCTTGCGCCGCATCAGCTCGCTCAGCCGGACCTCCGAGTCCAGCGCGCGTGCCAGCGCGAACAACTCGCCGGGGCCGGCTTCCAGCGTCGGGTGGTTGCCGCGGCCCAGCAGCTCGTGGCCGAACGGATTGCCCCGGTTGTCGGTAATCAGCTGGCGGTAGCCGACCACCAGCTCGCGGTCCAGCAGTTCGTTGAATTCGCGCACCATGGTGGGAAATTCATGCGGCAATGTGCCCAGCCCGCTCCGGGTCATTGCATCGGCTTCGTCGACCGGCACCACTTGTTCCTCGATCAGACGCATTTCCTGGTCGCCGACGTGAATCACGTCTCCGCTGGCGATGGTCGCGGGCGCTTCGATGCGTAGACCGTTGACGAACGTACCGTTGGTGCTATCCAGGTCCACGATCTGGAGGCTGCCGTCATCGTCACGTCGGATCTCGGCGTGGATACGCGAGATGCGCGCGACATTGAGCTGCACGGCGCACTCGGGTTGGCGCCCGATCCGGGCCGGGAAGTGCGTCAGATCGAAGCGTTTCGGCGTCGAGGCCGAACCGGTAAAGCCCTCCAGGTACACCTGGCTGATCATGTGTTAGTAGGCCCGTGTTCCGCGCCGTCTGTCGGCGTGTCCGAAGAAAAATAGCACAACGCAAAAACAAGAAACCGCAGATTGCGCAGATTCTCGCAGATTATTGATTCACGAATCTGCGTAATCTGCGGTTGCGCTTTTAAAAAGCCGGGTTTCACGCCTGATCAGGAATGGTAGCGCCGAAGACCTGACAGCGCGAAACAGGCTGGGCTACGCTGGTTGCGTCGATTCCTGCTGGGGTACACTAGTGTGGGAAAAAGACGAGCTACCAGGGGTGATGACAGGTTTCCGGTCGCCTGAAGCGAGAAAGCGCTTCCAGCAGAGGTTTCGCGACGATTACCAGTTCGCGATGATCGTGCTGTTCGGCGCGCTCGCCGCAACCGTTGTCAGCGGATTTGTGGTCTACCGTTTCGTCTACGGTTATTACTTCGGCGGCACGGTCAACCTGCTGATCGTGCTGAGCTTTCTACTTGTGCTGGGCTATGCGACCAGCAGCGACAGCACCGAACGCGCCGGCAGGTTTTTTACGGTGGTGACGGTGCTCGCCTGCATCGCTTCAACGGCGATGTTCGGTCGCACCGGCGTTCTCTGGGGTTATGTGATTCTGTGGGTCAATTTTCTGTTGACCGGGCGGCGCTTCGCGCTGGTCAGTAACCTGATCCTGATGACCGTGCTGGTCATCGAGACCAGCCTGTTCCAGTCGGTTCTCGAGCGCGTGACTTACATTGTGACCGCATTGCTGGTCACCACATTCGGCTTCATCTTTGCCGAACGCCTGGCGCGTTACCAGAACCAGTTCGAAACGCTGGCGTTGCAGGATCCGCTGACCTTTGCCGGAAACCGGCGGATGATGCGGCGCGACCTGACCGCGGCCGTTTCTGCCCGGCGCCGCAGTGGCAGGCACTACACCCTGATGCTGATCGACTTCGATCACTTCAAGTGCATCAATGACGACTTCGGGCACGAGGTTGGCGACCGCGCATTGCGCGAATTCGCCGATCTGGTTCGCGAGCACATCCGGCTGGAGGACGGCTTCTACAGGTTCGGCGGCGAGGAGTTCGTGCTGCTGCTGCCCGATCACGACCCCGAGCAGGCGCACGATGTGGCGAATGCGCTGCACAATAGAATCAGCGGCAAGTTGACGTATTTCGACAAGTCCTTGCGATTCTCCGCCGGGGTGGCCGTATTGCGCGATGGTGAGGACTGGCCGGCCTGGCTGGCGCGCGCGGATCGGGCCATGTATGCCGCCAAGCAGGCCGGACGCGACCGGGTTGTGCTGGCCGGCGCCCGATTGGTGTCCGATCCGGATGGAATTTACCGACAACCGGGCGCGTGCACGATGCCGGAAGCTGATTGAGCGTCTATTGATTATGCCGGGCGGTTTCCTGCTGTCGCCACGGTGGCTAGACCCCCAAACCTGAGGAGACACGAATGCCGATCGAAAGGGAATACGCGCCGCAGGATTTGACCGTGCGTTTCGTGTTGTTCGATCCCGCTAGCCGCTCGGTTTTCGCCGAGCTGGCCGAACGGGCCTGAATCAGCAGCTCGGCAGTCGCGTCCCGGTCACCATTCGACAGCCGTCGCCGGGCCGGAAGTCGAATACCAGGGTCTTGCGTTGAGCGACGGGTTCGCCGCTGCGCTTGAATGGCTCGAATCTCCATTGGCGCGCCGCCCGGCGGGCTGCGAGACCGAACCCGACGTTCTTCGGTGATTCGTTCAGCACCTCGACGTCGGCTACGCGGCCGTTGCGATCGATGTGGAGTTCTACCTCCACGCTGCCTGAAATTTCCCGGCGCAGGGCACCGCGCGGATAGGCAGGCTGGATCTCGCGCAGCAACTCGCCACCTGAAAATACCAGCCGGGCCGCACGCTGCGCGTCCCCGTCCACGGGCTCGGGCTCGGTCTGTTCGGAAGACATAGGGGCATCCTGCGGCAACACGACCGGAGTTTCCGCGCGTCGAGCCAGCAACATGGACGTATCCAGCCGCGGCACTTCGCGATCAACAATTGCTTCCGGCGCTTCATTCCGCGGCGGTTGAGCAATTTCCGCGACGTCTGCCGCAGCGGCGGCGGGTTCGTTGAGATCCCGGGTTACCGGCTCGACGTTCGCCACTTCGGCCTGGCTTTCGGCGGGTGCCGGTTCAGGCCCGCCGGCCCCGGTTTTCGGCAGTTCGGCAACGCCGGTCGCTTGACGTTGCATGCCCGGCTGGTCGCGTTCGGCAGGTTCATCATTCGCATCCGAGGGCTGCTGCGGCCGCGCATACTCGATGGCGGGCTCATCATCCGGTGCATCCGGCGTCCGGGCCGGTTGCCCGGGTACCGGCGCGGGCCGCTCGGCCGGCGTGCTCGAAGCCTGCAATGATGACGGCGGCGAAGACTGTGGCGCCGGGTCAATCTCGTCGACCAACGGCACGGCTGTGAGTCCGAAGACTGCCGTCAGCGCGATCAGAGCCGGGATCGCCGCGCCTCGACTGGTGCGGGGTTCGCTGCCATCGACCAGTCTGCGGATGCGCGCCAGAACCTGGCCGTTCTGGACACCCAATGCCAGCGCCGGCCCGGGGCCTCGTTCGGTTTCCAGCGCGGCGAGCATCTCGACATAATCGAGGCGCCTGCGGGTTGCGGTCACGGCCAGGTCGTCGCAGGCATTCTCGCGTTCAATCCGAATGCGTCGTGACACCATGGCGACCACCGGGTGATAGAACATCAATGTCTCGGTTGCGATCTGGAACAGGTTGACCCAGTGATCCTGGCGGCGCAGGTGGGCAAGTTCGTGGGCGACGATCATCTCGAGCTGCGCGTGCGGCAATCTGGCGGCAATCGCCGGGGGCAGCAGAATCACCGGCTTGATCCAGCCGATGACCATGGGGCTGCCGATCGATTTCGACAAACCGATCGCGACGTGCCCGCGCAGTCCGAAAATGCGACGCAATCGATCCACCATGTGCGCCAGCGGTGCGGCCGCTGCAATATCGGCGGTATCCCGAAGATTGCTCAGACGGCGCCAGGTCAGCAGTGTGCGGATCGAAATGACGGTGACGCCGGCAACCCAGAGCGCAACGGTCCACTCGACCAGAAGGCCGGCGCCAAAAATGCCGTTTGCATCGGCCGGGAGTTCGCCAGCCGTGGTGTTGACTACGACTGCCGCGGCCGCGGGCAAAGCCGCAGCCGGGAGCATGTCGGCGAGCAGGCAGGCAGTGGTCAGCGGCACGGTCATGGCAAGCAGCGCCAGGGCCGAGACGCCCGCCCAATAGCGCATTTCGGGGTTCGCCCGGCCCGCTGCGGCCAGCACTGCCTTGAACACCAGGCCGATCAGCAGGCCCTGCCACAACGAGTGCAGCAGCGCCAGCCCCAGCGCCTCTACAAGCAGTTCTCCGTCCAGCAGTTCAAGCATCGTCTTGTCCCTGTTCTTCAGACCCGGACTGCCGGCGCAGTTTGCGTACCAGCGAATCGATCTCGTCGAGTTCATCGGCGCTGGCCGGGCGCGACATGCCCAGTGCCTGCATCACCAGTCGCGATGGCGACCCGTCGTAGACCCGCGACATGAAATCACCGAGCATTTCGCGCTGCGTCTGCAACTCCGAGTGCACCGGCTTGTAGACGTGCGCACGCGCTTCGGTGTCGCGCTCGACCAGTCCCTTGGAGGTCATGATCTGCAATTGCTTGAGTACCGTGGTATAGCTGAGCTGTTCGTTCCGATTGATCTGCTGGTGAACGTCGCGAACCGTGCTGGGGCCTTGACGCCACAGGACGCGCAGAATCTTGAGTTCCGACGCAGTGGGTTGGGGAAGCGTGGCCATCGGCGGATTCCTCTAAAGACAGGTTGACAACGAAACCAGTCCGGACACACTCCACGAACCATTTCGTATTAGCTTCTTCGTATCAGAGATTACCTCCAATGCAAAAACTTTGTCAACTTGCCGTGTTTGGCGCAGTATCCCTTCTTTTCACCGCCTGTTCGACCACCCCGCCGGCCTCCGGACAGGCCGGAGTCAAGCGCCAATGCGTGGAAGAGCAGAGTGCTTCGGGCTCGCGCATGACCCGGCGTATCTGTCGCAAGGTGGAGTGTCAAAGCGAGGGCGAAACCGAGAAAGCATCGGACCACTAGCCTGCCAGTCGGCCGAATGATGCCATGGCCGCAGGCGGGGTCAACCCGGTCCGGTGTCGTAATTCGTCACGATCGGGCGTTTCGGGGCCGCCCGACATTCCTCCCGGGTAAAACGCGCGCATTGACCAGTTGCCCGTGGATTGCGTCGGCTACCACAAGCGCGGTGGTTGAGGCAGCTCATACCTTGCATTCGGCGCGCCGACGTCTTGTCCCGGCCGAACACAGACAAGCTGGATATCGGCTGATCAGAGTTTTCGTCGGCCCAGACCGCGGGCCGGGGCGCTGGCCCGGTATTTGCATTATTTGTCGTGAGCCTGGGGTTTCGTCGCTGTTTCAGCGAGCAAACCCGGCCCGGCCACTTCATACCGTGACTGTTGATGCCCAAGCCCAAAGAAAACGAACATTTCGGTGCCGCCGCGACTCGCGCGCGATTGGCCGGCTATTCGTGTGCGCTGATCACGGCGACATGGCTGGCGATCGGCGAGCCCGGCGTGGTCGCGGCCGGCAGCGAAAACCCGGATTGGCCCGGATTCGTTCTGGGACTGGCGCTGGTTGCACTTCTGATCATGGCGGTCGGCATCACCGTGTTCGCTTTCGTTTACTGGTTTCAGGACCGCGGGCGCGCCCCATCCTCCGGGGCCGCGGTGTCCGGGGAGCGTTCATTGTTCCACCGGCATCCGGATGCGGTTTTCGAGCTGAATTCCGACTGCGTGCTGGTCCAGTTGAATCCAGCCGCGTGCAGGATGCTCGGACGCGCGGCCGAGGACCTGATCGGCGCTCGGCTCGACGCAATTGCCGCGCCCGATCGAGTGCAACACGACCTGGAACAGTTGCGCGCCACACTGGATGGCGAGGCGCGCGTGTTCGATTCGACAGGGGTGGCATCGGACGGCCGCAGAATACATGTTCAGGTGACCTCGATCCCCACGGTGGTCGATGGGCGTGTCGCCGGTGTTTATGCAATCGTCAAGAACATCGATGCAGAACGCCGAATGCACGAGCAGCTCGCCGTCAGTGAAGGCAGGTTGCGCGCAATTCTGGACCACAGCTTGGATGCGGTGCTGCTTTCCGACCCGCTCGAAGAGCGTTTGCTGGAATGCAACCGTGCCGCCGAGCAGTTGTTCGGCCGCACCGAAGCGGACCTTAGACAATGTTCCCGCGAACAGGTATTTGATTCCGAAAGGTCGGACTTGTCGCAGTTCATTCGCCAGCGCGATAACAACGGCTATGCCCGCGGAATTCTGTATCTGATTCGACCCGACGGCAGCCGCGTTCCGGTCGAAGCTTCGAGCGCGATGTTTCAGGACGGGCGCGGACGCTGGCGCACTAGCGTCACGCTGCGCGACATCTCCGAACGCCAGCGCAACGAACAGGAGCTGAGGGAAAGCGAACGCCGCTATCGCGCGCTGTTCGAACAAAGTGCCGATGCCATTTTGCTGAGCCGGCCCGACGGTACCATCGACCACGCCAACCCCGCCGCGGAACGCATGTTCGGCTGCAGTGTGAAAGAACTGTGTCGACGCGGACGTCGCGAGCTGGTCGACGAGCATGAGCCGGCGTTTCAGGAGTTAAGGAATAAGCGCCGGTCGGGCAAGCAGGTGCGCGGCGAGATTCACATGTATCGGGCCGACGGCGAAGCGTTTCTGGCCGATATCAGCATCGTTGAATTCGAGGATGGGAGTGGGCAGGCCAGGACAAGCGTGGTCGTGCGCGACGTGACCGAAACAAAGACGCTGTACCGCCAGGTCGACCTTCTGGCCTCGGCCTTTCGCTGTGCCAACGAAGCGCTGCTGGTATGCGATTCCGAATGGCGCGTACTGGATGCCAACAAGGCTTACGAGGCCATGGCCGGTCTTGCGCGTCACGACATCATCGGCCGGCGACCATCGTTCCTGGACTTTGGCGATCAATCCGGAAGGATACTGGGCCGGATTGAAGCCGACGGCCAATGGCGCGGCGAGTTGCTGTTGCGCGATGCCGAAGACATACTGATCACCACGCGCGCCGGGATTTCCGAGATCCGGGGATCGCACGATTCCGGCCGGTTTCTGGTCGTTCATCTCGAGGATATCTCGCAGATTCGTGAAATCCAGCGACGGATCGATTTTCTGTCCTACAATGACGGTCTGACCGGGTTGCCCAACCGATCGGCGTTACAGCACTGGTTCGACGAAATGAGCCCGGCCTCGGTGTTGCGACCGCATCTGGCAGTGGTGTACCTGGATCTGGATCGCTTCAAGGCGGTCAACGAGTCGTTCGGACATTCGGTCGGCGACAAGATCTTGATCGAAGTTGGACGCCGTCTTCGTGCCCATTGCGGCAAATCCGACTTCGTTGCCCGACTCGGCGGCGACGATTTCGTCGTCGTACTCACCGCCCTCGACGACAGCGAGCACGCGCTGCGCCGTAGCGAGCACTTGCTCCGGGAACTCGCCATGCCAATCGAGGCCGCAGGGCAGAAGATCTTCAGTTCGGCCAGCGCCGGAGTCGTGTTCTGCGCAGAGGCCGAAGAAAAACTGGAGGATCTGCTCAGGCGCGCCGATGCCGCGCATGCGACCGCCAAATGGCGCGGCCGCGGTCAGCTACAGCTCTACGACAGCTCGATGCAACGCGAAGTCGAGGAGCACGCGCTGGTCGAAACCCACTTGCGCGAAGCGATCCGGCAGGGCGAGCTGTATCTTGTCTACCAGCCCATTGTCGACCTGCACGACGGCCGCATCGCAGGTCTCGAAGCCCTGGCGCGCTGGAACAATCCCGAGCTGGGCGACGTTCCGCCGGCGCGTTTTGTGCCGGTGGCCGAGGAAAGCGGGTTGATTGTGGAGCTGGGGGGCTGGATCTTCGGCCGGGCGTGCGCCCAGGTGCGCGCATGGCTGGACGGCGCCGTGGCATTCGGCTCGCTGTCGGTCAATATTTCGCCGGCGCAATTCCAGCAGCCGGACTTTGTCGACCGGATCGCGCAGTGTCTGGCGGCCCATGGAATCGCGGGTGAGCACTTCGTCATCGAGATCACCGAGAATGTGCTTATGCTGGATCCGGAACGGGCCACCGAAATCCTGCACCAGTTGCGGGATCTGGGAATGCGGATTGCCGTCGATGATTTCGGCACCGGCTACTCTTCCATGGCCTATTTGCGTCAGTTCCCGGTCCAGTGCATCAAGCTTGATCGGGCGTTTGTTAGCACTATTCCCGAAAATCATGTCGATTCGACTATCATTCGCAGCATAATCGACCTGGCCGGGGCGCTGGATCTCGGCCTGATCGCCGAAGGGGTAGAGACCGGGGAGCAGCGCGATGCCCTGATGCAGTGGGGCTGCAACAATGCACAGGGTTTTCTGTTCAGCAAACCCCACGGGTCGGCCGAGATCACCGAAAGGCTGCTGGCTAACGGCAGTCCGGAGGTGGCGCGAGACGTCTTGCACGATCCGGGAGTGCGTTGATGATGGTGCACCATCGAATGTCCCGGCCAGATCGCGGCGACCCGCTTTTCCGGATGCTCAGGATCGTGATCGACTGCGTGTTCGCTGCATTCGGTACTTGTGCGGTGGCCACAGGGAACGGTAATTTCTGGCACTACGGGGTTGATCAGGGGTTGCCGCAGAGCCAGGTGCGCGTAATACACCAGGATCCGGCCGGTTACCTGTGGGTTGGCACCCAGGGCGGGCTGGGGCGGTACAACGGTCGCGACTTCACCCGGTTCACCTCGGCCGAGGGTTTGGCGGGGAACCAGATCGAAGCGATTGCCACCGGCAGCGACGGCCGGCTGTGGGTCGGAACCAATGTCGGGTTGTGTCGGTTCGAGAACGAATCGTTCGAATGTTTGGATTCGCGGTATCTGCATGGCCGTTTCGTTCAGGCGCTGGCAGTCGGGCAGGACGATCTGTGGGTGGGCACGGATCGCGGACTGATGCGCGTGCGTCAGTCGGATTCGACAGTCGTCGACACCCTGTTCCAGGAACAATCGATACGGGCCCTGGCGCTTGCAAAGAACAACACGCTGTTTGTCGGCACGGACGCCGGCTTGAGTCGCCTGGACTCCGACTCCGGTGCGGTCCAGGCCCACGACCTGGTGGCCGGTAAAGATCCGGCAGTGGTATCGCTGCTGCCGGTGGACGAGCAGCTCTGGGTCGGTACCAGCGCGGGCCTGTTTTTCTGCGACGCCGACGGTAATGCCCGGGAGATGAATCCCGAAGGTACGCTGTTGCAACAAACACATGTCTCGGGGATGGTCTCCGGCCCGGACGGCGACTTGATGTTCGGCACCTACCGTGGCTTGTACCGTCTGGACCCGGACGGCGTGGGCACCAACGATCGCGTGCGCCCGGTCAGCGGGCTGGCCGACGATATCGTCCGATCGATATTCCGCGACCGGGAAGGCGTGGTCTGGGTTGGCCAGGATACGGGCATGGCCAAACTGGCGCCCACGCGCTTTTCCGGCTACGACGACAGCCGCGGTCTTCTGGCGGATTTCGTCCGGACCATCGCGCAGGATTCGGCGGGTCGGTTGTGGCTGGGCACGCGTGTTGGTGTCCAGGTTGTTCCGGCGCGCGAGAGGGGGCTGGCGCTGGAGGATTCATTCACACTGACCCGCGCAGACGGGCTGCCCAACGATCGAATCTATGCCATCGAATTCCCTCCCGAAGGCGGGGCGTTATTGGCCACCAACGGCGGGGTGGTCCACTGGCGAGAGGGCCAGGGTGTTGTAGCCACCTGGACGGCAGCCGATGGTTTGCCGTCCGATCACGCCCGCTCGCTTTTGCGCGATTCGGGTGGACGGGTCTGGATCGGCACCGCATCGGGGGTCGCGTTACTTGAAGACGGAAAGCTCGAAACCCGTCTTCCCGCCGAGCTGGACGGCATCTATCCGCTACGCATTCATGAGGACCAGAAGGGTTGGCTGTGGTTCGCGACCCGCGATCATGGTCTTTTGTTGCTTGCCCCGGACGGTGCGGTCAAACGCTTGCAGGGCAAGGACGGATTCAGTGATCAGACGATCTGGGATCTGGCGCCCGCGCGCGAGGGCGGGATGTGGGTGGCAACCAACGGCGACGGCCTGTTCCACATGCGCACCGACGGTACTGTGGCCGCGCATTTGACCAGGCGCGACGGCCTGGCCAACGATTTCGTCTGGAGCGTAGTCGTGGATGACCAGGGGCATGTCTGGGCCTACACCACGCGCGGCTTGAGTCGCTATGATGGTGAGCAGTTCATCAACTACGACAAGAGCGATGGGCTGCTGCACCTGGAGGGCGGGGCGACCGGGTCGCTGCGCACGCGGGACGGTCGTTTGTGGTTTGCATCGGTGGGCGGGCTGATGCGGTTCGACCCCGATGACAGGCCGGATAACAGTGTGCCGCCGCCGGTATCGATCGAGGATGTCCGGGTCGACGGCTCGCCGGTACAGCCGGGCACCGTCCTGCCGCCGGATCATTCCGAGATTACGTTCGAATTCGCGGCGCTGACGTTCCAGAACGAGGAGGCAACCCGATACCGTTATCGACTGCTTGGCCTGCATTCGGACTGGAATGATCTGGACAGTTACCGTCCGGTGACTTTCGCCCGTCTCGGGCGCGGCGATTACCAGTTCCAGGTCCAGGGAGTAAATCCGTCCGGCGTCAGGAGTACCAGGCCTGCACGATTTGCCTTCAGTGTTGCCGCCCCGTTGTGGCAGCAGCCGTGGTTCATCGCGCTCGCCGCGCTGGGGCTTGCCGTATTGATCACGTTCGTGTGGCGATACCGGGTACGCGGTCTGCGCATCCATGCGGCCAGGCTCGAGGAGCTGGTGGGTGACCGGACCGCCGAGCTTGAAAAGGCCAACCATCGCCTGGTCCAGTTCGCGACCACCGACCCGTTGACCGGACTCAAGAACCGCCGGTTCCTGATGGACCAGATTGATCACGATATTGCCGATTGTCTGCGGCGGTTCGAACGCCAGACCCCGCCGACCCAGGCTGGAATCGCATTTCTGCTGATCGATCTCGACGGGTTCAAGCGCATCAACGACGGATACGGCCACCAGGCCGGTGACGAAATATTGAAACAGGTCGCGAACGTACTCGTCGGCGTGGCACGGCAGTCCGATTACGTGGTCCGGTGGGGCGGAGACGAATTCCTGGTTGTCGCGCGCCACCTGGATGCCACCGCCGCGTATCGGCTGGCCGACCGCATCATCGACGCTTTCCGGGGCGCCGAGTTCACGAGTGAAACGGGCAAGAAGACCTTCAACTGTCATTGCTCAATCGGGCTATGCGTCTTCCCGTTCACGCATGACGATCCGAAACGGTTGAACTGGGAGCAGGCTGTCGAGATTGCCGACTCGGCGGTTTACCTGGCCAAGCGCGAAGGCGGTGACTGCTGGATCAGGATCGAGGCGACACAACACACGCGAATCGAGAACGTCCAGACCTATCTGCATGCGATCCGATCCGACCCCAGAGCGCTGGAGACCCGGGGCGAGATTCGAATCCACAGCGGAAGCGCCGGCCGGGATTCGTGAGGAACCCGGGTTGTCCACGGATGAGTAGAAGTTCTGATCAGGTCTTTGTTCCAGTCGGTTCTTGGTGTCCTGCTTTTCGTCCTAACAATCAAATAATTGGATCTATCTGTGTTCATCTGTGGATTGCTTTCCTTTCGGATCAGGCCGGGCCCGCTTCATGAACCAGCATTGATGGATCTTGCGGTTGCGCTCGAAGTCTTTCGGAATCGACCAGGTGGTTTTGTCCTCGATATGCAACTCCGTCGCCAGTTCGGCGTCCAGCCGGAACCGGCGAAGATTGGTTGAGAACATCAGCACGCCGTCCGGTGCAAGGCGACGCATGGCCTGCCGGATCAGGGCTGCATGATCGCGCTGGATATCCAGGCTCGAATCCATTTTTTTTGAGTTCGAGAAGCTCGGTGGGTCGAGAAAGATCAGGTCGAACTGCTCGCGGCATTGATCCAGCCATTCGCGCGCGTCGGCGCGGATGGCACGGTGCGCGCCATCGTCGAAACCGTTCAGCGCCATGTTGCGCTTGAACCAGTCGAGATACGTCCTGGAAAGATCCACGCTGGTGCTTGTACGCGCCCCGCCGATGGCGGCATGCACCGTGGCCGCGCCGGTGTAGCAGAACAGGTTGAGGACGCGCTTGTCGGCCGCGACTTCGCTCAGCCACAGCCGCACCGGGCGGTGATCGAGAAACAGCCCGGTATCCAGATGATCGGTCAGGTTGACCAGCAGCTTGCAGCGGCCTTCGCGCACGGTCAGGAACCGGCCCTGTTCGCCGTGGAGTTCGTACTGCTCACGCCCGCGCTGGCGGCGTCGGACCTTGAACACCAGGCGCTCGGGCGGAATTCCCAGCGCGCCGGGCAGCGCGGTCAGCGCCGCGCGCAACCGGGCCTGGGCCTGGTGGGCGTCGACGGTGGCCGGCGGTTCGTATTCCTGCACATGCAGCCAGTCGCCATCGTCGGTTGCGTACACATCCACGGCCAGCGCGTACTCGGGGATGTCGGCGTCGTAGATGCGGTAGCAGTGCACATCCTCGCGTTTGAGCCATTTGGCCAACTGGCGGCGATTCTTGCGCACCCGGTTGACCAGGTCCTCGGCCGGCTGGCGGTCGCGGTCGGCCGAATCGGCGCTGAGTTCGAAGCGTTCCAGCCGGCACTGGATCGGCCCGTTATCCATCTGCCAGGTTCGTTCCGGCTTCAGACCCACCTGACAGCCCGAGCCGTTCAGCACCACCGCCCGCCAGCCGGAGAAATACCGGCGCAATGTATCGCCGAGTCTCAGATACAGCGGCAACAATTCGTGCTGCTCGGCCAACCGTTCTCCATAAGGCGGGTTAACCGCCACCAGCCCGGTCGCCAGATCTTTAGGCGGCCGCGCCTCGGCCAGGTCGCGGCGTTCGACGTGGACATGCCGGCGCAACCCGGCTCGATTCACGTTTTCCAGCGCCAGCCGCACCGCACCGGCGTCGTGATCGAACGCGGTAATCGGCGGAATTCGTTCCAGCCCCGCTTCCTGGCGATCCAGCGCCTCGTCGACCAGTTCCTTCCAGGCCCGGTCGTCGTGGCCGCGCCAGTGCTGGAAGCCGAACCGGGTGCGCAGCAGCCCGGGCGCCGAATCGCCGGCGATCCAGGCCGCCTCGATCGCCAGCGTGCCGGAACCGCACATCGGGTCGCAGAATCCGCCCCCGGCAGCCGCCAGTTCCGGCCAGTCGGCCCGGGCGAGCATCGCGGCGGCCAGGTTTTCCTTCACCGGTGCGCCGGTGCCGGCGTCGCGGTAGCCGCGCCGGTGCAGACTGTTGCCGGAAAGGTCCAGCGCGAGCGTGACCTGCTCGCCGTGCATGTGCACGTTGATGCGCAGGTCCGGCGCGGCGGTGTCCACCGACGGCCGTTCACCGGTCGCCGCTCGGATCTGGTCGACGATCGCATCCTTGACCCGCTGTTCGGCAAACCGGCTGTGGGCCAGGGCGGCCTTGATGCCGGTGAAGTCCACGGCCAGCGTGTTTTCCGGGCCCAGGTGGTCGGACCATTCCACGGTTTGAACGCCGGCGTACAGGGCCTTGTCGCCGTCGGCCTCGAATCGGGCCAGCGGCAGCAGCACCCGGTTGGCCACGCGCGACCACAGGCATGCCCGGTAGGCGCCGGCGAGCTCGGCTTTGAAGGCAACCCCGCCACGCTGCACGCGGACTTCGCGCAGCCCCAGTCCGGCGAGTTCATCGGCCAGCAGCTCTTCCAGCCCGCGCGGGGCGGTGGCGAACATGGTTTTCGGCATTTAGGGGTCTTCCTTCAGATTGCGATTGGCAACACATTGTAGGCCGGGCCACGCGATGGCCTGCTGTAGGAGCGGAATCCGTCGGCGATTGGTGGACAATCCATTCGCGGCCGGGAGACCGCTCCTACCCACAAAACCGCTATAGCCCGCGTCGGGTGCGTAAAGCCGAAGGCGTAACGCACCATCCTGTTGGCTGCGCGACAATGGGCCTTCGCACGGCCCGGAGGCCAAAGAGAATCGGTTTTTTGTGCCGCGGATTCACCGATTGCCGCGGAGCGATCAGTTGCCCCGACCGATCAGCTCGCGATATCGTGCCCGGGCCGGGTCGAGCTCGGCACCACCCCGGTCGAGTTGCGATTGTATTGTCTTGCTGAGATCATCGACGTTCGATGCTTCTTCGGCTGATATCAACAGCTCAAGCAGGAGGACATTGGACTCGACGTTTTCGGGCTCGACGAATACCTCGCTGCCATCTTCCAGGCGATCCAGCAGGCGCCTGCGCCAGCGGATTTCTTCGCCCTGGTTGGCCGATTGCTGGTGGATCTCTGCGATCAGGCGTACGCTTGAGAGCAGATCCGCATCGTCGAAATCGAGTTCTGCGTGCTGGACTTCGAATCCGCGTTGTGCCAGTGTCAGCGCCGATTCCGGCTGGTCCAGCGCCAGGTGCGCCCGGGCGGTGTTCTGCAGTGCGGCCAGCGTGTCCGGGTGATCGGGACCCAGCAGACGTTCTCGCCACTGGAGCGTGGATTCGTAGAGCTCCAGCGCACCCGCGGGCTTGTCGGTGCGCATGTACAACCCGCCCAGGCTTTGTTGAATGCCCAGTGTGATCGGGTTGTTGACGCCCCAGGTCTCGCGCCCCAGCACCAGAATTTCCTGCAGCAGCGAGCCGGCCTCGTCGTAGCGTTCGAGGTCCATCAGGGTCAGCGCCATGTTGTTCATTACCCGCAGCGTTGATGCATTGCGCCGGCCGAACTCAGTGCTGAGAATCTCAAAGACTTCGCGGTTTGTCTCCAGAGCCTCCTCGTCGCGCCCCAACGCCGACAGCGCCGCGCCCACGTTCAGCCTGGCGCTGTAGTACGGCAGCTCGGAACGCGCGAACTTCTCGCGTGCCCGGTCGGCGCTGTTTTGGAAGTATTCCAGCGCTGGCTCCATGTTGCCCGACAGCGCGTGCACATACCCGATGGTGTTCAGTGCCCGTACGGTGCTGGCATGGTAAGGGCCCAGTTTCGCTTCGGCGCGCTGCAGGTTGTCGAGTGCGATTCCCAGCGCTTCTTCGTTCTCACCGGTGTTGACCAGCAGGTTCGCCAGGCTGTCCCAGGTGTCGTGGCGCAGGGCCAGTTGCCCCGGATCATCTTCATTCATGCGTGCCATGATTTCGTCGAGCTGCTCGCGTGCGGCATCAAAGTCTCCGCTATGCGAAAGCTGCCGGAAATAGTGCTGGCGCGCGTGCAGGGTCGCGGTCGCGTTCGGGCCCAGCGCTTCGATGCGCAGTGCGACGATCCGCTTGGCCAGCGGCAGGCTGCTTTCGATCATGCCGGCGTTGTAGTAGACCTCGCGCACGGTCTCGTAGAGCTCGGCTTGCAGGCGCGGCTGATCGGCAAAATCATCCTGGATATTGGTCACGGCGCGCTGGAGCATGAACTCATCCATCAGGTCCTGCGCCAGGTCGGTCGGGTTGATCTGGCCGACCGCAGTTTCGAAAGCCTCGATACCAGCATCGACTGTTTCGTCGCTGGCCGCGTAATCGAACGATTGCGCGTATTGTCGGCGCAGCCGTTCGACGAAACCTTGGCCGAGCTGGCGCGGATCCAGATCGCCCAGCATCGATTGCTGGAAGCTGACCATGCGCTCCAGCTCCTGCGTGCGGGCCTCGGCAATCTGCTGTTGTATGCGCGCCTTGTTCATTCCCATTAATGCGAAAGTCATGCCCGTGGCCAGCGCCAGGATGACCACGAATGTGGCTGCCACGGCCCAGGAATTGCGCACTACGAACCGGTTCAGACGATACCCGCGCCCGTCGCCCATGGCGCGTACAGGCTTGCGCTCGAGATGGTTGCCGACATCGTTGGCCAGTTCGATGACGCTGGCATAGCGGCGGTCGCGTTCGATGTCGACGGCCTTGAGTGTGATCGCGTCCAGGTCGCCATTGAGCGCGCGCAGCAATTTGGCGCGGCTGCTGTCGCGTTCGCGCGCGATCTTTTCGGCTTCGTCGTTTCTGGAAGCCTGCAAGAGATCCGATGGGGCTGCAGGCGCTTGTTCGATCAGTGTCTGCAGAATCACCGATGTATCACTGTTCCTGAAAAGACTGCCCGGATACGGCCGCTGGTTGCACAGCATCTCGCACAGGATCACGCCCAGCGAATAGATATCGGCGCGCGTATCGATGCTGGCGTCGGGCTCAAACAGTTCCGGGCTCATGTAGACCGGTGTGCCTGCCGAACTCCGGTGACGTCTGTCGCCGGCGCTGGTTTCGGCAACCGCGATGCCGAAGTCGATGATCTTGGGCTGGGGCATGCCGTCGACTATTGAAACAAGAATGTTCGACGGTTTGAGATCGCGGTGCACGATGCCCTTCTGATGGGCATGTGACACGCCGTGGCAGATCCTGATGAATAGCTTGAGCCGGGCGCGTACGTCCAGCCGGTTGTTGTTGCAGAACTCCAGCAAGGGCTCGCCCGCCACGTACTCCATGGCGAAGTAAGGGAAGCCGTCGGGGTTGGTGCCGGCCTCGTGGATCTGGGCGATCGCCGGATGCTGCATCTGTGCCAGCGCCTGGCGCTCGACCAGGAAGTGCACCTCGCTGTCCGGGTTCCTGAGTCTGCGCTGGATGAGCTTGATGGCCACATGGCGGTCGACGGGCTCGATCTGGCGGGCCAGGAAGACCACACCCATGCCACCGCTGCCGAGCTGGCGGATGACCTCGTAGCCGGGCAGTTTGAGTTCGTCGTCGCCGTCATCGTTTTGACCCTGGTATTCGGTCAACAGACTGGTGGCTTCGTCCTCGTGCGATGATTGGTGCTTTCTTTTGTTCTTGTTGTTGTTGCGATCGTATGGGTCGTAGTTCATCCAGTTCCAGTCCTTGAAGACCAGTCCGGCACAGGCCAGTCGCGCCATTATGCATCCTGAGACACTGTTACGGAATGCCCCTGCCATTGATTGCATCTGGAACGGGTGCGGATCCCGGCCTGAGGCCGGGATCCGCTTGTTTCGATCCAGCGTTCGCTGGAGTTTGAATCAATCCAGCAGTGGCACGCCATCGATAGTGAACTGCAACTGAGGATGCGCCACGATGCCGGGAGGAAATCCCCGGTCCGGCAATGTGGGTTGCGTGGCGTAGTTTTGCTGATCGGAGTGGAAGACCACGACAATTTGGTCGAGCTTGTCGCCGTTATCGGTCTCCTGTGACGGACAGAAATTCAAACGCCGGTGGAACCGGCCATCGCCGTATTCGTCCGTCATGATCACATTTGGCGCGCCCCCGAACGGGATCGCGCCGGATTCCCCGAAGAGTGCCCACAATGTGAAAACCCGGTTAGGGATCAGGTTGCGAACCCGGACATCTACGGTTGCCGTGCCATTGGCGTGACACCGGAAACGCAGCCGGCCTTCCGCTTCAAGCCACTCATGGAAGGTGATCGGCTCGGCGGGCTCGGCCTGGTTGAAGTCGAAGGTGTCGGCCGACAATTGCCCCGGCAGGCTCGCCCGTTCGTTGCCATCGGAACTGATATTGGTCGGCACCTGACGCAACGGCAGGTTCCACAGCGCGGAGTCGGCGTCATCGGCCGCAGTAGTGGCCACCAACGAGTCGCGCGGGGTGGCCGGGCTCAACGACAACGGTACGTCGCCATTCGGATCGAATTCTGCGACCAGATCCGAACCCGTCGAGCCGCCGGGACCGAAGTCCGCGACTTGCTGACCGAGCAGGCTATTGGGGCCGGTAACCGCGATACCCCGGATCACCTCCACAGGAGGGTTCCCGTGCAAGCCGCCGTGGTTGTCGGGCGACTCCCCGGCCGCCAATGCCGGAATCGCCAGCATGACGGCCGATATCGTTCCAGCCAGAAGGCTTAAAAGATGTATATTGGTTAAACTCTTCATAAGTTACTCCTTAACGTATGTCCCCTTACTTGGTGTATGCCCCCTTACGTGGCGTATGTCTCATTAGCGTATGTCCTTAAGGTCACTTGAAAAAATTGATATCCAGCACGGCGCCCTGCCCGAGCGACGACCGGCCTGACTGGGCCAACTAGAAATGAGCGCGTTGTTTATTGATCAGAACCAACAGAACCAAACTGAAAAACTGCCTATCACTAATCCTAATCAGCCCACGCATTTACGATACCTTGCGAACGCCAAAATTTCTGTGACGTGCATCAGAAGTCATGCAAACGTCACGTAGTCGTCAGCCGGAAATCAAATATGACCAAGAGTGAAAAGGTGAAAAATTGTCCTCAAGTCGCCCTTTCTATTGGTTTTTACTGTTGATTTTTATTGCAGCAACGTTCGTAGACGCGCTCGACTTTGATCAGGCGAACACTGTGTGCACGAAACGGGAAGGTTATGCCCCGACGTCGCATAAATTCTCGGAGCTGAAAGCCCGGAGAGTAGTATTTCCGGGGGCTGCGCGGCGTGTTGCGACGGAGCGTAGCTTCCCCCTACGTGAGGATTGGCAACGCGAGTACAGGTTGCGCCATGTGAATCACGACGGCTGATATACCGGGCAGCGTAGCGATTCCGGCCCGAAAATTTATGCAACGTTGTTGGGGTCTATTACGGGGTTGCTAATATAAACGAACAGGGTTGAAATTCAGAGTTTGGTGTGTTTATACTTTTTTTCGCTCGGTTTGAACATCGCGGCGTTCGTGATCCAGCCGGGGCCGGATCAAAACAATACGAGGGAGCAGAACCATGTCGATTTATCTCAGGCGCGTGTCCGCCTTTATCCTGTTATGCCTGTTTGAACAGCACTCCAACCAAGGGGGAGCCGGCATGCTTCTGAAACAAGGCTGCAGACTCAGGCATATGGTGCTGCTGGCTGCCGTCTTGTCCGTCTTCGGATATTCCATTGCATTCGCTCAGCAGGGAACCGTCACCAATGACTTGCCGGAAGCGCAGGCCAACCAGGAAATGAAGGACGCCGGCAACGCGCTGTCCAATGATCAGATCAACACGCAGGATCCGCATTTTGCAAGCCAGTTCGCGTTCGAAGGGCATGTCGCCGAGCAGGGCGAGGATGTCGCTGCCACCGATCTGAATGCGGGGAACATTGATGATGGCGTGGAAGTGCCGACGGATTCCAAACCGAGTCCGCTGTTCGGCGCACAGCCATTCACACAAAAGTTGCTTCGCTTCGAGGAGTTCGGCCCGGTGCCGCTGGGGTCGCCGAATGATGTGGTGGCGATGACGGATTTCCCGACGCCGCCCGATACCGTCAGCGGGCCGTCCGCGCAGGCGCTGGACAACTTTCTCACACAATACATCTCGCTTGCGGAGGCCCTGCCGGCGCCCTTCCCGACGCGCCTCGCGAACGATCCGGACAACGGCGGCACGGACGAGAATCCCTGGAAGCCGAATATCGAGGCTTTCCTCAACCGTCCGCTCGTCACCCCGCCGGCGGAAGGCCGGCCGCCGGGTGAGGATTGGGCGCATCAGCGCTGGAATGAGTTCTTTCCCGAGACCTTTTACAACACGGCTCAGGCGGGTGCCCGACCCAACACCGGGCTGCGTGATCCGTTGCAGCTTCACAACTACCAGACTGGCGAGTTCGGACCCGGCGGGCTTTATCACAACACGCTGGGTGCGCCCGGGTTCGAGGGCACAACGTCGGGCATACCGGTTCAGTTCCATCCGGCTTTCCCGGTTCAGGAACCGAATGCGGTGTGGACGTTCGATGGTACTTTCCCGCCCAAGCTCCTGAATACCCGCTATGGCGAGCCGGTTCTGATGCGCCACTACAATGCGCTGCCGATCGATCCGGCGGCCAATTTCGGGTTCGGCATACATACCATCACGACCCACGAACACAACGGACATCACCCGGCCGAGAGCGACGGCTATACGCAGGCCTTCTTCTTCCCCGGGCAGTTCTATGACTACCGCTGGCCGATGGTGCTGGCCGGGCATGACACCATCAACACCGACGCGAGCGATCCGAGGGCCGGGCGGCCGGACGGCAACGGCGGGATAACAAACGTCCCCGGTGACTGGCGCGAGACGATGAGCACGCACTGGTTCCACGACCACATGCTCGACTTCACCGCGCAGAACGTCTACAAGGGCAACGTCGCGATGATGAACTATTACAGCTCCATCGACCGTGGCAATGAGGCCATCGACGATGGTGTGAACCTCCGACTGCCCAGCGGCACCGCGCTCGACTGGGGCAATCGGGATTACGACGTCAATCTTGTGTTCGCCGACAAGGCCTGGGACAGCGACGGCCAGCTGTTCTTTAATATCTTCAACCGCGATGGCTTCATTGGCGACCAGATACTGACCAACTGGATCTGGAAGCCGACCTTCGACGTGCGCGCGCGCCGGTACCGCTTTCGTCTTTTGAACGGGTCGGTGTCGCGTTACTTCCGGATCGCGCTGGTGGAGCAGGTCCAGGGCAGCGGCGGCGAAATCTCCGGCCCGCCCGGCTCCAATATCTCGTATAACCGGATTCCGTTCCACATGGTCGCCAACGACGGCAACATCATGGAGCACGCCGTGGCTTTCGATGGCAGCACGACCATGGGCGGCCTGACCAACCGCAAGGGTATCCTGCCGACGCAGGGTATCGCCGAGCGCTACGACATCGTCGTGGACTTCAGCCAGTTCGCGCCGGGCACCAAGCTCTATTTCGTCAACCTGCTCGAACACCGCAATGGCAGACGACCGAACGAGGAGATCCCGCTGCAAGAGGTATTGAACGGCGAATACCACGATCGGGAGACCGAGCCGGTGGATCAGCCTTTTGTTAATGACGGTGAGTACGATACCGATCCCGGCGTCGCCCGTTTTATGGAGTTCGTCGTACAGTCGTACGACGGCGTCGACCTCAGCATGGACCCGGCCGACTTCGTCGCCGGAAAGCAGACGATGATTCCGCTGCCAACGTTTACCCAGGCGGAACTTGACAACGCCATCCATAGAACTTTCGATTTCGCGCGCTCCGGTGGCACCGACCAGTCGCCCTGGACGATCAAGACCGATGGCGGCGCCGGTTTCAACATGGATCCGCGCAGGCTCTCTGCCTCAGCGTCTGCCGGTAAAGTCGAAATCTGGCACATTGAGGGCAACGGCGGCTGGAGTCACCCAATCCATATTCACTTCGAGGAAGGCCAAATCATCAAGCGCGGTGGCGTCGAGCCCCCGGAGTGGGAGCGCTGGGCGCGCAAGGACGTTTACCGTATCGGGCGCATGGACGACAGCACGGACAGCGTCGACATCGCGATGCGCTTCCGTGAGTTCCTCGGGACGTTCATGGAGCACTGTCACAACACGCAGCACGAGGATCACGCGATGCTGCTGCGGTGGGACGCCGAAAATCCCGGCCAGGCCAGGATCATGCCGACGCCGATGCCGGCGTGGGATGGTGTGACATACGTGCCGACTTATGCCCTGGAGACGTTCCGAACCGGCGATCTGGATGCGGCCGAAGACTCGGCCGACGATCCGGACTTTGGCCACCTGGACTAGATAGCCGTAGTCCCGGGCCAGGACTTCGTCCCTGGTCCGGGTGAAGATTCAAGGGAGATGTATATATGAAACACCCGATTCGACATTCGCCGGTTGCCTGCATCGCTGCAGGCCTGCCGATAAGTCGGATCAGCCTCGCCCTGTTCGCGCTGCTGATGACCGCAATCTCGGGTGGCACCTGCGCTGCTGGCGAAGATCAAGCGCATGATGCCGGGGAGGGCAAGAGCGCTGCCGCAAGCGAACGGGCCGGGGAACGGGAGTATGCCCGGCGGGGTGGAGCGCGTTGGGGCAAGAACTATTTTCCCAACCCGACGTTGACCACCCATGAAGGCGAGTCGGTACGGTTCTTCGACGATCTTGTCAAGGACAAGGTCGTGGCCATCAACATGGTCTACGCGAGCTGTCCCGACTCTTGCCCGCTTGCGACGGCGCAGCTTGCGAAGGTACAACGCGTCCTCGGCGATCGGGTCGGTCGTGATATCCATATGTATTCGATCAGCATTGATCCGGAGAACGACACGCCGGAGAAGCTCAAGTCGTACGCCGAGAAGTTCAAGGTAGGACCGGGCTGGAAGTTCCTGACCGGCAACGCAGACGACATCATGTTACTGCGCAAGAAACTCGGTTTCCTGATCGATGGCATCGACACCGGCATCAGAGATCACAACGGCGTGGTGCTTATCGGCAATCAGCGTACCGGGCAATGGATGAAGCGTTCGCCCATGGACAGCCCGCACATTCTGGCCGCGCAGATCGGCAACTGGTTGTCGAGCTGGCGCGGCGCGCCTCCGCTGGAAACTGCCAACTATGCCGAGGCGCCTGAGCTGCGGACACCGACCATGGGCGAGAATCTATTCCGCACGCGGTGTGCCGCCTGCCATACGATCGGCGGTCAATCGCGCCTGGTCGGTGCTGGCGCGCAGATTGACGAGGACCACCAGCTAGGCCCCGACCTGCTCGGCGTCACTGCGAAACGCAGCCGCGACTGGCTCGTCCGGTGGTTGAAGAATCCATCGAAGCTGGTGGAGGAGGAGGATCCGATCGCGCTTGCGCTCTACGCCGAGTACGACGGCCTCACGATGCCGAACTTTCGATTGGGCGACGTCGAGGTGAACGCGTTGCTTGAGTACATGCAGGAGGAGAGCGACAGGGTTCGAAAAAGCGCTGTTGCGTCCCGATCCGAGCGTTCTCGGAAGCACGATGCCCATCATCATTAAGACAGTGATGCGAGATGCGTGACGTGCCACGCGAAACATCAAAAAGCCAAACAGGGAAGATGCGACCATGAACAAGCCCGCCTACATTCTGAGCAGCCTCATGCTGTGTTTCATCCATGCCGGTGCCGCACTTGCCGTTGAGGTGACCATCGATACCGCCGGCTACGCCGGAGAGTGGACAGTCAACTACGGCGATCCACACCGCGGCCCCGCAGTGGTGAAGCTTGGCGAGCCCGACCGCGTCGTCGGGGCCCACGTGATCAGCCTGAGTGGGGCCGAGTTGATGTTCAATGTCGATGAGAAAACCGGGAAAGTGGTCGTGCAACAACCTGAGGCCGCCGAGGGTGGCCGGTATACGTTGACGTTCAATACCACCAAGATTCAGATCGATCCGGGGCATTTCCGTGGCGATTGGCGCATCTCCGGCAGAGCGTCCCGCGATTACAGGGGTGTCCAGACGCTGCTTCTGGTCAAGGGCCTGTCCTTTTATGGCCTGGAGCTCGGCGCGACCGGCGCGTTTTCCTTCGACATTGCCGGCAATGGCGAGGTCACCGTCCGCAACCCGCTCGCAGGCTCGGGCGGCAAGAACAGCCTGACGGTCAAGAATACCGAACGCTTTTTGGACTAGAGAATCTCTGAACAAGTCTGCGTGAAGTACACTAGTGCAGCACGCAGAGGCGAGATCCGCAGTCTTTGTTTTGCTTGGCCTGGTACATCGCCCGGTCGGCGCGCTGCAAGAGGGTGTCGTTGGTATCTTCGGGACGGGCGATGGCCCCGCCAATGCTGGCATGGTTGTGGAGGGTATGGCCCTCCGCTTCATAGGGCTCGGCAAGTGCTTGCGCGATCCGGTCGCCGATTACCCGCAGGGTCGGCTCGGCGTCGCACCAGGGGACCAGCACTACAAATTCGTCTCCCCCCAGATGACCCACCAGCTCGGTGCCCCGCACGCAGCGTCTCAGGCGCCCGGCGACTTCCAGCAGCAATGCATCCCCGGTGGCGTGACCGTAGACGTCGTTGACCTGCTTGAAGTCATCCAGATCCAGAAACAGAACGGCGGGATGGGCTTCCTGCCGGCGCATCATGGCCAGCATACGTTTCAGCTCGTCGTTGAAGTAGAGCCGGTTGGGCAGGTTGGTCAGGGGAACATGGGTGGCACGGTGGGTAAGCTGGTCCATTAGGACCTGCCGGGAGGATATGTCGCGCATGATGCACTGGACGTGGCGTTGGTCACCGATGGTGTACGCGCTCAGCGAAAGCTCGACCGGAATCGTCTCACCGCTGCTGGTGCGGCAAGTCGTCTCCAGCGTCAGACCGCCCCGCATTTCCACCTCATCGGGCGATGGCAGGGTGGCGGCATTATCGTCGCCGATCAGGTCGTACAGAGAGCGGCCTTCCAGCTCCGGATTTTCGAACCCCAGCAGGCTCACTGCCGCCGGGTTTGCATCGCGGATGCGGGCCGAGCCGTCAGCCATGACAATACCGTCCACCGAACGTTCGAACAGCGCCTGAAAGCGGCGCTCGTTTTTCCGGGATGCTCGGTAGAGCTGGTCTTTTTCGTGGACCAGCAACAGGATGGCTCCTGCGCCGATGGCTGCCTGCCAAAGCATGTCGGCCATGTTCAGTGATGTGGAGAGGATCAGCGGTTCGCCGAGCTGGGCCGTCCCGGTGTGCGTAAATAAAAGAATCCCGGCCTGGTAAATGGCTCCTGTCGAGTAGACGAAATGGTTCAGTGCGTAGAGAAAGAAGCCGCCGGCCGTGATCCAGACGCCCGGTGTGGTTGCGCCGCGATGTTGCCGCAGCAACTGCAAGCCGCAATAGGCAAGCGCCAGCGCTAGCGGCGGGGAACGTACCAGCGTGCGGGTGATTACGCCGACGGTTTCGTTTTCGATCGAATAATGCAGGGAGCCGAGCAGCGTACCGAGCAGTGCAGCTGTCACCAGCCAGAAACGATATACCCGCGTGGGGGGGTCTGTGCCGCGGCGCAGCGCTTCCGCGCCAAGGATGAAGCAGGCCACCTGCAGCAGGCCGGCAGGCGTGTGCAGAAATGTCGCGAACATGGACGGCAGGGCGGGGGTAAAGCTGATGCGGACCCCGATGAGGAACATCAGAAACACGGTCCAGCCCCAGGCCCACCAGCGGTAGTGAGTCTGGCCGAGGAGCGGGCGATATACGGCCCACCACATCCCCGCCACCACGATGGTAAGGAACAGTTGCCGGTCCAGCATGGTCGTGCTTACGGCTTCGGTTTCCAAGCGTTGCTCCTCATCCGGATGGCAACCGTTCTCATTATTAACCCGGCATCAAAATACCTTCGGTATCTGATGCGCATCATTTGGGACGCATGTCCGCAAATGGCTCCGCTGCGATAGTAACATCGGTCTCTATGTTGATCCTTCCCCTTCATCGCAAGCCCACCCGCGAGAACCTGCCGGTCTTGACCGTGCTGCTGGTACTGGCCAACGCCCTCGTATTCGCCATCTTCCAGTCCAATGACGATGTTGTCGAGGAGCAGGCCGCGCAACGCTACGTGGAAACCGGGGTGCTGGAGCAGGAATGGGCCTGGTTCCACGAATGGGCGGACATGACGCATTCCGACAAGGCGCAGCCGGACCAGCTCGACGCGATCCTGCCCGAAGTGGGCGAGCACTTTCAGGCGGATTACATTCGCCTGATGTCGATCGAGCGTCAGCCGGCTTTCCTGCAGGCAGTCGACAACGAATGGTTCGTCTCGGCCGAGAGCGGCGCCTACCGGCAGTGGGAGGAAGCGCGGGAGAGGCTGGAGAAGGATCGGGAGGAAAGTTTCACGCGCCGCTACATGCTCGGCTACGACGAGGTGAAGACATCGACGCTGTTCACCCACATGTTCATGCACGGTGGATTGATCCACCTCATCGGCAACATGGTGTTCCTGGTTCTGCTGGGGATACTGCTCGAGCCGGCGCTGGGCGCCCTGCGCCTGTTGATCACATATGTGGTCGGCGGGCTGTGCGCGGCGGGCGTGTCGCTGGCCGTTCACTGGGGGGCGGACAATGGCATGGTCGGGGCCTCCGGCGCAATCGCCGGGCTGATGGGCCTGCTGGCGCTTGTCTACGGGATGCGCCGCATCCGTTTCTTCTACTGGGCATTCGTGTACTTCGACTACGTCCGTGCGCCCGCGCTCGTGCTCCTGCCGATGTGGCTGGGCTGGGAGGTCGTGGCGTTCTTAATCAACGATGGCAGCAATGTTGCCTACGAGGCACACATCGGCGGCATCGTCTCCGGTGCCCTGATCGGACTGCTCCTGGTCCGGACCGACCAGGTTCGCGAGGATTGGCTCGACGAGACAGCGAACGAGAACAGTCTCGACCGGGATCGCGAGATCGTCCGCGCCGCGCGGGCGGCGCTCGACGAGCTGGATGCCGACGAGGCCAAGCGGCTGCTGGGCCCGCTGCTTGCCAGACACGGTCAGGACCAGGAGCTGCTCAGGCTGTATCTGGCGGCCTGCCAGTTGCGCAACAACGACGCCGATCTGCACGACGCAGCCCGCCGGATCTTCGAGTTGCCCGGTGATTCGCCCGATGAGCGGCGGCTTGTCGTCGAAGTATTCAACCGGTACCTCGAGGCTACCGGTGGACGACTTCGAATTCGCGCCAAGCTGGCCGTGGGGCTGGCCGGTCGCTTCGTCAACTGGAGCCGCTTCGACGAGGCCAGGACACTGATCGACCGCATGGCGCGGCTCGGCAAGCCCGTTCCGGGCCTGGCGGCGCTGTGCATACAACTGGCCGACAAGCTGCGCGGTGTTGGCGACACTCCGGAGCTTGAAGAGCACTATCGCCGATTGGCCGAGTCCATGCCGGATTCGGTCTGAGGCCGGTAATCAACCCGACGCGAAGCTGCGTTCGAAGCGGGTCATGTCGTCGGCCAGCGGGTGGTCCGGAAAGTGCTGGATCAACTGCCGCACCGTCTTGATCGCCTGTTCGCTGTTGCCGCCGGATTCGATCAGGCTCTGGGCGGCCAGAAAATACAGTTCCGGCAGGTCCGGATGCTTCGGGTGGCGCTTGCCGAAACCGTTGCTGAGCTTCACCACCAGCTTGTGCCGGCCGCGCTCGAACGCGCGCCGGGCCAGGGTCAGGATGTCATCCGGCTGGCGCAATCCGAAATCGCGCCTGGCCGACAGGCTCTCTTCGGCGACGTCGACGGCATGGTCGACATTTTCATGCGCGTGGATGAGTATCGGGATGTAGGCGGCGCCATGCTCGGCAAGCCGGTCGTGGTCTCCGCGATTGTGCAGCAATTTTCTGTAGAACTCGTGGACTTCCTGTTCGGCGCCGTGCGTTTCAATTTCCTGTTGGAGGACGGCGATCGCCTCGTCGGGCTGACCGTCCCGGACCCGTTCTGTGGCCTGCGTGATCACCGGGTGTCTGTCATCGGCCCCGTCGTCGTGCGGGTCCACGGTCGGTTCGATACCCAGCGCGTCGTGGTGCTGGTAGAGCAGGTAGCCCATGAGATGGAAGCTGGCGGCCATGAAGTAGCCGGTGATCGCCCACGAGACGATGTTGAACAGCGCCATCGAGTTGCCGACCAGCGGCAACAGCAGACCCTGGGCCCAGGTCTGGCTGATGAGCATCAGGAACAAAAACACCGAGGTCAACAGGTAGGCCGCGCCGGTGATGCGCATGATGGTCATCCAGGTCACGGGATTGAGTGCGGCCAGCAGGCTTTGCGTCATGGCCAGGGTCATGATGGCCGCGGGCAGGGCAAGCAGCACGAACAGGCCAAGCAGCAGCGACAGCACGGGCGAGCCGGTAAAGCTCGCGATAACGATGTAGCCGAGAAACATCAGCACCAGCAGGCCGATGTGCTTGAACATGATGCCGCCCGACATCTGCATGACGGCCGGCGGACCGTTCATGTGGCCGTTCGCCGTGGAACTCAGGATCTCGTAGCTGAGCTTGAACAGCGTGGCCCACAACAGCAGCCAGGCGATGATGCCGAGAAGCGGGATCAGCGTTAGCAGCGATCCGAAGGCGATAAACAGCAAGGTCGGCACAACATCCGCCTTGAACGGATATTTGAAGAACTGCGGAATGACATTCCATACCGGTTCGATCTCGCGGCGGTCGTCGAAGAGCTCGCTCATTGGATTCCTCCCTCATCGGTCTGGAAACCGGCCGGATCCGGCAGGCTCCCGGATTCCCAAGCGCGTCATGTTACACCGTCAGGCAAGCCGATTCGGGGCCATGGAATGCCGGGTGGTCGCGGCCCGGGCAATGGGCGCCTGGTGAACCGGCTGCCGAACGAGTGTATTCTCGTGGATGAATTGATACCAATGCCAGGATATTCACAATGAGCCAGATCGCACTGTGCAACCCGTTCACCGGCGAAAGCGTGCTTGACACCCAAAGCGAGCCGTTCGAGCAGGCAAGCGAGCGCGCGCGAATCGGCCAGCGCGCCAGTCGCGCCTGGGCCGTGCTGGAGGTGGCCGAGCGGTCCGCGGCCTGTCGCCGGGCACTGGACTATTTCTCGCGCAATCGCGATGAAATCGCCCGCGGCATCACGCGTGAAATGGGCAAGCCGCTGGCCGAGGCCGGCGGAGAACTGGATTTCATGCTCGAACGCGCCCGGGCCATGTGCGATTTCGCCGAATCCGGCGCGCTGGCCCCGGTCGGCCTGGAGCGATGGCACGACGACAGCTTCCAGGGACGAATCGAATTTCGCCCCAAGGGCGTGATCTACATCATCACGCCGTGGAACTACCCGCTGTTCTGCGCCATCAACGGCACCATCAGTGCGCTGCTGGCCGGCAATGCGGTGCTGCTCAAACACACCACCTGCCCTTCGGTGGGGGCACACTTCGAGCACGCTTTCGGCACGCTGGCCGGCATCGAGGGCTTGCTGCAACACGTCATGGTCGATTTCGCGACTTCGGCCCGAATCATCGAGGAAGCAGACATCGACCATGTGATCTTCACCGGTTCGGTTCGCGGCGGTCGCGAGATCAGTGCCAGCGTCGCGAAGCGTTGTCACAACGACCTGCGCCAGCCGTTCATCCAGTGCTCGCTGGAGCTGGGCAGCAACGATGCCGCCTGGATCGCCGCGGATGCCGACCTCGAGCACGCCGCGCACTGGGCGGTCAAGATCGGCCGGCTGCACAATTCCGGCCAATCCTGCTGCGCGGTCAAGCGGCTTTACTGCCATGCAGACGTCCACGACGAATTCGTGGAACGTGCCACGGCCATCATGCAGGCTGAAATCCAGGGCGATCCGATGGACCCGGCCACCACCCTGGGGCCGCTGTTTGGCGGCCGCGGCGCGGTGGCCAGCCTGGCCGGGATGATCGAGGATGCCGAGGCCAGGGGCGCACGCCTGGTCACCGGCGGCGATACGCACGAAATCGGCAAGGCGCTGTTCCTGGAGCCGACCCTGCTGACCCAATGCGACCACGACATGCGGGTGATGCGCGAGGAGACCTTCGGCCCGGTATTGCCGGTCATGGCGCTTGAGTCCGACGAACAGGCGGCCGGGATGGTAACCGATACCCGCTACGGCCTGACCAGCGCCATCTTCACCACATCCAGGTCGCGTGCCGAGCGCTACATCAGCGCCATGGACTCGGGCACGGTTTATGTCAACCGCTGCAACTTCGTCGACGCCCGGCTGGGCTGGAATGGTCGTCGCTGCTCGGGCAACGGCTCGATTGCGCTCTCGCCGCTGGGGCTGCAGGCGCTGAGCGGTGTGCATTCGGTCAATATCGATCCGGAGCAACTGGCTTGAACCCGGTGCCGCTGCCGAACCATTCCGACCCGGCAAGAGTGGCTCGCCTGGCCGAATGGCGGCGCGAGTTTCATCAGCGGCCGGAGCTGTCCTGGCTGGAATACCGGACCACAGCCCGGATCGCCGAACATCTCGCCTCGCTGGGCTTCGACATCCGCGCCGGGGCCGATCTGTATCCGAAGCCGCCGCACAACTGGCCCGATGCAGCGACTCGCGAGCGCGCCTGGCGTGAGGCGGTCGAGGAGCTGGGTCAAGATCATGCGTGGCTTGCGCGCTGCCGCGACGGACACAGCGGCCTGGTCGCAAGCCTGGACAGCGGCCGGCCCGGGGCGTGCCACGGTTTCCGCTTCGATCTGGATGCGCTGCCGATCCGCGAATCGAAAGACCCCGGGCACTTGCCGCGGCAACACGGCTTCGCCTCGGTGCGTGACGGGGTCATGCATGCCTGCGGACATGACGGGCATGCCGCGACGGGCATCGGGCTGGCCGAATGGCTGGCCGCCAGCCGGGATGCCGGCGACTGGTGCGGAAAGGTGCATTTGTTCTTCCAGCCGGCCGAGGAAGTCGCCGGCGGCGGGCGTTGGTTCGCCGAACTGCCCGAACTGGCCGAGGTCGACTGCCTGCTGAGTTTCCATCTCGGCATCACCGGGCGACGCGAAATCGTGCTCGATGCGACCTGGCTGGCCGCGCGCATCGTCGATGTCGAAATCCAGGGCCGTTCCAGCCACGCCGGCAATGCGCCCGAGCAGGGCTGCAATGCGCTGCTGGCCGCCTGCACGGCAATTCAGGGCCTGTATGCCCTGCCGCGCCATTCCGGCGGCAGCAGCCGGGTCGGCGTCGGGCGGCTTGAAAGCGACAATGCGCAGAATGTAATCAGCGATCGCGCCCGCTTCCGCTTCGAGGTGCGCGGCAGCAGCGACGAAGTCTGCGACGCGTTGCTCGAACGTGCGCAGCACTGCATCGAAGGCGCGGCCCGGATGCAGGGCTGCAAGGCGAGCCTGCGCGAGGTCAGCCGTTTCGAGGCCCGCGACAATCATCCGGGACTCGTGGACCGGCTTCAGGCTGGACTCGGCCGGATCGGCGTGCCGGAACACGCCGTGCGCAGATCGTATCGCGTCCCGGCCAGCGAGGACGCGACCAGTCTTTCACGCGTGGTGCAGCAAAACGGCGGCCAGGCCACCCATTTGCTGGTCGGTTGCGACACCCGGGGCGGGCACCACAACCCGACATTCGATTTCGACGAGGACATGCTGGCATGGGCGGTCGATGTGCTGTGCCTGTCGCTGTGCTCACGAACCGCATAGGTTAGAAAAAATCTACCGTCGATTTCCCCAATTCGCAAGCTGCTGGCCGAAACGGGACCGGAGCTCACACCTCTCGCAAGTCAGAACGCAACCCAGGTTCCCGTCCTTACGTTTCTCCGCAATGTACAAAATTCTTGACAATATGTCGAAGATTATGTACATTCCATCCCATGCAAACGCTGGTCTTCATGGGCACCAGCCGCGATGACATCCGGGACTTCCCCGAAGATGTCCGCCGCGAGATGGGGCGGCAGTTGCTTCGCATTCAGTTCGGTGTTGATCCGGAGAGCTGGAAGCCGATGAAGACCGTGGCAAGGGTGTGCGTGAGGTGCGGATCAGTGTCAACGGGCAGTTCCGCGCCTTCTACGTCACGAACATCGGTAACGCTGTTTACGTTCTGCATGCCTTCCAGAAGAAGGGGCAGAAAACCAGCTCAAAAGACATCGCCCTGGGGCGGCATCGATTCAGGCAGATTGGACAATGACATGAACGAAAAGATGACGGTAAGCTGCGGCAATGTATTTGAAGACCTGGGCTTTGCGCCTGATGTTGCTGCGGCCATGATGGCGCGTGAAACGCTGCTGATTGCGCTGGAACAGGAACTGCGCAAGCGCGGCAAGAAACAGCAGGAGCTGGCCGACGAGCTTGGCGTACCGCGCACCAGAATCTCCGAGGTGTTGAATCACAAGACGGCTCGATTCAGCGCTGACAAGCTGGTGAGCTTGTTGCATCGCGCGGGCAAGCATGTGGAAATTAGTATCCGCTGAACCTGAATCTTTGGGTGAACCTGACGAGATCTTCACGAATTTGCTCCGACTTCCCGCAACTCCCCGTGCCGCGGCAGGTACAGCGCTGTCTTGATGGCGGTTTCGCCCAGTTGCTCGAACAGCCGGCGGTAGAGGCTCAACTGGCTTTCGTAGCGGCCGGCTTCCTCGGCCAGGAAGCCTTCCAGGCCGCCGCCGGCGTGATAGCCGGATTTGTAGTCGATGATCCAGCGGGTGCCGTGCTCGTCGATGAAGGTGCGGTCGATCACCGCGTTGACCAGCCGGCCGTCGATGGTGCCGGTCAACGCAAGCTCGCAGGCCGCATCTTCGTGCCGGCCGCTGAGGATCCAGCGACCGGTTTCGCTTGCCAGCGTGTTTTCGAACGCCGTTGCAATCATGGCCGTGGTTTCATCCAGTGCCTCCGGCCCGGTGCCCTGCGCGCGCAGCAGTTGCGGGATGCGTCCGGCGAGCTCGCGCTGTTGCTCGGCGTCCAGGTGCTCGACACCGATGTTGCCGACCCGCTCCAACAGGGCGTGCAGCACGCTGCCGGCGCGGCGTGCCTGGGCGCCGGCCCAGTTGAATTCGATCTCCACTTCGCGCTCGTGCGGCGGCAGCTTCGGGGTCCAGGCCAGGCGTTTTCCGATCGGCGGTTGCCAGCCGTCGGGCACGCGCCAGATGGACTGGTCGGGCATTGGCGTTTCCACATCCGTCCCGCTGGTGTCTTCGGTCTCCAGCGAACTTTCCAGCGAGTCGATGAAGTCCCGGCCGGCGCGCGGCCACAGGATTTCGAGCAGGCTGCCGCCGGCCGGCGCGATGGTGTCGCGTTGCGGATCGAGCACGCCGCTGACGATCAACTGGTGCCGGGCGCGGGTTGCGGCGACATACAGCAGGCGCTGGTTCTCGTATTCGTCGCGTGCTTTCTGTTCGCTGCGGATCAGGTCGATCAGGGCGGTGTTGTCCGGCTGCCAGGCCGCGCGCAGGGGACTGAGCAGCACTTGCTCGTCGGCGTGCTCGGGTGTGAACGGCAGCCAGTACAGCAATTCGCGATCGTTGCCGCCGGCGCCGCGGTTCAGGCCGGGCAGCACGACCAGGTCCCATTCCAGCCCCTTGGCCCCGTGCATGGTCAGGATTTCGAGCTTGACCGAGTCGTCGGGCGCGTCGCCTTCGGTAAAAGCCTGCTGCAGCAGTTCCTCGAAATCGTTCCAGTCGTCGATCAGGCCTCGTTTTTCTGCGTTCTCCAGCGTATCCAGGAACAGCCCGGCTTCTGCGGCGTCGGATGCCGGGCGCTGGAGGCAGTGCGGACCGCCCAGCCGATGCCAGGCACCCTCGACCCGGTCGCGAAGCGAACGCTTTCCGGCCAGCGCGCGGGCATCGGCCAGCGCCGAGAACACGCGCTCGGCTCTTGGGCGGACTTCGGCCGGCAGCCGTTCCAGCGCTTTTTCATCCAGCGGGTCGGAGCCGTCGCCGGCCAGTGCGTGCAGGTCGGCCAGGGTCAGTCCGCAAATGGGCGATCGAAGCACGGCCAGCAGCGCCGTGCGGTCGGCCGGAAAGCGGATCGCACGGGCCAGTGCCAGCAGATCCTGGACCGTCGGGCGGGCCAGCAGCGGGTCCAGCTTGACCGCACGGAACGGGATGCCGCGGGCCTTGAGCGCCGGCAGGATATCGGCCAGGTGGCTCCTGGCGCGAACAACTATCGCGGCCTTGTATTCGGGTTCGCCGGCGTGTTCGGCCAGTGCCTGTTCGACGCATTCGGCAATCGCTTCGGCCTCCCGGCGCCCGTCGGCGCGCGCCAGCGTCTCGACGCCGCCGCCCGGGCCGCGGCCGGCCTCGGAACGGGCGTAGGCGACCGCGCCGGCGGCGATGTCCTCGTCGGTTGGGAAGGCCGGGCCCAGCATGTCGTTGACCCAGTCGACGATCTCGGATTTCGAGCGGAAATTCTGATCCAGCCTGAGCGAATCCAGTTCCAGACCGGCGAGCCCAAAGTCGCGGGTGCGCATGAAAAGGCCCACTTCGGCTTCCCGGAAACGATAAATCGACTGCATCGGGTCGCCGACGACGAACAGCGTCCGCCCGTCGCCGGGTTGCCAGCCGTGGGTGAGCTTTTCCAGCAGGTGGTACTGGGCCCAGTTGGTGTCCTGGTATTCGTCGACCAGGATGTGCGAGATTCGATTATCCAGGTACAACCGTAAGTCGGTATAGCCCGAATCCTCGTCGCCCAGCCCCTGCAGGGCGGCGCGCGACAGGCCGGTGAAGTCGGTCTGACCGGCCTCGGCGAACACCAGCTCCAGTTCGCCGGCGGCGCGTTCCAGTACCCGGATCAGCGATTCCAGCGCGCCCCATTCGTCGTCGCTGTAGCGCGGTTCGGGCAGACCGCGGGCGCGGTGCAGCTTTTCGGCCAGCGCCTGGTTGTCGGCCAGCGAACTTAGCAATTCCTCGAAGCGTGCCTTTTGCGGTGTTTTCGGCGGAAATCCGGTCGTGATCATGACCGATTTGCGCCAGGTACCGGTTTTCGTCAGGAACGCCTCGGCCAATGCCTGCCACTGTGGCAGATCGTCCGGATCGGGCCGCGGCAGGTTCCCGTTTTCATCGAATTTGCGGATATCCGACGCCCGGCCCTCGCCGGCCAGCGTATCGGCGGCAAAGCGCAGCAGGTGGGTGATTTCGTCGCCGGTGGTGTGGATGGTCGCCAGCGCGGCATCCAACGCGCCGCGGGCCTGTTCCAGGGAATCGACAACGACGCTCATCAATACCTGTTCGAAAGCCTCTCGATCGGGCCGGCCGGTCACGCCCAGCGCGCGCAGCCACTGTTCGCGCTTGCCGAGCAGCGAGACCAGCAGGTCCTCGATGTCCTGGGTACGATGATCGCGCCACATCAGGAGTTGTTCGAGGTCGCTCCTGAAGTCCGACGATCGCGGATCGCCTTCCAGCGCTTCGAGCACCCGGCGGGCCGCGCGGCGGTACAGCGCGCCGGTGTTGTCGGCCGGCTGCGGCACTGGCCCCAGCCGGCTGGCCACCGGCATGGTGCGTGCAAGGTAATGGCTGAAGCTGTCGATGGTCCGGATCATCAACCGCTGCGGGTTGGCGGTGAGATTCCAGCGTTCGACCTTGTCGGCGATCGCGCGCGCCTTCTCGGCAGCCGCCTGTTCATGAGGCTCTTCCGTTTCGAATCCGGGTTCGAGAAACCTCAGCACGCGCTGGCGCATTTCGGCCGCGGCCTTGCGCGTGAAGGTGATGGCGAGTATTTCCTCCGGCGCTTCGACCACCCCCAGCAGCGCCAGATAGCGCTCGACCAGCAGCGTGGTCTTGCCCGATCCGGCCGGCGCCTGGACGATGACCGAGCGGTGCGGGTCGACCGCTGCTGTGCGTTGCGCGTTGTCGCTCATGTCTCGTCTCCTGCGTCGCTCATCACCTGTCGTTCGTGAATTCGGCAAAGCGCGTGCAGATGGCAAGTGCGGCACACGTAGCCATCGCGCGGGTCGACCTCGGCGCGGCCCTCCTGGAAAGAGATCGCCAGTCCGTTCAGATTGCTTTCCCATTCGCCCAGCAACGTCTGCCAGTTCTCCGATTCCTTCCACGCGCCCTTTGCCTTCGCCAGTTCGGTCACGCCCGGGATCCCTGCGTCGGTTTCGCACAGGCCGTCGAATTTCAGTTCGTCGGGCCGTATCCGCGCGAACGTCAGCGCTGCGGGGCGCGGCTGCATGGCCAGCGCATAGGCCGGCAACTGCGGGTCGGTGATGCGCGGATCTGGGCGCCAGCCGTTTCTGCCCGTGCGGCCGGTCTTGTAGTCGATCAGCACCGTGCCCGCCGGGGTCTCGTCGATGCGGTCGATCTTGCCTTCCAGCTTCAGGCCGGCAAACTCCATCACGATTTTGTATTCCAGCGCGCGCACGCGGAACTCTCCGCGTGTTCGTTCGAGTTCCAGCCAGCGCGCCAGCGCGCGCGCGGTGCAGCGCAGTTCCAGCTTGCGTCCGGCCGGGCTCAGTAACAGGCGGTGCGCTTCGGTGAATCGGCCCAGCGCATGCTCGGCGGCCTCGTTGATCCGTTGTTTCAATTGGTCCGGGTCAAGCGCAATGAGGGCGGCGCGGTCCTTGAGCCCGCGCCAGAACAATTCCAGCGCGGCGTGGATCAGGCTGCCGCGCGCGGCCGCATCCAGGCCGGGACGGGGCGCGGTCAGTTCACGCGCGCCCAGCCGCCGGAGCGCGAAGGCGCGGAACGGGCAGGCCGACTGGTCGCTGAGCACGCCCGTCCCGCCGCGGATTTCCGGATCGGCGAGCACCGGCGCGTGGATGTCGTCGGCGATGCATTCGAGCTCCAGGGGCTCCGGAAACGCCGGGGTCGGCGGCCGGATGATTTCAGGGTCGCGGAGCAGCCGGCTGCGCTGGCGCTGCTGGTCGTTGCTGCCGGTCGAGAAGCTGCCGAGCACGTCACCGGCCGTGCGCGCCAGGCCCGCCAGTTCCAGCCGCGCGCGATGTAGCTTGCCGTCGCTGCTGGCAGCCGGTACGTCGGCCTGCACCGGCCCCGGAATCAGCGGATCGCGGCGGGCCGCACCGGGCCAGGTGTCGGCATCCAGGGTGGTGATCCACATCGCGTCGAAGCGCGAACCCAGTGCTTCTTCCACGCCCAGGATTTCCACCGGGCAGCCGGGATTGCGTTCGCGGAAAGTCGTGCCGTTGGCGCGCTCGGCAAGCAGCGACAGCGCGAAACCGCGCTTGACCGGCGCGGCGAGCACCACGTCCAGCGCGGCGAATTCCTCCAGCAACTCGTGCCAGCGGCCGAGGACCTGGAACTCGCGCGAATCCAGCGCGCGTCCGCGGCCGAAGCCAAAGGCCTCAAGCTCTTTCTGGAAGCGCGCCACCCATTCCGACGGCCAGGCCGCGTCGCGGTGCTTTGCGCGCCGCCCGCGCCAGGACTCGAGCTGCTCGGCAAGCCGCAGGGCCACGGCTTTTTTGCATGCGGCCATCAATTCGAAGCCGGTGATCTCGAACGGCGACCACTGCATCAGGTTGGCCGCCGTATCGGCGCGCCGGTGTGCTTCACCTTCCGCACCGGCCAGGTAGGGTGATGCCAGTACCCGGCCGGCCTTCGGCTGGTCGATGCGTGCCGGGTCCAGGCCCAGCAACAACAACGCATCGGCGACCAGCGACCATTGCGCCAGCGGCATCCCCAGCGATATGTGCCAGGGCTCGGCGCCGGGGTTGACACCGTTCTTGGCCAGGGCGAAACCGGATGGATCGAAAACCTGGCGGAAGATGCGCTCGACGCGGTCCAGCCGGCCGGCGAGATCGGGGACCACGATGGCGACGGATGCGTCCGAATTGTCGTTGGCATGGGCTTCCACGCGTGCCCGCGCCCAGCCGGCCGCGGCGCGCAACTCGTCATCGGGCTCGACGAACTCATGCAGCGTTATCGTGGGGACCTCGGGCTGCGTGCCCTCCAGGAATCGTTCGTGTCCGCCGATTTCGACCCCTGCCGATTGCAGCGCTTCTAATATCGACGCCTGCACCGGGGTGGGCGGCAGCTCGAAGCCGTTGAGCTCGATCCGCTCCGGCAGCACCGATCGACGCCCGCCAATGAGCTTGGGCAGTTCGGCGGCAAAGCGCCACTCGTCGATCACGCCGCGTTGTTGGCAAAGCCGCTCGAAGCGCGCCACCCATTCGCGAAACTGCCGGCTGTCGTCGGAAAGCAGCGGTCCGGGCCAGTCGCGCGGGTGCTGCAGGCCGTATTCATGAATGGTCCGCCATGCGCGTTCGGCCAGCGCATGCACGCGCGGCTCGCCGACGAACACGTCGGTATCGATGACCTGTTGCCACAGCATCCGGGTCTGCGAGGCAGAGATCGGCACCTCGTCGATGGCCCCGGCCATCAGCGCTTCTGCGCGCACTTTCCCCAGCCAGGCGGAAAACGAAAGCACCTCGGGCGCGCGCCAGGCCTGCAGGTTTTCGGCCAGCCGTGCCTCGGCAAGCCTGCGCTTGACCGCCCGCGCCAGACGGGCGGTGGGGGTGAGGATTACTGCCGGATCAACGTGCTCGATATCTGCCATGGGGTCATTATGCCCAAGGCTTTTCTCAAAACCCGAGAACGGTGCAGCCGGCCGATCTGCGTGACGAGGTCGGGCGGTTCAACCTGGGCCGCGGTCGGCTACCCCTCGTATCCGTCGGAGAACAAGACGTCATCGTTGGGGATCGTCAGCGCGAGCGAATCAGGATTACCGGTCAGCGCCCAGGTGCTGGAAGCCGAGAGCCGGAGTTCGAAGTCGAGGTCGTTTTCGCTGCCGTCGGTGTTCAGGATGGTCAGCGTAATGTCGCGGGTGCCGGATTCTCCGTGCTGCCAGACCAGGGTGCCCGAGGCAGCCTCGTAGTCCGTGCCGGCCGTTGCGCTGCCGTCGAGCGTGGTGTAGTCGACTTCGATTCGGCCTTCGCTGCCGCCGGCGCGGTCCACGACCAGCGTGACTTCGGTCTGCCCGTGATTGATGGCGGATGCGAGCGTGGCGAACCGGGCGCGTCCTGCGGTTAATCGATCCCAGGCGGCGACGCCGGCGCGCTGCCAGTCGACGTCTTCGTCGCGCAGGCGTGCGAAATGACCGGATATCGTGCCGTCGCCGGACGCGTTCAGGACATCGGAGGAAAAGAAGCGGGTCGCGCCGATTTCTCCGCCGATATCGAAGGCCAGGTGCCATGTCCCGTCGGGTCGCTGGGCCACGCCGGTCAGGTTCCAGTAGGGTTCGGCGCCGGTTTCGGCGTGGGACAGGGCCATGGAGAATTCGACGCCGTCGAACCGAAGCACATCGGCCGGCCGGTAGACCTGGCCGGCGGCCTCGAAGCTGGTATCGAACGACAGCAGAAGATTCTGCGTCCCGCCGCTGACCTCGACGCCGATCGCGCTGACGCCGACGCCGTCGGGTACGCCGGCGGTCTCGGCGATGAATGCGAGCGTACAGGTGCTGTCGTCGATGGCGCAGCGAATCACGTCGCCGTCCCGGGCATTATCGGCGGCGCGGGCGAGCGCGAAGAAAACATGGTTGCCGCTCAGCCGGTCGGCGGCGAAACCGGTGACCGCGATGCCGTCGGACTCGCCGGCGAACTGCTCGGCCAGTTCAAGCACCTTCGTGGTCGTACCGGCGTCGGCGTGTATCGCCGGCGGACGCAATACGCCTCCGCCGGTTTCCAGCGTGATGTCGGTGCCCAGCATCCGCCATTGGGCGCCGGCCGGAGAATTCAGCGCGCCCAGCGCCAGCACCAGAAAGACCGTGACGAGTCGCGCGAAAGAACGGGCGCTGGCGGCCCCGGAATGCCGGCAGACCGCGTCGCCGCGGCGGTGTGACACGGCGCTTGCCTTTGGTGCCGCGCCGATCACGGCGCGTTGCCGCCCAGGTCGGTGCAGGATTGGTAGTTGGTGCCGTTTTCGACGCTGGTGTTGTTGGAGCATATTCCGGAAATGATTCCTCGGTTTCCGTTCCGCAACGCCAGGTTGCCGTCGAAGCGCACCAGACCGTCAATGCCCTGGAATCCCTCACCTTCATTGACTGATGCCGTGGAATTCCGGACGATCACGGCCGGTGAAGAGTCCAGCTCCTGCCTGACCGTCAGCCCCCGGGAACCGTTTTCCGTGACGTGGATATTTTCGACAACGTGCGGCCCCGGTCCACGCAGCTCCACCCCGTTGCTGAATGCGCCCTTGACCGTTCCGTTTCGCAGCGTGTTGTTTGCGCCTTCAACAATGATCAGCCTGTGGGCAAACGGCGTCGGCAAGTCGCAGATCACGTCGCTTGCATTACTGTCGTAGCTGCAGGTCTGCGGGCCGATCACCGAGAAGCCGTTGAGATCGAGCGTGACACGATCAGCTTCGATGTCGATTGCCGTGACAGTGTCCGGACGCGTGTCCAGGTTGGAGGTCAGGCGATAGCTTCCCGTCTCGGAAATACGAACCGGAAAACCGGTAGAGTCGCCGTCGAAACAGCCGGTGGGTACACAGGCCTGATTGATTTCGATCACGCCGTCGGCGTGGGAGAGGGTACAGGCCGTTAAAAGTGCAAATGCGGTTATCCATCGAGTCATCGATTCAGTTCTCCCGGGATTCGTGGTGCGGACAAAAGCAGCCGCGGTTCTTGGCTTATCCATGGCTACGCATAATGATCGCTGTGTACGCCAAATCGGCTGGTTGCTAATTCGAACCATGAACAAGGTGCCCGGGACGACGGTGCGGTACGCTTTCGGGGTTTGTTTCTGACCGGCGCCCGGACTGCTTCGGGCTATCCCTTGAGCGGAAGCTATCTTCCGGGCACGCCGACGATGCAGGCAACAATCCGCTCGTTGGCCGGGCGCTGGGCCGGGAAGTCGCTGGCGAAGGCGTCGAGGATCTTCGGCAGCAGGTCGGCCTCATTGGCGATCACCGCGGCCCGGATGTCCTTGAGCAGCAGCGGCTTGTTGCGCCCGCCGGCGCGCAGGCGCTCGTACCAGACCGGGCGGATCAGGTCGAGCCAGCGCGAGGCGATCTCGTCCCAGTCGGGTTGCAGGTCGCGGGCGTCGGCGTCGAGCATTTCGAGTAGCTGCCACAGCCCGTCGACCTGCGCCTGGTCGCCGCGATCACTGGCACTTTGCAGATAGCGCTGCAGCACGATTTCCATTTCCTCCAGCGCCCGGCGCTTGCGGCGCGAGACCAGCTTGCGCTCGGCAGCGCTCAGCCGGTCGATCGCACGCCGCAGGGCTTTCTCGCCGCCGCGCGTGATGCCTTGGCAATCGCCGGTGTCGGCCAGCCGGCGGCGCAGTTTTCGGCAGATCGTTTCCAGGTCGGTATCGGGCGGGGCCGGCGTTTCGGCGTCCAGGTTTTCGAGCATTATCCATTTGGGAATGCCGCTGCTGTCGCGGGTGCAGAAGAATGCCCACGGGCGTTCGGCGGCCACCAGGCTGACCCGCGAGAGTACCTGCCCGCCGATGTCGCGATAGGCCGCGGCGTAGCGCGGCTCGACCAGCGCCCGATCGCCCTCGATCAGCCGGCGGACCGGCGAGAACGCATCGTCGATGCCGTCCCATTCACCGGCGCTGGTCTGGTATTCCCGGATCGCCTCGTGCGCGCTGACGCGCTTGGCGCCGGCGCGCACCTTATCGGGCAGCGGCATGTTCGAGCCGAGCAGGTTGTCGACGGTCTCATAGCGTTCGATGAAGCGTTCGTCGGTCTTGAGCGCGAATTCTTCGGCGTCGTCGGGCCACCAGGCATCTATGGTCTTGTGCGGGCTGTCGAGCCGGTCGACGCGGCCGACGCGTTGCTCGGCGACGCGTACCACGCTGGGCATGTCGAGGTGGACCACGACCCGGGCGCGCTGCAGATTGACCCCTTCGGAGACGCTGTCGGAGCACAGCCCGACCACGCGCCCGGGCTCGCGACTGGTCGGGGCGAAGCGCCTGAGCAGCCCGGAGCGTTGCGACTGGGCATCACCGGTGGCCACCAGCACGTCCAGCGCCGGGTCGATGTCGGCGAGGTGCCGACGGATTACGGCCAGCGTGATCGGCCGGGTGTCGAATGCCAGCACGTGTTCGTCGTGAGATGACAACTCGGCCAGGTGCCGGGCCTTGGCCGCCTCGCGCGCCGGGCTGATACGGTGAGCGAGTGCGGCAATTTCCTCGACGATGCGCCGGTCGTGCTCGCAGGCCGCCCGGTGTGCATCGGAATCGGAAAGCCAGTCGGGTAGTTCGATCGCAAGCCGGTTCTTCGGCAGCCTGCCGGCGATCTGCTCGATGCTTGCGGCGATGTTGCCGCCGGCGCTGCGAGCGTGGCCTTCAATGTCGGCAAGCGCAATCGCCGCGTCGCTGCCCAGCAGGTGCTCGACAAGGGCGGCGGTCGACGAGCGCAGCGAATGCATGATCATGTACTGCGACAGCTTGTTGGCCGCGCGAAGTCTGCCATCGAGAAACTGCTGCTCGGAAACCCCCTTGCGCGCGAGGTTGGCCGGCAGCGCGATGTCCTTGCGGAAGTGCAGCACGCCGCACAGGCGGCCGGCCAGCTCGCGTATGCGCGCGGCGAGCTCGCGATCCCCGGCCGGCTCGGCCAGCGCGTAGATCAGCGCGTTGTGCTTCGGGAAGCGGCACCGGCGCCCGGCCGCGTCGCGGTATTCGTCCGGTGCCTGTTCGATCAGCGTGTTGAGCATGCGCTTGGTGCGCCGGACGGTAAAGCGCGCGATCTCGCCTCTGAGCTGCGCGATTTCATCCTCGCCCAATGATCGTGAGAGAGAGCGTACGCCCAGCATCTTCTCGAACGCCTTTTGCGTGGAATCGTCGAGGTTGTCGGCGCCGAGCATGTCGGCGATGCGCAGCAGATCCTGGGCCGAGCGGTTGATCGGTGTGGCGGTAAACAGGACTACGTGGTCGGCCATGTTGCGCAGTAACTGTTGCGTCCGGCGCGAGGCGTTGTTGAGGAAATTGTGGCCTTCGTCGACGCACAATACCTGCGCGCGCCGCAGGTTGGTCAGCAGTACGTCGCGCTCGCCGGCCGAGGCGTGGCTGAGTCCCCCGTGCGAGAACACGTCCAGCGGCACCGAGGCGATCGCGGCTTCGTCTTTCCAGCCCTGGACCACCGACGGCGGTGCGATCAACAATGCCTTGCCGGTGCGCAGCCTGTTCGAACGGATGATGTCGTGCATCTTGGCGCCGATCAGGTGGACCCCGGCGCGCGTCTTGCCCGAGCCGGTGGCGTCGGCAAACAGCACGCTGCCGCGTTCCTTCAGGATATACAGGGCCTGGGCGATTCCGAGCTTCTGCGATGGCCACAGATGGGCGTCGTCGGCCAGGTACTGGCCGGCCAGGAAGCGATCGGCCCATTCGCCGGCCAGCAGTTCGGTGGCCGCGCGCGCAAGCGCATCCTTCCAGCCGACGACGTCAAGCAACTGCTCAAGCAGGGTGGCCAGCTCGGTGTTGTAGTCGGTGCCCAGGTCCCAGATATGTTCGGCAATCTGCTTCGATTCACGGTAGCGCTTTGCTTCCGACGAATTGCCGTGCGCCTCGAAGCGGGCGTTGGTCTCGAACTGGCGGCCCAGGCCGGACGCGGTGAAGTTGCTCGAACCCAGCGTGGCCGCCACCTCGCCGACGAATAGTTTGGCGTGCAGCCGCCAGCCCGGCCGGGCCAGGTAGCGGGCCTGCACCCGCCCGTCTTTCAGCGCGGTTATGGCCGCAAGCACCGGTGCGGCCAGCAGCACCGAGAAGCCTCTGGACAGCCAGTACTCGCGCATCTCGCGCGGCAGACGCCGCCGGCCGACGCGGTAGCGCCGCTGTTGACCTTCGTGCGGCTCGGAGCCGAACACGATCCGGATCGAATCGGAATGACTGCCGGCGATGAACTCGACCAGCTTGTCCAGCGAGGCGTAGCCGGCGACGATCAGGGGGTTCTCGGCATGCCTGAGATCTTCGAGCACGACATCGCCGACGGAAACATCGTCGAGGTTGAGCGGAAACCGGGCCGGGTCCGGCCATTCGCCGGGCAGCTCGCTCTTGCCCTGTGCGCGGCCGAACAGGTCCGGAGTGTGCGGCTTGCGGTCGCTCATGGCAACTCAATCCGGGCATGGCCGGCTGGGCGATGCACTCGACGCCGGTCGGGCGCCGTGCCCGGGCAGCGGCAGGCGTGCCGGTGCATCGGCCCCGGGGTGGTGCAGCGGTACGATCAACGCGTTGCCGTCGGCGCTGACCCGGAGATCGCGCGTCGGCGAACGCAGTGCTTCGGGTCGCTGCCGGAGCAATGCCTGGATCGAGGTCGCGGCCGCCATGTGCCCGCGTAGCCAGACAAGTGTAGCCAGCGCCTTGAGGCGGAAGCCGAAGTCGTTCATGCGCAGCGCGTAGCCGTCATGAATGTCTTCGACCGCCGATACAAGAATGCAGCCGCTGAAATTGGCGATGCACTCCCATGACCACGGCAGGCGCGATTCCCGGGTCTCTATCGTGGCCACGTCGCGCGCAATCCACTGGCGTGCCTTGTCGCTGCACAACCGGGCATAGCGTTCCGCGACCAGCCCCGCGCTTGCCTCGGCGTCGAAGACCAGTGAATGGCCACCGGGGATTGCGCCGACCAGATCGCGATAACGGTCGACCAGCGCGAATTCACCGCGTATCGCGTTGCACAGCATCAACTCCGCGTCCTCCGGCGGCGCCAGCGCCGCGTCGCAGGCCGTCGGCAGCGGTTCGTCCGGCGGCAATTCGGCCAGCATGTCGGCCACCAGTCCTGCGTAGCCCTCGCCGGCGTAGGCATTGGCCATCAGTCGCACGATCGTCGCATCGGCGTTGGCGCCGATTCTTCGCCAGCCTGCCAGCGCGCGGCACGCGTCTTCCAGTGCACCTGGGACGTCGCCTTCGGCAAAGCGCAGCGCGTGGCGGGTGGCGGGGTGGAACAATTGGCCGAATGCCGGTGAGATGCCTATGTTGACCGGCGAGTGCGGCCAAGGCTGGCGGTAGTGGTCGGCCGTCGTGATCTGCTCCAGCCGGTCGAGCAACGGGCTGTGGATTTCGACCAGCTTGCGATAGGCCGGCAGGTCGGCCCGCACGCGGGCCAGGCAGGGCTCGCGCGCTTGGCAGAACAGGCCAGCGTCGGCCGGACCGACCTCGAGTGCCGGATAGCGATCGAGGCCGGGCGCGAATTCGGGAATCGGTTCGGCATCCAGCGGATTGTCCGCGACGTATTTTTCGACCCGGCGTGCTTCCTCGGCCAGCACCGCGTCGATCTCCGAGGCAGGCACCAGCCGGTTGGCGGTGTACATCAGGCCGAATGCGTTACGGCCCGGGAACTCGCCGGGCTGCTCGAGCAATGCCATGGCCGCGCGTTGGCCCGCCGTAGGGGTGGCCAGGCGCGTAGCCGTCCATACCGCCGCAGCCAGTACGAAGAACGCGAGCAGTGCCAACGACAGATATAGGCTCCAGTGAGGCATTCTCCTCATACGTAAACTCTACCCCGGTTCAGGAATCCCCTTTGCCGGCCTGGAGACAACGATCCGTCTCAATATGCTGGTAGTCATCCCGATCTCCAATCAATTCGATCAACCGAACATAGTGTTCAAGCAGCCGATCCTGTGACCGGAGAAGATCGGCAATCACCATCCGCTCTGCTTCAGGGTGGCGCCATTCCTTCATGAGGGTCGGATCGGAAATCACGAGATTGAAAAGGGCCTGGGTATAGGCATCGACCAGACCCAGGTAGAACTCCTGTTCGTTCTGGATGGCAGTTGCCGTTCTGGCTACTGGATAATCGATTTGCACCAGCGACTCGGAGGCGATCAGGAACGCCCATGCTTCGGTGCGAAGATTGCCGATACGCAGGCCTTCCGGCGACCTTTCGCCGGCAGCCACCTGTTGATAATATTCCCGAATACTGAGGATTGTGCGGCAATTTTCGATTGCCTGTGCGAACACGCCTTCCAGCGCCCGCTCTGCGACCGCCTCATGGCTCCTGTTTTCATACCAGGCCTGTAGCCACATCCCCATGAAGACGCTGACCATGATCAGCAATCCTTCGATACCCAAAACTTTCCAGTATGAAGCCTGCGTGGTGCTCTTGGTTGCAATCATTGGCGCCTCCAGCAGGGTATCTAGTGATGAATTTCGGCGGAAAGTATACTCGATGTGGCAAGAATCTTCATCATATACCCTGAGAACACTGGTAACTTCGAGAAGCTTCCGGCATAAACCCGTAGTGGTGGTCCATCCGCCGGAACAGATTCGGCCTTTTGAATGATGCAGCATCCGCCATTGTCGACCAGTCGGATTCAGGTAACCGGCCCACCCATGCGCTCCGGAAACCTGTCGCGATGCGCTGGTGCTTCAACCCGTATATTGCATAAATTTCCGGCGCCCAATCGCTACGCTGCCCGGTATAGCAGTGTGTCCAGGGTGCGTGCTCAATCTTTCAGTCCTCACATAGTTTGAACTATGCACCGGGTGGAAAATTTCCCCGCCACACCCCGGGAACACTACTCTCCGGGCCGGGCTCCGGCATCCGGAAATTTATGCAATATCCGGGTCAAGTCACCAGATTTTATCCACGTAAATCCGAATATATCGCAAACCCGCCTTGCTCGACTACTAATGCAGTACTTCTGATTGCATTAGAAAAAACCAACCCGGTAACACTGATCTGGAGTCAGTGGGTTGGATGCCTCCTGCGTCGAATTGCATAGAATCCTTGGGTGTGATTGATATTTTTGAGAGTTTATAAAATTGGATCATGTGCGTACGATTGAGCTATGTCGGATTCATGGCGATCACTCCCGTTCGCGCTCAACACACGACGATTGTGCGGTGTTCATTATCTCAAATGAGTCTGATTAACACAATGCATCGATGCAGACCTCGATCTTAATCTGTTCTCCGTTTTTACATATTACGGAAATGCTGGCTTGAACTAAAACAGGTCGAGTTGCTGCATCAAATCACCCCACGGAGGTTAATCGGTATGGAGACAATGTATGTAATGGTGGTCATTGCGGCCTTGGGTAGCATCGTCTCACTGGGAATAACGATCCTGAATCGAAAGCATCTCATGCAGCGTCGGCTTAGAAACGGATTCGATCCAGACCACATACTCAATCCCGGATACTTGTCCAGGCAACATTCCTATCAACATCGAACTCAGCATCCGACCACGATGGAAAAGCCGGTCGAATTAGACCCGGAACGCTTGTTGAAAAATCATCTAACCGAGGAAATCCGACAGTCAGTAATTGTTCATGAAACAGCTGCGCGCAACGCATCTGACGAGGAGATATCCGACCGAATAAATGAACGCCTGAAAGTGCTTAAAGACCGGTTGACTGAGATAGAAAAACGGTACCCTGATGAGGGCTCGATTGAACGTACGGTATCCGTTAACGAGGCGCTGATTTCAGAGCGGATCGATCAATTGGCCGTGCAGACCCAGGCGCTGGAAGCCAAGATGCTATCGCGATGGGATGTTGCGATGATTGTATCAACTGTGCTGACCGGAATTCTTAGCATTTCGGGAGGAACTTATGCGGTATTCTCTGCGCTCAATCTTCTGGCAATTGGCTAATGTTGTTCCGCGGATCGCTAAGTATGTTCGCCTGAATTATGCGTAAACGACTTCATCCATGATTCCGCTAACACGTCGGGATCTTCTGAAAGATTCCGAGCGGCCTTGTTGAACTCGTCGAGGCGCTTCCGAATGTACGCTGAGACTGTCTCAGGTATGGGTCCATCAAGCGTTTCCACCGTGACGGGCGGGCCAGAGATCCAATTGCTGTCCGCGGTTGTGAAATCCCGAAGCAAAGGAATTAAGTCGTCAAGGAAGTTCCGGGGTTCAAAATAGAGGTTAAGTGCTAATGAATGATCCACGGCTCGGGCAGAGTGCCAGGTTCCGGCAGGCAGTGAAAGGAGGTCTCCGGGATTCAACGTCACTTCCTTAAAGGTCATGTCTGCAGGCGGCTTTCCGGCATTGCCCGGTTCTACTCCGTTCGCTTCAACCCGTCCATTGCGATAGGCGGCGTTGTGCGCCGGCCAGCGTTTCGCCGTTTCCGTAGAAAATGTCCATCGCTTCGACCCGGCGATCTGAAGAGTCGTGGCAACCCTTCCATCATAATGGATTGGAAATCCTGAGCCATCGGGTGATATGTAGCAGTTTACGCCAACATTACCGGTGAACCTCATTTGAGAGCGAATAGCTCCCGCCCATTCACGTAGGTACTGGTCGGCTAAATGAATGTTGGTGATACAGATGGTGGCACCTGACTGCAGAAGCTCAGCCAGCTGGTCGTAGTACGCTGCTATCATTCGCCGCGAACTCCCGGACGCCTCACCTTGAGTGAAGACTGCCCGAATCATGTACTCTGGATTCTGAAGCTCCTTCCCGGCCAGCAGAGATTCGCTTAAGGCTTCCCAACTGAAGGTATTATTGAACTTTAAAGGTGTTCCTGGGACGCTGAGCGGCACGCGCGAAAAATATTCGGCGGCGAAGTCCTCACAGCGGACCGGATCTATAAGTTCCTGAAGTTCCCGTCCGCTTGCTACTAAGTTTCGTCGAGTAGAATCGCAAGAACGCGTGCTTAGTAGTGAACGAAAGTCTAGTCTTTCCATAATTTACGCCCCAAAAAACATTTATAATCAGAGTGCCGGAAACTTACGTGTAGCGTAAGCGACTACCGAACGTATGTAACTGTCTGGGTGCGCTCGAAGGAATAGCTGTACGATGCGCGGGTATGAAATACTTTAGGCGTGGCCTGGTAAAAAAATGTGGAACCGGTGGTCAGATGGTTTTACTCTATAGGAATCGTGCGCCGTTAACCGGCTTAAAAGTTCGTGACGTTACAAGAAGTTTTAACTTTCTTTCAACCGGGTCCCCGGCAATTCAGTAATGGTGTGATGTGTTGCTGGAATTTCAGGATGCATGAGCCAATACCGCTCGGTTGCATTAGTACTAACCCTGTCATTAATCCTGCCACATTCAGGGCTCCGGACGGATTCGCCTGCAAGGCAAAGTGGCGAAGGCATAGTTGGCCTACGTCGAGCCACTTTAACGCCGCAGGCGGACTCAATCGGAGCCCCCCCGTAGGGCTTGCCTCTCGGCGCCCGTGGACTGCGTTGTCGATGCTCGATGTAGTCCCGGCTACAGACTTCGCAACGACGCCTTGCCACGGGCGCCGAGAGACAAGCTGAATGAGGCAGGATTAATGACGGGGTTAGTAACATGGAACCGCATTGAAGTCATCTATGCCGTTTTCGCTTTCGGTCCATTCAACAATGCAATGTAGGTTTCAGCCTTATGATCGCCGACCGCCTCGAGCGCCCCCGCGCGCGCGCGCTCCGGATCAATCAGCAAGGTGTCGAGGTTTCGGTACCAGGCGCCGGGGTTGATTTTCATCCGCCCGAACGAATCGAAATACAGCTCGGCGCCAGCCTGGACGTATCCCAGGATCGGCGTGGGCAGGCGCGGCACGATGTCGCGGTTGTTGATGGTGCGCACCAGTCGTTGGCCGAAATGTGCCTCCAGCCAGTCGGCGAGGCGTTGATCGCCTACTGCGGGCTGACCGATGGTGTAAATCCAGCGGCACGGCGGCAGGGGCGATGCTTCGCGCCGGATACGGTCCATAGCGGCCATGCGTGCATCGTTATTGAGCAGGCCTCCCGCATTTTCACCGAGTTGATTCAGGAGCTGGTCAGCACGCGTTTCGCGTTTCAGGTTTTCATCGGCCCGCCAGATTGAGTAGCGGGATGCGGCCAATACTGCCAGCGCTCCGCCCAGGCTGTGACCGGTGAACCAGATCGGCCGCGCCGGATTGATCGCCGACAGCGACTTCAGTTGCTGTTGCAACTCGGACCAGACAGCGTCCAGTGCCAACAGAAAACCGCGGTGCGCGCGCGGCTTCGGGCCGTCCGGGAACCAGTCTATTTCGGCCATTCTTGCCTTGATGTCGGTGAGCACATCGGCCGGGTTGGCCAAATTCACCTCGGTGCCACGGAACGCCACCACCGCCAGATCGCGGTTGCTGGCAAGGAAACCCTGTGTGTCGACATCGCCGATACTTGCGTCGGGCCGGTCGGCACCGCTGTCCATCCAGTGGTCCAGCCGTAGCTCCATGTCTTTCAGTGCCAGTTCCGCTTGCGCCCGCCCGGAATAGGCAAGGTCGGAAAGCCTGGCCATCCAGCGTGCGTTCAGGCGGTCGGGCGCTTGTGCGTCCAGCGCCAAACCGAGCATGCCGCTTTGCAGGCGTGGTTCTGCCTCAGTGGGCCGACCGGCACCCGACGGGTGCGCAGACGAGTCATGGCCGTCGGTCTTTGGTGCGGCTACTCCGGCGGGCGGGGCGGGTTGCCTGGCAACGGTTTCCTCGGCATCCAGTTGGCTGATTGACGTTCGCGCCCGCACTAGCTTTCGCAGTATCTCGAACCAGAAAGGTGCGCCAAGCGACAGCGCTATTGCAGTAACCAGCAGGCCGATCAGTTTTGACAGCGACCAGCGCACCCAGTCGCCGTAACTGGCTTCAGTCGGCAAGCTCGAAGCCCGCCAACCCACCAGTGGTTCCATTTCCAGTAGCGACTGTTTGGCCCGGTCGAACTCTGCTTTCAGCTCGCCGGCGGATTCTTCAACATCTGCCGGCATGTTTTCGACTTTATCCACCGCCATGATGACCAGCGACCTGCGCATCTCCGCGTCACCGGATAAACGCGACAGGATTTGAATCGAGTCGACATTCAGCGCAAACGCAAGGACCAGTCCAACAGCAAACAGCATGGGTGCGAGTTTGCGCTTAAACCAGCCAGAGGCGCGGTCGTTGCCGTCCTCGAACCATTTCGCGATCTGCTGCATAAATGCGTCGGGGTCGCCGCCGGCTTGATGCCACAGCTTTGTCAGTACCTTGCTGATGTGGCTGGCTGCCTTTTTCAGGCTGTCGTCATCGGGCCTGCATTGGTCAGCGCGGATCGGAACTTCTCCGCGCTTGGCATTTTCCTGGGTCTGGTCGCAACAGCGCCTTAACTGTACCAGCACACCGGGTTCGGAGAGTCGATGTTCAATCAACTCGGGTGCACTGCGCAGCCGCTCGACGTCATCACCAAGCGCCATGTCTGATAACGCTCGCGCAAAGCGCAGGGGCGGAATGTAGGAGGGAGGTCGGAAGCCGCTCTTCTGCTGGGACTGCCCACGATCAAAACATAGCGCGAGCATGCGACGAACAAGGCGCCCGAACCAGCTTATTGATTGCGAAGATGCGTACAGTGCGCGGAGTTGCGGCTGTGCCAGCAGCAGATTGGCGATCTGCTCGTCGCCACCGCACTGTATCTCAATCAGTTTGCGCAGATTTTCACCGCGCAATCCGGTCCAATTGACGATGGCTTCAACCCAGGCAGAGCCGATCAGGCTCAATACCAGGTAGATCAGAACCAGGCCAATCGTCGATTCAAGCAGACCCAGGATTTCCACTTTCGAATCCTAGATCATATCGTGAAGAAGCCGCCCGCGCCCTGATACCAGCCGGTCGAAAAACATGACAATGCCGGCACTGCCGTAGCCATGGCAACAACTCAGCTTGATCAGGTGGCGGCCGGGAAACGCAAGCCCGGTTTCACGTTCGACACCGTAAAGAAGAATAGAACGAGCAACTCTTTCTGCGCGCTCCCGATACTCCGGCATGTCGCACAGCATTGCTAGATCAAGCATGAATTCGCCAATGCCTGCCAAGCCCTCGAACTGCCCCGGCATCACCGTGAATCGGGTGTAGTTGGCGTTTGCAATGTTGCGCGCGATTTCCCGGTAGCGTTGGTCACGTAGATAATGGTAGAACCGCGCCACGACGGCACCAATCCCGCTGCCACCCTCCAACCAGTACGGGCTCCACAGGGTGTCCTTGCCCGGATAGGTCCAGCGCGGCCGGTCGGCGGGATATGCCGGACTGGAACGGCCAAGATCCTGCTCCAGCGCCGCACGCGCCAGGGGCTCGAAGGATCCGTGTCCCGGCACTTGCGACAAATGCAGCAGAAACAATGCGATTCCGCTGGCGCCGTGTGCCAACCCGGTTTCGGGAGTCTCGCCTGCCGCACGCGGCCAGTGCAATTGCCCGTCAGTTTCTCTGGCCAGTCGTTCCAGCGTCCGTCCAATGTCTACGGCAGCGCCCAGGAATTGCCCATCGTTTGTCCAGCGGAACAACTGCAAGCAGGCAAATCCAATACCCGACATGCCTTGAAAAAAGCCGGGCTCTTCCCTTGCCAGAGTTGAATCAAGGGCGGTCGCCATCAGTTCACATCCCTGCATCCGATCGACATGCAGGAACTTCCAGAGCGCAATTCCGGCCAGACCGTTCAGCAAGCCGGGCGCGCACCGCTTGACGTCGGGCATCGTACTGGCCAGCACCTCGTGAATGGGTTCCGGAAATGCGTCTGCGGGATCGCACAGCGCCATCACCGGGCCGCCGGCGCCATAGCCCAGGTTCAACGGACTGGTCAGAAAGGCCTCAAAGTCGCATGGCCACAGCCGATCGGTTCGGGATTCATCAAACTGATTCCAAAGGTCACTCCGTATACGCGGCAGTGCATCAATCCAGGGTGCTTCGGCTTCGACGGGCCGATCATCGACATGAGCCGAGTGTTGCAATGAGACGCCCGATTCGTGATGATGTCGTTTCAGTGCTCGAATCGCCCGTCCGGGTCTGCCCTTCCAGAGTTCCTGCATACACTGTCCGACCCATGCGCCCAGGCCGGTCGCTCGCGAAATTGCATTCAGGAAGGACTTCGCGGCTCCGGCATTGAAGGTGATCTGGCGCTCCACCGGAAGCAGCAGACCCAGCAGAATCATGCCCGCGCTAAACCAGTCGTCGCGATAGCTGGGAGGCTCGAGTGCGCCGCGTCCGGGCCGACGATGTCCGGGTGTCATCCAGGTCGAAGCGAAATCGTCGGGGCGATCGCCCCAGGACATGGACCAGGCGCTTTCAAAATCAATCAACGAAACCTGCCCTTCTTCCGTAACCAGTACATTCCCGCTGGAAACGTCACCCAGAATTATCCGTCTTTGATGTATGGCTTGTATCCTCTGGATCAGGTTGTGCGCAAAAGATGCGAAGAAGTCCTCAAAGGGTCTGGTATCCACGTCGCGCTCGAACGGCCACAAAAGCAAATGGTCGCTCGCACGGAATTCACGCAGTTTCTGCCCTTCAACTCTGGATTGAACGATGAAGAAATGACCTCCTTCTTCGAAAGTGTCCAGCAATTGAGGAAGCCCATCAACTCCATCGAGCAATTCGAGAACACGGGCCTCTCTTTGTAGACTTTCCGTCCGAGAGAAGGGGATGGCCAGACTCCTGGACAACCTTGTCAACGGACGTGCTTCCTTGACGACGACTTCCGTGTTGGTGAGTTCATCCAGTCCCACATAGATCCCGCCACAGGTTGAGAACGACAGGGCTTCATTGATCTGGTAACGACCATTAAGTCTGGGTTGGGTGCCGGTCGCGTTCCCGGGAGCGCACTCGAACGGATCTTCGATACCTTCAGGAAGTACAAAGTACGGTCGACGCTGGTCCGGGACGACCTGACCGCCGGGACCCGGGATCACCAATTGCCTGTGTCCACTGACCTGGAGGCGTTCTACTGGCCTGAAACCGCCGTAACGGTAAAAGACTGCCTGACTGTCTCCCACCGGCCGATCCGAGAGTACCCGTGGACCTGTCAACCCCGCACAGGCTGTACGCAGCGCCTCGGCCATGATCCGGAACTGCTCCAGATCCACCGGATAGATCGTGATGAACTTGTGTGCTGCTTCGCGGGCGAAACCTTTCGAGTTGGCCAGTGACAGAAAATTTTCGGCGCGTAACACTTTGAATCGGCATTGATGTCGAGTGCAAACAGGAGTGACTGCATCGATTGTGCGGCGTGCATTATCCATCGTAGAAGATATGTGCAGTTTGAATCCGGCCGCAGGCAGATTGTCATTCGGGGGTATAGCCTGGTACCAAAGCCCGAACATGTTCAACGACCATGAATCCGTAAGATGCGAACGAAGATAGCATCCGAAATCACCAACAGTGGAAACATACTCCGGAAGATCAAAACCATCGCTGCGCGTCAAAGTGAACAGATATGCCTGCGCGGCACCAGCTCGATGCTCCGAATTATTAATAAGATCAGTACCCATTTCTACTACCTCCATACATGTAGACGATCAACACGCTGCCTTTGTTAAAGCAAAAATAGCCAGTCGGTGTTCAGTATTCCAAGCATGTTGCATGGCGACCTGAATTCTATGTACACCTCGCTATCGAAGCTGAACTGGTCCCAAGTGATTCGATCTCCTGAATCTGACACATGTCCTTTGTGACGTGCTTACTTATTTGATACTGAAACGTCAATTCAAAAAGATATCTTTCTTTTCGAACATGCAGGGCTAGTCTGTCCTAATGGAAATCACGAAATGCGCCGGATAGAAGCCCCTCGAGACCTGCCTTTAATGAATGTTCCGGATACCCCATGCCTGCACAAGGTCTGGATACCGAATCTATTCGTCAAAGCCAAACTAGATTTAAACGGATCGTTCGGTCAAGTTACGGCTGAGCGGCCGTCAATATCCTTGACTGCCGCGGGAAACAGGATAAAAAGCGATCACCCGTCGTCAGATTTAATAGTTTATTTCGCCGGAATTAAGTGAAACAATCACTGACGTTAATGGCAGTGGCGAAAGACGCAGACGCGAGTTGCCAGGCATGTGTGGTGTTGCGCATAGCGAAATCATCAGTGTGACCTATAACGCAAGAGTGTTACGTCGCACGTGATGCATCAGGTGGTATCGACTGATCTGGACGGACGATTAAGCCAGCCGATGCCACACGGTATTTGACATCCATAACCTGCGTGGTTTGAACGCATGACGCGATGCGACTCGCCTGTGAGCATCGGTCGGCTCCGGAGATCGTCAGAGAGAACTTGAATCCGACCTCAGCACCAGCTGCCTGTAAGCCATTTGCCTGCGGCCGGCAACGCGAGAAGTGCTGTGTACGACACAAGTTACGGTCATGGCAGATGATCATCTAGCCCACTAAACGATCTTGAACGGAGGCAAATAATGAGGCACGAATTCAGTGAACAAATCTCAAGGGGGAAGGATTTTTCACGAATAAATCTTGAGTACTTTCTTGTGGCCCGTGACTTGTATCGTGAAAATCCACATTCAGCAATCGCCCTGTTGGGTAGCCCGAAATGTCTGCTCGAAAGTCTCAATGAATTTGGGCCGCGAGAGCTCGCCAATCTGCGATTTGTGAAAGTTCCTCTTGTGATGCCGCGATTCGATCTGCACTGGTGGCAGCGACTCGAACGTGCTTTGCACGATGGTGGGCAAGCCGAAATCGAGGCGATTTCCGAGCAGGCGGGCTACTACCTGTTGGGGAATCGGAATCCAGACGATGAATAGCGAAAGCGGCGTTGGACCAATCGAAAGCTCGCCCCAACCAAAAGCACTATTCCCACGTGCAATCCTTGAAATTGCGCGTTTCGATACCTGCGACCGATCCCTTATTTCGGAAAGGGCGCTTTCGACCACCCTGGTGCGCGACGCGCGCGCCTTGCGTCTGATTCAGCTCGGTGCGCGTGTGAGTCTTGCAACCAGGCTGACGGGCGTGCCGCGCGCGACAGCCAAGAGCTGGTATCAGCAGATACATGGTAGACCTTCACCTCCGGGGCTGGCGCCGTTTACCGATGCCTGGTACGTGAAGACCGAGCACAGAATGTTGCATACCAACATCGCCTGGAAGATCTGGTGCAGTGCGAGGCGGTGCTTCGACGAAGCGCAAACACTCATCGTCCTCGCCGAAGCGTATCGCGACGTAATCCACAAACCACTTCTGGATTTGACTCACCTCTACTTCATGCCACACCTGCTTGTACTGAAGTTGTGGTGCGAGGACGACTGCTCCAAGTGCCATGCGCGCTGGATTCGTCGGGTGGACGAGATTCATCTGGACTGCCCGGCGTGCCGAATTCAGGCGCTGTACCGATGCAAGCGATGCAATTCGCCACTTGAACAGAAGAAAGCGGGTCGGCGTGCAACGCTGTGCAAAAAATGTCGCAAGTGATAATAGAAACATACCGGCAATTAATTAATGGAGGAATGACTTATGAACTTCCGACAACCCACAGGTAGCGTTGAAGAACGCTTGCCAGCCACACAATCGATTCCACGTATATTCGCGCGTCTCAAGGCGGGGCGCGTCCTCACGGAGGAGTCGGTACATCGAACTGGCCGGACGCAGCCGCAACAACCGGACCGGCATGACGCGTCGGGTCCGCGGTCTGCCGACCGGCCTGAGCGTCAGACGACTTCAGGAGAACTCCCCGATGAGAGCTAGCTTGATGCAACCACAGATCAATAAATTCGACGTACTGCTCATGGCGCCAGCCACGGATCTGCATGCTGTGGCAGTGCGCTGGGTACTCGAGTATTCCGGCGTTTCCGTGATGGTTTCGAGTGCTTTCGGAGATGGCGGGCTCGGGCGACTGAGCCTTGAGTGCGGAACCGACCAGCACTGGTGCTATGGTCGGGGGTCCCGGTTGGGCGAATTCAACTCCATATGGTACCGGCGCCCAAAGCGCTGGCCCGACCTTTCAAGCGCTCGTGAGTGTGATCGTGAATGCATGAAAACGGAATGGAGGCTGGCGCATGAGAACCTGAGGGAGATTTCAGCCATGATGTGCGAGGCACTTTGGATCAACTCGCCGGCGGCGGCGGTTCGTGCCGATAACAAACTGCTTCAACTTGATGTCGCACGACGATGCGCGCTTCCGATTCCGAGTACGCTGGTTTCGAATGAAACTCAAGAAATCAAGGCATTTCTCGAATTGCACCACGATGTGATTCACAAGACATTTATTCCGCATGTGTGGAAGAGTCACGAGAGTGGGGAAATGCACGCGTCCTGGGCCAGTCGGCTACGGCCAGAAGATCTTGAACACGATGAGTCAATCGCTTTGTGTCCCGGAATCTTTCAGGCGTATGTGAACAAGCAAAGCGATATCCGCGTCGTGGTAATCGGTGACAAGATGTTTCCGTTCGAGATTCGGTATGCCGATGGCACCATTCCGGTCGACTGGCGTAAGGATTCCTCGTTCACGGAGCTGGATATCCAACCAATCAAACTTCCTGAAAAATATGTTAAGAAGCTGCGCTTGATGATGAATCGTCTTGACTTGGTGTACGGGAGCATCGATCTGGTGCTAAGCCGGGATGGAGATCTGGTTTTTCTGGAAGTCAATCAAGCGGGAGAGTTTCTGTTTGCCGAGAAGTTCTGTCCAGAAATTCCATTGCTGAGGTCCATGGCTTCAATGCTGATTCATGGTGGAGTAGATTATTCGATGGAACAAACTGCTGATCTTGGATTAAGCGATTTTATTGCCTCCGACACGCATCAGCAGTTGCTTGAAGCAGCGTATGAGTCTCCGAGCGAACAATCGATCAGGCGAGCATATGTAGAGTAGTCATTCGGCGGCTCGAATGGCAATGTAAAGACGTGTTAATAAGCGTTCTTTGATGATTGTTTCGGTAAGCCGGTTACGTGATACTTAACATGCGCTGTCAAGTTGATGGCGCCTCCGAAAGGAGATTTTTACTCAATAACCTAGGAGGTTAACAATGGAAAATGTTATCGCACTGCAGACTATGGAACTGAATGAAGGCCGGGACTCGTCCATCATGGCTGGCAGCGCTGCCAGCTTGGGCTGTGATGGCGACGTGCAGGACGCTTAATTCAGTTTAGAAAACTGACGTTGTGCGGTGAAAACCGCGAAACCGGCCCCGCGAGAGCGGGGTCGGTTTTTTTGTGTGTCATGCGCGGCAGGTCCGGACGCGAGTGGGATTCGACCGACTCCGGTGGCCGGATTTTTGCGGTAAGCTCGCGGGAATATGATTCCCCTGAGGGGCCGTTGATGAGCAAGGATACGTTCGAAAACCGACTGGGTCCGTCGACCCGTTGTGTGTGGGGTGACCAGTCAGGTGTTGCCCCGGAAGGGGTGACGGTGGTGCCGGTGTTCCACGGCGTGACGTTTGCCTACGATGATCTGGACGAATGGGCCGCGGTGGGGCGGGGCGAGAGGCCCGGTCATGTCTATTCGCGCAATACCAATCCGACCGTCGACGACTTCGAGTCGCGGATGCGCCTGCTCGAGGACACCGAGGACGCGACCAGTTTTGCCACGGGCATGGCCGCGATCAGTAATACGCTGTTCACACTGCTGTCGCCGGGCGATCGCGTGGTTGCGATCAAGGACACCTACGGCGGGACCAACAAGCTGTTCATCGAGTTCCTGCCCCGCTTCAATATCGACGTGGCGCTGTGCGACACGACCGACTTCGACGCGATCGAGGCGGAAATAAAAAAGGGCTGCAACGTCGTGTACCTGGAGAGCCCGACCAACCCGACGCTCAAGGTCGTCGACATCGAGAGGCTGGCCGCCAAAGCGCATGCTGTCGGCGCGGTCGTGGTCGTCGACAATACATTTGCAACTCCAATAAACCAGCAACCGCTCAAGCGGGGCGCGGACCTGGTCGTCCACAGCGCGACCAAGTTTCTCGGCGGCCACTCCGATGCCATGGGCGGGGTTGTGTGCGGAAGCCGGGCGCTGGTCAGAAGGATCTTCCACTTCCGCGAAATCAACGGCGCGACGCTGGACCCGATGTCGGCGTTCCTGCTCAGCCGGGGTTTGAAGACGCTGGAGCTGCGCGTGGAGCGCCAGAACCGCAATGCGCAGGCCGTGGCCGAATTTCTGGATGCGCACCCGCGGGTCGAGGCGGTGTACTACCCGGGCCTGCCCGGACACCCTGGCCACGACATCGCGCGCCGGCAGATGACCGGCTACGGCGGCGTGCTGGCGTTCTCGGTGGCCGGCGATTTCGACGTCGTGCGTGAGCTGATCGGCCGGCTGCGGCTGGCCCACTGTGCGGCCAGCCTGGGGTCGGTTGGCACGCTGGTCGGGCCGCCGGCGACCACCAGCCATGTCGAGCTTTCGGCCGCCGAGCGCGCCGATGCCGGCATTCCGGAGACCCTGATCCGCTACTCGGTCGGGATCGAAAACCACGAAGACCTGATCGCCGACCTTGAGCAGGCCCTTGAACCGTGACTCCGAACGCCGTTGAGCAAAAGGTACTGGCCGCCATCGATGCCGATGGATTGGTCGAGACGCTTTGCGAGCTGATCGCCATCCCGAGCGAAGGCGGGTTCGAGACACCGGCCCAGCAACGTGTCGCCGCGCTCATGGAATCGTTTGGCATGGAAGTCGATGTCTGGGATATCGACTTTGACGCACTACGTCGGCACCCGGCCTATACCGCCGAGATCGAACGCCAACACGGTCTCGGCGTCGTCGGCGGGTTGGGCCGGAATGACGGGCCGAAGCTGATTCTCAACGGCCATATCGACGTTGTGCCCGCCGGCGAGCCGGAGCGCTGGCATTATCCGCCGTGGCGCGGAACGCTGGCCGACGGGCGCATCTACGGTCGCGGTTCCGCGGACATGAAAGGCGGCTTGTGCTGCGCGCTGTTTGCCGCGCGCGCGATCTTTGAGGCCGGCGTCGAATTGCCGGGCAGGCTGATGATACAAAGCGTGATCGGCGAGGAGGACGGCGGCGCGGGCACGCTGGCCGCCATCGAGCGTGGCTATTGTCGATCTGGCCGCTTTGGCGGCGATGCGGCGCTTGATGCCGCAATCATCATGGAGCCGACCGAACTGATGATCGCCCCGGCCCAGGCCGGCGCCTTCGGATTCCGGATTACGGTGCCCGGGCTCGCCGCGCACGGCGCGTTGCGCGAAGAGGGCGTGGACCCGATCGAAAAGTTCGTGCCGATCTACAGCGCCTTGCGCGCGTTCGAATCCAGTCGCAACAGCAACGTGAGCGATCCGATGTTCCAGGACTACGAGATCCCCTTCGCGCTGTGCGTGGGCAAGCTGCAGTGCGGCATATGGGCCTCGACCGTGGCTGAAGCGCTGGTTTGCGAGGGGCGGCTGGGTGTGGGAACCGACGAGGACTCGATGCAGGTACGCAACGCGTTCGAGGAGAAGGTGCATGAAGCAGCCGCGCGGGATACGTGGCTGACAGATCATCCGCCGGTGGTCGAATGGACCGGCGCGCAGTTCGAACCGGCCGCGATTGATATCGATCACCGGATCGTGACCACGCTGGGCGAATCGTTCCGCGACGCGACCGGCAACAATGCAATCGTGCGCGGCATGCCGTACGGCGCCGACATGCGATTGCTGGTCCACCAGGGCCACACCCCGACCGTGCTGTTTGGCCCCGGCAACGTGCGCCACGCGCACGCCCCGGACGAGTTTGTGGTCGTCGAAGAACTGGTCGACGCGACGAAAACGCTGGCGCTGGCCGCGCTGCGGTTCTGCGGCGGAGTCTGGCAATAGCGCCGAGAGACAAGCTGAACGAGGCAGGATTTATCAATGCATTAGTATCAGCGCGAGGTTCAAGTCGGCAACCGCGTGTGCTATCTGTGAAGGGCGGCCGGAAGCGGCACCGACCAGGTTGAGCCGCGGGTGTCGTCGAACATCCCGATCTGCAATGAGGCGCCATCATCGTCGACGCGGCCGTTGGCGAACCAGGCTGCGTGTCGGGTGGAGGTCAGGCCGGCATTGGACGGTGCCAATAGCGATGCGTTCAGACTCCACGGCAACTGCTGCCGGTTTCGCAGACCGTTGGTCCCCCGATTACACCATCGAATGACTTCGACAGGCCCGGGCATTGTCTGTCGGCAACCGTCTCAGCGATCCCGATTCAGGCGGATGAAATGCTCTTCGATATCGCGATCTCGGAGGTCCTCGGCGACGGCCTGGTGGTCGACTTGGCGGATGTACTGGATGCGGCAGGCCGAATCGCCGGCGCTGACGGTGTCGAACCGGGACAGCGAGTTGCGCGTTTGTTGCGCGATGGCCAGCTGCAGACTGCTGTTGAACCTGAGGTCGCTGGCACAGGCGGCTTCAAGGGTCAGCAGGAAGTAGTCGTTGTAGCGGGTGCGCACCACGATGTAATCGCCGCGGAGGTCTCGCCAGGCTTCAAGGCCCCGAAACACGACCCGTTCGCGCGAGCTGCCGGCATGCTGCTCATAGGCTGCCGTGATGACAGCGAGTTCGCCGCCGCTACCCGAGCCGCCGGTAGCAGCGCAGCCGCCTGCGACGGCCACAATGGCCATCATGGCAATCATGGCAATCACGGAACTCGCGTGCTTGATGTTGCTTTTCATGGGTGAATTCTCCTTGTTTAGAGGTTTCACGAGCCTGTCTATTCATTATCATTCATTATTAGGAATCCTGCCTGCTGATTCTGTGGTCCGCTAGTGGTCCTTCAACCTGATAAATTAGGATTCAGTTGGTCTGTCAGCGTTCA
>JBBDSL010000101.1:0-22887 GCA_040904965.1 Wenzhouxiangellaceae bacterium
TTTTGCAATCGAAAAAAGTCACTCGCATCAGCCAGCGCAGCTGGCGGCGAAACGGGTTTTTGAAGTCGCCGTTAAATTTGAAAATTAAAAACCGCCCCCACCCGGCATAGGTGCCGACCGCCGGCGGGCAGCGCCGCGCGACCAATGGGCGGTGAATAACGCCGGGAAAAGCAACCATCCGGCAAGGGCGCAAAAACGCGAACCCATTGACTCCAGCCGCACCCCAACCTATTCTCCACATTCGCACATGCCGAGAATCCATATGCCGGCCGCCCTTCAACAACAGATCGTCGACCGCGCTCGCAGGACGCCTGACCAGCGCTACCTGTGCCAGCCCGTGGATCGGGTGTGGAAGCACTGGACCTGGGCCGAGGCCTATGACGAGGCCTGCCGGCTGGCCGGGTCGCTGAGACGCCTGGGCCTGGGCCCCGGCGACCGGATCGGCTTGATTTCCAAGAATTGCGCGCACTGGGTGATTGCCGACATGGCGATGATTCTGGCCGGCATGGTCAGCGTGCCAATCTATCCGACGGCCAACGCGCGGACCATTCGTCAGGTGCTGGACCACAGCGGTGCCGCCGCCTGCATCATCGGCAAGCTGGAACACGCCGAATCCCAGCTCGAGGGCATTCCCGAAGACATGCTTTCGATTGCCATGCCGTATCCCGGGGCGAAAGCCAAACACGAGTGGGTGGAGCTGGTCGCCAGACCGGCCGATGGCTTCGAAGTGTTCGATGCCGAAGAGTCCGACCTTGCCACGCTGCTGTATACCTCGGGATCCACCGGCGAGCCCAAGGGCGCGATGCACAGTTTTGCCAACTTCGCCTTCGTCGGCGAATCCCTGGCCACCGCGGTCGGCGTCCGGTCCGGCGACCGGGTACTGTCCTACCTGCCGTTGTCGCACTGCACCGAGCGTGCGTACGTGGGTGCGGGAAGCTTTTATGGCGGTACGACGCTGTATTTTGTCGAGTCGCTGGAAACGTTCATGGAAGATCTTCAGCATGCCCGGCCGACCCTGTTCGGATCGGTGCCAAGGCTGTGGAAGAAGTTCCAGCTCGGCGTGTTCGAGAAGATTCCCGCCAGGAAACTCGAAACCTTGCTGAAGCTGCCGATCGTCAACATGATGATCCGCAAGAAAATCAAGCAGGGGCTGGGGCTGGACAAGGGTGAATGGTTCGCCAGCGGTTCGGCGCCGATTGCGCCGGTGCTGCTGGAATGGTGGCACCGGGTCGGGGTGACCATCTGCGAAGGCTGGGGCATGACCGAGACTTTCGCTTATGGCACCCAGATCGGCCGCGGCAAAAAGCCGCGCTTTGGCACCATCAGCAAGGCACTTCCAGGGGTGGAGCTCCGCACCGGAGACGATGACGAACTGCTGATCCGCTGCCCGTGCATGATGCAGGCCTACTACAAGCAGGACGATCTGACCGAAGCAAGCTTCGATAACGGGTTTTTCAAAACGGGCGATCGGGCCTTCATCGACGACGAAGGCTGGGCGCGCATCACCGGCCGGGTCAAGGAAGTGTTCAAGACCACCAAGGGTAAATATATCGCACCGGTGCCACTGGAAAGCCTGCTGGCCAGGAACGAGATCATCGAACAGGCCTGCGTGGTCGGCGAACACCTGGACCAGCCGGTGGCGCTGGTTCAACTGGCTGAACATGTCGACCTGGACATGCGCGAACTTCGGCGCCAGTTGGTCGAAACCCTTGAAGCGGTCAACGCCGAGCTCGAACCCCACCAGCGAATAAGTCGAATCATCGTCATCCGCGAACCCTGGACCGTGGACAACGAACTGCTCACGCCAACCCTCAAGATCCGGCGCGAAGTCATCGAACAACGCTACCAGCAGGCAATCAAGGAAGCCGGCGACCGGGTATCTTTCCATTCCGGTCCGGAAGACGAATAAACGCTCTCCGGCGAACTTGTTCGATGACCGACGCGACCCGGGGTTTTGAACCCGACTCCAAACCGGTGTAACCTTGTTGCCCTTCCCGATCACCTTACGGCCAATCCGATGTCCCGACTTGCATCCGCATTCCTCGCCCTGATACTTGCATTCGCTGCCCGGGCCGAAATCGAACCCGCGCCCGACCGCGACCGGGGCGAGGGGCCGTTCGACCAACTCATTCTCCGCGGCGGCATCCTGATCGACGGCACCGGCGCGCCGCCCGTCGGGCCGGTGGATATCGTCATCGAAGGCAACCGCATCACCGCTATTGCCAGGTTGGGTGCGCCCGGCGTGCCGATCGATGACGATGCCCGCCCGGAGCTTGCCGACAACGGCCACGAAATCGATGTCGCCGGCCAATACGTATTGCCCGGATTCGTCGACATGCACGGCCATATCGGCGGCAAGGCCCAGGGCACGCCGGCCGAATACGTATTCAAGCTGTGGCTGGGTCATGGCATCACGACGGTTCGTGACCCCGGCTCAGGCAACGGCATGGACTGGACACTGAACGAGCGCAAGCGAAGCGAGCAGGGCGAAATCGCCGCGCCGCGCATCCATGCCTACGTAACCTTCGGCCAGGGCCGGGAACGGCCGATTACCAGTGCCGGGCAGGCACGCGAGTGGGTCAGGGACGTCAAGCAACGCGGCGCCGACGGCATCAAGTTTTTCGGCGCGCGCCCCGAAGTGCTGTTCGCGGCCATACAGGAGGCGAAGAAACAGGGGCTGGGCACCGCCATGCACCACGCACAGATGGATGTGGCCCGCGCCAACGTGCTGGACACCGCGCGGGCCGGGTTGACCACCATGGAACACTGGTACGGTCTGCCCGAGGCACTGTTTGCCGATAAGATCATCCAGCACTACCCGGCCGACTACAACTACGCCGACGAATACCACCGCTTTACCGAGGCCGGGCGGCTCTGGCGGCAAGCCGCCGGGCCGGAGCATCCGCGCTGGAAGGAAGTGCGCGACGAGTTGCTGGCGCTGGACTTCACATTGAACCCGACGATGACCATCTATCAGGCCAATCGCGATTTCATGGCCGCGCGGACCGCCGAATGGCACCCGGACTACACGCTGCCCAGCCTTTGGGACTTCTATGCACCCAGCCGGCAGGCGCACGGAAGCTACTGGTTTGCCTGGTCGACCGAAAACGAAGTCGACTGGCAACAGAACTATCGCCGCTGGATGGAGTTCATCAACGACTACAAAAACCACGGCGGGCGCGTCACCGCCGGTTCGGATTCCGGCTACATCTACAAACTCTACGGATTCGGCTATGTCGAAGAGCTGGAACTGTTGCAGGAAGCCGGTTTTCACCCGCTGGAAGTCCTGCGTGCCGCCACGTTGCATGGCGCCGAGGCGCTGGGCGTGTCGGAAATCACCGGATCGGTGGAAGTCGGCAAGCAGGCCGACCTGATCGTGGTGGGCGAGAACCCGCTGGCCGACTGGAAAGTGCTCTACGGCACGGGCGCCGTGCGGGTAACCGAAGACAACCAGGTGATCCGCACAAAAGGCGTGCGCCATACCATCTCGCGCGGCGTGGTCTATGATGCGGCCGAACTGCGCGCCGACGTACGCGAAATGGTCCGCAAGGCCTGGGATGATGCCGGTCGCCAACTCACCCAGCCGGGCGTCGAAACCGCGCCTTGAATCAAGATCCCGATATTTCCAATACGAGCACGAACATGACTTTCACCCTCAATCCCGCCCTGGACCGCGGTGCGCTGGCCGATGAACTCAACCGCAGCCGACGCGTGCAGGTCAAGAACGTACTTGCCGCCGAATCTGCAGACCGCCTGCTCGAGTGCCTGGAGAACCAGACTCCCTGGTCGCTGACCTACTACGACGAGAAAGGACCGGGCGTCATCGAGGTGCAGAATCTGGAAAAGATCCCACCGGCCGAGATGGGGCAGTTGCAAGGCCGGATCTATCGTCAGGCCACGAGCGGATTCGGCTATGTCTACAGCCTTTATCACGAGTCGGAAAACACCCGTACCACGGGGGAAACGCCGACGGTACTCCAGGAGTTCTTCGAGTTCCTTCAGGGCGAATCCATGCTTGAGTTCGTACGGCAACTGTTGAACGACCCAACGGCTTCGCAGGTCGATGCCCAGGCCACGCGCTTCGGCCCGGGCAGTTTTCTCGGTTATCACAATGACCAGCAGCACCGGGCCAACCGCCGCTGCGCCTACGTGCTGAACCTGACTCGAAAATGGCGTCCCGACTGGAACGGCTACCTACAGTTTTATGACGAGACCGGCAACAGCGCAACCGCCTGGAAACCGGATTTCAACACCCTGAACCTTTTCAAGGTGCCCCAGCCGCACGCGGTTACCTGCATTCCGCCGTACGCCGGGGCCTATCGCTACGCGGTATCCGGGTGGTATCGCGGATAACCGGCAGGAAGATGCCGCGGGCACGCCGACACGTGGCACATCTCGAAACGCAGTCCCGTTACTCGAAAGTACAGTGCTTCGCAGATCAAACCAACGACGGCCATTAAGGTCCGTCGTTGGGTACGCAAAAAGCTGCGTTTCTCTACGTCTATCTGCCGTTCAAACCGGTTTCAGACCGCTGTCGTCGGACCCCAAATCAGGACCAGCCGCCCGAACCGCCGCCCGTGCCGGTGACCGTCGAGACGGAGCCGGCCTGGAAATGGCCAAGCAAAGTGCTTTTTGAATCGAAAAAGTAGAACGCCGTGTAGACAGGCGTCGCCGTAAACGTGAAACTGCTTGTTCGGCTGTATAGATCGTTCAGCGACGAAGCATCGGCCAGGTACACATCTCCGAACAAGGCACCACCGCCGGGAAAGCTTACGCCCCAGGCGCTTCCATCGAAAGTCTTCCCCCCGTTGATATTGCACTGCGCCTTGACGTAAAAGACAAGACTGGCCAGGGACCCGTTGGCGCCGTAGGACGTGGCGGCTTTCAGCTGCTCCGGTGTGGAGGCTTCCAGACTCTTGCAGGTTTGCTGCACCACGTCGTCATCGAGCTGGCCGGTGAAAGACGCTTTGAAATCGTCAGCCAATTGCTTGGGGTTTACTGTATTGCTGTTCATGATTCGAATCTCGCAAGTAAGTATTTCTGGACATGCCGGATCATTCGGGTGAGCCGGCGGCTGTTGCAGCGCTCCGAAAAAGTGACTACTGAAGGCTTACTGGCCGGTGCGCTATCCAATAATCGCGGAATCGGCCAATCCGAGGACATCTGGTTTACCCCCTGATTCGCCGAATCTGACCGCGCTTCGCGACGAACGCGTACCAAGGCGGGGTAAATGGGGACTTTTCCTTCGGCCGGCCGGCGTGTATAGTCAATATGGAAAACATATTCCGCCGACGTCCCGGCGGGGGAGAGTGGACATGAATGGCCTGTTTCGCTACACGCTGGCTGTCGTACTTGCTGTTTTTGTAACCCTGGCGGCCTTCTTCGTGATGCACCACCTGATCGCGGACCCGTCAGGTCAACCCCAGGACCTGAACCCGGTGTCGGGAATCCGGTTCGAAGCGGTTGAAATCGAGCCCCCCGACCTGACGCCAAAGCGGGAGCGCCCCGAGCGAACGCCCCCGCCCGACGCACCGCCGCCTCCGCCGGACTTGGTGCAGGTCTCCGGCCTCGATCCGGACCGGGAGCGTGTTCAGAAACTGGACTGGAGCAAGGCCGAGTTCGGCGTGAGTCGTGGACCGACGTTCGGACCCGGCAAACCCGACCAAGCCGCCGAAGGCGATGTGGTGCCGCTGGTACGCGTCAATCCGCAATACCCGCAAGACGCTTTGCGCGACCAGATCGAAGGCTATGTGACCATTCAGTTCACCATCACCGAGACCGGAATGGTTCGCGATCCACGAGTGATCGACGCGCAGCCGGCAAGAATCTTCAATAAAGAAGCGATTCGCGCGATTCAGCGCTGGAAGTTCAAGCCGCGCATCGTCGGCGGCGTGGCGGTGTCGCGAGCGGCCACCCAGACGCTGGTTTTCCAACTCGACGGCGAGAACTGAATGGGCCGTATGGCCGTATTGCAACGCTCGGCCCGCCCAGGGTGGTCCGAGTTCATCAACCATGCCGCCAGTACCGGGCAATGGCGGGTTTAACGCTGACCCCGTGGACCAGTATCGACAGGGCAACCACCACCAGCGTCAAGTGTATTAGCTCAAGCGCCAGCTCTTGCGGAAGACCGTGTTGAATGGCGTACATCAGATAGTAAATCGAGCCGATACCACGCACGCCAAACCAGCCCGCAAGGTGCCGCATGCGGAATGGCGCGCTGCTGCCCAGCAGGCCCAGGTGCACGCTGAGCGGCCGGGCGATAAGAAACAGGAACGCGGCGAAGCCGACGGCACGCAAACTCCAGGAATTCCAGAACATCGAGCCGCCGATCAGCAGGACCAGCACGATTTCCGAGATTCGTTCAAGGTGCTCGTTGAAGACCAGTGAGCTTTCGCTGACATGCACATGGGTTTCTTCCCCGGTCTCCAGGTACTTGCGCTGCTCTTCGAGCGGCGGACTATCCTGCGCCCGGCTGGCCAGTCTCAACTCCGTGTGGCGCAGGGCCACCGCCGCGCTGAAAACGGTCAGGAATCCCCATGCGCCGATCAACAGGCTGAGCCCATAGGCGAACGCAATCAGGCCCAGGCCCAGAAAACTCTCCAGAAAGGTAATGCCTGCAACGGCCACGCGCAACCTGATGACCAGCCAGCCGGCAACATAGCCCAGCACAATGCCGAGCACCACACCTGCCCCGCTTGCCCACAGCACATCCATGACAAACCAGCGGCCGCCGGAATCGCCGATTTCGTGCAGACCCAGCAGGCCGAGTCCGAGCATCACGAACGGGAAAGCGGTACCGTCATTGATACCGGCCTCGCAGGTCAGTGCAAAACGCAGGCGGTCGGGATCATCGGCGCTACGGACCTGGACCTCGGTGGCCAGAACCGGGTCAGTAGGAGCCACAATGGCACCCAGCAGCACCGCCGCCCCCAGCGGTAATGCCAGCAGGTAATAGCCGAACAGCGCCACCAGGCCGACTGTAATCGCCATCGAAAGTATGGCCAGTTGCAGCGGGTTACGCCAACGCTTGATGGTCGCCGGCGCCGGCATTTTTACCCCGGCGCAATATAGGGAAACAAGTACGGCAAGTTCGGTCAGCAACTCCAGAAGTGCGGACTGTTTCAACGGATTGAAATGAAACAGCCCGAAACCCATGGGGCCGACGACGAATCCGATAACAAGATAGACGATGGCCGAGGTTACCGCCACGCTTTTGATATAGGAGAAGGTAAAACCCACCACCAGCAGCAGCAAGCCGATCGAGATGAACCAGGGGGCGGCTGTCATCGTTTGGTAGCGGCTACATATTGGGCAGCACTGTTCATGGATGCGCTAGCGATCCGGTGTAGAAGACCTGGCAGTCGTTGTCGGTAATCGAATCCACGCCACGCTTGACAAGATCCAGCAACGGTCCGGCCACGGCGACCAGAAAGTTGGGTTGCTCGATGTCGGGGTCGCTGAACGGACCGGTAATCCGCTGTTTGACGATCGCACAGCCATCGCGGTCGAGGATCGTCACGCGCAAGTCATCGAAACGATAATTGCCGAAGTCCAGTGCTCCGGCCAGCGCCAGGCGATTTTCCAGGGTCCGGAAAGCAACATCGCGCGCCTGTGCCATGCCGTTTTCGACGCTCCATTCCGAGATCATCCGGTCGATGGTGGTGCTGCCGCCGCTGTCGCCGAGCAGCCCGCTGAATGCGTAACCGCGACTGGCGGCAAGACCGATGGGTCCGCCAAGCAGCGTGGCACCGACATCAATCAGGTTGAAGCGCTGGGTCTCGGCGTAATCGTCCAGTTCTTCATCAAGGTTGAATCCCTCCAGGACGAGTTCACCGGCGCTCAGGCTGATCGAACCGGCGGCACTGCTTCGGATTTCCTGCCAGCCGGAGCCTTGTGCTTCAAGGTCCAGTTCGAAATCCATCGTGCCGCTTGCCGCCTGCTCCGGTTCCGTCATGGCTAGAAATGAACCAAGCTCAAACTCCGGAAGCCGGGCTTTCAAGCCGAACGCAGGGGGGTTGGATGCAAAGTCGAGTTCCATGCGTCCCGCGGCCTGTCCGTCGAAGACGGTTGCGCTGATCGGGTCCAGTGCGAAGACGCCGTCGTCGCCCTGGATTTGCGCCGACACTCCGGTGGCTGAAAACCGGTCCTGGCGGACAACCCGGCATTTCAACGCGCCTTGGGCCGCAAGTGTTTCAGCGGCCCGATCCGGCAGGCCGCCGGCATGAGCGATATTGCGCAGGTCGAGATCGCAGTGTTCAAATTCCCAATTCAGCGCCGAGGGCTGATCCAGCCAGGTCACCCGGGCATCGGATACCCGCACCCGTCGCAAAAACAGCGCCTCGAGTGCCGCCGGGTTCGGATCCGGTGTGTAAATGTTGAACAAGCCCTGGCCGTAGCGCTCGACCGACAATTCCGGCCGCTCAATGTGCAACTCGACCGGTCGTATTCTGCCGGTCAGCAGGCTGAACAGCGCAAGCCTCACACGGGCGCTCTGGGTCCTGGCCACGACCTCGCCTTCGATGCTCGCCTGGATATCCTCGAACTCGACGCTGACCCCCCGCAACAGGCTGAACTGCAGGGGTTGGCCGATCCGCACCTCCATCCCCAGCGCTTCGCCCAACGCTGTCGCCAGCCGCTCCCTGATCCGCTCGGTGTCGATTACCAGCCAGGCGACCAGTGCCGCGGCCAGGATCAGGACGGCCAGTGTCGAACCGATAACAAGCGCTGTTCGCAAGGTTGTTGTCTTCACAACGCAAACAATAGCAGACCCAACAAGAGACGGTGCCTGTACCGCGACGCATATAAATATCGCCCCATTAGCCGGGAGACAGGCTGAAATGTGGCAATATTCATATTTGCGCATGTCCTGGCCGTGTGTTGTCCGTGCTCGGGCGCGGCGCAAGCAAGAATTACACTATGAGTCAAACGAATCTGAAGGCGATGCGATGCTCGAAAACCTCAACTGGCTGCCGGAAATCACGTTGCCCGAATCCCTGCTGCGACTGCTGATCGCTACCGCCAGCCTCGTCGCCATCGTGTTCGTCGCGCGCCTGCTGATAGTGCGCTTCATTCGCCGTACGGTGCAGGCGCCGGAGCTGCGGCGGCGCTGGCTGGTTAACTCGCGCAACATCCTGTTGTTGTTGCTGCTGTTCGGTCTGGTGCTGATCTGGGGCCAGGAATTACGTACCCTGGCGTTGTCGCTGGTCGCGATCACTCTGGCTATTGTGATTGCCACTAAGGAGCTGATCCTGTGCCTGTCGGGCTCGGTGCTCAAGAGCGGATCGGCGGCGTTCAACATCGGCGATCGAATTCAGGTGCGCGGATTTCGCGGCGAGGTCATCGACCACAGCCTGCTGGCCACGACCATCCTCGAACTCGGACCCGGCATGACCACGCAGCAGCGCAGTGGGCGCAAGATCGTGCTGCCCAACTCGCTGTTCCTCGCCGAACCCGTCATCAATGAGAGCTTCACCGAACGCTACGGTTTTCGCACGTTCACCGTGCCGTTTGTTCGCGATGCCGACTGGCGCGCGGCGCGCCAGGCGTTCCTGGATGCCGCGGCGCGTTACTGCGAACCGTACATCGAAGCCGCGCGTGCCCACATGCACCGCCTCAGCGATCAGCGCGGCCTGGATTTCCCGTCCGTCGATCCGTGCGTGACCGTCGAGACCCCGACCGCCGGCGAGATTCATCTCGTCGTTCGAGTTCCGGTGCGCGCTTCGGAACGCACCGACGTCGAGCAGGTGTTGTTGACCGAGGTGCTGGCATCAAACGATTTCTCGCCGCGCGCGCCGGAGAAAGGCAATGGCCGTTCTCCGGCCTCTGCCGATTCATGAATGCGCTTCTTCAATCAGTACCATAGTTTATTTCGATTGATCTTTAGGTTTATATGTGTTCTGATTATCGAAGTACGAATCCCACGCCCTCACTTGGAGGAACGCTTCAAATGACCAGATACACAACCCTTTTGTTTGCTGTAACTGCCGTTGTCGCGGCAACGCTGATTCCGGCGAGTTCGGTTCTTGCTCAGGGCAAGCCGAAGTCCAACCGGGACTGGTGGCCTGAACAACTCAATCTCGCACCGCTTCGCCAGCATTCTCCCGAATCCAATCCGTACGGCGAGGATTTCGACTACGCCGACGAATTCGCCAGTCTCGATCTCGACGCGGTCAAGGCCGACCTCAAGGAAGTCATGACCACCTCGCAGGACTGGTGGCCGGCCGACTGGGGTCATTACGGCCCGTTGTTCATCCGGATGGCCTGGCACAGTGCGGGCACGTACCGCACGGCCGATGGCCGCGGCGGCGCCGGCGGCGGTCAGCAGCGCTTCGACCCGCTCAACAGCTGGCCGGATAACGCCAACCTCGACAAGGCCCGGCGCCTGCTGTGGCCGGTCAAGCAGAAGTACGGGCGCAAGATTTCCTGGGCCGATCTGATGGTGCTGGCCGGCACCGTGGCCATGGAAGACATGGGCTTCAAGACCTTTGGATTTGCCGGCGGACGGGCCGACGACTGGGAACCGGACCTTGTCTACTGGGGCCCGGAAAACGAAATGCTGGGTCGCGAGCGCCACGATGAAGACGGCAACCTGAAAGAAGGCCTGGGCGCGACCCAGATGGGCCTGATCTACGTCAATCCGGAAGGACCCGGCGGTAACCCGGATCCGGTTGCGGCCGCCAAACAGATTCGCCAGAGCTTCGGCCGCATGGCGATGAACGATGAGGAAACCGTCGCGCTGATCGCCGGCGGCCACACCTTCGGCAAGGTCCACGGCGCGGCCAGCCCGGCCGATTGCGTCGGCCCGGAACCGGCCGCGGCGGATATCGAAGACCAGGGCCTGGGCTGGAAGAACAACTGCGGCAAGGGCAACGCCGAAGACACCATCACCAGTGGCCTGGAAGGTGCATGGACCGCGGCACCCACGCGCTGGACCATGATGTACCTGCAGAACCTGTTCAATCATGAATGGGAGCAGACCCGCAGCCCGGCTGGCGCCGTCCAGTGGGTTCCCGCCGATGGTGCAGCCGCCGATACCGTGCCCGATGCGCATGTGGACGGCAAGCAGCACGCGCCCATCATGCTCACCACCGACCTGTCGCTGAAGGCCGATCCGGCTTACCGCGAAATCTCGAAGCGCTTCCTCGAAAACCCGGAGGAATTCGAGGACGCGTTCGCGCGCGCCTGGTTCAAGCTGACCCACCGCGACATGGGCCCGCGCGCCCGCTACGTGGGCAACAACGTACCGGATGAAAAGCTGCTGTGGCAGGATCCGGTGCCTGCGGTCGACCACGAGTTGATCAATGAAGACGACATCGCCCGGCTCAAGTCCGACATGCTCGAATCGGGGCTGAGCGTGCCCGAACTCGTGCGCATGGCCTGGGCCTCGGCCGCCAGCTATCGTGGCACCGACATGCGCGGCGGCGCCAACGGTGCGCGTGTTCGTCTTCAGCCCCAGATCGATTGGGAAGTCAACAATCCCGACGAGCTGAAAAAGGTGCTCGAACGCCTCGAAAGCATCCAGCAGGCATTCAACAACGCGCAGTCCGGAAACAGGAAGGTATCGCTGGCCGATGTGATCGTGCTGGGTGGCGCTGCGGCCATCGAAAAGGCCGCAAGCGATGCCGGATACGAGGTCCACGTTCCGTTCAAGCCGGGCCGCACCGATGCGACCGCGGAGCTGACGGATGTTGAATCGTTCGAGCCGCTCGAACCCAAAGCCGACGGATTCCGCAACTACTTCAATGAAGCCAGCTACGGCGACCCGACACGAATGCTGGTCGACCGCGCCAGCCTGCTGACACTGACCGTGCCGGAAATGACCGTCCTGGTCGGCGGCATGCGGGCACTGGACGCCAACACAGGCGGCGTCGCGCACGGCGTGTTCACCGACGCGCCGGGTACGCTGACCAACGACTTCTTCGTCAACCTGCTGGCTATGTCCCGGGAATGGACGAAGTCGTCCGAAACCGAGGGGATTTACGAAGGTCGCGATCGTGCCAGCGGCGAGCTGAAATGGACGGCCACCCCGGTCGACCTGATCTTCGGCTCGAACTCGGAGCTGCGTGCAGTCGCGGAAGTCTACGCGGCCAATGACGGCGAGGAAAAGTTCGTGCAGGATTTCGTTGACGCATGGGTCAAAGTCATGACAGCCGACCGCTTCGATCTGTAATAACGGGGCGCCGGGAACGAGCCGACAGCGGCACGTTCCCGGCGTTGCTTCAAACACCGACGGCGGCGCGCACTGCGCCGCCGTTTTTTCGGCTCAGAAAATGACCATTACCACGCTCTGGTTGATCCCGTCGGTGCCGTAATCGGCCATCAGCTCCGAAATCCCGTATTCCCGGGCAACCATGGAATCAATCTGCGGCGGCTCCCAACCGAACCAGATCGGGCGGATGCGTTCGAACGGTACCCCGGCGCCGGTGAGTTCGTCGCGGACTGCCAGCGCACGTTGTGCCGCCAGTCTCCGGTTGTAGGCCAGGTCGCCGATCTGGCTGGCGCGGCCGACCAGCAGGATGCGCTTGTCCCCGTCTTCCCGATACGCCCGTGCCATTTCGGCAATCACGCTGGAGCGGAAGCGACCGTCCACCCGGCTGCTGCCGAGATCGAACAGCACCAGGCCGTGCGGACGGCGTGCGACCGATAGCACGTGGCACTGCATCAGGCTGGCAACCAGCGGTGCACAGAATTCGGTGCATTCGGCCAGCGAGGTCAGATACTCGGCGTACGAGACCTTCTGGCCCTGGATGAATTCATGGTGCATGTGCATATGCTCCATGGTCGCCTGCAGGGTTTCGTTTTCCGTTGCATAAGAGCCTTCGTGCTGCAGGCGCTCGGTGTTGGTTGCCAGCGCCTGTTCGCGACAGGCCCGTTCCAGCATCGGGTTGTCGCTCTTGGTCACCGTCAGCCCCTGAAGCCAACGCGGGGCGTCGTCGCCGGAGAACGTGACCTCCTGCTCGGCACCCGGTTCATCGGCAATCGTCCTGGAGGTATCGAACAACTCCTGCATGCTGCGGTTGAACAATTCGTCGTTATTGTTTTGCGCCGGCTGCGCGCCTGATGCGCGTTCGGATTCGGTTGCCGATTCCGATTGAGATCCAGATTGCAGTTGCGCCAAGGCAGTGCTGCCGAACAGGCAGGTCAGAATCACTGCAAGCGTGCCCACGATGCGATTTGATGTTGCGGCCATTGCGCTCTCCGAGCTTTATCGTGCCGGGTTGTATCTCACTTTCAAATCGAGTTCCTGATCGCGACGGATGCCGTCGCCACCGGATAAAAGCGACCTGAGACGTTGAATGAAACCAGTGGCAAGCCAGTCCTGGCCGCCAAGAATCTGCTCGACGACATTGCCGTCGGCGTCCAGCACCACAGTGCTTGGCAGGCCGCGCACGCCGTAACGCGAGGTCAGCCTGGAATATGGATCATAGTAAAGGGGAAAGGCCAGCTCGAACTCCGATGCGAAGCGCTCAAGATCCTTGTCGCGCACGTCATTGCTGATGGTCACGACGCGCAGGCCGTCTTCGGCCAGCTCGGGATACTCGTGGCGCCAGAACTCGGCCAGCGAGTTCATCTCGTCGCGGCACGGGATGCACCACGAGGCCCAGAAATGCAGTAGCACGACCTTGCCGGTGGAACGATCGAGATCCGGCTCCAGTTGCTCCGCCGCGCGCATCTCGTCCATGACCGGCGGCAGGTTCTGCGCAAACAGGGCCGGCGACATCATGGCGACGATGACCGCGACAACCCTGGGCACGAGCGAGGCAGGATTGAATGATTTCATGCTGTCGAGGACCGCCGCGGCTGCTTTGACATTGCAGATTGTTGCATGATTTACTTGCAGATGCCGTTCCCGTTCGGATGCAGGTAAAGGATTGCCTGATCAGGTCGATGTGTAAATCCGTGTACGCTGTGGATCCGGATTTTCAAGCGCGGTGCGGCTGAGCCATCTACATCATCGGAAGCATTGTCCGTTGTTAATGATCTATTAATACTCGCGTTAGTAAACTCCCGAAATCCGAGAGGAAAGACGCCTTGAACCATTTTTCGCTGCCGAGAAATCTTGTGCTGAGCGCGCTGTTGGCCGGGCTCCTGGGCGCGTGCCAGACCCGACAGGAGCGCGAAACGGTCGAAACGCCGCCACCCCCGGAGCCGACGTCGCAGGAGTCTTCGCCGGCGCCGGATTCGACAGAAGCCGGCGAATCGGCCGCCAGTGCCGACGAGGCCACCGCCGATTCCGGCGAACAGCAGCAGCCCGCACACACCGGGGAATCGGCGCAGCGCGCGGAAGAAGCAGCTTCGGCCGCGGAAACTGACACCGCCGGGCGGGCCGCTGCCGAAAGCCAGCCGACTCGCCGGCCGGTCGGCGACGATGATGAAACCGATCAACCTGGCGCCGCTGCCCGCGGGGCGACGGAACCGGTACTGGCCGGTGGCGCGAACGAGGACGCAGCGCAGAATTCAGACGAGCGCTTCCGCGAAGCGATGCGGCGATTCGACCGGCGCCTGGCACGCGAGCGCTTCGGCATGGAGCAGCGCGAAGAAGAAGCCGCCGCCGGCGGCACCGACGAACAAGGTGAACCGGCCGCATCGTCGGGCAGCGGCAACCCGTTCGAAGGGGGTGGAGAGGAAACCGAACATGCACCCGGCACCGGCCGGGGCGGGATCGGCGAGCGCAACACCCATTCGCCGCCGCCGGGAACGCCCGACGGCCATGACGACGACATCGTCGCGCGGCAATTGCGCGAGGCGGCCGAAAGCGAGCCGGACCCGCAGTTGCGCGAGCGCTTGTGGGAAGAATACCGGGCCTACAAGAATGATCAGGAGTAACTTCATGCTCGATACCCGAACCGGAATTCTCGTGACCCTGACGCTACTGGTCGGTTGCGCCACCGGCCCCGACCCGGCAGACGCCCCGCCGACCCCGGTCGAGCCGTTGCAGCAGGCTGCGCATGAACTGCCGGCCGAAAAAGTGATGAATATTCAGGTCGTGCGTTTCGATGCCGACGTGCCGAGCAGTTCGGAAACCGCCGAGCTCGAGCAGGTCTTTACCGATGTGCGCAACGCCGAAGCACGCTATATCCCGTACACCCTGCGCCGCACCCTGCAGCAAAGCGGCCACTGGGGCGACGTGCGGGTGGTGCCCGCACCGATGGAAGGCGCCGAATTGCAGATTACCGGGCGGATTCTCGATTCGCACGGCCAACTCCTGAGGCTGGACGTGCGTGCCGAGGACGCCACCGGGCGGGTCTGGCTGGAGCGCCAATACAGCGAACAGATCAACGCGGCGCGCTACCGCACGACCGGCAGCGGCGAGGACCCGTTCCAGTCCCTGTACAACCGCGTCGCCAACGATCTGGTCGAGGCGCGCGAGCGGCTGGACGCAGCGGCCAGTCGCGAAATCGACACCGTGGCGCGGTTGCGCTTCGCGGCACAACTGGCCCCCGAGGTCTACGGCTCGCGGCTGGTCGAAAACAGAAACGGTACCCTGAGTGCGCAAGCCGCACCCGACCCGCTGGCTGACGCCATCGATATGGCCGGCCAGCGCGATGCACGCATGGTCGACATTCTCGACCAGCACTACAGCGAATTTCACCAGCAAATGGAGGTGCCTTACGGCGACTGGCGCGAGGCCAGTTACCGCGAGATGCAGAATCTGGCCGAACTGCGGCGTCAGGCCAGGACGCGCAAGGCACTTGGCGCGCTGGCCATTCTGGGCGGACTGTTCGGCGCCATCGAGTCGGATTCCGATCTCGGCCGACTGGCGTCGCAGGCGTCGATTATCGGCGGTATCTATGCGGTCTCCAGCGGTATCGACAAAAGCCGCCAGACCGGCATTCACATCGAATCGCTGCGCGAGCTGGGTCAATCCCTGGAGCGCGACCTCGCCCCGCAGGTCGTCGATATCCAGGACAAGACGGTGCGGCTGACCGGATCGGCCGAGGTTCAATACCGCCAATGGCGCGAAATTCTTGCCGAAATGGTGGCCGAGCAGGCCGACCTGGAAGAACTCGAACAGGGCGAGCGTATCAGCGGATCCGGCGGAAGCCGGCCCGAGTGAATCGGCGCCCTCGATCCATGACCGGCCCTGACCCCGCTTCCAGCAACAGCAATGCCCGCACGGGTGACCGCCGGATTCGACCTGCCGACTACCAGCCGCCGTCACCGGGCAGTAACAGATCGCTGACGCCCTGGCTGCTTCTGGCCGCCGCGCTGGCAGGCGGGCTTGCCGTGGCCGCAACGCTGTGGTTCGTGCTGACCATGCGTGCGGTCGAAATCCGGATCGAGCCGGATCCGCAACAGTCGTCTCTGGACGGGCTGACGCTGCGCCTGGGCGAAAACTGGCTGGCACGACCCGGGCGCTATACCGTGACCGCCGAGCACCCGGGGTATCACGACTTGCGCCAGCCGATCGAGGTCTCGAACGACGACCCGGCCCGGTTCGAATTCGAGATGGCGCCGCTGCCCGGGCGGGTGAACTTCACGGGCACGCCCGCCGATGCCGAAATCCTGATTGATGACGAAGCGCTCGGCAACGCGCCGCTGGAACAGGTCGCGCTGGAACGCGGCGCATACCGGCTTGAGATCCGGCATCCCGGTTTCTTTCCCCAGCAGCGTCCGCTGCTGGTCGAGGGTCGCGATATCGAGCAGAACATCGGTTTCGAACTGACGCCTTCTACGGCCGAAATCGAAGTGACCTCGGCACCGGCCGACGCCGAAATCCGGATCAACGGCGAGGTTGTCGGACGCACCCCGGCAGCGCTGCAGATTGACGCCGGAGAGCAGCAGATCGCGCTGGCCAAACCCGGCTTCCGGACCTGGAGCGATACGCTGGTCGTCGAGGGCGGCCAGGCGCGCAGCCTGCCGACCGTGGAACTCGAACCGGCGCCGGCGGGCATCGCCATTCAAAGCGAGCCGAGCGGTGCTGCAGTGAGTCTCGACGGCCGGGCGATTGGCACGGCGCCGCTGGAAGTGGAACTCGCCCCGGGCGAGCCGGTGACCATCGAACTGACCCTGGACGGCTACCGGCCGCTGTCGCGCACGCTGACCCCGCAGGCCGATGTGCAAAGCACGATGCGCGGCGAGCTGGTGCCGATCAACGCCACCCTGGTGGTCACAACCGATCCGCCCGGTGCGCGCATGTTCATCGACGGCGAGGCGGCCGGCACGGTAGGCCCGGACGGGTTGGAACTGGAACTTCCCGCGCGCCGATACGAACTGGAATTCAGGCATGCCGGCTACGCCGACGCGCAGCGCGAGGTTCGCCTGGACCCGGACCGGCCGACCGAAATCACGGTCGAATTGCTGACCGCGCTGGAAGCGCGCATGGCTCGCGTGCAGCCGCTGATCCGGGCCGCCGACGGCCAGACGCTGAAGCTGGTCGAGCCCGGCGCATTCGAAATGGGCAGTCCGCGCGGGCAGCAGGGCCGGCAGGCCAACGAGACGCAGCGCCCGGTGCGCCTGCAGCGGTTGTTCTACATGGGCCTTCACGAGGTGACCAACGAGCAGTTCCGCCGCTTCCGGCCGGAACACTCCAGCGGCATCGTCGGCAACCGGACGCTGGATAACGAGGAGCAACCCGTGGTCCGGGTCGATTTCGACGACGCCGCGGCATTCTGCAACTGGTTGAGCGCGCGCGACGGCCTGGATCCGGCCTACCGGCGCACCCGCAACGGATACCGGCTGATCGAGCCGGTCACCCAGGGCTACCGGCTGCCGAGCGAGGCCGAATGGGCCTGGGTGGCGCGCTTTGCCGGCGGCCGCGATCTGAAATATCCCTGGGGCGAAAGCATGCCGCCGGAAGACCGATCGGGCAACTTCGCCGACCAGTCCGCCGCCGGGCTGGTATCGAATGTATTTCCGGCATACGATGACGGCAACCCGGCCACGGCAATAGTCGGTTCGTTCGAACCGAACCGGCTGGGCTTCTACGATCTTGGTGGCAATGTTTCGGAATGGATCGAGGACGGCTACGAGATCCGCCTGAGCCCGGCGCCGGAGACCCGGGTGGACCCGATCGAGACGACCGCGGGTCCGAACCGGGTGGTGCGCGGTTCGAGCTGGCGCCACGCCGGGATTACCGAGCTGCGCCTGGCATGGCGCCAGCGCGCCGGTGAGGCGCGCGACGATCTCGGCTTCAGAATTGTGCGATACGCGGAGTAGATGAAATGAAACGCAAGTCTGTCTGGTTGCTTACGCTGGCCATGCTGGTGATATCGGCCCTGATCCTGGTCAACGGCGCAATGCCCGAGACCGCGGCGCAGTCGGCGAGCCAAAGCCGGATCATCGCCGAGCGCGCGGTCGACTTTCCGGCCGATATCTGATGACCAGGAAATTCAGCGGCCTGTCGCGCGAGCTGTTGTTCCAGGCCGGTGCCCTGGTGGTCGCGATCGTGGTTGTCCATTCGCTGTATACCGGCGTGGTGCGGCCGAAGGCGGAACGGGCCCTGGAACAACAGCGCATCCAGTTGTTAGAGCAGCCCGAAAGCAGCGTCGAGCGATCGCTGTGGGTGATCCTGAAAGACCCGGAGCAGGAGATTTGCTTCATCCTGCTGTTCTGGAGTCTTGCGCTGGTGTTCGACAAGAGCCGCGATGTGGTGCGCCACCGGCGCCAGCTCGGGCGCGACCTGGTGCCGCTGTCGCGCGGCGAAAGCATACTGCCCGACGACGCGCGCGATCATGCCCGCTCCATCGAGGCGCTGGAGCCGCGCGAGCGCCAAGGCCTGTATGCCCGGGCGCTGCACTCCGCGTTGCAGCGGTTCCGCGCGACCCGCAACCTGCAGGATGTTTCCGAAGCGGTCGATTCGGTGTGTCGCGCCGAACACGAGCGCATGGACTCGGAACTGGGCATGGTCCGCTACATGGCCTGGGCGATTCCGTCGATCGGTTTCATCGGCACCGTGCGTGGCATCGGCTCTGCACTGTCGATGGCCCACCAGGCCGTGGAGGGCGATATAACGGGCGTCACCGCATCGCTGGGCACGGCGTTCAATTCGACGCTGATCGCGCTTTTGTTGAGCATCATATTGATGTTCGTGCTGTACCAGTTGCAGCAATTCCAGGAGCGCCTGGTGCTCGATACGCAGGCCGCCACCGACCAGAATCTGCTGCAATTCATGCAGGTGCGCTGAGCCTCCCTTATTCATGACTCCTTCTACTGCAACGTCCCCAGGCCCCAACAAGGGAGGCTGAGATGCCAACAGACCCGACCCGCCGGCTTCTGGAAATCAACGACGTGGCGCTGCTGGTCGCAGACGCCGGCGGCACGTTGCTGACTTCGCCCGGCCAGATCATCTGTGGCGCAAACGGGCGCGACGAGATGTTCGTCGGTCGCGCCGCCAGCGAGCGGCGCCGGATCAATCCGCGAGCCACCCATGACCGGTTCTGGTCGGTTCTGGATCAAACCCCGCTGTCGCACCCGGCCGGTGCGGCGCGCTCGAATGCCGACCTGGTCTGGCTGCACCTGCGCGAGCTGCTGGCCGCGCTGGAGCGTCACGACCTGGAGTCGTCGTGGACGTTAATGGTGCCGGCCGCGTATGACGACGAACAGTTGGCCTTGCTGCTGGGGATTACGCGCAGTCTGGAGTTGCAGGTGGACCGGCTGATCAGCGCACCGGTTGCCGCGGCCGCTACAGCCGCCTCGAACATGGACAGCCTGGTGATCGACGCGCACTGGCACCGGTTCTCCGTCGATCCGGTCGGCATGTCCGGCGACACTTATCGATTTGATCCGCAGAGCGCATTCGACGGCCGCGGATCGGCGGGCCGCGGCCTGGCCGCGCTTTTCGATGCCTGGGCCGCCCGGGTCAACGACGCATTCGTCGCCCAGACCCGGTTCGACCCGAGCCACGATGCCGTGATCGAGCAACGGCTGTACAACCACCTGCCGCACTGGCTGGCGCAAATGGCGCGCGGGGAAGATGTTGTCGCCGAGCTGGATCTGGGGGAACATCGCTATCGCGCCGAGTTGTCGCCGGAAACCTTCATCGCCACTGCCGATCCGTTCTATCGGGTGTTGACAGACCGCATTGGTGATCAAATCGACAATCGAACCGGCCACGCGCGCGACACCGCACTGGTTTTGCGTCATCGGCTGGTCGCCCTGCCGGGGCTGGTCCAGCGCATCGCCGAGACCGGTTGCGAAGTCACTTGCTGGCTGGACGAGCACGATGCTGCCCGCAGCGTGCTTGAACTGTCCGCAACGCCGGATTCGGGCACGGACGGAGCGGTTCCGCTCATGCTTGAATGGAACGTCGGCGAACACTCGCCAGGCAGTCCGGCGACGACGCCGGAACACGCGACGCAACCGGCCGGGGAGTCGCGACCGGCGCCGGCCGATCCACCCGCGCCGAGCCATATCCTGGTTGGGGGGCGTGCGCTGGCGATCGAAAGCGCCGGCCGCGAGCTGTCGCAACACTGGCGCATCGAACGCGAACCCGACGGTCGCGCGGTGCTGGTCGCAGATCCGGCCGGCACGGCGAGCGAAACGGCGATGATCAACGGCAGGCCGGCGGGCAAATACAGTCCGCTTGAAAGCGGCGATCAGGTCCGCATCGGCGCCGATGACTATGTATTGCTTCGCGTTGAGGAAAGCGGGTAGCCCATCATGGATCGGCGCAATCGCCCCGGCCTGACCTTCAGCCTTTCGTTTCTCGACGTGATGTCGGTGGGACTGGGCTCGGTGATCCTGATCTTTCTCATCATCAATCACGCCAGCCAGGTCGTCTCGCGCGAGGCCACCGTCGAACAGGCCGAAACGCTTGAGCGGGCGCAGGCCGAATTCGACGCGCGCGAGGCCACGGCCGAAGCCCTGGCTCGGGCGCTGGAAGCGCGCGAGGAACAACTGCGCGGCGCCCGCGCCCGGCTGGCCGAGTTGCAACAGCTGCTCGCCGGCGCGCGCCAGCCGGAATCCGACTCGGACAGCCGCGAAGCCCTTGATGCGCTGCGCAGCGAGGTTCTTGAGCTGGAACGCAGCGTGGCCGACTTGCGGCGCGAGAATATCGAGCGCCAAAGCGCCGATTCAGTTTTCTCGCGTGCCGGCGAAGGCCGCCGCCAATACCTGACCGGGCTTCGCGTCGACGGCGCGCGGGTGCTGATTCTGCTCGACATTTCGGCCAGCATGCTGGCCGAAACCATTGTCGGTGCAATCCGCCTTCGGAACATGGATCGTGCCGCCTGGGCCGAGGCCGACAAGTGGCAGCGCGCGCTTGAATCGGCCGAATGGATGGCGGCACAACTGGTCCCGGGCTCGCAGTTCCAGATCTACACGTTCAACGAACAGGCCCGGTCCGTGCTCGGCGATTCAACCGGCCGCTGGCTGGAAGTCGGCGACGGCAGCGCCGTGGCCGACGCCTTGCGCGAGATGCGCCAGGCCCGGCCCGGCGGCGGCACCAGTCTGTACAACGCCTTCCGCGCGGCGGCGGCACTGTCGCCGCCGCCGGACGAAATCCTGTTGATCACCGATCACACGCCAACCGCGGGCGCCGGCGGTGCCGGGCGCGGCCGGGTCAGTCCCGAACGGCGGCTGCGACTGTTCAGCGAAGCCGCGCGGCAATTGCCACCGGGCGCGGCGGTCAACGTGATTCTGCTGCCCATGGAGGGCGACCCGATGGCGGCCGCCCAGTTCTGGCAGCTTTCAAACGTCACCGGCGGTGTCATGCTGTCGCCGGCCAGCGACTGGCCTTGAGCCCGGATCATTCATGACCCGACCTGTTGCGACGACTCCGGGCTGAGCGCACCCAATGGCAACCGGACTCCTGAATCGGAAAACGCGAGGTGCTGCAGGCAATAACCTGTCGTTTCTTGACGTCATCAGCGCCGGATTCGGCGCCATCGTGTTGCTGCTGGTCATCACCAAGACCGCAGAGCCCACGCTGATCGTCGAGCAGGGCCAGAACATCCGCAACCAGCTCGAGGCCATGGCCGAAGCCCTTCCGGCGGTCAGCGCCCGGGTCGACCGGTTGCGCGCCATGCTGGGCGACCGTGATTCGCAGTTGCAGGCACTGACCGAACGAATCGCGGCGCTCGAACCCGAGGCCGCCGAGGCCGGCCGGCGCGCGGCCGAAGCACGGCTGGATCAACGCACCGCCGATACGGTTTCCGATCGACTGGAGGCGGCGCGCCAGCAACTCACCGAAGAAATGCGCCGGTTGCGCGAGCGCGACCTGCTGACCCCCGACAACATGGTTGCCGGCATTCCGGTCGACAGCGAATACATCATCTTTGTCATCGACACCTCGGGCAGCATGCTGCGCCAGTGGGGCAACGTGGTGCGAAAGCTGGAAGAAACGCTGAACCTGTATCCCGACGTCCGGGGAATCCAGATCATGAACGACATGGGACAACTGATGTTCGATCAGTACCAGGGCGAATGGATGCCCGATACCCCGTCGCGGCGAAGAGTCATCGTCTCGCGCATGATGCGCTGGAAGCCGTTTTCCAACAGCTCGCCGGTCGAAGGTATCCAGCGCGCGATCAGCATGTTCCACGATCCGGAAAAAACCATCAGCATCTACGTGTTCGGCGATGAATTCACCGGCGTGTCGATTCAACAGGTACTGGATACGGTCGATGACCTCAACCCCAGGGGCGACGACGGCCGGCGCAGGGTGCGCATCCACGGGGTCGGCTTCCCCACCCAATATGTCGAAGATCGCGGCATCAGCATCAGCGGCATCCGCTTCGCGTTGCTGATGCGCGAGCTGTCCCGCGCCCACGACGGGACCTTTGTCGGGCTGCGCGCGCGCAACTGAAAGACCTCATGCACAACCCTGCGTGGGCGCGCCCGCCGAATCTTCGGCTCCGAACACGCGTCCGCTGGTGCGTTTCGCTGCGCTTCACACACCCTGATATGGATTGACCTGTCAAGTATTGGCTCCGATTTTTTTTCTCT
>JBBDSL010000102.1:0-21999 GCA_040904965.1 Wenzhouxiangellaceae bacterium
TGGGCGCGCGGATCCGCAGCATCGAGGAGGCGCCGGACGGCAGCGTCTGGGTGCTCGAAGACGAGCGCGGCGAGAGCCGGGGGCGACTGCTGAAGCTCACACCCCGGGAGTGAAACACCTCACGGCGTCACTTCGGGTGCGCGCGGTACAAAGGTGGGTGTCCGGTCTCTCACCGGGTGGAGGCGCGGCGTTATCCGGGATCTCGTGATCACAATCGCACGGTAGAAGTTCGTCGCCAGACTGCCAGCCGGATTGCCGGGAGTCCGGAAATCCGGCATAATGAGTTGATGGAAACCGTAAAAATCGGCAAGAAGGGTCAAGTCACCATCCCGCGCCGTGTTCTTGAAGAGGCCGGGTTGCCCGCCGAATCGCAGGTGATCGTCGAATCCGAGGCCGACGGGAGCATCCGTCTGCGTCCGGCCGCCGTGTACCCCATCGAGCTCTACAGTGATGACCGCATCGCCGAATTCGAGCGCGAAAACCAGTTGCCGGACTCGCTGCGGGAACGCGCCGGAAGCGTCCGAAAGCGCCGCGCGAAGAAGAAGTAGATAGCCCGGGTGCGGGTTTTCCTCGACGCAAATATCCTCTTTTCGGCGGCCTGGAAGATCGGTGCGGACGCCGCGCTACTGTTCGATCTCGCCGAAGCGGGTGATGCTCACCTGACCACCTCACGCCTTGCCCTGGAGGAAGCCCGCCGGAATATCCTCCGGAAGCGACCGGCACGACAGCCGATGCTCGAGCGATTCGCGCGACGGGTGTCGCTCGGAAAGGAACCATTGCCGTCGCACCTTGCAGTGGCACGGGGGCATGGATTGCCCGACAAAGACGTACCGATTCTGGCAGCGGCGATCGCGCAAGGCGCAAATCTGCTCGTCACTGGCGACCGCCGCGACTTCGGTCACCTGTATGGCGCGAATCCAGGCGGCGTCGAAGTCGTCGGTCTGGTCGGGGCAATAGAGCGCCTGCTGGCGGCATTGGATTAATCCCGCCACTGGCGCTAGACCTGCCGCTCGTCGGTTTCGGAAAAGCGGCTGTTCGTTACACTTGGCGGTGAGGCTACGCGCTGAAAACACCCACCGCGACGGCGTTTCAGCTTGTCATTGTCAGGATTCGTTGATTGCGTTCGCCGGTGGTAGTCGGAATCGACAGTAGGGGCCTGACGATCTGGAAAGTGCCCGATCCAGCGTTGCCATTTCGCAGTCCAGCGCCTCGGCCAGCGCCACGTAGCAGGCATCGTAGGCGGTGACATTCGAACGTAACGCCCACACCCGTTCGGCGACGGGCTCGTAGGCGAACAGCTCGCATCGCAAGCAAATCAGTTGGTGATGCGCCAGCACCGCGTTGTCTTCGCTTATGTCGCCGGCCAGCGCTGCGCGACGCAGGATATTCGCGGACTCGATCGGCATCAGGTGTGGAGCGCAAAGATTGGCGGCCCCTAGTGGTCCTTCAACCTGGTAGGGAATAACGGATGAATAACGGAGACACCCACCTGCCGCCAACCTGCCGCCACTACCAGCCAGCGGGCGGCGTGCTGGCACTCGCTGTGATGACGCAGACGCTCAACCGGACAGCGCAGCACGCATGTGCGCCAGCCAGAACGCGGGCGGGTGTTCCATCGTGCTACGGCCCACGCTGATCTCACAGACGCTGTGGCCTTGTTCGTCAGTGGCGCGCGGTTTCGGCAGGACGATCACGTCGTTTGCCGCGGCGTAGTCGGCCACCGCTTGAGTCAATCGGTCCCGGGCAAGATCGATATGAAGATGGAACATCGCAGTCTGCGGCGTCGCGGGATTCGTCCGGACACCGGGAAGGCTGCCCAGCATCGGGCCCAGTTCTCGGGCATAGGCGACCGCATCGGCAATGCTGGCCAGGTTGTCCTCCAGGCCCTGCTCAGCAGCCAGGATGTATGGATAGAATGAAATCAGATTGCCGCCTGCGCGCCGACTCCAGACTTTCGCTTCGGCAATGAATTCGGTTTCTCCGGCCAGCACGGCGCCGGCGATACCGCCGATATCCTTGTACAGACTGACATATACCGAGTCGGCCAGCGCGCTGATCTCGGCCAGGCTTCGCTGATAATAAGCGGGGCAATGCCAGAGTCGCGCACCGTCGATATGGACCGCGATGTCGTGCCGCCGCGCCCAGTCGACCTGGGCCAGAAGATCGTCCCACTCGGGAAGCTGGCCGCCGATCTCGCGCATCGGCAGCTCCAGCAACAGTGCCGCCAGGTCCTCTGGCGCCTGTGTGCGTAAATCGGCATGCGTCAGGACTTCCCGGGGATGGCCCAGCAGTTTCCCGTTCAGCCCCCAGAGTTTCCGGTAGCCGTCCTGCTCGTGCAGCACCAGGTGCGATGTCGGATGCAGGCCGACGGTGGTCTTATCGCGCTTGTCACAGTGAATCCTCAGCGCCAGCGACTGCGCCAGGGTGCCGCTGGGCAGGAACAGGGCCGCCGGTTTGCCTAGCATGGCTGCAATGGCGTCTTCGAAATCTTCGATCAGCGCACCTTCGCCGTACACGTCGGGCGCCGGCCGGTTCTCGGCGCGTGCAGCGAGCCGCCGAAGCGTGGTCGCCATGGATTCTGGCGGATGACGAACAATGTTTGCAGTCACGGGAACGCGTTTCGAGACAGGCGCCGTTCAATGCCAAAGCGATAGAGAGCGCGCATGGGCCGAGCCGGTGTCAGCGGCGTGCGATTTCAAGCTGGTCCAGCAACCCCTCCAGCACCAGCGCGGCACGGCGGCGCTTGTTGTTCATGCTGACATGAATGAACGACGCGGCAATCGCGATGCCGCCGAGTGCTGCCGGTGCCAGCAGCATCCAGCGCCAGGGGGCGCTGAAAATGAATGGCGCCAGCATGAAGATGGTGACGAACAACAGGCCAAAGCCCCAACCGGTGATTTGCTCACGGCGCGCTTTGCTCAGATCGGCGGTGAGCGTCACCATGGTCTCGTCGGTCGAGGCCGGCGCGGTCGCGATGCTGACCGACTGCAATTGCGCGAGTTCATATCCGCGACCTTCGAAATCGAGCGCACGGGTGATCTTGCTCGTCAAGCTGGTATCCGGTTCCCATAACGATTCCGACGCCCGCAAACGCACCGGCCGCATGCGCTCTTCGGAGCGCAACCGGCGTTCGAAGTCGCGGTGGATTTCGGCCGGCTGGCCGCGCATCACCCGCCGGACCCGAGCGTGCGCGGGGCCGAGCACCCGTGCCAGCAACTGGTGTTCAGCCGGCGCTGGCGGCACCAGCGAATCGGCGCGGTACTCGGCCAGCGCCTGGCGCACGTATTCGGGGTCGAGCCGGACTTCCTGTCCGATTGCAAGAATCTCCTCCTCGCTGAGCCTGCGCCCGTCGACATCGCCTGCGGCATGCTGCAGCACGCTTGCGCGCGCGATGATGCGCTCGAGCTGATCGGCAGGCACATCGAAAGGGGCGCCTGAACTGGCTTCATGCGGCTCCGATTCATGCAGCGAGTGGACGTTTAGTCTGGCTTCTTCGTCGGTCATCCCGTTGTTCTCCCGGTGTCAGGTTGCCCCAATGCTGTTCGGGACCATCCTTGATTAAGCAAGATCGAGGCCAATCTGGACCGATGTGCTAATCGCTTGATTTGGCATCGATTTATCCAGACAACGGCCAATCCGACTGTGACGAGGTGGTGGTTGTAACCCATGAGTTGGCAAATTCAGCCACCACAATACCATTCGCAAACCCGGATCCTCACAGACCAGCCGCACGACTGCGCCGGGTCGAACCGCAACCCGACGTAAGAAATACCCGGCCCGTTCGTCTACAGGGTGCATTTCCAAGGAGACGATAATGCATTTGCACTCACCTTCAAACCATTCGCCACCGATGATCCGGGAAACAGACACGGGATTGGATATCGACCGGCTGGCCGTCGACCATGGCCGCGACGTGTTCGCCGCGGCATTCCGGGTCACCGGAAACGGCGCCGTTGCCGAGGACATTCAGCAGAATGTGTTCGTTCGGCTGATCGAACGACCGCCGAAAGCGCGGATTGAAAGCTGGAAGTCTTACCTGTGCGCGATGGCGACACGGGCGGCGATCGACGAGCTTCGGCGCGGCCAGCGATGGAAGCGCCTGACCGGCCCCCTGCTGGCCGCACGAAGTTCGCCCGACGCGCAACCGACAACGGCGCTGGACAACCGGATTCGCGCAAGAACCCTGCGTGTCGCGCTCGGACGTATCCCCCGACGCCAGGCTGAATGCTTTGCGCTGCGGTTCTTCGATGGTCTGGAGCTGGCCGAGATCGCCGATGCGATGTCGACCACGTCCAACGCGGTCAGCGTCACGCTCAACCGCGCTGTCAGGGCCTTGCAGCACCGCATTTCAGTCATTGAAACCCGATCCCCGGAGGCAGAATCATGAACCGTCAGACAACCAGTCAATCGAATCCAAACGCACTGGAAGACTACATCGATGCCGTCCTCGCGCAACCGCCCGGGACCGCACAGGCCGACAGCGCGCAGCGCAAACTGATCGCGCGCATTGATGCCGAAAAAACGCCGTCCCGCCATGCAAGAGCCGGATGGGGCTGGGCGACGGCGGCGCTGGCAGCCGTACTGCTGCCGATGCTGATGTGGATGCCCGGCACCAATGGGGGACTGGTCTTCGCCGACGTGCAGCGCTTCTTCACCGATTTCGAAACGCTTAGCGCACGCCTGACCACGACCATGAGGGAGGAGACGATCCTGGAGATGGACATCCGCGTCGACGCGCAGGACCGCGTGCGGCTGGATGCCGGCGGCGGGTTCAGCTACGTCATCGACCCGAACCGGTCGCTGATGCTGCAGTTGTTTCACGACCGGAAACAGGCAATGCTGATGCCACTGAGCGAGCCGGGTGCCGTGGACGAAGCCGAGGCCATCGACTGGCTCGAAGATATTCGCGAGTTTCAGGGCCAGGCCGAGTTGCTTGACGAGACCATGGTTATCGGCGGACAGCAGGCGTACGGATTCAGTCTGGCTGCCGGCGGCATGAACATGACGCTGTGGGCGACCGAAAGCGGTCAACCTTTGAGGCTTCAGATGCAACCGACCGATCTGCCCGGCCCGCACGGCATCGAGACCCGGATGGACTTCGAGTTCGACCGGCCGCTGGACGAATCCCTGTTCTCGCTGACCCCGCCGGAAAGTTACCGGTTGCTTGGCGAATTCACGGCGGATACTCAGCGCGATTGATCCGGTCCGCCCAAAGTCCCGGCCACGTTGCCGGGACTTTGGCGTCTTGCTCGCACGGCTTTGCCAGCGCCGGGCCGTTACAACGACCAAGGCGAACGGGGGTCGGAGCTTTGCAACGGTTGCGGCACAAAACAGAATCACCCGACCGGGTTGAATCCGGCCGGGCGATGCCTGGCACTACCTGTGGCTTCGGCTAAATCGCGTTACTCAAAGTCGTCGAAGAAGATGAGGTCTGCATCCTCGTCGACTCGCACGATTACCAGTGCCAGGTTTGATTCCACGCCCTCGACGATGACGCGGTAGGTGAACACATCGGTGGTGCCCGGCGGCGTCGATTTCGGATCGTAAATGACGCTACGGGGGTCAGGTCTTGATTCATGCACACATTTGTCTCATGCGCAAGACAAGACCCGACCGTTCGCAGTAACAGTAATCAATCTAGCGGGTTGCAAAGAAAAGGGGTCACAGAAAAGGGGTCAAGTCTGGTTTAGCGGTTTAAAAAGGGGTCAAGTCTGGTTTAGCGGTTTATGTCGTGTAATGCCCCATGGCCTGACCACTGAGAATCGAATTCGAGAATAGTAAACGAAGACACCAGTAAACGAAGACACCCACTCTTTGCCTCTTGTCTGGTAGCCTGAAATCCGTGGTCAAATCTATAGCGCGTGATCAGCAGGAGTGGTGATGAGATACCTGAACCTCGGTTTGATCTGGTTCGTCGCCGGCGCAGCTCTCGTCGGCTGCGCACGGGACGGTGCCGAATCTATTCCCTACGAGCCCGATTTCGTCGAGTTGGTGGAAACCGACAAGGTCGACCAGGTCCAGGTCGTGAGCGAGCCTTCCGGGCTGATGCACATCACCGGGTGGACGAAACCGGATTTGCTGCCCGGCAAGAAATTCAGAGTGGAAGTCGTGGGTTCAGGGGATTCGGTTCTAGAGCTGCTGCGAACAAATGGAGTAGGGATTTCGATTGGGGTCGCGCAGCCAGAGCCGGACGGATGGAGTTCGCTGGCGATGCTGCCAATCCTGGTTGCGGTGGCCTGGATCGTCGTCGCTATCGGGGTTTCGATCTTCTTGATCGTGCTGGCAGTGCGGTTCGTCCGGGCCGTCGAGCGGATCGCGGACAACACGGATAAATAGTGACCGGTTGCGCCGCCATGGCCAATCCTGGGCCCGCAACGCAATAGCGTAGACCTGACCCTAGAACTGTTGCCGTCAGTGCCATCGATTGACGAGTCATTGCGAGCGAAGCGCAGTGCCGGGCGCGCGACGGTCGGGGCAGTCTCGAACCTGCATCCGGTCACGATTGACCCGGTGATTCCGGCCGTAGTCAGTGGGGTCAAGTCTTGTTTCATGCATCCCAGGCTAGATGCACGAAACAAGAGCCCAGTGACCGTGATGAATTTGCCGAAGCGGCTTTTCTCGCTTAGATGGAAGGGGTTAGGTGGGTCCGCTTTCTCCGGTCGCTTTCTCCCGGATCAGCAAACGTCGCGCTCGACCTTCCTGCACGCCGTCACGTGGATTCGTTAAGGTAATAAGCCAATTCATGAACGACAGGTGACCCATGTATCTACGATCCGCACTGCCAGCGCTGCTCGGAATCCTGCTCGCGTTCACCGTCCAGGCCCAGGACGAGCTGCCATTTTCGGTCGAGCCCATCACTTCCTTCGACGAACCGTGGGCCCTCACCTTCCTGCCGGACGGCCGTATGCTGGTCACCGAGAAGAAGGGGAATCTCCGGGTGGTGACGCAGGCGGGTGCGCAATCGGGACCGGTCGAAGGCCTGCCGGACGTCGATTACCGCGGCCAGGGTGGGCTGGGCGACGTGATCTTGCACCCGGAATACGCCGATAACCGGATCATCTACTTGAGCTACGCCGAGAGCGGTGTCGGCGAAACCCGGGGTGCGGCGCTCGTGCGCGCCGTCCTCGAACTCGGCGAGCGCGGCACCCGGCTCTCCGATGCGGAAGTCATCTGGCGCCAATATCCGAAGGTGCTTGACGACGGCCACTACGGTCATCGCCTCGCCTTCGACGACGCCGGGTATCTGTGGATCTCCTCCGGCGATCGGCAGAAGTTCACGCCGGCGCAGGACATGCAGAGCAACATGGGCAAGATCCTGCGCCTCGAGCAGGACGGCTCGATTCCGGCGGACAATCCGTTCGTCAACTACATCGAGCAAGAGCCCCTGGTCGATGGGGTCGGTCCCTACGACGAGATCTGGACCCTGGGCCATCGCAACCCGTTGGGGATGGCGTTCGACGGTGATGGCCAGCTCTGGGTGATCGAGATGGGCCCGGCGGGCGGCGACGAGCTGAACCGCATTGTGCGCGGAGCGAATTATGGTTATCCGATTGTCTCCAACGGCGATCACTACGACGGGCGCGAAATCCCCGATCACGACACCCGGCCGGAGTTCACCGAGCCCGTGATCACCTGGACGCCGGTCATCTCTCCGGGCGACCTCATGATCTACGGCGGCGAACTCTTCGAGGACTGGCGCGGGGACGCCTTCGCGGCCGGGCTGTCGTCCCAAGCCATCGTGCGTATCCACTTCGACGGCGACAACGCCACCGAGCTCGAGCGCTACGACATGGGCGCGCGGATCCGCAGCATCGAGGAGGCGCCGGACGGCAGCGTCTGGGTGCTTGAGGACGAGCGCGGCGAGAGCCGGGGGCGACTGCTGAAGCTCACACCCCGGGAGTAAGGTTCCCCGCGGCATTACGCGAAGTGAGAAAAACTAACGCGAGTGAACAGGAACCCGGCGGACGGAATAATTGGGGACAGGGAATAATTGGAATAGTTGGGGACAGTACACTGAATTCATAACCGTCAACCGGCTTCTCTCTGAGCAGCGATTTCGAAACCCTGATTCCCGAATGAGTTAAGTATACTGTCCCCCGAAGGCGGAATGAGCGGAGCGGGTGCGGCTTCCTTTGCGCTGCGTATTACAATGCGTCCATCGGCAAGACTGCCCGACCGAAATCAGCATCAGGAGCCGCCAATGAGCGCAGCAGAAAATCCCAGGGTCGCCCTGGACGTCCGAATCGGTGAGGAAGCCGCCGGCACCGTGGTGCTGGAGCTATTCAACGACGTCACGCCGAAGACCGCCGAGAACTTCCGGGCGCTGTGCATCGGGGAGAAGGGCGAGGGCATGTCCTACGCAGGCAGCCCGTTCCACCGCATCATTCCGGGTTTCATGATCCAGGGGGGAGACTTCACCAACGGCAACGGTACCGGCGGCAAGTCGATCTACGGCGACCGATTCCCCGACGAGAACTTCGAGATCAAGCATACCGAGGCCGGGCAGCTCTCCATGGCCAACGCAGGCCCCAACACCAACGGTTCCCAGTTCTTCATCACCCTCGCGGCCACCCCGTGGCTCGACGGAAAGCACGTCGTTTTTGGCAATGTCGTGGAGGGGATGGACGTCGTCAGGGCTATGGAAGGTCAGGGCAGCCGGGGCGGCGGCACCAGTCAGCCGGTCGTGCTGGAGTCCTGCAGGGAGCTTTGAGCCATCCTGTGCTGCTGTGTCAATAGGCGAAACGAGCCTGCGGCATTTTTTTCGCCCGTCCCGGTTCCATCTGACCGGTCTGCAACAGCCGCGCCCCTTGCCGTTCGTTATATTCGGATGCGCGCGCACTGATCTTCAAGTGAGGTTTTCAGAATGTTGAAATGGCTATACGTGGCGCTGCTGGCGTCAATCTGCTCTCTCGCCGTGGCTCAGAGCGATGTGAGTCAAGAACTGAAACAGGACGTGATTGCATCCGTTGATGCGCAGTCCGATGCATTGATCGATCTCAGCGATCGTATCTGGAGCTTCGCGGAGATTGCCTTCAGGGAGACCGATTCGGCAGATGCCCTGATCGAACACGCAGCCGCGCACGGTTTCGAGATCACGCGCAGCGTCGGCGGCATACCCACAGCATTCATTGCCGAGTACGGCAGCGGCAAGCCGGTCATCGGGATCATGGGTGAGTTCGATGCGCTTCCCGGCCTGTCGCAGGAAGCAGTGCCCGAGCGGTCGCCGATCGAGACGGGAGAACCCGGGCACGGCTGCGGCCACAATATCTTTGGCTCGGCCTCTCTCGGCGCCGCGATTGCAATCAAGCAGCTTATCGAGGCCGGCGACATCGAGGGCACGATCCGTTTCTACGGCACGCCGGCCGAGGAAAAGTTCTTCGGCAAGCTCTGGATGATCCGGGCCGGTGCGTTTGACGGTGTCGACGTGATGATGGACTGGCACCCAAGCGATGAAATCGAGGCGTCGGTACAAAGCTCCCAGGCGCTGGTCGACTTTCTCGTGGAATTCGACGGCCAGGCCGCACATGCCGCCGCCGACCCGTGGAACGGCCGCTCCGCCGGTGATGCGCTGGAGCTTTACGCGCACGGCATCAATGCCTATCGCGAGCATGTCAAGCCGACCGTGCGCATCCATTACCACATCATGGACGCCGGCAAGGTGGTCAATGTCGTGCCCGATTACGCCAAGATCTGGGTTCGGGTACGGGATCGCAGCCGGGAGGGGATGGCGCCGGTCTACGAGCGGGTACAGGCGATGGCCGAAGGTGCGGCGATCATGGCGAACGTCGATCACGAGGTGACGCTGATCTCCGGCGTGCATGAAGTAATGCCCAACAGGACAGGCGGTGCCGCGCTGCAGGCGAACCTCGAGGCACTCGGGGGCATCGACTACACGGAGGCCGAGCAGCAGTTCGCCAGGAGTATTCAGACCGCCACCGGCAAGGAACCCGTGGGCATGGATGCGCAGGTCAGACCGCTTCGAGCAACAGAGAAAGATCCGAGCGGCGGCTCTACCGATGTGGGCGATGTGAGCTACATCGTCCCGACCATCAGGCTGAGAGCGCCGATTGCCGGCAAGGATGTGCCCTGGCATTCGTGGGCAGTCGTAGCGTCGGGCGGGATGTCCATCGGTCACAAGGGACTGACTTACGCCTCAAAGGCGCTGGCCATGACCATGGTGGATCTGTACGAAGATCCCGAGCTTGTCGAGGCCATCAAGAGCGAATTCGACGAGCGCAAGGGCGACTACAGCTACGAAGGCATACTCCCGCCGGGCCCGCCACCGCTGGATTTTGAACAATAGAGAATGCGGCGCGTGACGGGTGCCGCCTCGTGGGCCACTAGTCAAATTTCCTTGATATCCACCCGCGCGGTAAGCGTCGCGCTGATGCCCACGTTCAAATCGCCGCCGTAGTTGCCATGGACCGGCAATGTCTGCTGCGCGTCGCTGCTGCAGGCCAGCGGAATATAGTGCTGGTCGGCGAACAAGCCCAGGCTTGGGTCGATACCGACCCAGCCGGCTCCAGGCAGATAGGCTTCAACCCATGCATGCAGTTCGTTTCCCTCGTCGAGTTCCGGATTGAACGCATATCCGCTGACGAAGCGAGCCGCCAGGCCTTGAGCCCGAAGCATGTGGATCAGCATCCACGATAAATCCCGGCACGATCCTTTCGCGGCAGAATACGTTTCTTCCGGGCTCCACAGGTTGTCTTCCTCCCGAACGATATGCGCCCACTTTGAATGAACGCTGGCGGTCAAAGTGTTGAGATAGGCGATAGGGTCGGCCGGTGAATCGGCCAGGATCTTGTCTGCAAACGCACGAAGAGCCGGGCTGGCGGCCGTTTGGAGCGAGGGATGCAAAAGCGCTTCATCGCCCGGCGAGTACCCGAAAATGCGCGGCGCCCCGGGGTCGGTCCGGTCAATGAAGCTCTGGTTGATAATGAATGAAAACGGATTGAAGGCCCGAACCTCGACCTCGAACGCCGATTCGATCTCGAGCGTCTCGGTCTTCCCGCTGAACCAGACCTGGAAGAACGGATTGCCCTCGATGCTGGAACGCTCCTCCATGCCCTCTGGTTCCGGAGCAATATGGAGTTGGTAGCATCGAGTGTCCAGATACGATCGCTGAAGAGGTTTCAGCAGCAGGGTATGTGGATTCAGTTCGACGGGTACGCTGTAATCGTACCGGGTCAGGTGAGATATTTTCAGTTTCATGGACATCCGTTTTGAAAGTGCTCAGGATCGTTCAGGCATGGTAACGCGCCCGGACCGGCACTCGGTTCAGCCCAAAATCCAGCGAGACGCTGATTGAATCCCCTGGAGGCTCCCCAGGCGGAGGGTGTCCGGCTTTTCTTGATTATAGGAAAATAGCGGCCCCCACTTTAAATTGCCGATCGTGTCGCCGACAATAGCGGGGTTACTGCTTACAGGCACGCAATGCAAGGCAAGGTCAAAAACAGGGTTCTATTCCAGTCCAGGCGCCTGAGCATCTACCTGGTCCGTTATTCGGCGGGCCACGAGATCATGTCACACGTGGATATGGTGTCCGAGGGTCGGCTGTACAAGCTCAACTGCGTACTGGTCAAGCCCAAGGCGGGTGGTGAATTTGGCTGTGAACGGAATATTTTCGACCTGTTCGGGCGAATCATTCTGTTCCGGCCGGACCTTTATAAGCACCGGGTTTCCAGAATCGAGCGCGGGAGCCGGTGGCTGCTGAGTTTTGCCCTGACCCGCAACTGATGTTGGGTAAAAAATCTCAGCGTTGATTGTCCGACTATGGGTGGGGGCTGCAGGTTCTCATTTTTTGCCCGTGCCGCTGCTTTATCCTCTTGGTTGTCGTCCCAAGCCGAGCGAAACATCATGTCCGGGAAGAAAGTCGTCCTCGCCTACAGCGGTGGTCTCGATACCGCCTGCATTCTAAAGACGCTCCTCCAGCAGGGCTATGACGTTGTCGCCTTTGTTGCGAACGTTGGTCAACTCGAGGACTTTGACGATATCGAGCGCCGGGCCCGCGCGACCGGGGCGAGCGAGGTGTTTGTCGAAGACCTGCGGCACGAGTTCGTCACGAATTTCATCTGGCCCGCGATCGCCGGGAAGGCGGTCTACGAGAACCGCTACCTGCTCGGTACGGCGCTGGCGCGGCCGGTCATCGCCAAACGCCAGGTGGAGGTTGCCCGGAAGGTCGGCGCGACCGCGCTCGCCCACGGCGCGACGGGCAAGGGCAACGACCAGGTCCGCTTCGAGCTGGCCTTTGCCGCGCTGGCGCCGGACCTCGAGATCATCGCGCCGTGGAAGGATCCGGAGTTCCTCGCACGCTTTCAGGGCCGGCAGGATCTGCTTGCCTTTGCCGCCGAGCACCACATTCCGGTCGAAGCCACGGCCGAGAAGCCGTATTCCAGCGACGAAAATGTCATGCACCGGTCCTACGAGGCCGGCTTGCTGGAAGATCCTGATGCGGCGCCGCCGGCCGACATGTTCAAGCTCACGCGTGCGCTGGAGGACACCCCGGATGCAGTCGACCGGATCGTCGTGCGGTTCAAGGACGCGATGCCGGTCGAAGTCGAGCACCTTGGTGACGGCACCAAGATCACCGATCCGGTGGCGCTGCTCGGCTATCTCAACGGTATCGGAGGAAAACACGGCATCGGCCGCATCGACATTGTCGAGAACCGTTTTGTCGGCATCAAGTCGCGCGGCGTGTACGAAACGCCCGGCGGCACCATCCTCCACGCCGCGCTGCGCGAACTTGAGGGGATTGCGATGGACCGCGAGGTGCGGCGCCTGCGCGACATGCTCTCGCCTCGTTTTGCCGAGATCATCTACAACGGATTCTGGTTCTCGCCCGAGATGGACTTCATCGAGGCGGCATTCCGGAAGTCTTCCGAGCTGATCGACGGCGAGGTCCGACTCGGCCTGTTCAAGGGCAACGTGATCGTGGAGGGACGTTCGAGCCCGAGTTCTCTCTATGATCCGGACCTCAGTTCCATGGACATTGCCGGCGGCTATGACCAGCAGGACGCGCGCGGCTTCATCCGCATAAACGCGCTACGGCTCACCGCGCATCGGCTTATTGTCGAGCAGGTCGAGGAGGAGTAACCGTAGCAGGCGGAAGCGCTGAGAACGCCGGGCACTCTCGGCATTGCGAATCGATCTGTTGGCGAGCTGGCCAGTTTGTAATCGATAAGCGAAGCGATACGATATGGCTGTACGGTCTCACTGCTCGTCGCCCTCCTTTCGTTTTCACTGTCGATGCGTTATCGTTAACGCTATGATTGATAACGCAATTTCATCAAAAATTGATTTGATCAAGATTCCACAGCTCGATCCCTCGCGCGTTGGCACGATTGAAAAAGCAGGCGGCAAGATCATCCCGCTCGACCCGATTGGTGCTGAAGTGCACGGCATTGACCTGTCCGCCGAAAATCCGCCGCCGCCCGAAGTTGTGGAAGCGCTGGAACACGAAATGGCGCAGCGGGGCTTTCTTGTCTTCAAGAGTGATGAGCAGATCTCGCCCGACGATTTCCTCCGCGCCAGCGCCTGGTGGGGCGGCAAGGCCTTGCACAGCACCCACGGCGTGCATCCGGCCACGCCCGATGGTAATCAGCATATCTTCCGCCTGTCGAACGATCGCCGGCACGGCATTCCGGGCGTGGGTCCGCAGTGGCATAACGACGGTAGCTTCAACACGGATACCTTTTCGCACGCCGGCTACCACATCGTCCGGTCGGCCGAAAAAGGCGGCGGAACCTGGTTCGCGCACCAAGGCGGCGCATACGACGCGCTTCCCGAGGAGCGGCAGGAATTCTGGAGCCGCCTGTCGTCGGTCAACTCGGCTTCCGGCGTCGTGCATCCGGCGGTGCATGAGCATCCCATCTCGGGACTAAAGAGTCTTTGGCTGCATCTGGGCATGACCGGTGCCGTGATCGAAAAGCTGCGCGACGGCGACGGCTTTCGCCTGTTGAATGCCGAAGAATTGAAGCGCCTGTGTCACGAATACAACGACATTCTCGATGCCGGTCTGAGCAACGGATACGCTATCGCCTACGAGTACCGGGCGCACGACTGCATCTTCATCGACAACCTGGCCGTGGCGCATCGTGCGTCGCCCGAGGCGCACCTGCCGGTCGAACAACAGGGCCTGCGGATCATGCACCGCAGCACCGTTCGCGGCGTCGAAGAGTTCAGACCCCATTACGGATTGTCGCTGCGGGTCAATATCCAGGGGCCGAGTCCGCTCGGTGAAGGTGTCTGGCAGGCCGGTGGCATCGGCTTTCGATGGGACGAGGACATTCCCATGCAGAATTGAATCAAGCTGGAGTCTGAGTGCGTCGACTCGCGACACCTTTGCGAGGAGAAATGTCGATGACACGTACTAACCCACCGATTCCTTCGCCGGGCCGGCAGGTTATTGGCCTGGTCGCCTGGCTGGCCGCCGCCGCCCCGCCTCGCCTGGGTCAGTTTCGCCGGCGTGCTCAACTACACCCTTTGGCAACTCAACCCGCAAATCCTGGGGGGATGATGAGCCGGCCGGGTTTCTGGATTCGGCTGTAAGAAATCCGCGTGCCGTTCGTCTTCAGCCCGCCGCTTTTGCCGACCAGGCTGTGAAGTCTCGCCAGAATTGCAGTTGTGGAAGCAGGTGCCATAGCGCCATCTGGATTACCCAGATGACGGAGAAGACCACGAAAGGGGGACGTACACGCCCCTGGCGCCATTCGTAGAAAACAAGCAGCAAGCCCATGAACAGCGGCACCCACAGGCATTGGTAGAACGACAGCGAAGGCAGGCTGGTGGGCGCGACATAAGTAGCCATGGCGCGCGACAGTCCAGGCACCACGAATACCAGTGCGGTCGCGATCATGTAGCGCGCGTGGTACTGGACGTCCCGGCGATGAATCATCGCCAGTGAATAGAGAATCGCGAACGCAAGCGTCGAATACAGGCCGAGGTGGAAGATGCTGAGCGCGAAGGGCTGGAGCGGATCCTCCATGCGGCCGATGTTGTAATAGGTGGCAACGATTCCGGAAATCACCACCAGCGGGGCGATCACGTAGGAAAGCTTCCCGGTCTTTCTGTGGAGTTCGATCTTCCGCGCCCGCATCAGCCAGGCCTGGTTGATCAGCAAAAGCACCCAGGCCAGCATCGCCAGGCCGTGGAAATGATGGGCGCGGGCCGGGCCGTCGAAGAAGACAGAAAAGTAGCTCTTCCAGAAACCGACGACCAGGATGACGAGCAGGGCGATGAACCAGAATACCGCCGTTCTGACATAAGGCATGACATGGCCCTCCCTGGGCGACGTACGGCGATTATTGTCGAATACAGGCGGTTCAGCAAGAACGTTCGATCAGCACGGTGTCAGGATCAGGCCCCTTGGTGCATGTCCCGACTTGCGCGACTTGCGGATATATTGCCCAGGTGAATCCTGCGCGCGATAGCATCGGCGGCAAACCGCCCGAATTCCGCGTAGCTTTGCTCCGACGGATGGAAACCGTCGTCGCAAAAGCTGTCTTCCCGGGCTTCGAATGCCAGCGGGATGTGCACGACTTCCGCATGATCCTCCAGCAATTCGCGCAGCACCCGGTCGAACTGGTGGGCGCGTAGTCCTAACAACGCACGCAGCGGTCGCGGCAGGGCCGGGAAGTGGTTCATGGGCGGCAGGCCGCTAAACGCGATCACGGCCCCGGGCCAGCGGCTCGACAGCGCCTGAAGCAACGCCTTCACGTCCCTGCGCCAGCGGTCGATGCCGTGCAGCGAAATCACGTCGTTGACGCCGACCGAGACCAGGATTGCGTCGAACTGCGCATCGTCGGCGGCATCCGCTGCGCGCGGCAACATTTGCCTTGCGACGTCACGGCTGCCAAGGCCGCTCTTGCCGCTGGCCGTCCAGTTCACACGGCTTCCGGTGGCCTGTGCCAAGCGCTCCGCTGACTGGCCGACCAGGGCATTGCGCAGCGTGCGCGCGCCGACGCCGGCGACGATCGAATCGCCGATGGCCAGCAGCCGGATCGTCGTGTCGCCCTGTCCGATATTGCCGCTCGCTGGACCGTCGGCGGGCGGAAAGCGAACGGCCGTCTTCCGGACCCATAGCGCCTGCGGGACCAGCGCCGCGAACAGGCTCCAGAACAGCAGGTCACGTCCCGTCACCGCACCACGTGCCACCCGGTCTGCCGCCCGGCCAGGTAGATGACGCGCGCGCCGTCGAAATACGCGCTCTGCTCCAGCTTGATCTGCACGTGCTGACCGTCCCAGGCTTCCAGCGGCACGGCGACGTTGCCTTCGATGGCGTAGGCCGTGTTCGGATGCAGCGGCCAGTCGCCGGTTTCGGCAATGGCGCCGGGCTTGTCCCACATGCCGATGGTGGGGCCGGGCGCATGACCGACGTAGCCGATCGGGTGGGTGTAGATATTGAAGCTCCAGGGCTCGCCGGCCATGGCCCGCTGGGCGGCTTCCAGGATCTCGTTGCCGCTGCGTCCGGTAACGAACTGGTCGGTGAGCAGATCCTGCCAGCGGTTGCCGGCGGCCAATGCGCTTTTCAGTCCATCCGGCACATCGCTTTCGCCGGATTTCAGCACGTAGCCCATTTCCTGAGTATCGGTGCAAAGCTTCAGGTAGCAGATGCCGACGTCGGTATGCAGCACGTCGCCTCTGTGGATAATGCCCTCCTCGCCGCAGAATGGAGAATCGGCGGTGCAGTCCTGGCCGGGTCGCTGGGCATTGACATAGGGCATGAACCAGATCGGCAGGCCCTGCGACTCGAAGCGCTGCCGGATAAACCAGGCGACGTCGTCGGTGGTGGTCACCCCGGGCGTGACCACGCGGTTGGAAAAGGCCTCGGCGATTACACCGCGGGCCAGTGCGACGATGTGCGGATAGAGTTCCAGTTCGGCCTCGCTGCGCGTTTCCATCCAGCGAACAACCAGCTCTTCGGCCGGCTCCAGGCGTGCGGCGAAGCCCTCGGGCAGGGCATCCAGCAGGCGCTGATGCAGTCCGTGGCTCAGGCCGTCGGCCTCCGGCCAGGTGCGCGAGACGTTGATGCCGATGCGTTCGGGATTGCGTTCGGCAATCAGCTCGCCGAGCGCGGCCCACTGTTCGTCCAGGTCGCCGCCGGACCATTCGGACTGGTACGGCTCGCCGAGCGGATAACGGTTGACACTGAGCTTGTCGACACTGCCGTCCGGGTTGCGCGCGAAGATCAGCATGGTGGTACGGCGTGCAGCGAACGAAGGTTGCGGCACCACGGTGAAGTAGACCGGGTCTTCGGCGTACTCGCGATTGAGCACCAGCCACATGTCCAGTCCGGATTCTTCCATCAGACGCGGCAGCAGATTTTTGAGCCGGTCGGCGACCAGGCGGTTCTCCGGTTCCACGCGTTCGCGTGGAGCCAGTACCGCTGCGCCGGGTTCGACCACGCGGCCCTGGGCGGGGGCATGCGTATCGGCGGTCGCCGGGTCGGCAAGGGCCACGGCGGCAAGTAACAGGAGCAGCGGTGTTGCCGCAACGGTTCGGATCAGCTTCAACATTGGGATCTCCGGATCATCGACTCAGGCGTGGATTGCGCCCCTCCCTGACCTTCCCCCGCAAGCGGGGGCGGGTCAGGGAGGGGGTGCGGTTTCGGTCAGCAAACGCCAACCCGTTCAACCGTCGGCATCCTCGCCTTCGGGCTCGCCCGGTGGGTCGTCCTCGCTTTCGGGCTGCTCTTCATCGCCTGTGCCCGATTCCCCGTCGCCGCCCTCATCTTCGCCTTGAACTTCGCCGTCGCCTGCTTCAGCTTCCGCGGCGTTGTCTTCGGCCGGTTCCGGCTCGGGCGGTGGCTCGACCAGTTCGCGGTATTCGCCTTCGGTTAGGCTGGATGCGGTCTGCAGGAACGCGACGATCTGCCAGGCGTCCTCGTTACTCATTTGATCTTCGCCGCGCGCCGGCATGGCCGACATCTTGATGCCGTTGCGAATCGCCCAGAACGTGGCGGCCGGATCGCCCTGGCCGCGCGTGAGCGCCGGCGGGCGCGGGTCGAAGCTGTCGCTGGGTTCGCGCCCGGGCCGCCCGTGGCAGCCGGCGCAACTCTGGTCGTAGCCGACCGCACCAGCCCGGACCATTTCGGCGCCCTCCAGCGGCGGTACCTCGATTGCGGCCGCGCGCCGCTCGATCGAGTTGTCACGCAGCGTTTCGAAAAACCAGTGGGTGACGGCATTGTGGCCGGTGCCCACCGACAGGTCGTAGTACCCGCTGTAGGCGTAGGCCACGATGCCGCCAATGGCGATGACGAGTAGCACCAGCAGGGTTCTCAGGAATCTGGATATGGCTCTCATTACTCTCTCCCCGTGTTGTTGTTGTGGTCAATATTAACCCGGCGGCGCGGTTGACAGGTCGTGAAAGCTTTTGCGGACAGGAATCGCAAATGGCGGTAGCGTCCCAGGTTCCCCGGACCGCGGGCCGAGCCGGGGTTAGACTTGACCGACCTACTCGGAACGGATTGCGGTGCGCGCATGACCAACCAGGGGCAATACAGGATCAGGATCAACGCAGAACTCAAGCCCGAATCCGAGGCGCAGGTCTCGGTATTCGACTCGGGCTTCGTGCTGGGCGACGGCCTCTGGGAGGGCGTGCGCATCGTTGGCGGCAAGCCGGCATTCCTGGACGCGCACATCATTCGTGACACCCAACCGCCGTACAAGCGTGGTGACGACGGTTTTGTGATTACTCTGCCCGCAGCACTTCCATTGGGGGTTTCAATACAGGCTCACGAACACCAAACAATGCACCCAGTGCAACTGCAGTCAGCACAATCCCGATGGCGATAATGCCGTCTATGATTTCAACCAGTCCAGAGAGTCCCAGAATACGTCCAAATGTTTCGACTACCGTGACGAAACAGAGCCATAACACGCCCAGTAATACAGGTCCAGTCAATTCTTTGGTCAGAACTCTCCGGATCAACCGCGATTCGTCGGCACCTAGCGCCAATCGTACGGCGATTTCCTGCCTTCTTCCGTGGGCCGATAAGCGGCCGCTTCCCCATGCGCTGAGCGCTGCGGAAGAAATCACCAAGATGCCGATCAATAAAATGCCCAATGATCCCACCAGATGCTGGCGAAGCCGTTTGTTTTTCTCATCTTCCAGGACCGTAGCTGATGCCCGCAAACCCGGAACCAGGCTATCTTGCAAATGGTCTTCAAGCAGGCGGTTGGGCGCCTCCTTATCCGGCAGCAAGGAAAGAAGCAGGTACCCGCGGGAACTTACGGTGCTGTCGGGGTTGATGTTTGGCCCAATATATGGGACGAAAGCCACAGGCGATTGGACCAGAGGCTGCAGACCCGCAAGCGCATGGTGGATTCGGCGATCTTCCACTACGCCAATAGCCCTGATCCCTCCATGCCACATCTTCTCAGAGTCCTGACTTCGCTCTATCCGCGGCAATGCGGGAACGAGCTCATCCACCACGCTGGCCGGCGTGTCGAACAAAGCACGGGATGCGGCTGGAGTCAGTACAGTGACGTCGGTTTCAGATTGCTCAAAAATACGTCCTTGCGTGGGCTGATAATCCAACAGGGTAAAGAAATCCGGTTCCACAGGCGCAACGATTAATGTGTAGCGAAGCATTGAGCTTTCTGCTTGCGCATTGTCCTCGCGGCGACTTTCCAGGATGAAAGATCCGTCCGCCTTAACATCACGCACGGTCTCCGTGCCGGTCAATCGAGGCCCGGAATAAGAAACGGGATAATCGCTTAACAAATCCAATGCTGAAGCAAGGCTTATCGTGGCAGTATTAACCGACGGGTGCGAGCGCGCGTTGGAACGTAGCAGCTCCAGATCCCCACGCATCATGTCCGCGCTTGTCCCTGCGGGGTATTCCAATTCCCATTGAACAATTCCTGAGTAATCCACGCTGGCGGACGCGGCAAGCGTTGAACGAGCTGTATCAAGCATCATCAGCAGAAGGGTTACCGAAGCAAGTGCGACCAGCACTTGAATGCCTTGGAGTATCATTTGAAGCGGGCCGTGCGAGCCCTTTTTTGACAGACCCACCAGGGTTTGTAAGCGTCGCATCCAAGGGTTCTCGGCAGGCGCAACAGTCGATGCAACCAGGGTCAAGATTCCCGCAAGCAATGCCGTCCATGCGAGCGTCGCGAGAATGCCGTGCAGCACAAACTTGCTATCTACGACTCCCCCTGCGACAATGGTGAGATCGAGCAGCGGCAGGACCGCGAACATTAACACTAGAGCTAAAATGCCTGACAGACCCGCAATTAAAAGGGCCTCGTAGCGTTCAAAAGCCCATTCTCCCGCAGGTGTCGCTCCGCTCGAAATCAAAGCGTAAATGTTGCTCGATCTCTTGGCGAAACGCGCAGCCGCGAGCAGCATGACGCCGAAAATCGTAGACGCAGCGAGCACCAATGCAGCGGCTAGGAGAACGGTCCCGGTTGCGGGTGCGTTTCCAAGCATATGTACGCGAAGGGGGCGTACGTCGACATCCAGATTCCAGCGCCCCATTTCCGCTGCAATTTCCGAAAGGAGAGCTTCAAGCTGCCGTTCAATGAGCTTTCCATTCTTCTCAGATCGCCCTACCACCAGCCAACGTTCTGCGCGGTCTCGCATTCTTTCGGTATCAGCGTCAAACAGCCGCGCGGTTGGTCGGTACAAGTCGATAGCCCCGTACTGATTTCTTTGCGGTCCCAGCAGAGACGGGGCCACAAAGTTTTCGCTTAACACTCCTGTAATGGTGTAAGGATTCTTGTTGGTTCGGATGGACTTGTTTAACGCGTCGTCGATGGCGCCAAAATTTCGGAGTGCGAATTCATGGGTTACCGCAACCTCTTGATGATCCGCCCGAGGTCTCACCCCTGCGACCAGGTCGATGCCCAATACAGTGTACAAATTCGGTTTATGGACCAAAGCACGGATCCGGGTCCCATCCAGTCTGGTGTCGTCGTTATTTAAATAGACAACCGCCGACTCGGATTTGGCCAAAAGCACATCTTCGAACAAATCCTGGCGATTCACGAACCTGTCGAGCGCCACAACCGATGACTGCATTTCAGACCCCAAATCATCCGCTTGCGAACTGGAAGATATGACCTGTATGAACCACAGCGATTCAATGGATCGATAGGGAATCTGGACCGTAAATTGGCTCCACATCCATGCGGATGTCAAGGCGCACATGACAGCTGCGACCGACAGTGACAGCAATGTGCTCAAAGCGAAGGACCGGTCTTGCAGAAGCCGCCGTGCGGCCGTGCTGCTCAGTAGCCGAATCATGCCACGATCCTGCCATCCTGCAGCTTGAGATGACGATCCGCATCTTTTACATGACTCAGATCGTGGGTGACCAAGCAGATGCAGTGCCCCTCCTCGTGCAACTGATGGAACAAATCCATGACCTGGTTGCCGGTTTCTGTATCAAGATTGCCTGTAGGTTCGTCAGCCAAAATCAGTTTTGGTCGATTTGCGAGCGCCCTGGCAATTGCAGCTCTTTGCTTTTGGCCGCCAGATAACTGCACCGGCAAATGACTGCTGCGATGCGCGAGCTCCAATCGCTCAAGTAATTCGCTTACACGTTGACGAATTTCGTTGGCTGGTCGCCCTGCATAGTGCATTGGCAAGGCAACATTATCTTCAATACTCAGATCGGGGATAAGGTGGAAAAACTGGAAGACGAAACCGATGTGTTGGCCTCGGACCTGCGCCCGCATCTTTCGGTCCAAACCGGATATCTCCTGACCAGCGATGACTAGACGGCCCCCACTGGGTGGCTCCATCAAGCCAAGAATTGACAGTAACGTAGTTTTACCGCTGCCGGAAGGTCCGGTCAGTACAAGAAATTCTCCGGAGTTGATTTCCAAGTTGATGTCCGTAAGTGCATGGGTCTCCACATATTGCGTGCGATAGACTCGCGAGACGCCTTCAAGCGTGGCAAGAGTTTCTTTTTCGCTGGACGGCATAGTTTTCTTCCTAGTGGTCCTTCAACCTGATAAATTAGGATTCAGCGTTCCTGTGGCGCTTCGC
>JBBDSL010000103.1:0-21991 GCA_040904965.1 Wenzhouxiangellaceae bacterium
CATTCAGCAGCGCGCCGGCGCGCGCCGGCGCGTCGAAGCCGCGGGCATCGTCGAACATCTGATGGGCGTGCGCGATGCGCTCGCCGTCGCCGGAAGCGTCGGCATCGGCGACCGCTTTTTCCGCCCGGCGCAGCGCGCGATCCCCGTCGAGCACGTATTCGATTGCCGGTCGGTCCAGTTCCCTGATCTGCTGGGCCATATGGGCCACGGTCCAGTCGGCCGGAATGCGGACCTCGCCGGTATCGGGATCGAGATCGCCCAGCAGCAGCGCGAACAGGCTGGACTTGCCGCAGCCGTTGGGGCCGACCAGGCCGATTTTCTGGCCGGCGTGCACGGTCAGGCTCGTGTCTTCGAGCAGTACCTCGACGCCGCGCCGCAGCGTAATGTGTTCGAGCTGAATCATTGCCGGCGAAGATAACCGATCCCCGTGCCGAGCATGTGCCGTTGCGCCACCTTTCTGCGCCGCCGAACCGATTCTTCGAGTGTTAAGCTTCTGGCATTCGAATGAAGGAACTTTCCCATGATCGACTGGATTCATCGGCCCGAGCGCGGCGGCTTCAGGCTTCTCCGTCTGGTAGCCACGGGCCTTTCGACGGCCGGGTTGTTGTGCCTGGTTTCGGTCGTGTTGCTCTTGCTCGCGTTCATGTTCACCGGCGGTGTGCCGTTCGTATCGAGCACGCATCTGGGATTGGCGACGGTGTGGATTCTGATCATATGTCTGTTGCTGATTGCCGCGGGCCAGTCGTTGCATCTTGCAATCGGAATCTGGCGGGCGCTGACGGAACGGGCTTCGAGAGGCGACTGATACGCCTGGTCGGCTTGAGGTGCGCGCGCGACCGCCTTGAACATGCGCGACAATACCCCCCATGAGCAACGAAACTCCCAATCTCCCCTTCGAACAGATGCCGCTCAAGGAGTATGCCGAGCGGGCTTATCTGGACTATTCGATGTACGTCATCCTGGACCGCGCCCTGCCGCACGTCGGCGATGGCCTGAAGCCGGTGCAGCGGCGCATCGTCTACGCGATGAGCGAACTGGGGCTGTCGGCGGCCTCCAGGCACAAGAAATCGGCGCGCACGGTGGGCGACGTGATCGGCAAGTTCCACCCGCACGGCGATTCGGCCTGCTACGAGGCCATGGTATTGATGGCCCAGCCGTTCTCGTACCGCTATCCGCTGATCGACGGCCAGGGCAACTTCGGCTCGCCCGACGACCCGAAGTCGTTCGCCGCGATGCGCTACACCGAATCCAGGCTGGCCCCGTACGCGAAGCTTTTATTACAAGAGCTGGGGCAGGGCACGGTCGACTGGGTGCCGAACTTCGACGGCACCATGAAAGAGCCGAAGCTGCTGCCGGCGCGGGTGCCCAACATCCTGCTCAACGGCGGCCAGGGCATCGCCGTCGGGATGGCCACCGACATTCCGCCGCACAACCTGCGCGAAGTCGTCAGCGCCGCGATCCGTTTGCTGGAAAAGCCCAAAACCACCGTGGCCGAGCTTTGCGAACACATCCAGGGCCCGGATTTTGCCACCGCCGGCGAGATCGTCACGCCGCGCGAGGAATTGCTGGCGATGTACGAGAGCGGCCACGGCAGCGTCAAGCAGCGCGCCGTGTACGAACGCGAGGAAGACGTCATCGTCATCACCGCGCTGCCGTACCAGGTTTCGCCGGCCCGGGTGCTGGAGCAGATCGCCGCCCAGATGCAGGCGAAGAAACTGCCGATGGTGACCGATATCCGCGACGAGTCGGACCACGAGCATCCGACCCGGCTGCTGATCATTCCGCGCAGCAACCGGGTCGATATCGAGGCCCTGATGGCGCACCTGTTTGCCACCACCGATCTCGAGAAGGGCTACCGGGTCAATCTGAACGTCATCGGCAACGACGGCCGGCCCGGCGTGCGAAACCTGCGCGAGATGCTCACCGAGTGGATCGCGTTCCGTCGCGCCACGGTTACCCGCCGGCTGGAATACCGGCTCGACCAGGTGGTCGACCGGTTGCATGTGCTCGAAGGTTTCCTGATCGCCTATCTCAACATCGACGAGGTGATCGCGATCATTCGCGGCAACGACGAGCCCAAGCCGGTGCTGATGCAGCGCTTCGACCTGACCGGCACCCAGGCCGAGGCGATTCTTGAACTGAAACTGCGTCACCTGGCGAAGCTGGAGGAAATGAAGATCCGCGGCGAGCGTGACGAACTGGAAGAAGAACGCAAGGCCCTTGAGGCCGTTCTCGGCTCGCCGAAGAAATTGACCCGGTTGATTCGCGACGAATTGACCGAGGATGCCGACAAGTACGGTGACGATAGAAGATCCCCGCTGGTCGAGCGCAAGGCCGCCCAGGCGCTCAAGGAGACCGATCTGGTCCCGTCCGAGCCGGTGACCGTGGTGCTCAGCGAGAACGGCTGGATCCGCGCGGCCAAGGGCCACGAGGTCGACGCCAACGAACTCAACTACAAGGCCGGCGACGGCTACATGCACGCCGCGCGCGGCCGAAGCAACCAGCTCGCCTGCGTGCTGGATTCGACCGGTCGGTCGTACTCGATGCCGGCCCACGAACTGCCTTCGGCGCGCAGCAACGGCGAGCCGCTGACCGGGCGATTCTCGCCGCCGGCCGGGGCCGCCTTCCGCGGCGTGGCCCTGGGTGATGCAAGCGACCGGGTACTGCTGGCCAGCACCGCCGGCTATGGTTTCGTCACGAAGCTTGAAAACCTGTACACGCGGCAAAAGGCCGGCAAGCGCCTGCTCAGCGTGCCGGCCGGTTTTGACGCGCTGCCGCCGGCGCCGGTGACCGAGGATGAAGAAGCCGTGATCGTCTGCGCCACCAGTACCGGCCACCTGCTTGCCTGCTATCTCAGCGAGTTGCCGGAGCTTTCCAGGGGCAAGGGCAACAAGCTGATCAACATCCCGCCCAAGGCGCGCAAGGAAGGCGAGTTCATGGCCGGCGCGATCGCGCTGGTCAAGGGCCAGGACTGCCTGGTCTGGGCCGGTCAGCGCTACCTGCGCCTGTCATGGGCCGAAAGCGAAAACTACTGGGGCGAACGCGCCCAGCGCGGCGGCCTGTTGCCGCGCGGGTTCAGGAAGGTGGACCGCCTGACGCTGGTCGAGTAGTCGACATCAATCAAAAATCCAGGAATCCCCGATGCCCAATACCCATAGCCACGAACTTTTCGTCCGCGCCCAGGCGCGCATTCCCGGCGGCGTCAATTCGCCGGTGCGCGCTTTTTCCGGCGTCGGCGGCGAGCCGCTGTTTTTCGAGCGCGCCGAGGGCGCATGCATTTTCGACGTCGACGGCAAGCGCTACATCGACTACATCGGGTCCTGGGGGCCGATGATCTGCGGGCACGCCCATCCGCACATCATCGAAGCGGTCCAGCGCGCTGTCGCGAATGGGCTGAGCTTCGGCACACCCTCGCCGGGCGAGGTCACCATGGCCGAGCGGATCTGCGAGCTGGTGCCGTCGCTGGAACGGGTGCGCATGGTCAATTCCGGCACCGAGGCGGCCATGAGCGCGCTCAGGCTGGCGCGGGCGGCGACCGGGCGCAAGCGCTTCATCAAGTTCGAGGGCAACTATCATGGCCACGCCGACAGCTTCCTGGTCAAGGCCGGCAGCGGCGCGCAGACGCTGGGTGTGCCGACTTCGCCCGGCGTGCCGCCGGAGCTGGCCGAGCTGACCCTGAACGCGCGCTACAACGACCTGGACTCGGTGCGCGAGCTTTTCGAACGGCATGCCGGCGACATCGCCTGTATCTTCGTCGAGCCGGTGGCCGGCAACATGAACTGCATTCCGCCCGCGCCCGGGTTCCTCGAAGGCCTGCGCAAGTTGTGCGACGAGCACGGCGCGCTGTTGGTTTTCGACGAGGTCATGACCGGCTTCCGCGTTGCGCTGGGCGGGGCTCAGGCGCTGTACGGCGTCACGCCGGATCTGAGCTGCTTCGGCAAGGTCATCGGCGCCGGTATGCCGGTAGGCGCGTTCGGCGGCAAGCACCAATACATGAAAATGATCGCACCCGAAGGGCCGGTCTACCAGGCCGGCACACTTTCGGGAAATCCGGTGGCCATGGCAGCAGGACTGGCCAACCTGGACTTGATCACCGAGCCCGGTTTCTACGAGGAACTGACCGCCAATACGCTTCGCCTGACCGAAGGCATTCACGCCGAGGCCGAATCGGCCGGCGTGCCGATGGCGGTCAGCGCCGTGGGCGGCATGTTCGGCCTTTTCTTCACTGACCGCGAGCGCATCGAGAACTTCGACCACGCCGCCGGCTGCAATCTCGAAGCGTTCAAGCGCTTCTTCAACGCGATGCTGGATGCCGGGGTCTACCTCGCCCCGTCGGCGTTCGAGGCCGGCTTCGTCTCCAGCGCGCACGGCGAGCGCGAGATCGACGACACCATCGCCGCGGCGAAGGGCGCGCTGACATACGTTTGATCGGCGATGGTGGAGGCGCCTATGGGCAAGCAGATTGAGAAGCAAGGCAAGTGCTTGTTCTTGCAGAGCCTCCGAGTCGTTTCACGGCCCGCTGTCGCGTGCAGGATGGTGCGTTTCGCTTACGCTCAACACACCCTACAAAGTCGCTATCGCCCGCGTAGGGTGCGTTGAGCGTAGCGAAACGCACCATCAAGCTTTTCGTGATGGAGGAGCACGAAAGCGTTCATACCACCGTCGTCCCGGAAACGACGCGCATAGCGCGGCGTTATCCGGGACCTCGCGCCGGTGCCCGCGGTCTGATTCGAGATTCCGGGTTCCGCCTTCGGCCGCACCGGAACGATGGGACCGGGGTCAGTCGACAAACAGATCGACGGCCAGTTCCCGGCCGGGATCGACCGCGTACTGCGCGAGGTCGGTGACGCCGGCCTGGGCCAGCACTTCGTCGTCGATGTAGAAGTTGCCGGTGGCCTGGTCCGAAGGCCGGGTCAGAATCCGGTGCGCGGCATCGGACAGGATTTCGGGCTTGCGGCAGTTCTCGGGCTTGATGGTGCCGCCCAGCATCGCCAGCGCCGCGGTGGCGATGACGGTGCGCGGCCACAGCGCGTTGACCGCAATCCGGTCGGTGCGGAATTCTTCGGCCATGCCGAGTACGCACATGCTCATGCCGTACTTGGCCATGGTGTAGGCGACGTGCGGGGCGAACCATTTCGATTTCATGTTCAGCGGCGGCGACAGATTCAGGATGTGCGGGTTGTCGGCACGCTTCAGGTACGGATGTACGGCCTGCGAACAGACGAACGTGCCGCGAACGTTGACGCCGAACATCAGGTCGAACCTTTTCATCGGGACTTCGGGCGTGGGCGCCAGGTAGATCGCCGAGGCGTTGTTGACCAGGATGTCGATACCGCCGAAGCGGTCGGCGGCCTGCTTCATGGCCTCGGCCACGGCCTGCTCATCGCGGATGTCGAGCTTCAGCGGCAGCGCTTTGCCGCCGGCGTCTTCGACAGCTTCGGCCACGCTGTGGATGGTGCCGGGCAGTTTCGGATGCGGCTGGTCTGTTTTGGCGGCGATCACGATATTTGCGCCATCGGCCGCGGCGCGCAGCGCGATGGCTTCGCCGATGCCCCTGGATGCGCCGGTGATGAAAAGCGTCTTGCCTGCCAGTGAAGTCATCGTAATGCGGTCCTTTTTGGTTGTTTGGGCGAAAACCGATCCACAGATTACACGGATTTGCAGCGATCCATGAGTAAAACCACGGAACCGCAGATTACGCAGATTTACGCAGATTATTGAGTCTGGTTGAAATGCAATAATCTGCGTAAATCTGCGTAATCTGTGGCTTGCTTTTACCAACAACAGGAATGAACTTGCCCGATTTTCAGCAGTTGTTGCAATGGTCGGCGGCCCATCCGGGCTGGGTGATCGGCATGGGTTTTGCGCTCGCGTTCTTGGAGGCGCTGGCCCTGATCGGCATTCTCGTGCCGGGCATTCTGCTGCTGTTCCTGCTGGGCGCGATGGTTGGCTGGGATATGCCGCTGCTGTTGGTCCTGACCGTCGCCGTTATCGCCGGCGCCGTGGCCGGAGACGGTGTGAGCTTCTGGCTGGGCTACCGCTATCGCGATCAGCTCCGGACTCGCTGGCCGTTCGCCGTGCACGGTCACTGGCTGGATCTGGGCGAGCAGTTTTTTGTTCGCCACGGGGGCAAGAGCATCTTTATCGCCCGCTTCATCGGGCCGTTGCGGCCGGTGGTGCCGATCGTGGCCGGTTCGATGGGCATGCCACCGGCGACTTTTGTGCCGCGCATGCTGATTGCCTGTGCGGTGTGGGCCCCGGTGATGCTGCTGCCGGGTGCGCTGTTCGGCGAATCTCTGGAGCTTGCCGCCGAGTTCGGTGGACGGCTGACGCTGTTGCTGCTGGTATTGGTGATCGGCGGCTGGTTGCTGATCTGGGTGACCCGCAGAATCTACGAAACGACTGCCCGGCGATCGACGTGGTGGTTGAAGAATCTGGCTCTGTGGCTGCGCCGGCACCCGCGACTGGGGCGCTGGTTCGGCGGTCTGGTCGAACCGGGTCGGCGCGAGGTGCTTTCCGTGATGGCGCTGGGATTGCTGCTGGTGGCTTCACTGGGTGCGCTGGTCGGCGCATTGCTGCTGGCACCGCTGTCGACCGCCGCCTGGGAGTCCGGGTTCGAGCTTTCCGGGCTGGCGGCCAGCCTGCGCAGTCATTTCACCGACCCGTTGTTCTTCATCGTGGCCATGAGCGTATCGCGGCCCGTGTCGCTGGTGCTGATCGCAGTCGTTGCCATGCTGCTGCTGGTCCAGCGGCGATGGAACGCCTTGCTCCACTGGCTGCTCGCAACGCTGGGCGGCTGGCTGCTGGCGCTGATACTGAACGCGCTGATGGGGTTTCTGCTGGGTCGACCGGATCTGGCCGGCACCATCGGTCAGGTGCCGAACGTCGATTTCGTGCTGTCTGTGCTGGTGCCGGGTTTTGCAGCGCTGATCATCGCCAAGGATTTTCGGCCGCGCCAGCGCAAGTGGCTGTACCTGACCACTGTTGCGTTGCTGGCGCTGGTGGCATTTGCCGAGTTCTATCTGGCACGTGCGACCTTGAATGGTCTGGTCACCGGTCTCGCACTGGCCATGGGCTGGCTGGCGTTGACCGGGATCGGCTATCGGGCACGTGCGAGCATGCATGCCGGATCGGGCTGGATGCTAGCCGCGGTCGTTGTTGCGTGGGTGGCGACCGTGCTGTTATTTGTCCCGCAGCGTTATTCGGAATTCGCGCGCATGCATGAGCTGACGCAGCCGGTCCGCATGGTGGAAGCGACCGACTGGTGGGAAGGGCAGTGGCGCTCGCTGCCCGAGCGACTTTCACGCATAGGCCCGGTCGACAGTCGGCGTTTCGATGTGCAATTGGCGCTGGACCGGGTCGAGTTCGAGCAGGCGTTGCTTGCAAGCGACTGGCGCAGGCCGCCCGAACTCTCCGCCAAGGCCTTGCGCAGCCTGTTCGGCAAATCGCTCGGCCCGGCGCGCCGGATTCATCTGCCGCGCGATTTTGCCGGCGAACCGGACGACCTGATGCTGCGCAGGATACTGGCTGACGACCGGGTCGTGCTGCTCAGGGCCTGGGATTCCGGGGCGCGACTGAGCCCCGGCGCCACGCCGGTCTGGCTGGTCCAGGTCCGCGTGCTGGAGCCGGTCATCCGGCTGGGCATGTTCAACACCTGGCGCGAAGTCGACCAGGCGTCGAGCCGCGCGCTGGCCGAATTGCGCGCGACCGGCACCGACTGGCAATGGCGCCGGCCCGGTCCGGACGCGCCATGGCTGGTCCGTTCGGTACCCTGATTCCTCGAGACAGACTTGAAAAGGCACGGAACCGCAGATTACGCAGATGCACGCAGATTAGTTGATTGGAAAAAATTCTTTGCTTTATCTTTCGCTATCGGAACGATTGCCAACGGTCAGGCTCGGAGGCAGCGTTGGAATAATCCATGAATCTGCGTTCATCTGCGTAATCTGCGGTTCCAGGTTTTTATGCGGGCAATGCTCAATCGTCCGGTTTGTCCTCCGGTGCCTGTTCCAGCAGCGAGCACAGTGCGCGCAGGCGGTCGTGCGGGTCGGTCACGGCCAGCAATTCCTGGGCGCTGGCCGTTTCCAGCGGCAGCACCGAGGCCAGCGCCATGCCCAGCGCGCTGGCGTCGTCGGGATCGGCTTCGATGATTTCGGCGAATGCCTGGTGCTGTAGCAGTTCCCTGAGAACGCTCTGCAACACCGCATGTTCCGGCCGCACTTGCTGGCGCGGTTCGGCCGGCAGCCATTCGACCTCGCCGATGATCAGGCCGTCTTCTCGGGCGCGCGTCGAGCGAATGCGAAAGCGCCGACTGCCGCGCACTTCCAGGCCCAGCAAGCCGTCGTCCAGGGTCGAGAAATCCTCGATCAGCGCCTCGGTGCCCACGGCGGCGTGGCGGGCCGGCCTCTTGTCGCCAGCCGGCGAAAAGTGAACAATACCGAATCCGGTGCCGCCGGCGGAGCACTCGCGGGTCATTTCCAGGTAGCGCGTTTCGAAAATCCGCAGCTGCGTCCGGGCGCGCGGGAACAATACCAGCGGCAGCGGGAACAGCGGCAGCGATTCGGTGCCGGGAAATTCGGGCCTGTTATGTGCCATCGAGAAATCGGTGAGGTGCGTTGCCGAAGCCGCGATTGCTCATGAACACCACGTGGTCTCCGGCGCGCGCCTCGGCCCGGATATCGCCCAGCAGGTTGTCGACCTGGCCGCGGAAGCGCCCACCGGCTTGCAGTTTGGCGAAGACTTCCGACGGATCCCAGTCCAGCGGCTCGGTGGAGTGCAGGAACACGAAGTCGGCCGGCGCCAGTGCCGGCGCAAGTTGATCGAGATGATGTCCGGCGCGCATCGTGTTGCTGGCCGGTTGCAGCGCGACCAGGATGCGCGCGCCGCCAACCGACCGGCGCAGGCCTTCCAGGGTCAGGCGGATTGCGGTCGGATGGTGCGCGAAGTCGTCGTAGACATGCACGCCGCCGGTCTGGCCCAGGTATTCCATGCGGCGCTTGACGCCCTTGAATTCGGTCAGTGCCGCAACCGCATCGCCCGGGTCGACGCCTGCGTGCTCGGCCGCGGCAACGGCGGCGGCGGCGTTCAGCGCATTGTGGCGCCCGGTCTGGGTCCATTCCAGCGTGCCCATGGAGGCGCCCTGGCGGGTGATCTCCAGCCGGCGTGCGGCCGGCTCGAGCAGGCGAACCTGCCACTCGGCCGCGGTCTCGCCGTCGATTCCGAACGTCGACGTCTCGCTCCAGCATCCGCGTTCGAGCACGCGCTTGAGGTTGGCGTCGTGCTGGTTGACCACGACGCAGCCGTTGCCGGGGATGGTGCGCATCAGGTGGTGGAACTGGGTTTCGATCGCGGCCAGGTCCGGATAGATGTCGGCGTGGTCGTACTCCAGGTTGTTCAGGATCGCGATCGACGGCCGGTAATGCACGAACTTGGCGCGCTTGTCGAAGAAAGCCGTATCGTATTCATCGGCCTCGACGACAAATATCTTCTTGCCGGCGCGTGCGCTGATGCCGAAGTTGCCCGGAATGCCGCCGATCAGGAAGCCCGGCTTCATCCCTGCATGCTCGAGAATCCAGGCCAGCATGCTCGCTGTCGTGGTCTTGCCGTGGGTTCCGGCCACCGCGAGCACGCGTTTGCCCGAGAGGTAATTCTCACCCAGCCAGCGCGGTCCCGAGACGTAGTTCAGCCCGTTGTCGAGCACGTGCTCGACGGCCGGATTGCCGCGGCTGAGCGCGTTGCCGATGATGACCAGATCGGTGGGCTTCGGGATCGCATCGGCCGAATACCCCTCGGCCAGCGTGATGCCCAGCCCTTCGAGCTGGGTGCTCATCGGCGGATACACGTTCTGATCCTGGCCCGAGACGGTATGTCCGTCGGCACGCGCGAGCGCCGCGATGCCGCCCATGAAGGTACCGCAGATGCCCAGAATATGAATGTTCATGTTGTCAGGAGACTCCCGGGTTCCCCATTGCCTGAAACGGAAGAAATGGAAGCGACAAAATTAACACAGCAACCATCAAGCCGCCGGCGCTTGATCGAGTCTGATCGCGGTCGGATACCGCTCCTACAACAAAGGTGGCTACGGCCCGCTGTAGGAGCCGAATCCGTCGGCGATTGGATGACGGCCCCGGGTCGTGGTTGGATAGCGCGCCTGCGATATCATGCCCGAATCCATTTGTTCGAAGCCCCGGATGAAGCAAATCAGAGCCGCCGACCGAACGCTTGACGCCACCGGGCTGCTGTGTCCCGAGCCGGTTTTCCGCGCGCGTAAAGCGCTGGCGGGCATGGATGCGGGCCAAGTGCTGGAGCTGCGCGCCGACGACCCGCTGGTTGAAATCGACATGGCCGTTTTCTGCCGGCGCACCGGTCACGAGATGCTGCAAAGCGAACAGGTCGATGGATGCTGGACATTCCTACTGCGCAAGACGACCGGGTGACCCGAGCGTGCGACCATCTCCGCGTACGAGCGGTCTCCTGGCCGCGAATGGTTTCGCCGGTGGAATCCAGCCAGGGCTAATTGATCCGGTTCGCTGCGCGCGTCAGCAGTCCCTGAGCGTTTCAAGCATGCGCTGATGGACTTCTTCCACCGTGCCCATGCCGTCGACTTCGCGTAGCTGGCCGCGTTGGGCGTAATGCCCGGCGACCGGCGCGGTCTGCTCGGCATATACGCGCAGGCGGTTGCGAATGACATCCTCGGTGTCGTCCGAGCGGCCTTCCTCGACCGCGCGTTTCGACAGGCGGTCGACGATTTCGGCCTCGTTGACGGTGACCGATACCGCGATATCAACCGGCTGGCCGATGCGTTCCAGCACCGTATCCAGCGCTTCGGCCTGGGCCAGATTGCGCGGGTAGCCGTCCAGGATGAAGCCATTGGAAACGTCGGACTGACCCAATCGTTCCTCGATCAGGCCCAGTACCAAGTCGTCGGGCACCAGGTTGCCGGCGTCCATGTAGGACTTGGCCTCAAGGCCGAGTTCGGTCCGTTGTTCTACGGCCTCGCGCAGCAGAACACCGGTGGAGATGTGTGCCACGCCGAGCCGGTCGCGGAGCAGGGCGGCCTGGGTCCCCTTGCCGGAGCCGGGCGGACCAAGTAATACAATTCGCATGATTGTCGGGTTGGAAATCGATGATTGGACAAGCGTGCAAAAGTAACGCGCGCAGCCCGAAGTGTCAAATATTTGCCGATTCGGCGGGATTGAGGAATGGATTGGTCATGGCCGGCAATCCTCAAAGCAGGACACCAGCAGCACGCGGAAGGCACGAGGAAAGCCTTCTTATGCCTGCCTGATTACGTAGTTGACTCAGCCACGCCGAGACAGGAAAACCACGTAACCGCAGATTACGCAGATTCACGCAGATTGTTGATTTATCTTGAATGATCTTCCCTGCAGCGATCCGCGCCGTGGAAAACAGGCTTCGGTTCAAACTGATCAAGACAGTCAGCAGTCACACCATGGTCGGTCAAAAAATATCAAATTCAATAATCTGCGAAAATCTGCGTAATCTGCGGTTCGTTTTAAAAATGGCTGAAACACGTACGTAATCAGGTATGCCTGACCACCCGAAGATTCGGGTCGGTCATTGCCGATGATTTGTTTTATCCTTATGAAGAGATTTCTTTCCACCCTTGCAAACTCGTTCGGATTGTAAAAATGGCCGCGAACAACATTCTGTACGCCCAGTCCGGCGGCGTAACGCCGGTGATCAATGCCACCGCGGCTTCGGTCATTGAGACCGCGCGCGCCAATTCGGACCGGATCGGCAGCGTATTTGCCGCCGCCGACGGTATTATCGGGGCGCTGGAAGAACGGTTGATCGATACCGCAAGTCTCAGCGATGCCGATCTTCGGGCGCTGGCGCAGACGCCGGGCGGCGTGTTCGGCTCGTGCCGCTACAAGCTCAAGTCCATGGAAGAAAATCGCCGTGAGTACCAGCGCCTGATTGATGTGCTGGACGCCCACGGCATCGGTACCTTTTTCTACAACGGCGGCAACGATTCGGCCGATACCGCTAACAAGGTGGCGAAGATGGCCGAGGAACTGGGTTACCCGCTCAATGCGATCGGGATCCCCAAGACCATCGACAACGACCTGGCGGTGACCGACAACTGCCCCGGCTTCGGGTCGGTGGCCAAGTACGTCGCAGTCTCCATCATGGAGGCCAGCCTGGACGTAATGTCGATGGCCTCGAGCTCGACCAAGGTCTTCATCATGGAAGTCATGGGCCGGCACGCCGGCTGGATCGCAGCCGCGGCCGGACTGGCCCGGCGCGAAGAACACGACCCCCCGCAGATCATCCTGTTCCCCGAAGTTGCGTTCGACGAGGAAAGGTTTCTGGCCGCGGTCGACGATTCGGTCAGGCGCCACGGCTACTGCTCCGTCGTGGTCTCCGAGGGCGCGCGCTACGCCGATGGTACGTTCCTGGCCGACGCCGGTAGCACCGATGCGTTCGGTCACAAGCAGCTCGGCGGCGTGGCGCCGGTGGTGGCCGAACTGGTGAAGTCGAATCTGGGCCACAAATACCACTGGGCGGTCAGCGACTACCTGCAGCGCTCGGCGCGTCACATTGCATCCAGGACCGACGTCGAGCATGCCCGCGCCGTGGGCAAGGTGGCCGTGGAGCTGGCGCTGGAAGGCAGGACAGGCGTCATGCCGGTGATCGAACGGGTCAGTGACGCGCCCTACGAGTGGCGGATTGCCACGGCGAAGCTCGAAGACATCGCCAACCACGAGAAGAAAATGCCCGCCGACTATATTGCCGACGACGGCTTCGGCATCACGCCGGCCGCGCGCCGCTACCTGGAGCCGCTGATTCGCGGCGAGGACTACCCCGATTACGATGAACAGGGCCTGCCGCTTTATCTCCGGCCGAAGCTGAAACTGGTCGATCGCAAGCTGGCCGAATTCAAGCCCGCATGAACGCGCAAGACGTAACCCCGAAACCCTTCAAAACCTGGAATTTTTCATGAGCACAGAGTTGACTGAACTGGCCGACTGGGTCGATTCCGTCGCCGGCCGGACCCGTTCGGCCCGTATCCACTGGTGCACCGGCAGCGCCGAGGAAAACACCGCGCTGATCAACGAAATGCTCGATACCGGCGATCTGATCGAGCTGAACCAGGAGACTCATCCGGAGTGCTATCTGCATCGCTCGGATCCCGACGATGTCGCCCGCGTGGAGCACCTGACCTTCGTGTGTACCCGCAATCGCGACGACGCCGGGCCCAACAACAACTGGATGGCGCCGGATGAGGCCCATGAACTGATGGACGGCCTGTTCGACGGCTGCATGCAAGGCCGCACGATGTACGTGATTCCGTACTGCATGGGGCCCATCGATTCGCCGTTTTCGCGTCTGGGCGTGGAAATCACCGACAGCCCCTACGTGGTCGCCAATATGCGCCTGATGACCCGAATGGGAAGCGAGGCGCTGGCGCGCATCGAGCGCGAGGGCCGGTTCGTGCGCGGGCTGCACTCGACCGGCGAACTGGACCCGGAACGCCGCTACATCATGCATTTCCCCGAAGAGTTCGGCATCCAGAGCTACGGTTCCGGCTACGGCGGCAACGCGCTTCTGGGCAAGAAATGTCATGCGCTCAGAATCGCCAGTTACCAGGCCCGCAACGAAGGCTGGTTGGCCGAGCACATGATGATCGTCGGCATCGAAAACCCGGCCGGCGAGACCCGCTATGTGGCCGCCGCGTTTCCGTCGGCCTGCGGCAAGACCAACCTGGCGATGCTGATTCCGCCGGAGCCCTACCGCAGCGCCGGCTGGAAAGTGCATACCGTGGGCGACGACATCTGCTGGCTGCAACCGGGCACGGACGGCCGGCTGTACGCGATCAACCCGGAAGCCGGTTTCTTCGGCGTCGCGCCCGGCACGTCGAACAATACCAACCCCAATGCGCTGGCGATGCTGGATCGCGAGGCGATTTTCACCAATGTTGCCGTCACCGACGACAATCAGCCGTGGTGGGAAGACCTGGACGATCGGGTGCCGGCCTACGACTGGAAGGGCCGGCCCTACGATCCGGCCAATGGTCCGGCGGCACATCCGAATTCGCGTTTCACGGTGTCGATCAAGCGCTGCCCGAGCTACACCGCCGAGGCCGAGAATCCGGCCGGCGTGCCCATCGACGCGATCATCTTCGGCGGTCGCCGCGCCCGGCTGGCACCGCTGGTCATGGAGGCCGAGGACTGGGCCCACGGGACATTCATCGGTGCGGTCATGGCTTCGGAAACCACAGCCGCGGCAACCGGCAAGGTCGGCGTGGTCCGGCGCGACCCGATGGCCATGAAGCCGTTTTGCGGTTACCACTTCGGCGATTACTGGGGCCACTGGCTGGATGTCGGCACCAAGCTGAAGCATCCGCCGAAGGTCTTTCAGGTCAACTGGTTCCGGCGCGACGACGACGGCGGCTTCATCTGGCCCGGCTTCGGCGAAAACCTGCGCGTGCTCGAATGGATCATGAAGCGCTGCACCGGCGAGGTCGATGCGCGCGAAACCCCGGTGGGCAAGCTGCCCGAGATCGGTGATATTTCCACCGCCGGACTTTCCAGCGAACCCGACCTGGCGACGCTGTTATCCGTCGACAGCCGCGAATGGATTGGCGAACTCGACGAAATCGAGCAACACCTGGCCACGTTCGAGCCGCGCGTGCCCGATGCGCTGCTTGAGCGCGTCCGCAAATTGCGTGAGCGCCTGGAATGATTGTGACACACATCACATAAAACGCCCGAATCGTCGTTTATCCGGGCTCAAATGTAACGATTTCGCTAAATTGACTTGCAGTTTGGTAAGTTTTTCGTTAAAAGGGGATGCGAGATGTCGTTTCGCGTAGCCGGGAACCGGAGGGTTCCATCCGTGCGTGCGGCGCTGCGCAAAACCGCAACTCGTTTCAGGTACGTCCCGGTCCGGACCGAACGACCGGCGCGTGCAGCCGAATCGCCAATTGCCGGCTGCAGACGTCTCCACCAATGAAACACAACGATTACAAACCCACTAGCTAGGGAGAGGTACAAATGGAAATCAATCGTAACCGCCTGGCCGAGGCGATCCGCCTCGGGCTGTTCGCCGGCATCTTTGCCGGGATCGGTGCGGGATTCGCCTCGCCAGTGCTTGCACAGGACGAAGGGGAAGACCAGACCGATCAGGAGCAGGAAGAAGATTCGGCCGACCTGAGCCGCGTAACCGTCACCGGTTCGCGAATCGAGCGTGCCGGTCTCGACACGTTTTATCCGGCAATCACGGTCGATCGGCAACTGCTCGAAGATCGCGCCTACACCAATATCGCCGAGGCCCTGAACGAAATCCCGACCTTCGGCAACCCGGACGTGACGCCCCAGGGCGTGCAGAACGGTTTCTCGGTCGGTCAGAACTTCGTCGACTTCCTGGGCCTGGGCGCACAGCGCACGCTGACCCTGGTCAACGGTCGCCGCTTCGTTTCGGCCAACGTGCCGTCGATTTTTGGTGAGTCCGGCGGCCTGCAGGTCGACTTCAACGTGATCCCGGTCGCCATGGTCGAGCGCATCGAAACCGTCGGTATCGGCGGCGCCCCGATTTACGGTTCCGACGCTATTGCCGGCACCATTAACGTGATCACCCGCGACCGTTACGAAGGCGCCGAATTCACGGTGCGCCACGGTTTCACCTCCAAAGGCGACGCCGAGTTCGAGAACGTGATGATGATCGCGGGTGCCAACACCGCCGACGGCAAGGGCAACGTGACCTTCTCGGCCGAATGGTTCCGTCAGGAAGGCTTGCTGGGCACCGCGCGCCCGCGCTTCAGTGCAGGCGAAAATGACGTGTTCTTCGGTACCACAGAACCCAACCGGGCCGAGTTTTTCCGCAACCAACGCATCAACCTGTTTACTTTTGGCGGCTTGATTCATGCGCCTGGAACGGGATTGGCACTGGGCCCTGGCTTCTCACGAGAAATTCCAGTGCCTTCGTTTGGAATCGGTGCCCTGCCTGACGGCGTCTTCTACCAGTTCGACTCCAATTCGAACCTTGTGCCGTTCACCCCGGGAGCCCCCGGACCGGGCAGCATATTTTTCGCATTGGGAGGAGACGGACCGGACTTTTTCGATCGGGTAGATCAGTTGCAGTCCCCGCTTGACCGCGGCGTGTTCACGGGTCAATTCAATTACGACCTGACCAACAACGTGCGCTTTTCATCGGATTTCCTGTTCTCCGATTCGAACTCCACCGAGTTGACCAATCAGGGCGGTTTCCAGACGGGCGCATTCACAGGCACGTCCGCAGCGTTAGTGTTTGATGCGGATCATCCTTTTCTGCCGCAGCAAGCGCGCGACGTGCTGGCCGAGAATGGTCTTGATTCATTCGTGCTCAGCAGATTCAACAACGACATCATCGACTCGTCCAACGATCGTGACCAGCAGTTGTGGCGCTGGACCGGCGGCTTCGACGGCGACTTCTTCATCGGCAACCGTCGTTTCAACTGGGAAGCCTTCGCGGTCCACGGCGAATCTGATATCGAAACACAGGCCGAGGGAATCATCGACGGTCGCTTCCTGAACGCCATCGACGTGCGTCGCCTGAGTGCGGAAGATCTTGCCCAGGTTGACCCGACGGACTTGGCGACGATCGGCGGCCAGGGTAACGTCGGCGCCGGCGACGTGGTCTGTGAATCCGTTTTCCAGGCCGCCCTCGACCCGAATTTCGGTACCGTGGGTGGCAATGGCGTCCAGTCCGACCGCCTGTTCATCGACGGTTGTATTCCGTTGAACCTCTTCGGTGAAGGTGCGCGCTCCGAAGCGGCCCGCGAATGGGTCACCGGCGACCGCCTGACCAACACCAAGATCCAGCAAACGGTCTGGAACTTCAACGTCGGTGGCGAGCTGTTCGACCTGCCGGCTGGCCCATTAGCGGTCAACGTCGGTTACGAAGGCCGCCGCGAGAGGGCGGTGTTCACGCCAGGACTCGGTACTGAATTACCGGTCACGCGTTCGGCGCCGTTCGCCGAAACCGGCGGCGAGTTTGATACCGACGAAGTGTTCTTTGAAGGTGTGGCCCCGATCCTCAGCGAGGACATGAACATCCCTGGTTTCCACACACTGGAAATCAACGGTGCGGTTCGTGAAATCGACAACTCACAGTCCGGTAGCTCCACGGTCTGGAGCGCCGGCGGTAACTGGAAGCCGATCAGGACGTTGAACGTCCGGGGTAACTATACCGAGTCGATCCGTGCGCCGTCGCTGGTCGAACTGTTCGCGCCGGTCACGACGTCGTTCAGCTTCGCCAACGACCCGTGTGATTTCCGCTTCGTCGACCAAGGTCCGAACCCGGAGCAGCGTCGGGCCAACTGTATTGCGGCCGGCATCGACGATCCGGATGACTTTACGTCCAATGTCGTCAACGCGACGGCCCAGGGTCTTTCGGGCGGTAACCCCAACCTGACCGACGAACAGGCCGAATCCTGGTCCATTGGATTTACCTGGGAACCGCGCTGGGTGGACAATCTAATCATCGGTGCCGACCACTTCGACGTCGAGTTGGCAGATGCGATTACGGCGTTGACTCTGGAAGACCTGCTGGTGGCCTGCTTCGATTCGACCAACTTCCCGAACAACTCTGCGTGTAATGCGTTCGAGCGCAATGCAGCCGGTCAGGTGGTGGATTTCCAGTCCGGCCAGACCAACGCCGAAAGCTTCCGCGTGGAAGTGCAGGACTTCTTCGTCGACTACCGCTTCGAAGTGGCCAATGCACTGGGCGTGTTCTCGGAAGGCATGCGCGACAGCAACCTGGGCTTCCTGCGACTGAATACGCGGATCTCGCGTGATCGTCGCCGGCAGCAGTCGGTCACCGGTGAGGCCATCGTGCGTGCAAGCCGTTCGTTCACGGCTCCGAAATACCAGGGAACGTTCGATTTGACCTGGTCGCGCAACGACACCCGCGTGTTCTGGCGCACCATCTGGCAGAACCGTGCACGGCTTGATGACGAGCAGCAGACGGCGTTTTTCAACGAAGAAGGCGAGCAGGTGACCTCCACCAGCCACCGCTTCATCAGCAACCTGACGATTTCCCAGGCGCTGCCGAGGTGGTTCGACTGGATGCCGCAGGATACCCGTGCGCAGTTGGTCGTGAACAACGTGTTCCGTCGCATGCCGGACAGGGTGGAACAGGCTGCGAACGACTTCGGCTTCGCCGAGCTGTTCGGTCGCCAGTACTCGCTCACTCTGCAAGTCCGCTACTGATCGCGTAGTTTGAGCGTATCAAGCTAAACCAATAACAAATATTGGTTACAAGACTGGCCCGCCCCAAGGCGGGCCTTTTTTATGGAAATCTCCGCAAAACTACTGCGCGCGCGCCTGACGGCGTCCGGCGGTGCTCGGATTCCTCATGTACCAACCGCGTACACTGCGGATCCTGCGCGCCGGCGGCCACCGCCAGACACGCGCTCGCTACGTTTTTCCAAGATTTCCAGAGTAGCTGGGGGCTGCGGCGCCGCGATGCCCCGCGGCTGTACCGTTTTACTCGGTCGCAAGTCCTCGCCGTAGCGCTGGCTACGACTGCGGGTTGCTCTGTCGCGAAACGGCACAGCCACGAGACCTCGTGACCCCTCGGAATCTTCCGCTATCCGGTATCCTTTCGCTATTCCTTGCAAGCGGGTATCGAATTCATGTTCTACGCAGACAACCAGAGCGGCAACCGGGAGTCGCGGCGGATCGTGCCGCTTCAATCGGGAGATCTGGACGCATGGCTGGAAAGCGCGTCGCCCCAAGTACGGCGCTGGGTCCGGGTCAATCGCTTCGAAGCCGAAGCCGGGACCAGTCTGATCGTGCCCGACGGCGATGGAAATCCAGAACGTGTTCTTGTCGGCTACGCCGGCGAGCAGCCGACCTGGGCCCTGGCGGGGCTTCCCGGGTCGTTGCCTGAAGGCGATTATTCGCTCGAAGGGGCATTCGACGACGACACCCTGTCGCTGTTCGCACTGGGATGGGCCCTCGGCCACTACCGCTTCGACCGCTACAAGCCCGGCACGCAACCGGCCTGCAAGCTCGGCGTGCACGAACGTATGCGCGAGCGACTGGAAATCACCCGCGACGCGCTGTTCCGCGTGCGCGATCTGGTCAATACGCCGGCCGCCGACCTTGGCCCCCAGGAACTGGCGGAAGTCGCCGCCGACCTGGCCGAGCGCTGCGAAGCCGCGTTCAGCGAGGTCACCGGGCCCGAGCTGGAGCAGGAGTTTCCGGCGATACACGCCGTGGGCCGGGCATCCAGCCGGGCGCCGCGGCTGATCAAATTGGAATGGGGCGATCCGTCCAATCCGCCGCTGGCGCTGGTCGGCAAGGGGGTCATCTTCGACACCGGCGGCCTGAGCATCAAGCCGACTTCCGGCATGGTGCTGATGAAAAAGGACATGGGCGGCGCCGCCCACGCGCTCGGCCTGGCCGAGCTGGTCATGCGGCTGAAGCTGCCGGTTCACCTGCGGGTCTATATCCCGGCGGTGGAGAATGCCATTGCTGGCAATGCCTACAGACCGTCCGACATCGTCACCACGCGCAACGGCACCACCATCGAGATCGGAAACACCGATGCCGAGGGTCGCGTGGTGCTGGCCGATGCACTGACGCTGGCCGCCGAGGAGGGCGCCTTGCGCATCATCGACTTCGCCACGCTCACCGGCGCCGCGCGCGTGGCGTTGGGCGAGGACCTGCCGCCGCTGTATGCGCGCAGTACCGAACAGGCCCGCACCCTCCAGGACCTGTCGCTTGCCCTCGAAGATCCGCTGTGGCACATGCCGCTGTACAAGCCGTACAAGCACCAGATCGAACCGAAAATCGCCGACCTGTCCAACACCGGGACCACCAGCCAGGGCGGCAGCCTTACCGCCGCGCTGTTCCTGGACCACTTCGTGCCCGAAGACATCGACTGGATGCACCTGGACATCTACGCCTGGAACCTCACCGACCGCCCCGGCCGCCCGGCCGGCGGCGAGGCGCAGTGCCTGCGGGCCATGCTTGCGTGGCTGGAGCAACAATATGGGTAGACATCATGGATTGCATCGCAACCCATGATGTCTGCGGGGTTGGACAATATTTCCGTAAAAAAACCTTTTGCACAAACAGTTGCAACGCAACCCATATCAGGACTTCCGTATCCGGCACGGATTGTATGCTTGCCTTTAGGTAAGCTTTATCTTTGCCACTGTCTCTGGAAACCCTTGGTTCGAAACGTCACGACTACCCTTACGTTAGGCGTCAGGCAAGACTGCAGGATCTCGTCCAGCTTGACACGTGTCACTCATGCATTTGGGGATCAGACAAGTCGAAATAGCCTATCACAGTCCTTTCCAATCCAGAGATGAGCCTGAAGGGTCGGTTTGAGTGAGCATGCTCAGGCATGCTGGATTCTGGGGGTTGTTGATGGTTTCAAAGAGTTCGCTCCGGGCCTGGTTCAGACGCCGGGCGGCTTCATTGTCGCTGATGGCGTGGGCGATTGCATCGAGTTGTTTGAATGTTGTGCCAGGCTTGAGGTAGTTCTCAGCACCGGGCAGCGATTTAAGCTTTTCGTAGGGCGTCATCATGTCGCAGTAGCGGTAGTGTTTACGCACGCGGCCGCGCGCATCGACTCGCTCTGTGGGGAAGAAAGAGGGGCGGTGGAAGTTGAGATATGGCGAGAGCCGGTGCTGGGTGAAGCGGTTGACGGCCTCGGCGAAGCCCGCCGGGATGTGGGCATAGCCGAGGTGTTTTCGGACCACCGAGCCGTTTTTTGACTCGACCAGGGCGTTGTCGTTGGTGCGTCGTGGGCGGGATTTGGTGAACTGCTGGATGTGGAGCTTGGCCAGCATTTCGGCAAAGCGGTAATAGGCGCGCTCGCAGAGCTTGCGGGTAGCCGGCCCGGACAGGGTGCCGTGAAGGGCATCGATTTCGGCCAGCAGGCGCACATCCTGTTCGGTGTAGCGGCGCGGAAAGGGCTTGGCTCGTCGCCCGCGCCGATCGCTGATCGTACCGTGCTTGACGAACTGGCCAATCAGGCGGGTCAACTGCGCGCGCGACAGGCCGGTGACTTTGGCCATGTACTGCCACAGCAGGCCCTTGTCGGCCTTGCCAAGCCGGGCGTAGCCGGAACCGGCGTAGATCGGTGGCCGGCCAATCGTAGACGGCCTCACGGACAGGTGGCTCGAAGCCCAGCGACGCGCTGCCTTCGAGAAAAGTCTTGATTTGCTCCAGGTTCTGGAGCCCTTCGGTTCTGAATGTCACGATGATCCTCCGATGATCCCATAACCCGGCAGCCCTTCAGGCTCACTTCTGGTTGGAAATACGCGCCCCGTTCAGGCTCATTTGTCATTGGACAAGGCTGGCTCTTGACTGCGGCTTACTTGCGGCGCTATACTGCGCGACGGGGGCCAATGCATTAGTAAGGAGGAATAGTCGATGAACGTAAAGTCATTTGTTTTACTTGTCTCAATAGTGCTAACCTTTTTGTGCGGATCGGTACTTGCACAAAGCCTGTCTGTCGGTGTTGCCTGTCAGGATGCCGGATTAGGTGATGGCGTTAGTCATGAAAAGCTATATGAGTGCGCGGCTAGCGTGTCGGGGGGAGCGCCACCATATACTTATACGTGGTTCTCGGAAGACTTCAGTGGCCAGTTTGAGAACTTTGGATTTTTTAGTCGTCATTGCAGCGGCCAAACACAGGTATCCGTAGGCGTCGAAGTAGTTGATAGCTTGGGTAGTGATGTACATGGCAGCGGAGGAACTGTTCTCGACTGCGAATCGCGGTTTTTTTCTTGTGAATTTGAGCCATGCCCAGCCCTGTTCTGATTTGCAGTATGTGAATGTCACATTCCCCCAACGCGGCGGCCGAAATCGGCCGCCGTTTTGATTTGTATATCACTAGTGCCCGGTTAATAATAGAATAAATTTAAGGCTCTATTGCTCTTCTGGTGGGTACAGAACTGCGCTAAGTATTTGATTTTCAGTCATCAACGCCCGCTCAGGGGTTGAAAACGCATGGGGTTTGGGTT
>JBBDSL010000104.1:0-21894 GCA_040904965.1 Wenzhouxiangellaceae bacterium
CAATCGTGCCCACGTTGACGTGCGGCTTCGTGCGTTCGAATTTTGCCTTGGACATTGGATCTTTCCTCTCGCGTTCTTATGCGGTTTTCTTGATGACTTCGTCTGCGACGCTGTTCGGTGCTTCGGCGTAGTGCAGGAATTCCATCGAATAACTGGCGCGGCCCTGGCTCATGGAACGCAGATCGGTCGCGTAGCCGAACATCTCGGCAAGCGGCACGTGCGCGCGAATGATCTTGCCGGCTGGCGCGTCTTCCATGCCCTGAACCAGGCCACGGCGACGGTTCAGGTCGCCCATCACGTCGCCCATGTATTCCTCGGGCGTTGCAACCTCGACCTTCATCATCGGTTCGAGCAGCGCCGGAGAAGCCTTCAGGGCGCCGTCGCGCATTGCCATGGAACCGGCAATCTTGAACGCCATTTCCGACGAATCGACTTCGTGATAGCTACCATCGTACAGGGTCGCCTTGCAGTCGACCAGCGGATAGCCAGCCAGCACGCCGTTCTGCATCTGTTCGGCAATGCCCTTGCCGACCGCCGGAATGTAATCCTTGGGCACGGCACCGCCAACGATCTCGTTGACGAACTCGAAACCGCCGCCCTGCTCCATCGGTTCCAGCCGGATCTTGACGTGGCCGTACTGGCCGCGACCGCCCGACTGGCGCACGAACTTGCCTTCGGCTTCGACGGCCTTGCGAATGGTTTCCCGGTAGGCCACTTGCGGCTTGCCGACGTTGGCCTCGACCTTGAACTCGCGCTTCATGCGGTCGACGATGATATCCAGGTGAAGCTCACCCATGCCTGCAATGATCGTCTGCCCGGATTCTTCGTCGGTGTGGACCCGGAACGACGGATCCTCCTGTGCCAGTTTCGACAGCGCAACACCCATCTTTTCCTGGTCGCTCTTGGTCTTGGGCTCGACGGCCACCGCGATCACCGGCTCGGGGAATTCCATCCGCTCCAGGGTGATGACGTTGGCCGGATCACACAGCGTATCGCCGGTGGTCACGTCCTTGAGGCCGACTGCCGCGGCGATGTCGCCGGCGTAGACTTCCTTGAGTTCTTCGCGCGAGTTCGAGTGCATCTGCAGCAGACGGCCGATGCGTTCCTTCTTGCTCTTGATCGGGTTGAACACGGTATCGCCCGACTTCAGCACGCCGGAGTAGACGCGGAAGAAGGTCAGCGAGCCCACGAACGGGTCGGTCGCGATCTTGAACGCCAGCGCCGAGAACGGTTCCTTGTCGTCGGACTTGCGGATGCCCTCTTCTTCGTTGTCGAGGATGCCGCGGATCGCCTTGACCTCGGTCGGGTTCGGCATGTACTGGACGATTGCATCCAGCAGCGCCTGCACGCCCTTGTTCTTGAACGCGGTACCGCAAAGCACCGGCACGATCTCGTTGGCCAGGGTGCTCTTGCGCAGGCCGGAGATGATCTCCTCCTCGCTGAGCGCTTCGCCTTCGAAATACTTTTCCATCAGTTCTTCGGACGACTCTGCGGCGGCTTCGATCATGAAGTCGCGTGCCGCCTGCGCCTGCTCCAGCAGTTCGGCCGGAATGTCGCGGGCCGCGTACGAGGTGCCCATCTTTTCGGTATCCCAGTACACCGCGCGCATCTTGACCAGGTCAATCACACCCTCGAAATCTTCCTCGGCCCCGATCGGCAGCTGAATCGGCACCGGGCGTGCGCCCAGGCGATCCTTGATCTGACCGACCACGCGCTCGAAGTCGGCGCCGGTACGATCCATCTTGTTGACAAACGCCATGCGCGGCACGGCGTACTTGGTGGCCTGACGCCATACCGTCTCGGACTGCGGCTCGACGCCGCCGACCGCGCAAAATACCGCAACCGCACCATCGAGCACGCGCAGCGAACGCTCGACTTCGATCGTGAAGTCGACGTGCCCGGGGGTATCGATGATGTTGATCCGGTATTCCGGCCAATCCTTGTCCATCCCGTTCCAGAAACAGGTTGTGGCGGCCGAAGTGATCGTGATGCCGCGTTCCTGTTCCTGTTCCATCCAGTCCATGACGGCATTGCCGTCATGGACTTCGCCCAGCTTGTGCGAAATGCCGGTGTAGAACAGGATACGCTCCGTAGTCGTGGTCTTGCCCGCGTCGATGTGGGCCATGATCCCGATATTGCGGTAGCGTTCGATTGTTGTCTTGCGAGGCACGATAAACTCCAGGCCTTACCAGCGATAGTGAGCAAAAGCCTTGTTGGCTTCTGCCATGCGATGTATGTCTTCGCGCTTCTTGACCGCGTTGCCGCGCTCCTCGGCGGCGTCCAGTAGCTCTCCGGCCAGGCGCTTGGGCATGGACTTTTCGCCGCGCTTGCGGGCGAAGTCGATGATCCAGCGCATCGCCAGCGTCTGGCGGCGGCGCGGGCGAACCTCGACCGGCACCTGGTAGGTCGCACCACCGACCCGGCGGGACTTGACCTCCACCGACGGCGAAACCGCGTCCAGCGCCTTTTCGACCAGCTCGATCGGCTCGGCATGGCCGCGCGCGGTAATTTCGTCAATCGCACCGTAGACGATGCGCTCGGCGACCGACTTCTTGCCGTCCATCATCACCATATTGATGAAGCGGGTCAGCAACTCACTGCCGAACTTCGGATCCGGCAGGATGTCGCGCTTGAAATTGGAGTGCTTGCGGGACATAAATTATTCCGTTATAAAATCAGTTCAAGCCGAGTCGGACTTCGGCGCTTGGGCTTCGCGTTCAACTCTTGGGCTTTTTAGCCCCGTACTTCGAACGGCCCTGGCGACGATCGCTCACGCCAGCGGTATCCAGACTGCCGCGCACCGTGTGATAGCGAACACCCGGGAGATCCTTGACTCGACCGCCGCGGATCAGCACCACCGAGTGCTCCTGCAGGTTATGGCCTTCGCCCCCGATGTAGCTCGAAACCTCGAAACCGTTGGTCAGGCGCACGCGCGCGACCTTGCGCAGTGCCGAGTTCGGCTTCTTCGGCGTCGTGGTGTACACTCGCGTGCAAACGCCCCGTTTCTGCGGCGATGCCTCTAGCGCGGGCACGTTCGACTTGTACTGTTTCGGGCGCCGCGGCTTGCGGACCAGTTGATTAATCGTCGACATTTTTCCAAACCTTTAGAAAACAAACGACAGACCGTGAATTCCGGTCTGCCGAAGAACGAGAATGTTAGATGGTTTGGCGGCTTATGTCAACAGCATCTTGCGAATTTGTCCACCGGATTCGGGCGCCGGAGGCAGCGCGTCGACCGAATGAGCGGAAATCCGCGCCAGCGCCTGAGCCAGCAGGTCCGGACCGGACTCGGCCAGGTGCATGCGCTGACTCAGATGGCGGCGCCACGTGCGCGCGCCGGGCTGGCCGTGGAACAGCCCCAGCATGTGCCGCCCGATCGACGCCAGCCGAACGCCGCGCCCGATCTGTTCGGCGGCGTAATCGACCATTGCTACGACCGCATCGGCGCGTGACTGCACCCCGCCGTCGCCGAAGAACTGCTCGAACTCGGCCAGCACCCACGGGCTCTGGTAGGCGGCACGCCCCAGCATCACGCCGCCGACGTGGTCGAGTTCGGCCAGCGCCTGGTCCGCGCACCCTATGCCGCCATTCATCACAATGCGCAGGCTTGGGAAGGCCGCGGCCAGGCGCCGCACGCGCGCGTAATCCAGCGGCGGCACTTCACGATTCTGCTTCGGGCTCAGCCCGCTCAGCCAGGCCTTGCGCGCGTGAATAATGAACGTTTCGACGCCGCTTTCGGCCACCGTGGCGACGAATGCGTGCAGGAATTGCTCGCTGTCGTTGTCGTCCACGCCGATTCGGGTCTTGACCGTCACTGGCACCGAAACCGCTGCGCGCATCGCGGCCAGACAGTCGCGCACCCGCTCCGGCTCGTTCATCAGGCAGGCGCCGAAACGCCCTTTTTGCACCCGATCCGACGGGCAGCCGCAATTGAGGTTGATCTCATCAAAGCCGAATCCGGCCCCGATTTCCGCCGCCCGGGCCAGCTCGCCGGGCTCGCTGCCGCCGAGCTGCAGCGCCACCGGGTGTTCGGCCGGGTCGAAGCCCAGCAGCCGCTCGCGGTCGCCGTGAATCACCGCGCCGGTGGTCACCATTTCGGTATACAACCGAGCCGAGGGTGCCAGCAGCCGATGGAAGTAACGGCAGTGGCGGTCGGTCCAGTCCATCATCGGGGCCACGCACAAGCGCCACGGCGAGGCGGCAGCGGCCTGATTGCGCGCCTGCAACGCGGTCACGACCCCATCCCCGGCCCAAGCCACAACCACCAGCCGGCGGCCGCTGCCGCTGCCGCCACGCCAGCGGCGGCCAGCCACTTCCAGCCCGATGCGCGGCTTTCCGGCACCTGATCGAGCACCCGCACCGGCTTCAACCCCGGCGCCTGCAACACGAACCTGAACGTGCCGAACTGGATCTCGTCGCCCGACTGCAGCGCCGCGGTGCCCACGGTCTCGCCGTTGACCCGGACCTCGCCGGCGGCCTCGAGCACCAACCCGCCGTCGCGCCGCACGATCTTCGCGTGTTCGGCCTCCAGACCGTCCAGACGCACGTCGGCCCCCTCGGACGAGCCGATGAGCGTCGATTCGCCGAGACCGAAAGTCTGCCCGGTCAGTGGGCCGGATGCGGATTTGAGGCGGTATTTTGTCAAAACCTAATCACTTGATTGCAATGGACCACTTACGCGGGCGAAAAACATACATTTGTAAAAGCGTAAATAGTAAATGGTAAATGGTAAATAGCAAGCACAATTCACCCGAATCACGGTGGCTGGCTACGTTACCATTCACTATTCACCATTTACGCTTTCCAACCGCGTGAGCGGGCCATTTACGCCTTCCCCTGACTGGCATCGCGGTATTCAAGCAGTTCGCGCAACACGACGGTCGCGTAGCAGCCGGCGCGCAGTGAAAAACGTAGCGCCAACGCGTCGCTGCCGTTGAATTCCCACTCCAGATCGATCACCCGCATGCGCAGCGGCCGGCGTTCGGTGTTGAGGCGGAATCTTGCAAGACCTTCGGCCAGTTCGCGATGCCGGTCGATGACTTCCTGCTCAAGGGCAGCAGCCTGGCCGCTGACTTGCGCTTCGCCCTCGCCGGTCAGCGGTCCGGTCGGGTGCAGATCCTGGGCCTTGCAGCGTGCCTGAATCTCCGGGTCAGCGGCGTCGGCGGCAAATGTGGAACGACTGCCGTCGAGCATCACGATTTCGCCGTCGATGACCTGGTTCCAGGTGCCGGACAATATCCGCCGCTCCAGTACCTGGTTGAAGATCAGGCTGCGCGCGGCGGAAAGATAGAAGCCGCGCTTGGATTTCGACGGCGATCTACGCAGTTCGCCGCGGAACAGCCGGTGCGCGCGAGCGATGTTATTGCCCCCGAAGCGCTGCTCGCCGAAACCGTTGGGCACGCCGAATTCCACGATTCGCTGCAGTCTTTCTTCCAGCCCGGACCGGTCGCCCTCCAGTTCACGCACCACCAGCTCGAAGCGATTGCCGGCCAGCCGGCCACGCTGGATCTTGCGGTTGTGCCGGTCGATATTGGCGATGTGCATGGCCTCGTCACTCCAGGCCGCACAGTCGGGGTCTTCCTGCCCGGGGAGTTGAATCGTGAACGGCTGGCGGGTGACCGCGTTGCGGTCCTTGAGCCCGGCGAAGCCGACCGCGCGCACCGGCACGCCGGCCAGTTGCGCGAGTCGCCGGGCCACATCCACGGTATTCATGCCGCGTTTTTCGATTTCCAGCCACAGGTGCTCGCCGTCACCGGACGGGGTGTAACCGGTGTCCTCGACGACCCGAAAGTCCTCCGGCTGCACCCGGATCGCCCCGGTCCCGGCCGGGCCCCCGTGGGCGAATTGACCCACCGGATTCACCACCGTACCTGCTGCGGCATCGCCATGCACTGCGTCTGCAGAGGTTCAACCATCTTCGGGCGGACCTTCCGATTGCGCGTCCTGCTCGGCGTCGTCTTCGGCTGCACGCCGCTCCCGGCCCTCGGCATCGCGCGCCTGGCGCTCCTCCAGTCGGCGCTGCTCGCGATCGTCGAACTCGCGCAATGCACGGGCATCGGCCGGATCAAGGTCCTCGGGCTCGACGACCAGGTAGAACTCTTCGCCATCGCGGATCAGCCCCAGTTCCGAGCGCGCGCGCTCTTCGACTGCATCCAGCCCGGATTTGAGATCGGTTACTTCGGCATCCAGCGCGTCGTTGCGCGCTGCAAGCCGGCTGTTTTCTTCGCGCTGGGTCTCCACCCGCCGCTCCAACTCGGCGACGCGCCCGTACTGGCGCCAGACCTGGACCTGCAGCAGCAGCAGCAAAACGCCCAGCATCACGATGATTGTCCTCACTGGTAAATCAGGCCATAGGCGTTAAGGGAGCGACAAGTGTAGCGCGATTACCCGCCCCCGCTTGCGACTGGGTGCAGGGCCAGTCAGACCAGCACGCGCTTGATGATGTCCAGGTAAAGGTCCGGAAGCTGCTCGAGATCTTCGACGGCGATCGACTCGTCGACCTTGTGGATGGTCCGATTGACCGGCCCCAGCTCCACGGTTTCGATCCCCAGGGGGCCGAAAAAGCGCCCATCGGAAGTCCCGCCGCCGGTATCCGGCCGCGCTGTCCGACCAAGCTGATCGCGCACCGCGGCGGCCACCGCCTCCAATAGCCGGCCGTCGGCCGGACCGAACGGCGCGCCGGAGATGCGCCAGTCCAGCCGGCAATCGGAAAGTCCGTGGCGCTCGACCAGCGCCCGGATGCGCTCGTGCAAGTCATCCGCGGTCGAATTCGGGTTGTGCCGGATGTTGAACATGATCTCCACATCGCCTGGGGTCACGTTGTCGGCGCCGGTGCCGGCGCGCAGGTTTGAGACCTGCAGGCGCGTCGGCGGGAAGGCGTCGTCGCCGTCGTCGAATTCCAGCCCTGTCAGCGCGGCCAGCAGCGGCGCGGCCTGGTGGACGGGGTTGTCCTCCGCACGCGCATAGGCGGTATGGCCCTGCTCGCCGCGGATCGTCAGCCGGGCCTGGATGCTGCCCCTGCGACCGATCCGGATCACGTCACCCAACTGTTGCGTGCTCGACGGCTCACCCACCAGCACATGATCAGGCAACAGTCCGCGCGCATCCAGTTCGGGCACCACGCGCCGCACGCCGTCGGCCGCCAGACCTTCCTCGTCGGAGGTCAGCAGAATCGAAAGCCTGCCGGCATGCTTCGGGTGTTCGGCGACAAAACGTTCGGCCGCGATCACGAACGCGGCCACCGAAGATTTCATATCGGCCGCGCCGCGGCCGTGGAGCATGCCGTCGCGCACCTCTGGGGTAAAAGGCGGCGAGGCCCATTCACTCTCGGGCCCGGGCGGGACGACATCGGTATGGCCCAGCAGCAGAAGGTGCGGCGCGCCTTCGCCGTGGCTGGCCAACAAGTTGTCGACGTCGCCGAAGCGCAGCGATTCGAAGTGCATGCCGGCCGCTTCCAGGCGGCGGGCCAGCATGGGCTGGCAACCGGCGTCGTCGGGCGTGACCGATGCGCGTTCGATCAGCGCGGTGGCCAGCGTGAAGACCTCGGAAATCACCCCTGCCGCAACCATTGGCGTACGGCGTCGTCGAAGCCAACCCGGAATTCGCCGTGATTTTCGTCGACGCGCTCGAACAGCGGGCGCTTGATCAGCGTCGGGTGCTCCAGCAGGGTGGCTGACAGTTCGGGCGAATCCAGCGCCGGGCGCTGCTGCTCGTCCAGTCCGCGCCAGGTGGCCGAACGCCGGTTGACCAGCGCTTCGGCGCCGACCGCACTCAACCACTGCTCCAGCGTGGCGCGTGCCGGCGGCTGCTCGCGCAAATCGGTCCACTGGGCGTCGATGCCCTGCGCTTCCAGCCACTTGCGCGCCTTGCGGCAAGTATCGCAGGACTTTATTCCATAGACATTAATTCTCATCGTCACTGAGTTCGCGCTCGAAGGCCGTCTTCGATTCGTGCCGGAGATCGCGCCCCTCGACCAGGTAGACAATGTATTCACCAACGTTCTTGCAGTGATCGCCGATGCGCTCCAGCGCCTTGGCGATCAGCAGCGCGTCCAGCACCCGCCGGATGTCGCGCGCGTCTTCCATCATGTAGGAGTAATACTGGCGGAAAATCGTCTCGTAGTCCTGGTCCACCTTGCGATCGGCCTGCAGGATTTCCAGCGCCACTTCGGGCGCCATGCGGGTAAACCCGTCCAGGCTTTTGCGCAGCATCTCCAGCACCATGAGACCCATGCGCTCGAGTTCGCGGTAGTCGTTGCGCGGACGGTGGCTGTCGGCCAGCGCGATCGCCCAGCGCGCGATCTTTTCGGCCTCGTCGCCGATGCGCTCCAGATCGGAGATCGCCTTGATGATGGCGAATACCAGGCGCAGGTCGCTGGCGGTGGGCTGGCGGCGCGCGATGATCAGGTTGCATTGCTCGTCGATGCGCTTTTCCATGCGATTGACCTGATCGTCGGCCTCGATGACGCGCATGGCAAGATCGGAATCGCCGTTGACCACGGCCTGAATCGCATTTTTCAGCATCTCCTCGACCATTCCGCCCATGGCCATCATCTTCTGGCGCAGGTTTTCCAGCTCCTTGTTGAACTGGTGAGAAATATGCTGATCGAAACTTTCCATAGTGTTGCTCCACGAATCGGGGGCGATTGTTACGCGAAAACCGTCCCGTGAAAGAGGTCGCGCGAGAACGTTGCGGTCAACCGTAACGCCCGGTGATGTAATCCTCGGTCGCCTTGCGCCTGGGGTTGGTGAACAGCCTGGCGGTGTCGTCGAATTCGACCATCTCGCCCATGTACATATAGGCGGTGAAATCCGACACGCGCGCGGCCTGCTGCATGTTGTGTGTGACAATCACGATCGTGTAATCGTTCTTCAGCTCCTGGATGAGTTCCTCGACCTTGGCGGTAGAAATCGGATCCAGCGCCGAGCACGGTTCGTCGAGCAGGATCACCTCGGGCTCGATCGCGATCGCCCGGGCAATCACCAGGCGCTGCTGCTGGCCACCCGAAAGCCCGAAGGCGTTGTCGTCCAGCCGGTCCTTGACCTCATCCCAAAGGGCTGCGGCGCGCAGCGCACGCTCGACCACTTCGGCCAGCTTGCGCTTGTCGTTGACACCTTGCAGGCGCAGTCCGTAGGCGACATTCTCGAAAATCGATTTCGGGAATGGATTGGGCTTCTGGAACACCATGCCGACGCGCCGGCGATGTTCGGCCACGTCGACGTCCCTGGCATAGATATTCTGGCCGTCGATCAGGATTTCGCCTTCGATGCGGCAGATATCGATCAGGTCGTTCATCCGGTTGAAGCACCGAAGCAAGGTCGACTTGCCGCAACCGCTGGGGCCGATGAACGCGGTCACCCGGTTGTGGGCGATCTTCATATTGATTTTCTTCAACGCCTGCTCGGATCCGTAGTACAGGTCCAGGTCGCGCACCTCGATGCTGACTTTTTCCCGGCCGATTTCCAGTGGCCGACGGTCGTCGTCGAACATTCCGGAAGAGACCGGCGATGCGGCGGTGGCTTGTTCGTTCATGACAGCGTATTCCATTTCATTGTGCGCTCAGTCGCCCTCGGCGCGATATTTCTCGCGCAGGCGATTGCGGATCGCGATTGCAGAAAGATTCAGTATCAGGATCAGCAGCACCAGCGTCAACGCAGTAGCGTACACCAGCGGACGGGCCGCCTCGACATTGGGGCTCTGGAAGCCCACATCGTAGATATGGAAGCCCAGATGCATGATCTTGCGTTCCAGGTGCACGTACGGAAACTCGCCGTCCACCGGCAGGCTGGGGGCCAGCTTGACCACCCCGACCAGCATCAGCGGCGCCACCTCGCCGGCCGCGCGCGCTACGGCCAGGATCAGCCCGGTCATCATGGCCGGCGCCGAAAGTGGCACCACCACCTTCCAAAGGGTTTCCCACTTGGTCGCGCCAAGCGCCAGCGAGCCTTCGCGAATGGTGCGCGGAATGCGCGCCAGGCCTTCCTCGGTGGAAACGATGACCACCGGCAACGTCAACAGTGCCAGCGTCAATGAGGCCCAGAACAGGCCGGGCGTGCCGAAGGTCGGGGCCGGCAGGCGTTCGGGGTAGAACAGCTCGTCGATGGTTCCGCCCAAAAGATAAATGAAGAAGCCCAGGCCGAACACGCCGAACACGATCGAGGGCACGCCGGCAAGGTTATAGACCGAAACGCGTATCAGCTTCAGTATCGTGCCCTGGCGGGCATATTCGCGCAGGTAGATCGCCGCCAGCACGCCGAACGGCGTGACCAGCACCGACATGATCAATACCATGGTCACGGTGCCGAAGATGGCCGGGAAGATGCCGCCCTCGGTATTGGCCTCGCGCGGATAACCGGACAGAAACTCCCAGATACTGTGGCCGTAGAATCCGATCTTGCCGAACAGGCCCAGTGCGTTGTTGCGCGAGGCCCGAACGATGTTGTCGAGCTGGATGCGCACCTCGCGCCCGGCCGCGGTCTCGGCGATCAGCACATCGCGCTGGCTTTGTTCCATCAGCCCGCGCCGCTCGGCCTGGATATCCTCGAACTGCCGGTCCAGTTCGGCGTTGCGCGCCAGCAGATCAGCCTTGGCGGCGGCCAGTTCGGGCCCGGACGCGCCGCGCAGCTCAAGCGCCCTGCGTTCCAGCCTCAGCGCCTCCATCCGGCTGTTGATCCGGCCGATCTCGAACCGCTCCAGCTTCTGGATGCGCTGGTGCAGATTGTTGGCGCGTTCAATCGCCTGCTGTAGTGCCGGCCACAGTTGTTCGCCATCGGCGACGACTTCGCCGGCGCGCTCCAGCGCGCGCGCAAAGCCGTAGAAATTGCCCCACTCGCGCCGCTCGATTCGCAATGCGTCTTCGGGATAGCTCAATTCGCCCAATGCCGAATCCAGGTACCAGACGAAATCGCGCCCGGTAAGATCGCGGTTGCCGACCTTGATCAAGTGGCGCGTGACCAAAGTCTGGTCTTCGGGAATCGGCTGGCCGGATTCGCGTATGCGCTCGGCCGGCAACGTCTCGGAACGCACCATGATGCCCAGAATGGGCTCGGCCCGGCCCTGCGCGCTGGTCTCGGTGGCCACCGCGCTGGTCGCGACGCTGGTCGCGACGCTGGTCGAGACGCTGGTCGCGACGCTGGTCGCAACAATCGGCGAAGGCCAGAAATGGCCGAAGCCGCGCACCGCGATCAGGGTCAGCAGGCCGACCACCATGATTAGCGAAATGGCCAACCCGCCGCCGATCAGCCAGATCCAGGGATCGCCGGACTTGAACCACTGCCGAAGTGACATTCTGCTGCTCATAGACTGCTGTAGCGTTCGCGCAGGCGCTGGCGAACCACTTCCGCGATGGTGTTGAGCAGGAAGGTAATCGCGAACAGCACCAGGCCGGCTAGGAAAAGAATGCGGAAATGGGTCGAGCCCACTGCAGTTTCCGGCAATTCCACGGCGATATTGGCCGAAAGCGTACGCATCCCCTCGAAGATATTGAAATTGACCACCGGGCTGTTGCCGGTGGCCATCAGCACGATCATGGTTTCACCCACGGCGCGGCCGAAACCGATCATCACCGCCGAAAAAATGCCCGGGCTGGCGGTCAGCAACACCACCCGCGTGACCGTCTGCCACGAGGTCGCGCCCAACGCCAGCGAGCCCTGGGTCAAGTGTTTGGGCACCGTGAACACCGCATCCTCGGCAATCGAAAAAATCGTCGGGATCACCGCAAAACCCATCGCAATCCCAACCACCAGGGCATTGCGCTGGTCGTACGTGATGCCGATGTCGGTAAACCACTGGCGCATGGAGCCGTCGAAGAACCAGACCTCGATCAGCGGCGACAGCGACACCAGCCCCCATACCACCAGCACGATGACCGGCAGCAAGATGGCCGCTTCCCAGCCCGGCGGCACCGCCGCGCGCAGCGACTGCGGCAGCCGGCTGAACGCCCAGGCGATGACCAAAAACGACAACGGCAGCCCGACCAGGATGGTGAACACCGCCGGGATATGGTTTTCCAAAAACGGCGCCAGCCAAAGACCTGCGAGAAAGCCGAGAATCACGGTCGGCAGCGCTTCCATCACCTCAATGGTCGGCTTGACGTATCCCCTGAGCTTCGGCGCCATGAAATAAGCCGTATAGACGGCGCCGGCGATCGCCAGCGGCATCGCGAACAGCATTGCAAAGAATGCCGCCTTCAGCGTGCCTACGGTCAGCGGCACCATCGAGTACTTGGGTTCGAAGCTGTCGGCGCCCGACGAGGCCTGCCAGACATAGTCCGAGTCCTGGCGCCCCTCGTACCAGACCTTGCCCCACAGTGCCTTCAGCGACACTTCCGGATGCTCGTTCCAGACGTCGAACCGGGTAACCAGGCCGGATTCGTCCTCGACGATCACCTGGTCGTCGACCGGCGAAATGCCGACCGCGCGCAACGGTTGTTCGCTGACCTGTTTCAGGTACAGCGTGCGTGCCGAGGTGCCGTAGTGCAGGCCCAGTCCGCCGGCATCGTCGACCACCGCAAAACCCTTGCGGTTGTACTCGGGCTGAATCTGCGCAATCGCCCCGGGATGACGGTCAAAATCCCGCACCCGGGTCAGGCGGAAGATATTGTCGCCGGCCGCGGCGCGCTCGTCGCGCACCAGGAACCACTGGCTCAGGTTGCCGGCCGAGGTGCCCACGATCATGGAGAATGTACCGTTGAGCATCTTCAGCTCGGTCACCGTCTCGCCGGACGCCACCGCATTGGCCTGATCGCGCAGCACCGCCGAGGACGGGTCTGAAATATCCCAGTACAGCAACTGTCCGGCCGCATCCACGCCGATCAGCGACCACAGGTTGGCGGTCAGCTGCAGCTGGCCGACTTCACCGGCCGGCTCGGGCAGTTCCCAGGCGCCGCGCTCGACTTCGGATTCGCCGGTCAGGAACGAGGTTCTGGTTTCGAAATGCACGAACAACAAGCGGCCGTCATCGGTCTGCGCCGCCAGTCCGGTATCGCCGTCGCGATCCTTCTGGACCGCCAGCGTGCGCAACGCGCTGCCCTGCTCGTCGACCGTCACCGGCGAGCGGCCCAGTGGAAACGCCGGTGCTGGCACCACGCTGCGCTCGCCATCGGAAAATTCGAGCCGGGTCTCGTGGTCGACCACTATGGCAGTACCGTCGGACAGGCCGTAGGCCACGCGCCGGCTGCGCGGCTCGCCCATCGCGATCGATTCGACCGTAACGCCGTCGGGCACGGCCAACTGCACCTGGTCGACCAGCCGGCCGTCGTCGAGCGAGAAATAGCTCAGCCTGCCATCGGCGGAATGGCGCATACCCAACGTGTCGTAACGCTCCAACGCCAGCAGCGACCGATCACTGCCGGGAGCGACCGGCGCGGCGAACTGGTTGGCCTGTTCCACCGAAGCGCCGCGCAGCATGGGCACGACTTCGCTGAACAGGTAAACGAAAATCAGCGCCAGCGCGACCACCACACCGCCGCCGCCGGCGCGCACCATCCAGCCGGCCGCCGAATCGGCCAGGTATCTCAGCCGGCGCCGGCGCGCCATGGCGGCCGGGCTGGGCAGGTAGCTCTGCGCCGGCGGCACGCCGGTTTCGTTCGCTGCACTCATGCCGCGGCGCCGGCCCGGTGGCTCGGGGAATTGACTTGCACTACTCGTTCAGAGGCCGAGTTCATTACGAATGCGTTCGGCCAGCGGCGCCGGCAGCGGAATATAGCCGTCGCGCACCACCACTTCCTGGCCCTGCTTCGACAACACCAGGCGGAAGAATTCGCGCTCCAGCGGTGCCAGCGGCTGGTTCGGTTTCTTGTTGACGTAGACGTAGAGCAGGCGGGCAAGCGGGTACTCGCCGCTGGCGGCGGTTTCCGAGTCGGGCGCGATGCACTCGCCGCCGGGTTTGCGCGAAAGTTCCAGCGCCTTGATGCCCGAGGTCATGTAGCCGATGCCGGAGTAACCAATTCCGTTGAGCGATTCGGTCACACCCTGTACCACCGAGGCTGAACCCGGCTGCTCGTTGATGCCCGGCTTGAAATCGCCGCCGCACAGCGCGTTGTCCTTGAAGAACCCGTAGGTGCCCGACACCGCGTTGCGGCTGTAGAGCGAGAAATCGCGGTTGGCCCAGGCGCCCTCCAGGCCCAGCTCGCCCCAGCGGTCGATATCGTTTGGCGCGCCGCAGCGGCGTCCCACCGAAAAGATCGCATCGACTTCGGGGATGGAAATGCATTCCATCGGGTTGTCCTTGTTGACCATCACGGCCAGCGCGTCGATCGCGGTGCCCACCGGCGTCGGCGGATAGCCGTGGCGATCCTCGAAGGCCTGCACTTCGCTAGAGCGCATCATGCGGCTCATCGGGCCGAAGTTGGCGGTGCCCTCGGTGATCGCAGGCGGTGCGGTGGAAGAACCCGCGCCCTGGATCTGAATCTTGACGTTGGGGTAGAACCCGGCGAATTCCTCGGCCCACAATGTCATCAGATTGTTGAGCGTGTCGGAACCGATGGATGAGAGATTGCCGGAAACGCCGGAAACCGGCTCGTATTCCGGAAGATCCGGATCGACTTCTGTCTGGGCGAGAGCCGATTGGGCGGTGGCGGCCAGCAGCAAGCCGGTGCAGAGGTGCCTGAATTTCATCATGACTGGACCTGTTCGGTTCGAAAGTGAATGAAACGGTAGCGCGCCCCTGTTACAAATTCGTGACCCGGGGCGGGCCGTCAGTGCCTGCGATGATGTGACACAAATGTTACACGTCGATGACGATGTTTGCCGGATTCATGCGCCGGCAGCCACCGAGCTGAGGTTGCGCAGCCGGGACGCCGGGAATACGCAGCAGAACTCGCTGCCCTCGCCCGGATCGGAATGGATTCGCAGGCGCGCGTCATGGCGCTGCATCACGTGCTTGACGATCGCCAGGCCCAGTCCGGTGCCGCCGGCCGAGCGGCTGCGCGACGGGTCCACGCGATAGAATCTTTGTGTAATGAAGGGCAAGTGCCTGGCATCGATGCCGATGCCGTCGTCGGCAACGCAGAACCGGGCACTTCCATCGGGTTCACGCCGCCAGTAAATCCGGATGTGCCCGCCGGGCTCGGTGTAGCGAACGGCGTTGAAGACCAGGTTCGAGAATGCGCTGAACAACTCGTTTTCCATACCAGCCAGGCCCAGCGACTCGTCCAGGTCGGCCTCTATCGTACGTTCGCCTCCGGCCTGGGCAAGCGCTTCGTTGCGCACCCGGCGCACAATCTCGGCCACATCCACGGGCTGATCGTCAGGCTCGCCGGGCGCGTCGGTTTCCAGCCGGGAAAGCTCCAACAGGTCGTTGACCAACGTGGTCATGCGGCGGCATTGCGACTGCATCTCGCTCAGCGGTGCGCTCCAGATTTCGGGCATTTCCTGGTCTTCGGTCATGTTCTCCAGGTAACCGCCCATCACGGTCAGCGGCGACCGCAGTTCGTGCGAGGCATTGGCGACGAAGTCGCGCCGCATGTTTTCCAGCCGCTGCAGGCGGGTAATGTCGCGAACCAGCATCAGGTACTGACCGCGCCCGTAAGGCACCACGCGCATCGACAGCCGGCCGCCCAGGTCGGTCGGCGAGTCGATTTCCACCGGGCGGCTGAAGTCTCCATCGCGCATGTAACGCGCGAATGCCGGTGCACGCACCAGGCTGGTCACCGGCTGACCGATGTCGCGGTTGCCGGCCAGGCCGAGGAGGCGAACCGCCGCGCTATTGAACCAGCTGATGCGCCTGCTGGCGTCCAGTACGATGGTGCCGTCAGGCATGGCCCCGGTGGAATCGCGAAATTCCCGGATCACCCGCGTCAGGCGCTTCTTGCGCTTGGCGTAACGGCGTTGCAACTGATAATAGTGTTCAAACACCTCGCCCCACACGCCCCATGACTGTGGCGGCTGGGCCCGGCGCCCGTGTCGCAGCCACGACTCGAGCCGGTGCATCTGGTAAATGTGCCGCAGGCCCGTGGCCACCAGCGCCAGCGCGATCCACCAGCCCAGCACGCCGCCGAATATCAGCCACAGCAGACCGACCAGCGCGATCCAGAACGTCGGCAGCAGGAATTCGGCCAGCCAGGCGGCGCGTGTCATTCAGGCCCCTCCGGCGAAAACCGGTAGCCGGAACCGCGCACCGTCTGGATGAAGCCCTCGCAGCCGAACGGCCCCAGGGCCTTGCGCAACCGCAGTACGTGCACGTCCACGGTGCGTTCCTCTACGTAGACACCGCCGCCCCATACGTGGTCGAGCAGTTGCGCGCGGCTGTAGACCCGGTCCTGATGGGTCATGAAGAACTTCAGCATGCGGTACTCGGTGGGCCCGAGTTCCACCGGCTGACCGTCGGCTATCACCCGGTGCGAGGCCAGATTCAGTACCAGCGTCCCGGCGCTGACCTCGTCTCCGGCGCCTTCCGGCGCGGCCCGGCGCAGTACAGCACGAATACGCGCCGTCAACTCGCGTGCCGAGAATGGTTTCGTGATGTAGTCATCCACCCCGCTGTCCAGGCCGCGCACCTTGTCGTCCTCGGTGGAGCGGGCGGTCAGCATGATGACGGGAATGTTGCGGGTAAGCTCGTCCCGACCCAGACTGCGCGCGAACTCCACACCGCTGGTATCGGGCAGCATCCAGTCGAGCAGGATCAGATCGGGGCGGTGGTCGGCCACCTGCACCCGGGCCTGCTGACAGTCGGCGGCCTCGAGCACTTCGAAACCCTGGCGTTTGAGATTGAAGCTGACCATGTCGCGGATGGCCGAATCGTCCTCGACCACCAAAATTGTCTTTTCCATCGGCTTGCTCATGCGGATTCAGCCCCAGCAATTACAACAATGTCATATGACCAAAAGATGACAAACAGGCAGATTGACTGGAACCGCGAATGAACGCGAATAAACGCAAATTACACGCTTCGCTTTTCGAAATTTGCGTTTATTCGCGTTCATTTGCGGTTTAAAACGCCTTTTAAATCGATTCAGGTTTGCGCAACATACGCCTGGCGCATGCGCCCGATTTCATCGGCCACCTGCTCGCGCAGAAATTCCGGCGCAAGCACCTCGGCGTCGGCGCCGTAGCGCAGGATGTCCATGACCAACTCACGGCTGGAGCCGAACGGCAGCGTCAACTTCAGCGTGCCGTCGGGCTCGAAGGCAGTCTGCTGTTCGGGGTGCCAGTGCTCCTCGGCGGCCCAGCGCGCGGCCTCGGCCGAGAACCGGATTTCGGCACTGTGCTCGGCCGGCCCCGAAAAAATTCCGTACGCCTGATCAAAGTGCGAATGCAGTTCGTCTCCGGGAATGTCCTCGCTGGGCTCGGCCAGCGGCGTCAGCTCGGTAATCCGCTCCACTGCAAAGCTTCTCAACCCCTCGGCTTGGTGGCACCAGGCATCCAGGTACCAGCGGTCGCGGTAGGACGTCAGCCGCTGCGGCGAAATCTCGCGCTCGCTGACCGCATCGCGTCGACGTCCATGGTAGCGAATGCGTACCTGGCGGGCGGCGAACAGCGCGCGCAGCAGGTCCTCGAACAACCTCCCGGGCACGGGGCGACCGGCGTCGTGGCGGATGTGCACGCGCTCCGGGTGGGCCGAGAAGTCAATGCCCTCGGCATCGATCACCTGCGTAATGCGTTGCTGCAACTGATCCAGTTCGTCCTGCAGCAGGCCCGGCTGCACGTTGGTCAGGATCTGGCGTGCGGTCAGCAGCGCCTGCAACTCTTCCGGGCTGATCCACAGCCCCGGAAGCTCGAAGTTGCCGGCCAGGCTGCGGTCGTAATAATAATGTCGGGTTTCCGCGTCCTGTTCCAGCGGCGCGCCGAGCACATCGCGCAGCTCCGCGATCAGCCGGTACAGCGTGGCCTGGCTGCAACCGAGTTCGTCCATCAGGTGCTGACGTGAAACCGGCGTTCGTCGCTGGCGCAGGATGTCGTGCAGGTGGTAGAGCTTCTCGCGCCTGGACATGACGGTTCAGTTGGCTGCCGACGACTTGCGCCGGCAACGGCCGCAGGTGCCGTAGACTTCCAGCACCTGGCGCGAGGGCAAGAAATCGGCCTCGCACGCCACCCGGGTCAAATCGTCGGAAAGCCGGTTTTCCGGCACTTCCGTGACGGTGCCGCATTCCTCGCAGATCAGGAACTGGCCGTGGTGCTGGTGCTTGGGATGAAAACAGCTGACAAACGCGTTGAGCGTTTCCAGTCGGTGGATGAAGTGGTGCTCGAGCAGGAACTCAAGGGCCCGGTACACAGTGGGTGGTGCCGCATTGGGCTGTTCGGACTTGAGCTGGTCGAGCAGGTCGTAGGCCTTGACCGGACCGTCGGCTTCCAGCACCAGTTCGAGTACGCGCCGGCGCGTCGGCGTCAGACGCAGCTGATCGCGCGCACAACGCTGCTCGACCTCCTCGATAACCCGACCGGTTTGCATGAACACAGTTTACCGCAATACCACCACTACCCCAACGCTGCGCGTAGCGATTGCCGGCATGAACGGCAGTCTGTTCAGCCGCTGGCGGCGGCCCGTTCGGCGATGAATTCCAGCGCCCGGTCGATGCGCGCCAACGCGCGCTCGCGCCCGACCAGCCACAAGGTCTGATCGATCGACGGCGATTGCCCCTGGCCCATCAGCGCCACGCGCAGGGGCTGGCCCAGCTTGCCCATACCGATTTCAAGCAGTTCCGCGGTAACTCGAACCGCCTCGCCCAGCGCTTCCGGGGTCCATTCGGTGTCGGCCAGCCGGTCGCGCACCGCCTTGAGCGGCTCGGCCGCCACCGGTCGCAGGTGCTTTTTGGCTGCGCCTGGCTCGAATTCGTCGAAATCGGCATAGAACGGCCGGCTTTGCTCCACGATCTCGACCAGCGTCTCGCAACGCTCGGCCTGAACCTTGACCAGGTCGGCCGCCGAGGGCCCGCCAGCCGGATCCAGCCCTGTGCGCCGGAGATGCCAATCCAGCTCCGGGGCGATGCGCTCGGCCGGCAAAGTCCGGAGATAGTGCTGGTTCAACCAGTTGAGCTTTTCGACATCGAAGCGCGAGGCCTTTCGGTTGACGTCCTCGATCCTGAAAAGCTCGACCAGATCGTCGCGATCGAACTGTTCGCGGTCGCCGTGCGACCAGCCCAGCCGGGCCAGGTAATTGACCATGGCATCGGGCAGGTAGCCCAGCTCGCGCCAAGCCAGCACGCCGACCGCACCGTGGCGCTTGGAAAGGCGCGCACCGTCGTCGCCCAGGATCATGGGCACATGCGCAAACTCCGGGGCTTCGGCGCCCAGGGCGTGGTACAGGTTGATCTGGCGCGGGGTATTGTTGATGTGGTCGTCGCCGCGGATGACCAGGTTGATGCGCATGCCCAGATCGTCGACCACGACCGCAAAGTTGTAGGTCGGGCTGCCGTCGGTACGCTGGATGACCAGGTCGTCGAGTTCGCGGTTGTCAAACTCGATCGGCCCGCGCACCCGGTCTCTGAATGAAGTTATCCCGCTGTCGGGATTGCGAAACCGGATCACCGGCTCCACGCCCTCCGGCGGCTGCTTCAGGTTCCTGCAACGACCATCGTATCGCGGCTTTTCGCCACGCTCCATGGCTTCCTCGCGCAGCTTCTCCAACCGCTCGCGTGAGCAATAGCATCGATACGCCTTGCCCTGTTCAAGCAGTCGCTCGACCGCGGCCTGGTACAGGTCCATGCGCTCGCTCTGATAAAATGGCCCCTCGTCCGCATCAAGTTCCAGCCATGCCAGTCCGTCGAGGATGGCCTGCACCGATTCGGCAGTCGAGCGCTCGCGGTCGGTGTCCTCGATGCGCAGGATAAACTCGCCGTGGCTGGAACGCGCAGCCAGCCAGCAGAACAAGGCCGTGCGCGCACCGCCGATGTGCAGAAAACCGGTCGGGCTGGGCGCGAATCGTGTACGGATGGGGCTTGAATCTGACATGCTGTAAATCGTCCTCGGGGTCATCGCCCGCGGCTATTCGGACGGGCATCATGCTGGTGGAGGAAAAGAGCCGGGAATTCTAGCAGATTGCCATTCGCCTGCCACACAACAGGAATGCAGTATAAAAGCCCACCTTATTGACCACCCGCCCTACTGCGACGCCGTCAGGCCCCGCATCTGGGGCGTTTTGCTCGGTCACGCATCCTCACCGTACAGGCGAGTACGCCTCCGGTGCGCTCGGTCGCAAAACGCCCCATCTACGGGACCTGTCAGCGCCTCGCGACGGGAGGGTGGTGAATAAGGTGGGATAAAGCGACCAATCATGGTCATAATGCATTCGCAATTCGAGACCCGGTAGACGAATGGTGCAGCGCACAGCGCAGGCAGCCCAGTGGCAAACGAATCCAGGCAGCGTGCGCACGCGTCACTTGCGCGGCCGCCCGCAGTTGCGTGCGCTGCTGGCGCTGGTGTTGCTGCTGATCGCCACTTCCGGTCACCACCGCCTGACCGAGCTGGAGCGCGTCCGCGAGCGCGGCAAGCTCGTGATGCTGACAATCAACGGGGCCACCACCTACTATCTGGGCGCCAATGGCGAGGCCGGATTTGAATACGATCTGGCCCGGCGTTTCGCCGAATTCATCGACGTGCCGCTGGAAGTGCTTACCCCACCCTCGGTGGAAGCCCTGCTGCCGACGCTCGCGCGCCGGCAAGGCGACTTTATCGCCGCCAACCTTTCGCGTACCCCGGAAAGAATGCACCAGCTACGCTTCGGGCCGGTCTATGAATCGGTCAAGCCTGTGGTGGTCTATCGGCGTGGCTCGCGCCGACCGAGATCGCCGGAAGACCTTGCCGACGGTCGACTCGCCATTATCGGCGGCACCAGCTACGGGACTTTTCTGGAACCGATCCGGGAACGCTACGGGCTTGAATGGGAAACGCGCGAAAGCGCAAGCATCGAGGACCTGCTCCAGGCCGTCAGCGACGAGGAGATCGATTTCACCATCGTAGATTCCAACATTCTCGACCTGAACCGTCGCTATTTCCCGGCCGTGCGCCCGGCCTTCGAGTTCGAAAACGAGCAATCGCTGGCCTGGGCCGGCCGGCTGGGCGACGACGACACGCTGATCCAGAAAATGCGCGAGTTTTTCGCGCTGCCGCGCACCGACACCGCGCTGGAGCAACTTCGCGATCGCTATTTCAGCCATGTCGAAGGCTACGAATCGGTGGGCACGTTCACCTTCATGCAACAGATGCGCCAGCGCCTTCCGGACGTGCGTCCGTTGCTCGAACAGGCAGCAGATGCCACCGGCCTGGATTGGCGCCTGCTGGCGGCCGTCAGCTACCAGGAATCGCACTGGGACCCGGCCGCGGTATCGCGCACCGGCGTTCGCGGGCTGATGATGCTCACCCTCCCGACCGCACGGCAACTCGGCATCGCCAACCGCAGCGATCCGCAGCAAAGCGTGCTTGGCGGAGCCCGTTACCTGCAATCCATGATCGACCGCCTGCCCGATCGCATCGAACAGCCCGATCGCCTGTGGTTGGCGCTGGCCGCCTACAACATCGGTCTTGGCCACCTCGAAGACGCCCGCATTCTTACCGAAGCCCAGGGCGGCAACCCCGACCGCTGGGTGGACGTACGCGAGCGCCTGCCGCTGCTGACCCAGAAGCAATATTTCTCCCAGACCCGCTTCGGTTACGCCCGCGGCTACGAAGCGGCCGGTTACGTCGAAAACATCCGTACCTTCTACGAGATCCTGGTGTGGATGGACGGAAGAAACCATCCGCTGCTGGCCCGCACCGAGCCCGATGACGCACCCGCACCGGCCGATGAGTTCGACGCATTGAGCGAGTTGACTGGCGTCGATAACAAATAGGCCTGATGTTCCGCCTTATCCCGCCTTATTCGCCATCCATCCGTAGCGAGACGCTGTCAGGTACCGTAGATGGGGTGTTTCGCGACCGAGCGCACCGGAAACGTACTCGCCTGTACGGTGAGGATGCGCGA
>JBBDSL010000105.1:0-21437 GCA_040904965.1 Wenzhouxiangellaceae bacterium
GCTGTCAGGTGCCGTAGGTGGGGTGTTTCGCGACCGAGCGCACCGGAGGCGTACTCGCTTGTACGATGAGGATGCGCGACCGAGCGAAACGCCCCAGATGCGGCGCCTGGCGGCGTCGCAGTAGGAGGGATGGTGAATAAGCCGGGCTTAACCATATCAGATGGAGGATTCGGCCCGGAGTTCAAGCAGGGCGAAACCTATGGAAACACTGTGAAACCGCAGATTTACGCAGATTTCAGAGGTTTCTTGGTATTTGGCGCTCTTCCTGTTCAATAATAATTGTCTGTCCGCAACCAAGGCCTGCCGACCTTGCCTCGAACATCGAACAAGCTGCCGTTTGTCGCCCGTACGCTGATGCCGCGCGAAATCCAGATCAATGCGCTGATGGCGGTGACGCTGGGCGCCCTTGAAGGCGGATTGCTGGGCGTGATCGTCAAGATCGGATTTGCCGACGTGGCCGCCCCGGCGCTGGTCAACCTTGCAGTCGCCATGGTCACCGGGGCGCCGGCCTTTGCAAACGTCGCCAGCCTGGCGTTCGCCGGCCTTGCCCACGGCCGGGACAAGACCCGCTGGGTATCGGCGCTGATGGCCGCCTGTGCCGGATCGGCCCTGATGATCTCGTTGTCGCCGATCAGCGCAGCCGGCTTGGTGTGGCTGGTGTTCTGGATGATCGCCGCGCGCCTGAGCTGGGCCGGCGTGATCACGCTGCGCGCGGCGATCTGGCGAGCTAATTTCCCACGTCATGTGCGCGCCACCATCACCGGCCGGATCGCGGTGACCTATTCGCTGCTGATCGCGGTGACGGCCGCCGGCATTGGCATCGCGATGGAATTTCACGACCAGGCGTGGCGCCTGACGTTCCCCGTCACCGCAATCCTCGGGCTGATCGCGGCGTGGCGCTACAAACGCTTCACGGTGCGCGGCCAGGGCCGCCTCTTGCGCGAAGAAGCAGACGCGCGCGGGACCGGGCAGGTGCGCCTGTCCGACGCCATCGAGGTGCTTCGCACCGATCTCTGGTACCGGCGCTACATGGCCACCATGTTCGTATTCGGCTCGGGCAACCTGATGGTGATTGCACTGTTGGTGGTGATCCTGACCGAGCAACTCGGGGTATCGCGATTGATGCAGGTGCTGATCACGACCACCATTCCGTTGCTGGCGCTGGCCGCCTTGACGCCGGTCTGGGCACGCTTCCTGGACAAGGTGCACATCCTCGAATACCGCGCCCGGCATTCGTGGATGTTCGTCGCGACCATGGCGCTGTTCGTACCCGGCGCGATCTTCGGTCAGGTCTGGCTGTTCTGGCTGGGTGCACTGGTCATGGGCGCGGCATTTGCCGGTGGCCGGCTGGGCTGGAACCTGGGTCACAACGATTTCGCCAGCGACGGCCGCTCGACGCTCTACATGAGCATCCACGTCACCCTGACCGGCGTTCGCGGCCTTGTCGCGCCGCTGGTGGGAGTGGGTATTTACCAGGGGCTTGAAGGCATGGCACCCGGTAGCGGCCGCTTCGTACTGCTGTTTCCATTCATGCTCACGCTTGCCGGCGCAGTGACTTTCGTCGTCCTGGCACGGTTGAAGCGGGCCGAACAGCAAACCGGCGCCGGCAGGCCGGCCGGATGAATCTTGCAAGTGAAATCGTATTCACACGGTCTGAAAAGCTGCCGAACAACGCATTGCGAGCGCGCCGGCGCAAATTCGCTAGTGACAAATCGGGGTTCGTCCCCTACGCTTGACTGTTTGAGGAGGAGCCCGGAATGCATACCCAACCCGCCAGCCTGCTGGTGATCTTTGGCGCGACCGGCGATCTGGCCCAACGCATGCTGCTGCCATCCCTGTTCGGCCTGGAACGCGACGGATTGCTCCCGGAAACACTGAGGATTCTCGGTTGCGCCCGGTCCGACCTCGACGGCAAAGCATTTATCGCCCTGGCGCAAGAGGCGCTGGCCTCGCATGCCTCGGATGACGATGCCGCCGAGGGCGGCCCGCTGGACCGACTGCTGGAACGCCTGGATTACCTGACGGTCGACCTGTCATCGTCCGAATCGACCGGCCGGCTTGCCGAGGAGATCAAGCAGCGACGCGGCGACGGCAACGTCCTGTTCCATCTATCGACCGCACCGAGTTGGTATTCGGCCATTTGTTCGGCCCTCGCACAGGTCGGGCTAAACGACCGCGGCGCCCGGGTGATGCTGGAAAAACCGATCGGGCACGATCTGGAGAGCGCGACCGCAATCAACAACGGCGTGGGGGCGGTGTTTTCCGAGGATCAGGTCTACCGGGTCGATCACTACCTGGGCAAGGACGGTGTGCAGAACCTGCTGGCACTGCGCTTTTCCAACGCGCTGTTCGAGCCGATCTGGAACGCCCAGCATATCGAGCAGGTGCAGATCACGGTGGCTGAAACGATCGGCCTGGAAGAGCGCGCCGGCTACTATGACGAGTACGGCGCCATGCGCGACATGGTCCAGAACCACATGCTGCAGCTGTTGTGCCTGACCGCGATGGAGCCTCCGTCCCACTTTCAGCCCACCGCGGTGCGCAACGAGAAACTCAAGGTATTGAATTCACTGCGTCCGATCAGCGGCGATCAGCTCGAGACCAACAGCGTGGCCGGTCAATACACCACCGGCGCGATCGAGGGCAAGACCGTGCCCGGCTATCTCGAAGAGCTGGGCGGCAGGAGCCATACCGAAACCTACGTGGCACTGCGCGCGCACATCGACAATTGGCGCTGGTCGGGCGTGCCGTTCTACCTGCGCACCGGCAAGCGCATGCCGCGGCGCGTGACCGAAATCTACATCCAGTTCCGCCCCGTGCCGCACTCGATATTTTCCGGTTCGGCAGGCAACCTCAAGCCCAACGCGCTGATCATTCGATTGCAGCCTGAAGAACATATTGCGCTGTGCCTGATGAACAAAAAACCCGGCCTGGATCGCAACGGCGTGCACCTGTCGCAGGTCGCACTCGACCTGGACCGCCACAACGCGTTCGACCAGGAGCATCGCCGTATTGCCTACGAGCGGCTTTACCTGGATGCAATCGAGGGCAACGGCACGCTGTTCGTCCGGCGCGACGAGGTGGAAGCGGCCTGGAGCTGGGTCGATACCATCCTGGAAGGCTGGGCCGCGCGCGAGATCGCGCCCAGAGCTTACCAGGCCGGCACCTGGGGTCCGTCCAGTGCAGTCGCCCTGACCGAGCGGCATGGCCACAGTTGGCGCGAGTACGAATAAACCAACGGGGACACCAAGCCCGGATTTTTCATGACCCAACCTGCTGCGGCGATCGGGTCATGAATGCGGGCCAAAACGATGAGGGCAAGTCATGCAGTGGATCGAACATCCGGATTTCCAGACCCTGACAACGACGGTCGCGCGCTCGCTGGCCAGCGCCTGCGCCGAGGGCATAGAACAACGTGGTCGGGCCACGCTGGCCCTGGCCGGCGGCTCCACGCCAATGCCGGTCTATCGGCAGTTGGCCGCACACCCGCTGGAGTGGCGCAGTGTAAGCCTGATGCCCGGCGACGAGCGCTGGGTGACACACGATCATCCAGCCTGCAATTTGCGCGCGATCCGCGAAGCCTTTGCCGGTAGCAACCCGGAATTCAAGTCGCTGACGCCGGAAAATCCCGACGGCGAACCTTCGCTTGACGCCGCCAGTGCCGCGTTGTCGGACCTGAATCTGCCGTTCGATGCCTGCGTGCTCGGCATGGGCGGCGACGGCCACTTCGCATCTCTTTTTCCCGGCGCACCGGAACTTGAATACGCGTTGAATCCAGAAGGCGAAGCGCTGGCAACAATCGTGCACCCCGACCCAATGCCCGAGGATGCACCGTTCGCGCGGATCTCGCTGACGCTGGCGGCCATCGCGGCAAGCCGGCGGTTGATGCTGCTGATTCGCGGCGAACGCAAGCGCGAGGTGCTCAAGAATGCCACTGGCAGCGGTCTCTGGACAGAATTCCCGGTCGCAGCCCTGTTGACCCAACCGCATCTGCCGCTTGAAATACACTGGAGCCCATGATGCATTCGACCATCGAAAAAGTCACCGAGCGGATCCGCAGCCGATCGGCCGCCTCGCGCAGCCGCTACCTGGAGCGTATCGACCGGGCCGGCGACCAGGGACCGGCCCGCAGCACGATCAGCTGCGGCAATCTGGCGCACGCGTTCGCCGCCTCGGGCGAGGACAAACCGACGCTCAAGGCACTCAAGCAGCCCAACCTGGGCATTGTCTCGGCCTACAACGACATGCTCTCGGCGCACCAGCCGCTGGAACGCTTCCCGGCGCTGATCAAGCTGGCCGCGCGCGGCAAGGGCTGCACCGCTCAATTTGCCGGCGGCGTGCCGGCGATGTGCGACGGTGTCACCCAGGGCCAGCCCGGTATGGAACTGTCGCTGTTCTCGCGCGACGTGATCGCCCAGGCCACCGCGGTCAGCCTTTCGCACAACACCTTCGATGCCGCATTGCTGCTGGGCGTATGCGACAAGATCGTGCCCGGCCTGCTGATCGGGGCGCTGGCGTTCGGCCACCTGCCCGTGATTCTGGTACCCGGCGGCCCGATGCCCTCGGGCCTGCCCAACAGCGAGAAGGCGCGTGTGCGCAAGGCCTACGCCGAGGGAAAGGCCAGCCGCAAAGAACTGCTGGAAGCCGAATCGCAGTCCTACCATGCACCGGGCACCTGCACCTTCTACGGCACCGCCAACTCCAACCAGATGCTGATGGAAGTCATGGGGCTGCACCTGCCCGGTGCGGCGTTCATCAATCCGAACACGCCGCTGCGCGAACAACTGACGCTGGCCGCGGCCGAGCGCGCCTGCGACATCACCGCGCGTGGCAGCGAATACACCCCCATGGGGCGAACAGTGGATGAAAAAGCCATCGTCAATGCCATGGTCGGGCTGTCCGCGACCGGCGGGTCGACCAACCACGCCATCCACCTGGTCGCGATCGCGCGCGCGGCGGGAATCATCATCGACTGGAACGATCTCGACGAGATCTCGCGTTCTACGCCGCTACTGGCACACCTGTACCCGAACGGCCAGGCCGACGTGAACCATTTCCATGCAGCCGGCGGCATGGGCTTCGTCATCCGCGAACTGCTCGACGCCGGCATACTGCACCCCGACATCCGCACCGTCCACGGCGGCGACCTCTATGCCCAGGCACAGGAGCCGACGCTGGATGGCGACCGGCTGAGCTGGAAGGTCGCACCGGCCGAATCGGCCAACAGCGAAATCCTGCGCGGCGCGGCCGCACCGTTCTCGCCCGAAGGCGGCATCCGACTGCTCAAGGGCAATCTGGGGCGCGCCATCATCAAGATCTCGGCCGTCGCGCCCGAACACCGCCGGATTGAGGCGCCGGCCCGGATCTTCGATTCACAGGACGAATTGCTCGAAGCCTTCAAGGCCGGCACGCTGGACGGCGATTTCGTCGCGGTGATCCGCGGCCAGGGCCCGCGCGCCAACGGCATGCCCGAGCTGCACAAACTCACGCCCACGCTGCAGGTACTGCAGGACCGAGGCCAGCGCGTCGCCATCGTCACCGACGGGCGCATGTCGGGCGCCTCCGGCTCAGTGCCGGCGGCCATCCACGTGGTGCCCGAAGCCGCCGCCGACGGGGTCATCGGCATGCTGCTCGACGGCGATATCGTCACGATCGACGCCGAAGCCGGCCGGCTCGACTGCCAGCCTGGCTCCGACGAACTGCGCAAGCGCGAAGGCCGGCCCATGGATCTGGCCGCCAACCGCTTTGGCACCGGCCGCGAGCTGTGCGGCGCGCGGCGCGCCGGCGCCGGTGATGCCGAATCCGGCGCCAGCATCCTGTTCGAACGCGGATGAACGAACCTGCATCCGAGCTGGTGCTGGTCGCCGATATCGGCGGCACCAACGCACGCTTTGCACTGGCCGACATCAACGGCGAACGACCGCGCCTGCATGACGAGGCGAAGCTCAGCGCCGATGGTTTCGCGAGCCTGCAGCATGCCGCGCGCCATTACCTGTCGCGGATCCAGGGCCGGGCACCGATTCGGCGCGCGGCAATCGCCGTGGCCTGCCCGGCCACCGGCGAGGAGATCCGCCTGACCAACCGCTCGTGGTCGTTCAACCGCAGCGAGTTACAGGCGGAGCTGGGGCTGGACGACTTGCTGATCATCAACGACTTCGGCGCCGCCGCGCGCGCCATCCCGGCGCTACGCGACGACGAGAAAGCCGTCATCCACCATGGAAGACACGACGGGCCACGTGCGCCGATCAGTGTTCTGGGCCCGGGCACAGGCATGGGTGTGGCGCTGATCACCAGCTTCGAGCGCGAAACCTGGCACGTCATCGAAACCGAAGGCGGACACGTCAGCTACGCGCCCCAAGGGAGCGAGGAGCGGATGCTGCACGAATGGCTCTACGCCCGCCACGGCCGGGTATCGATCGAGCGGGTGCTGTGCGGCGACGGACTCGCGCGCATCCACGCCGCATTGTCGGATGCGCCGCCGTCAAAGCGCGAGACTCCGCGCGAGGCGCTATTGGCGCCGGCCGAAATCGTCCGGCGCGCGCTGGCCGGCGACGACGTCGTCGCACGCCGCGCGCTGGCCCGGTTCTGCGCCATCCTCGGCAGCTTCGCCGGCGACTGCGCGCTGATCCACGGCGCGCGCACGGTCGCCATTGCCGGCGGCATGGCACCGCGCTTTGCCAGCTTCCTGCGCGCCAGCGCATTCGTCGAACGATTCCTCGACAAAGGCCGCTTCGCCGCCTGGCTGGAAGCGGTACGGGTGGTGCTGGTCACCCATCCCGAACCCGGCCTGCTGGGCGCAGCACTGGCGCTGAAGGACCGGGACCCGCGGGGCCCTTCGAATTCACGAAAGACATAACCGCCCATGACTACTCCTACAGGCACCACACCGTCCGCAATCGACCAGATCCTGGACAAGGCCCCGGTGCTGCCGGTGCTGACCATTGACGACCTGGAGACCGCCGCGCCGCTGGCCGAGACGCTGTACGAGGCCGGGTTGCCTGTGGTCGAGGTCACGCTGCGAACGCCCGTGGCGCTGGAAGCCATCGGTGCCATGCGCGATGCAGTTGCCGGCATGCTCGTCGGTGCCGGCACAGTACTTGGCGAAGACGATCTCAAGCGCGTCGAGCAGGCCGGCGCCGCATTCGCGATTTCCCCCGGCGGCACGCCGGCCCTTTACCGCGCCGCACGGCAGGCCTCGATTCCGTTCGTGCCCGGAGTGGCCACGGCCAGCGAAGTCATGACCGGGATGGAATTCGGCTGGCAGCGCTTCAAGTTCTTCCCGGCCGAAGCCGCCGGCGGCGTCGCGACACTGAGAAGCTGGCTGGGCCCTTTACCGAATGCGCGGTTCTGCCCCACCGGCGGCATTTCGGGCCACAACGCAGCCGAATACCTGCGTTTGGACAACGTGATCACCGTGGGCGGTTCATGGATGGTGCCCGGTGATGCGATCCGCGACCGCGACTGGCCGCGCATCGCCGCGCTGGCGCGCGACTGCGTCAATCTGTTGTCCGATTGACCGCTATTTCTTGCGCCGGGCATCAGCACCGTTCCGCAGGCCCGGAATGCGGGTCAGAACACCAGCCAGATCACGGCCACTGCCGCCACCAGGCCGGCGGTCAGCCAGGCATTGAGTCGGAACCCGGCGCCGCGCGGCGCACCGGCCTCGCCGTAGGCCACGGTCAGGTCGCCGATCTGCGCGGTTGACGGCGCCGGTCTGAAGGCGCTAGCGGCAAAAAGAATGCCTGTGCATGCAGCAAACAGCAGCGCGGCGAAATGCAGGAAGTTGATCTCGGCAAACGCCAGCAACCAGCCGTCCAGCGACGACTTGTTGAGTTCCGCGACCAGCCGCACGATACCCAGCGCGCCGCCGGCCAGCAACGCGGTCATGGCGCCGAACGCATTGACCCGGCGCGAAAGTATACCGATCAGGAACACCGCGGCGATGGGAGGGGCAATGTAGGCCTGCACGCTCTGCAAGTAGGTATAGAGCTGGCCCGAAATCAGCTTCATCAGCGGAATCCACAACAGCCCCAGGATGACCAGGGCCACGGTGCTCAAGCGCCCGACCAGGACCAGGCGCTTTTCGCTGGCCGCGGGGCGCAGCTTGCGATAGACGTCCCAGGTCACCAGCGTCGAACAGCTGTTGAACACCGAAGACAGCGAACTCATCAGGGCCGCCAGCAGGCCGGCGACGACGATGCCGCGCAGACCTTCAGGCAGCAGCGTTGCCACCAGCACCGGCAGCGCCTGGTCGGATTCGGCCAGCTCCAGCTTGCCCGACTGCGCCAGCGCAAAGGCGATCACGCCCGGCACGACGAAGATGAAAAGCGGCAGCAGCTTCAGATAGCCGGCGAACAGCGTCCCGCGCACCGCCTCTTCCTGGTTCTTTGCCGCCAGCACCCGCTGCACGATGTACTGGTCGGTGCACCAGTACCAGATGCCGAGTATCGGCGCGCCCAGCAGAATCCCGGTCCAGGGAAAATCCGGGTCGCTCATCGGGCGCCAGATCGACATCATCTCCGGCCCGGCAATCCTGTTGAGCTCGCCCCAGCCGCCCAGGGCCGACAACCCGGTGACGGTGACCAGGATGGCGCCGCCGATCAGAATGAACATCTGCAGCATGTCGGTATACATTACCGCGCGCAGACCCCCGTAGATGGTGTAGACGCCGGTGGCCAGCACCACGATCAGCGCGCCGGTCCAGAAATCAATGCCCATCAGGGCCGAGAACACGATACCGCCGGCGGCGATCGTCACCGAGATCTTGGTCAGCACGTAACCGGCAATCGAGACGACGGCGAGATACCACCGGGCGCCGGACGAATAGCGACGCTCGAGGAATTCCGGCATGGTGAACACGCCGCTCTTGAGATAGAACGGCACAAAGAACCAGCCGAGCAGCAGCAACACCAGGGCCGCGAGAATCTCGAACTGGGCCACCGCTACACCCGAACTTGCCCCGGTTCCGGCAAGCCCGACAAGATGCTCCGAGCCGATGTTGGAGGCAAACAGCGACGCACCGACCACGAACCAGCCGACATTGCGCCCGGCAAGAAAGTAGTCGCTGGAATTGCCGTGCGACGCACGCCCCCTGCCGGACCAGAACGCCACGGCGAATACAACAAGAAAATAGCTTGCAATGACGAACCAGTCAGTGAAATTAAGATGCGACATGACGAATGAATTCCGGTGGAAGATAATGAATTTTTGTTAGCGCTGTCATTTTGGATTATCATCAATGCGCGCATTTTTTGCAAACCGCTCGGATATCGTGCAGTTTTCGAGCCGACCGCCAGCAATGGACCAGACGGGGATCAACGGTGACACCGACAAGACGACAGCGGCCGAACACCGGCAGAGTAACCATAAACGACGTCGCGGAGCATTCGGGCGTATCGATCAAGACCGTATCGCGGGTACTGAACAACGAGCCGAATGTCCGCCCCTCGACGCGCGCGCGTGTCGAGGAAGCCGTACGCGCGCTTGACTATTCGCCGAATCCGTCGGCCCGGGGGCTGGCGGGGACGCATTCGAGAATGATCGGCCTGATCTACGACAACCCCAGCCCCAATTACCTGTTTCGCGCAATTGCCGGCGTTCTGGAGGCCTGCAACGGCGCCGATTACGGGCTTTCGTTGCAGGCGCCGAATCCCGAGCAGCCGAATCTTGCCGAAAGCGTGACCCGGTTCGTCTCCCGGTCGCGGGTCGACGGCCTGCTGCTGATTCCGCCGGTCGGCGATGTCCCGTCGGTGCTGGACGCACTGGAGTCCATTGAACTTCCGTACGCGCGGGTCTCGCCGCTGGACGGCCGGCCCGGTCTTGGTGTATCGGTGGATGACCGTCACGCCTCGGCCCAGGTCGTCGCGCATCTGGCGGGGCTGGGCCATGAGCGAATCGGCTTCATCAGCGGACACCCGGATCACGGCGCCACCCAGAGCCGGCTGGAAGGATACCGCTTGGGCCTGTTGCGCGCGAACCTGGACTACGACGACAAGCTTGTTTTCGAGGGGATGTTCGATTCCGAATCCGGTCGACGGGCCGGCGACTATTTCCTGGAGATGAACGAGCCGCCCACCGCCATTTTCGCCAGCAACGATGAAATGGCCGCCGGATTGTTGCAGGTCGCTCACGAAAGAAACTGGCGCATTCCCGAGCAGCTGTCGATCGCCGGATTCGATGACACGCCACTTTCGCGAACCGTCTGGCCGCCGCTGACGACGGTTCACCAGCCGATACGGCACATGGCGCTGCGCGCCACTCAACTGTTGCTGGAGCGAATTGGCGCGCAAGACGAAGCGGACGCGAGCGACCGAGTCTCCCGAATCGAAGTATTCGATGCGCCCCTAGTCGTCCGCGGCACCACGGCACCGCCCGCCTCCTCGCATCGAGCCCAACCCAAACCAACTAAAGAGTCCAAGTCCATATGATTCACGACGTATTGTTGTCGCGCGCAATCGCACTCACCGCTGCGCTGCTCTTCCTCGCCGCCTGTTCCGACAGCGAGCAGACCCCATGGCCGTCCGCCGCACCCAAAAAAGACCCCGAAACCGAGCGTTTCGTCGAACAAATCCTTGAACGCATGTCGCTGGAGCAGAAAATCGGCCAGATCATCCAGGCCGAGATTCAGCACGTATCGCCGGATGAGGTCGGAAAATACGGCCTGGGGTCGGTGCTCAACGGCGGCGGTTCCTTTCCGGGGCTCGACCGGCGGGCCACGATTGGGCAATGGACGGCACTGGCTGCGGAGTTCCAGCAGGCCAGCCGACAGCCGATGCGCGAAGGGCTGCCGGCGATTCCGGTGCTCTGGGGCACCGACGCCGTCCACGGCCACAACAACGTGTTCGGCGCAACGATCTATCCCCACAATATCGCGCTGGGCGCGACCGGCAACGCGACGCTGGTCGAGGCAATCGGCAGCGCGACCGCCGCCGACGTCGCGGCGACCGGCATCGACTGGAACTTCGCGCCGACCCTGGCTGTGTCCCGGGATCTGCGCTGGGGCCGCGCCTACGAGAGCTTTTCCAGCGATCCCGATCTGGTCACGCAACTGGGCCGGGCTGCCATCGTCGGACTCCAGGGCCGGCCGGGCCAAGACTGGCTGGGCCGGGGCAAAGTGATTGCCACCGCCAAGCACTTCGTCGGCGACGGCGGTACTCATGAAGGCATCGACCAGGGCGACACGCGCCTTGAGGAAGATGAGCTCGCCGCCATCCACGGTTTGCCCTACGGTGCCGCACTCGAGGCCGGCGCCCAAACGGTCATGGCTTCTTTCTCTTCCTGGAACGGCCGCAAGATGCACGGTCATCGCTACCTGTTGACCGACGTGCTCAAGAACACCATGGGCTTCGACGGCTTCGTCATCGGCGACTGGAACGGGCACGGCCAGATTCCTGGCTGCACGGTCACCGATTGCCTCGAGGCGCTCGAAGCCGGCGTGGACATGTTCATGGTGCCAGAGGACTGGCGCGCGTTTCGCGAGACGTTGCTGGACCACGCCCGCGAGGGCAGATTGCCGGTGGCACGGCTGGACGACGCGGTTCGGCGCATTCTTCGGGTCAAGAAGCGCGCCGGCCTGTTCGACGGCCCGACCGAGGGCGCGGCGGGACTGCCCGAACCCGAAGCCCACGCCGCGCTGGCACGGCGCGCGGTGCGCGAATCACTGGTTGTGCTCAAGAACAACGGCCAGGTGCTTCCCATCGATCCCCGCCACCGGATCCTGGTCGTGGGCGACGGCGCCGACGATATCGGCAAGCAATCCGGCGGCTGGACCCTGGACTGGCAGGGTGTGACCGGAACCAACGAAAGCTTTCCGAACGGGCAGTCGATCTATCAAGGCATCGCCGAGCAGGTCGCAAAGGCCGGCGGCGAGGTTCACCTGGGCGAGACCGGCGCGGCCGATTTCGGCCCGGACGTGGTCATCGCGGTCATCGGCGAAGATCCCTATGCCGAGGGACCGGGCGACGTCACGACGCTGGAATTCCAGTCGGGCTCTCGCGAAGCACTCGACATGCTCCGGCGCCTCGGCGCGCTCGAAGCCCCCATCGCGACCGTGTTTCTTTCGGGGCGACCGCTTTGGGTGAACCCGGAACTCAACCGGTCCGGCGCGTTCGTCGCGGCCTGGCTGCCCGGTACCGAGGGCGGCGGTGTTGCCGACGTCCTGCTGGCCGGCGCCAACGGCCGGGTGCAGCACGAGCCGACCGGCAGGCTTTCGTTCGCCTGGCCGGCCGAGCCGCTGCCGAACGCGGACGGTGAATTTGCGACCCTGTTCGAGTTCGGATTCGGCCTGTCCTACGGCGATGTTCCAGCCCTGGAAACCCTTCCCGAGGACGCCATGGCGCCGCGCGTGCAATCGACGTCCGAAGATGCCGATGTGGTGCTGTTCGACGGCAGCGCCGTGGCGCCGTGGCGCTTGGTGCTGCGCGACGCGGCGACCGCAACCCTGGTCGATGCAAGCGGCCAGATCGCCCGCACTTCCGGGCCCGCGGCACTGACCATCACACCGACCGATCGAAAAGTCCAGGGCGACGCGCGCCGCGTGACCTGGCCCGGGAAGACCGAAGACGCGATTCTGCTTTTCACCGAGGAGCCGGTGGACCTGGGCGCGCTGCGCGACCGCAACGCGGCGATCGCGTTCGATATTCGGCTCGAGTCCGGGCCGCCCCACCCGATCGGTCTTGCGATCGAGTGCGGCGCATCCTGCGCCGGAAAGGTGTCGCTGGACGACGCGCTGCAGAATCTGCCGTCCAGGCAGTGGCAGAGGGTTCGAATCACCCTGGACTGTTTCGAGTCCGCCGGCGCGGATCTGTCCCGGGTCTCCAGCGTATTCGCAATGTCGGCGGACGGGCCGGCGGAACTGAGCCTGGCCGATCTTCGCATCGAAGCCGAAGGCGCCGCGGGCGCCACCCTCGACTGCGCCAGATGACTCTGCCTGCCCGGTCGGGCCGACCGGGCAGGTCATCGCCGATTGAAAAAATTTTGATATTAGGCAAGAAATTAATTGTCAGCGCTGTCATTTTGCGATATGGTTGCGCGAAAGCGTCTCGCATGCCGCTCGTTGCCAAGCATGTCCTGCGCTGACGAAACAAGTAAAAACCAGCTGCTTTGGAGGGTAGAAAATGAACAAATCAACAACGACGGCGCGGCGGGTCAATCTCCGCCGAACGGCCCTGGCCACGGGGATTGCGGTGGCCTTGCATGCGGGGGCCGTCGTCCCGGCGCTTGCCCAGGACCAGGAGGAAGGCCCGCAACCGACTGACGTCAACGAGCAGGGTCAGCGCCAGGACGGCGAAGACGCAGCCGAACTGGATGCGGTCACGGTCACCGGCTATCGCGGCAGCGTCATGCGGGCCATGGACCGCAAGCGCGATGCCATCGGCGTGGTCGATTCCATCACCGCCGAGGACATCGGTAAATTCCCGGACCAGAACCTCGCCGAATCGCTGCAGCGCATTACCGGCGTGTCCATCGACCGCAACAACAACGAAGGCTCGCAGATCACGGTTCGTGGCCTGGGTCCGGAGTTCAACCTGGTCACCCTGAACGGTCGCTCCATGCCCACCGCGGGCAGCCGTTCGTTCGATTTCGCCGATCTGGCCACGGTCGGTATCGCCGCCGTCGACGTCTACAAGACGCCGGTCTCGGCGCTGCCCAGCGGGGGTATCGGCGCCACCGTCAACATCCTGACGCCGCGCCCGCTGGACCGTCCCGGGTTCCGCGCCGTGATCGCCGGCAAGGCCGTCCACGAAACTTCTTCGACCGATGCCGACATCGGCAATCTCGACGAAGTGACACCGGAAATCGAGGGTCTGTACAGCCAGACCTTCTTCGACGACAAGTTCGGCATCTACATCAGCGGCGCCTTCCAGGAACGCGACAACCGCGAAGAGAACGCCGAGGTCGCCAACTGGTCGCCGGGCACTGCAGCGACCGCAGGCGCGATCAACAATCCGTTTACAGCCGGCAACGTCACCAACAACAACCAGCGCACAGACGGCGTCTTCTGGCACCCGCAAAACATCGGCTACGGCTGGAGCGACCTTCAGCGCGAGCGCATCAATGGCCAGCTGGTGCTTCAATACGCGCCCACCGACCGCATCACGGCCACGCTGGACTACACCTACTCGCGCGTCGAACGCGAAGCCGACCGCAACAGCGTCGGCGTCTGGTTCGAGTGCCCGAACATCGACGCGACCATCAACGAGCGCGGCACCGTGACCGAAGTAAGCCAGGCCTGCGGAGACTTCTCCACCAACGTCGCCCGCGACCACACGATCAAGGAAAACAACCAGATCGGCTTCAACCTGGAGTGGCAGGCCACCGACAGCCTGGCGTTCATGGCGGACTTCCACTCGTCGTCTTCCGAACTGCGCGGCGGCGACATCAATGGGCGGCCCGGCAGTTCGGCCAACCTGATCATCGGCAACACCGCCTGCGACTGGTGCGGTTTCGATCCGAACGCCGGCCCGTTCACGGCGGCCATCGACCGACAGACTGCATTCTTCCCGGGCGCCGGCATCCCGCTGTTCGACGTGGCCTTCCGCAGCACCGGCCCCGACGGCGGACCGCAACAGGGATTGCTGCGCCAGGACATCGGGTCGCTGTTCGGCCAGGCGTTCAACGTCAACAACGACAACGACATCAATCAGCTGCAGCTCGGCGGCACCTGGTCCAACCTGTCCCCGGGCGCACTGGATTCGATCAGCTTCGGCTACGACCGCACCGAGCAGGAATTCGACCAGAAGAACGCATTCTCCGGTCTCCTGCCGGCCGGCTTCTGGCTGACATCGGCGCAGTTCTGGGACAACGACGCATGGCAGGAGGGCGACTTCAACGGCCTTCTCGACAGCTTCGGCAACGGCGGCGATTTTGCCTTCAGCCAGTTCTTCACTTTGCCGCTGGAGCAACTGATCAATGGTTTCGAGACGATTGGTGCGGACAATTTCCCCTGCTGTTTTTGGCCCGATACGAACTTCTGGGGACCGGACTTCCAGGACCCGTCCGGCCAGCGCGGCCTGTTCTGGCCGGGACCGCTCGGCAACAACGGAATATCCTCGGTCGAGGAGGACATCGACGCCTTCCACACGCAGGCCAACTTCAAGGACTTCTTCAACGGCATGCCGTTCAATGCGTCGGTCGGTCTGCGCTACGAACGCGCCGATACCGTATCGTTCGGACAGGAAAGGCCGGCCGAAGCAATCATCTGGGTCGGCGGCGACGAGTTCACCTACGACTTCGTCGATGAGCCGCAACTGCGACGCGGCACCGGCAGCAGCGAGTTCTGGTTGCCGAGCTTCGCCTTCAACATCGAAATCATGCCGGATGTCATCGCGCGCGCCGCGTATTCGCGTTCAATTTCGCGCCCGCCGATCGGTGCACTGGGTCCGAACCGCAGTTTCGATGGTGCGCCGAACATCGGCAGCAAGAGCGTAAGCTCGGGCAACCCGGACCTGCAGCCGTTCGTATCGGACAACTTCGATCTGGCGCTGGAGTGGTACTACGCACCAGGCAGTTACGTCTCCGCCGGCTTCTTCAACAAGCTTGTCGACAACTTCCTGATCTCGACCACCGAGGAGCAGACCTTCGAAGGTCTTCGCGATCCGTTCCTGGGCCCGCTGGCCGAACAGGCGCGTGCGGAACTGGCCGCCGAGGGATTAACGCCGGACAACGCGGCTGTATTCCGTCGAATGAACGAGATTCGGGGGGCCGGGGCAAACGACCCGATTCGCCAGAGCCCGGACGATCCGCTGGCGGTATTCCGCGTCACCACCACCACGAACGCCGAAGAAGGCGACCTGTACGGATTCGAATTCGCCGTGCAGCACCTGTTCGGACAAAGCGGATGGGGTGTCCAGGCCAACGCGACGTTGGTCGAGGGTGACGTCACCGCCGATGTCAACGTGGTCGATCAGAGTTTCGCGCTGCCGGGCATGAGCGACACGGCGAACCTGATCCTGTTCTACGAAACCGAGCGTTTCTCCGGCCGGATCGCTTACAACTGGCGGGATAAATTCCTCAGCGACTTCGATCAGTTCGGCGCCCCAGTGTTCACCGAATCGTTCGCGCCCATCGATATCAACCTGACCTACAATTTCAACGAAAACCTGTCGGTCTTCGTCGAAGGGTTGAACATCAACGACGAAACCCAGCGCACTTTCAGCCGGTTCTCCGAGCAACTGCTCCGCGCCAACCAGTACGGCGCACGTTACAACTTCGGCGTTCGCTACCGGTTCTGAAGCGTGCTTCGTGCCTGATCGACAAGAGGTTTCCTGACTTGACGCCGCTGCCCTTGCAGCGGCATCATCTTTTCAATGGACAACGAAAACGAAAGACCCATTCGCCACGTCGTTGTCGTCGGTGGCGGCAGCGCCGGCTGGATCACCGCCGGCCTGATCGCCGCCGGCAACGCGTGCCGGCCCAACTCGCCGATCAAGGTCACGCTGGTGGAATCGCCCCGGGTCGGCACCATCGGCGTCGGCGAGGGCACCTGGCCCACGATGCGCACCACCCTGCACGCGCTGGGCATTCCCGAATCGATTTTCCTGGACGCGTGCTCGGCCACGTTCAAGCAAGGTACGCGTTTCGTCGACTGGGTCACCGGCGGCGGCGCCGACGACGTCTATTACCATCCGTTCACCGCGCCAGCCGGCGATCCGGGCACCGACGTGGCCGCCTGGTGGCGACATGAACGGCCCGGGCTTTCGTTTACCGACGCGGTCAGTGCGCAGGGCATGGTGTGCGATCGCAGTCTCGGCCCGAAGCAGGCGCAGACACCCGAGTATGCCGGCGTGCTGAACTACGCCTATCATCTCGATGCCGGCAAGTTCGCCTCGCTACTCACCGACCACTGCACGCGCACACTGGGTGTGCAGCATGTCCTGGACCATATCACCGAAATCAACAGTGCCGAAAACGGCGACATCGCTTCGCTGGAAACGACTTCTTGCGGCGCCATTGCCGGGGACTTGTTCATCGACTGCTCCGGCATGCGCTCGATGCTGCTGGGCGAGCATTTCGGCGTGCCGTTCATGGACAAGTCCGACATTCTATTCAACGACACTGCGCTGGCCGTGCAGGCGCCGTACGCCGACCCCGGCGCGCCCATCGAATCCCAGACGATTTCGACCGCCCGGTCGTTCGGCTGGATATGGGACATCGGCCTGGTCGCGCGCCGCGGAATCGGTTACGTCTACTCCAGCCGGCACGGAAACGACGACGAAGCAGCCGCCATCCTGGAAGATTACCTGCGCTCGATCGGCACGCCGTCGGAAGCGATTCCCGCCCCGCGCAAGATATCGTTCACTCCGGGGCACCGGGAACGCTTCTGGCACCGAAACTGCGTCGCGGTCGGCATGTCGGCCGGATTCATCGAACCGCTGGAAGCCAGCGCGCTGGTCATGGTGGAATTATCCGCCCGCATGATCTCCGAGGAGCTACCCGCCAACCGCCGGATCATGGATATCGTTTCGCGGCGATTCAACCAGAAATTCCGATACCGCTGGGAACGCATCATCGATTTTCTCAAGCTGCACTACGTGTTGAGCCGGCGCGACGATTCGGAGTACTGGCGCGACAACCGTTCGCGCGCATCGGCCCCGGATCATCTGCTTGATCTAATCGAGCTGTGGCGTTATCGGCCGCCGGGCCAGTCCGATTTCCCGCACCTCGACGAGATCTTCTCGGCAGCGAGCCACCAGTACGTGCTCTACGGAATGGCGCCGGAGTTCGCCGCCGGCCGGGCCAGGCCAAGCCAGGCACAATGCAGCAAGGCGCGCGAGCTCTACGACAGCAATGTCCGCACGGCCAGCCAGTGCCTGGCAAAACTCCCGCCCAACCGCACGCTGCTGCAGCAGATCGCCCGGCATGGACTGCCCGCCGCCGGCTGAAGCCCGCGCCCGTTCGCCGATTCCGAGGAAAGCACCATGACCAACCACGTATTACTGAATAACGTCTCCCACAAGAATCTTCGGGTCAACCCGACATATCGACCGGGCCATGGTTTCGACACGAATCTTGCGCGGGTCTTTCCCCACGAACTGCTGGTATTGCAGAACGAATATCCACTCTTTTTCATCAAGAACCGCGAAACCGGCCATTTCGAGCCGACCGCGCTGCTCGGTTTTTCCGAACACGAAAACCTCTACCTCCAGGATGGACGCTGGGACGCCCGCTACATGCCACACAGCGTGGAAAGGCAACCGCTGTTGATCGGATTCCAGGAACAATCCCTCGACGGCATGCCGACGCAGGTGCCGGTGGTTCATATCGACCTGGATCACCCCAGCGTCAGCGAATCCGAAGGCATGCCGCTGTTTCTGCCGCACGGCGGCGAAAGCGAATGGCTGGAGCGCATGACCCCGGTTCTGAAAGCCATCCACGACGGCCACGAGGCGATTGCCCCGCTGTCGCAGACACTGGTGGGCATGGAGCTGATCGAATCGGTATCGCTGGATCTCGAATTCAGGGACGGCTCAAGCCAGGTGCTCAAGGGACTCTACACGGTGAACGAATCCCGTCTTGCCGCGCTCCCGGCGCCGGCGCTGGAGACACTGCACAGAAAAGGCTATCTGCATCACATCTACATGCTGCTCGCATCGCAGCCCAACCTGGAAACGCTGGTCGAGCGCAAGAACCGGGCCCTCATGGCCGCGGCTTCATGACGCGATACGGCCGGGCAATTCGCGAGGCCGATGGCGCAGACCCCGGGCGCGTGCTCGCCGAGACCAACGGGCGCGCCGAACCGGTGGTGTTTCGCGGGCTATGCTCGCACTGGCCGCTGGTGGAAAACGCCGCCGACCCCGAAGCACTCGAACGCTACCTGCTGGCCCATTACGATGGTGCGCCGGTTACAGCGTTCGTCGGCGAGCCGCGCAACGAAGGCAGAATCTTCTACAACGACGACGTCTCGGCGCTGAACTTTCAGCAGATCAGATCCCGGCTGGACGAAGTGCTGTCGCGCATCCGGCAAGCCTCGGCGCAGTCGCCGGCACCGACAATTTACATGGGATCCATGGCACTGGATCTCTGCCTGCCGGGCATGAAAGCCGCCAACAGCCTGCCGACGCACGACCTGGCGGCGACCGTAAGGATCTGGATCGGCAACCGTTCAAAAGTGGCTGCCCACTACGATGTAATGGACAATGTCGCCTGCGTGTGCGCCGGCCGACGACGCTTCACGCTGTTTCCGCCCGACCAGCTCGCCAACCTGTACCTGGGCCCGATCGATCTCACGCCGGCCGGGCAGCAGATCAGCCTGGTCGATCCGGACGACCCGGACTTCGAGCGGTTCCCGCGCTATGCCGATGCGCTCGCCCGGTCGCAGTGGGCCGAACTCGAACCCGGCGATGCCGTCTACATTCCGAGCATGTGGTGGCACCAGGTCAACGCGCTTTCGGAATTCAACATCCTGATCAATCACTGGTGGCGCGACACCCCCGAACACATGGGTGCACCCGGCGATGTGCTGATGCATGCGCTGCTGAACCTGCGCGGCCTTCCAAAGCGCCAACGCGATGCCTGGCGGTGCCTGTTCGATCACTACGTGTTCGACCCGCCAGAAGACGGCCTCGATCATATTCCGGAGAATAGCCGTGGCATCCTGGGCGAGTCCGACGACGACAGCGTTCGGCAGTGGCGGGTGATTCTGAGAAACAGGCTGAACCGATGACGGCCGATGCATTGGAAGATACATTGAACAAGGACGCACCCGTGGGCAATATCCGGAAAGTCGTGATCGTCGGCGGCGGCACCGCCGGCTGGATGGCAGCCGTCGCACTGGCAAAGACTTTCGGCCGCGGGCTGGACATCGAGCTGATCGAGTCCGATGCCATCGGCACCGTCGGGGTCGGCGAAGCCACCATCCCGCCGATCAAGAACTTCAACCTGCTGCTGGAACTCGACGAGGCGGAGTTCCTGCGCGAGGTCAACGGGACGTTCAAGCTGGGCATCGAGTTCGAAAACTGGGGCGAACTCGGCGAGCGCTATTTCCATCCCTTCGCCCCGCACGGCATCGACCACTGGGCGGCGCAGTTCCATCACTACTGGCTGCGCGCCAGGCGTGTTGGAGAAACCGCCCCGCTCGACGATTTCAGCCTGGAGTACTGCATGGCCCGGGCCGGGCGCTTCGGCGGCAACACCGGGCGGGCGCTGAATTACGCCTACCATTTCGACGCCGCCGGCTACGCCCGGCTGCTGCGCCGACTCAGCGAACAAATGGGCGTTGCGCGAATCGAGGGCAAGGTGGTCGACGTCGCCCAGCACGCCGAGACCGGTTTCATCGAGTCGGTGAGGCTCGAAGACGGCAAAAATGTGCCGGGCGAGCTGTTCATCGACTGCAGCGGATTCCGCGGCCTGCTCATCGAACAGACCCTGGGTACCGGCTGGGAAGACTGGTCGCACTGGCTCAGAAGCGACCGGGCGCTTGCCGTGCAGACCGAATCCACGCATGCGCCCGCGCCCTACACCCGCGCGACCGCACGAAGCTGCGGCTGGCAATGGAAGATCCCGCTGCAGCATCGCGTCGGTAACGGGCTGGTGTACTGCAGCGATTACATGAGCGATGATGCCGCTGCCAAGACATTACTGGACAACCTGGAAGGCGCCCCCATTACCGATCCGCGACCGATCCGGTTCAAGACCGGTAGGCGCCTGCAGCAGTGGAACCGGAATTGCGTGGCGCTGGGCCTGGCCAGCGGGTTCCTGGAACCCCTGGAATCGACCAGCATTCACCTCATTCAGAACAGCATCATTCGTCTGATCAAGCTGTTTCCGCGCGAACGCATCGAGCCGATAGAAGTCGACCAGTTCAATCGCGAGGTGAGAAGCGAAATCGAATACATTCGCGATTTCATCATCCTGCATTACCACGTCAACGGCCGAACCGATTCGCCGTACTGGACCGACTGCAGTGAGATGAGCATTCCCGATTCGCTGCGACACAAGATCGAGCTTTTCAGCCGCAACGGCCTGGTGTTTCGGGAAAACAACGAGTTGTTCGGCGAGGTCTCATGGACCTCGGTGTTGATCGGCCAGGGCGTGACGCCCGGGGGCTATCACAAGATCGCCGATAGCCTGGACGAATCCAGGTTGCATTCGTTGATGTCGCGCGTGAAGGCAGATATCGCGCAAGCGATTCGCGATGGAATCAGTCATGAGGAATACATCAGTCGATGTTGCCATCCGGACCCGGGTAGCGTGGGCACCGACGGCAAGGCCGCCATCCGGCAATAACGCAAGCGACCGCAGCGGCGCCCCAAAACGCCCTTTCAGTCATGCGTCACGTCAGCGCAGTTTGGCTGCTGCAAATGAGCGAGCCCAAACCAGGCGGCGGCCGCGAACGGGCCGCCTGTCGAACCGCGCACCGGCTGGCTCGGCCCACTGTAGGTTACACTAGTGGTCCTTCAACCTGATAAATTAGGATTCAGTTGGTCTGTCAGTGTTCA
>JBBDSL010000106.1:0-21426 GCA_040904965.1 Wenzhouxiangellaceae bacterium
TGCGTATATGTATGCCCGAGGGTACTAGGCCAAAGAGGAACAGGGCGATCGTACAAAAGATCCCGGATCGGCGCCGAGTGACTTACACCAAACCATCCGGCCGATCAATCCGCAGCACTAATCTCTGCCGCCTGTAAGAAGCGCTTTTGCCTACTTTTCAGGCGCTTGTGAAAAGTAGGTCGCCTGCAAGCGCGCAGCGCGAGGCGAAATCGCCTTTGAAGTTGAATTTGAAAAGCCGTCCACACCCGGCAAGGGTGTCAAACTTCAGCCGGGCTCACAGTTCAAACGGTTCCCGCGGAATGCGCCGGGGGTCCCAGTTGGTGATCGCCCAGGTCCACAGCGACTCCAGCGAGCGGGCGCCGGGCGGCGGGCGGTGACCCAGTGCCTGCAGCACCAGGGCGAGCGTTCTGGCCGCGGGCGCTGTGTCGACCGGGTCGGCACGGGTGGTTTTCGACAGCTTGTTGCCGCTGCTGTCGACCGCCAGCGGCAGGTGCATCCATTGCGGCACGGGTGCGCCCAGCGCCTCGAACAGCGCTTGCTGGCGCGGACTGGAGTCGAGCAGGTCGCGGCCCCGGACGACCTCGGTTATGCACGATTCGATATCGTCGACCACCACCGCCAGTTGATAGGCGATCAGGCCGTCGGCGCGGCGAATGACGAAATCGCCGCACACCCCGGCCAGGCAATGGCTGGACCTGCCGAATACCTGATCCTCCACCGCCAGCGGCTGGTCGGGAATACGGAAGCGCACGCTTCGGGCGGACTTCCCCGGCGCAAGCTCGTTGCGGCAGGTGCCGGGATAGATGCCGGAAGCGGGCAAGTCGCGTCGGCTGCAACCGCAGTCGAACGCCAGCCCTGCAGTCCGCAGGTTTTCGAGCGCGCGCGCGTGCAGCCAGGCCGATTGTGACTGGTAGACCACCGGTTCGTCGGAGACCATGCCGAAGCGTTCCAGGGTTTCGATCTGGCCGGCTGCGGCGCCGGGAACCTCGCGCGGCGGATCGATGTCTTCAATGCGAACCATCCAGCGGCCCTTGTTTGCGCGTGCCTGAAGGTAGCTGCCGACGGCGGCGAGCAGGGAACCGAAATGCAGCGGCCCGGTGGGCGAGGGGGCGAACCGTCCCCGGTAGCCGCCTGCATCGCGACCGGACTGCTTGTTTTGATCGGGTGCGGTATCCATATCGGAGTCAATCGCGTTCAACGGCATTCACTCGAGGAAAGAAGACCATGCGGCGTGTAGCGCTTTTTGTAATGACCAACCTGGCGGTGCTGGTGGTATTCGGCTTCGTCATGAATCTGCTGGAGCCCTGGCTCCGAGCCCAGGGTATCGACGTCAACCAGGCAGCGATGCTGCTCTTCGCCCTGATTTTCGGCATGGGCGGCGCGCTGGTGTCGTTGCTGCTGAGCAAACGCATCGCGCTGATGACGACGCACGCGAAAATCATCGACAAGCCGGCCACCCCGGTCGAGCGCTGGCTGGTGGCCACCGTGGAGCGGCAGGCGCGCGAGGCCGGCATCGGCATGCCCGACGTGGCGATTTTCGATGCCGCCGAGCCGAATGCGTTTGCCACCGGCGCGTCGCGCAACAAGGCGCTGGTGGCGGTAAGCACCGGCCTGTTGCGGCAAATGAGCGAGGGCGAAGTCGAGGCCGTGCTGGCGCATGAGGTCACCCACGTGGCCAACGGCGACATGATTACCATGACGTTGCTGCAGGGCGTGCTCAATACGTTCGTGCTGTTGCTTTCGCGGGTGCTCGGGCAGATCATCGACCGGGCCGTGTTTCGCAGTGAGCGCGGCTATGGTCCGGGCTACTTCATCAGCGTCATCGTGCTTCAGATACTGCTGGGCATTCTGGCCAGCATGGTCGTCATGGCGTTCTCGCGCTGGCGCGAATTTCGCGCCGATGCCGGCGGCGCGCGGCTGGCTGGTCGCGGCAAGATGATTGCCGCGCTGGAAAGCCTCAGGCGCAGTCAGCAGCCCGGACAGTTGCCCGAGGCCGTGGAAGCCTTTGGCGTGCGCGGTCGCACCGGGATGGGATTCAAGCGGCTGTTCATGAGCCATCCGCCGCTGGAAGAACGCATTGCCGCATTGCACCAGGGGCAGCGCTGAACCCGCCTTAGTCCGGGTGACGCCGGCGCCGGACCGGAGGTGGCGGCAGGCGTGATTGCGGCAATGGTTGTTCAGGAACCGGTCAATCCTGTTCGTCGCGCACGAAATCGTCCTGGACCAGGGTGATACCGAACTGCCAGAGTGCGGCGAGGTCGGTGGTATTTTCCACTTGCGGCGCAATGATCTGGATTTCGTTTTCGGTGGCCGCGGCCGCCAGCGATTCCAGTGCGCTGCGCGCCAGTTCGTCGTTGCGCAGCGCCGGCGTGATGTCGCCGCCGAGCTTGAGAAAATTCACGCTGACGTTCTTGAGCATCAGGTCGGCCCTGGCATCGATTTCAACATCCAGCAGCGCAAAGCGTACACCGCGCACGCCCATGCGACTGATCAGGCGCTGAAGTTCGCGCAGGCTTTCGCGCACTTCCGGTTCCCGGAAGCCGAAAATCAGCTTGCGACCGTCCATGGTTCCATCGTCGATGAGGTGCTGGAGTTCGACGATGAACTCGTCGTCGGTCAGACTCTGACCGCTCAGGGGGACCAGCAAATCCTCGTGGTCTTCGGGGTGCTCGCCGAGCCAGCGAATCAGGTTCTGAATCAAGTCCCGGTCGAGCTCTATGGCCAGCCCGGATTCCGCCGCCGCCGGCTGGAAGGTCCCCGGCATGATGATCTCGTCGCTGCCTTCCTCGCGCAGGCGCGTTTCGAATTCGCTGATCAGGAAATCATCGTCTTCCATGCTGGTGATCGGCAGTTGCACAAGGCGGAAATCCTGATTGTTCAGCGCATGTCGAAGACGCTCGGTCCACTGTTCGTGATCGCCGGTGTCGGCCGAAGCGGTGCTGGGGCGGTAGCGGACGTAGCTGTTGCCCCCGGTACGCTGGGCTTCGCGCAGCGCGCTTTCCGATTGCGCCAGCAATTCGTCGGCAGTGAACAGCTGGCCGCCGCCTACGGCAAGGCCGACACTGGCGGTCACGGTAGGGGACTTGTCGCGAATCTCGAGTATGCGACCGGAAAAAATCTCGATGATCCGGGTCGCCAGCGACTCGGCCTCGGCACGGTCCTCGAACCAGATACGCGCGGCAAGTATGTGATCGGAAAGCCGGGCCGGAAGCATTTCGTCAGCCACCGCTTCCCTGAACAACTCCGCGGTCTGGCGGATCAGCAGGTCGGTGGCCGCGGCCCCGATCTTTTCCTGCAGCCTGGCGTGATCGTCCAGCGAAACCTGGAGTACCGCCATGTATCGATGCTCGGGCGGACGAACCAGCTCATCCTGCAGCTTGCGGATGAAAGCCTGTCGGTTGAGCAGACCGGTCAGCATATCGTGCGACCGCAGCTTTTCCAGTTCTTCCTGCAATTCGGCGTTGTCCCCGGCCTCCACGCGCTCCCGGATCATGATCTGGGTACATGCCTCGCCGTCGTAGCGTGCCGGTGAGAATTCCACGCTGGCACGGAAATCCTCGCCGTCGGCGCGCTGAGCCCTGAACTCCAGCGCATGGTCCGGCAGGTCGCCGCGGGACAGGGACTTCAGTAGTTGCTTGAGATCGGTACCCCCTTCGGTGGCCGATAGCAGGTCGAGAATCGAGAAGCCTTCCAGTTCCTCGAAATCCGAATAGCCGAACAGCTCGAGGTAACTTGGGTTGGCATAGATGTGCAGGCCCTCGTGCAGGTACGCGATGGCCTCGCGCGAGGACTCCAGCAGCAGGTTGTAGCGTTCGTGGATATCGCTGGACTGGCGCAGCGCCTCGCGCTGGCTGCGATTCTCGCGCATAAGTTGCACGCGTTCGCGCACGATCCGAACAACGCCGCGCGGGTCGTCTATGCGAACGCATCCGTTCACCCCGGAGTGGGCCGCGGCCAACGCGGATTCGGCATCCGGTGAGACCATTGCGATCAAAGCGATGGCCGGGTCGCCGGATCGCAGCTGACGCGCCAGCGGATCCAGCAGCGGCTCGCTGCCGGTGTGAATATGGATCAGCGCCAGGTCGACCTGTTCTGCTTCCAGAATTCGGCTGAATGCGTTAGTGGTGTCGGCGAAATGAAAACGCAGCCTGGAATCTTCCAGCAACGCCTCGATCTCGCGCACCGTCCCCGGGTCGTCGTCAACGGCCAGGATATTCAGCGGATCGACTTCATCGGTCATCTGGCTTCCTTGAATTGGGTCCCCTGTTTTGATCCGTATGGTACGTGCATCGCGAATGCAAAACAGCGCGACGTCAACCCATCAGTGGTATAAATTTTCGGGCCGGAATCGCTACGCTGCCCGGTATAGCACCGGAAATTTCCGCAACAGATGGGTCAATACACCGGTAACTTGCATGGCTGACCGGCTCGCTCTTCAACCAGTCTGGGCACCAGGTAGCCCGGCAGCCGGTTGCGCAGCTCGCCCATCAGCGCTACTGCGCGTTTGCGTTCGACCTCGAAATGCGCACTGCCGGAAACGTGATCGAGCAGGTGCAGGTAATACGGAATGGCGCCGGAGGCAAAGCCGGTTTCCATCAGGCCGGCCAGCGCCGGTAGCGAGTCATTGACCCCGGCTAGCAGCACCGCCTGGTTGAGTACGGTTGCGCCGGCCTGCCGCAGCCTGGCCAGCGCCGCGGCCACGTGGCGATCGAATTCTTGCGCATGATTGGCGTGCACCACAACCACGACCTGCCAGTTCAGCTTCGCCAGCCAGTCGAGGAATGCCGGCTCGATGCGCTCGGGCAGGGTGATCGGCATGCGGCTGTGAATGCGCAGGCGCTTGATGTGACCGATGCCGGCCAGTTCGTCGGTGATCCGCGCCAGCCTGGCGTTGCCCAGCACCAGCGGATCGCCGCCGGACAAAATGACTTCGTCGATGTCCGGGTGGGCGGCGATGTAATCGACCGCATCGCGCAGCGCCGCTCCGGTGAGCGTCTCGGCGGCGTAATCGAATTCGCGCCGGAAGCAGTAGCGGCAGTGGATGGGACAGGCGCCGGTGGCGATCAACAGCGCGCGCCCGTGGTACTTGTGCAGCACGCCCTGGACCGCGCGGCTGGCCGTATCGCCGACCGGGTCCGGTCCGAAGCCCGGGGTGGTACGGTCTTCCGCGGCCAGCGGCAGGACCTGGCGCAGCAGCGGGTCGTGCGGATCGCCCGGCAGCATGCGCGCGGCGTACGCGCGGGTGACCAGGAACGGAAAACGTTGGGGTTGCGCCAGCCCGAAATCGCCCGGATCGTGGCCCAGGTGCACCAGCAACGCCGCCGGGTCGCGCCAGGCCTGTTGCAGTTGCGTCTGCCAGCGCGGGACAACCCTTGCCCCGGGCTCGACAGGTATCATATCGGGCTGGATTGTGTTTCCTGCCATTGAGGTATTGTGCCTGGTGCGGGGAGTGCCGTCATTTTATGTCTATCGTTCAAAGGACTGCCGGGAATCATGGCCAATTACAACGCAAACGATCTCAAGAACGGGCTCAAGGTCCTGCTGGACGGAGAGCCGCACAATATCGTCGATACCGAATTCGTCAAGCCCGGCAAGGGCCAGGCGTTCACCCGGATCCGGGTGCGCAACCTCAGAAACGGGCGGGTGGTGGAGAAGACCTTCAAGTCGAACGAGTCGGTGGAATCGGCCGATGTGTTCGAAAAGGAAGTGCAGTATCTCTACAGCGACGGCGAATTCTGGCACTTCATGGATCCCGACAGCTTCGAGCAGCTGGCCGCCGACGCCAATGCGGTTGGCGACAACGCCAAGTGGCTCAAGGAAGAGGACCGCTGCCAGATCACGCTGTTCAACGGCGCTCCGATCGGCGTCATGCCGCCGAACTTTGTCGAACTGAAAGTCGTACGCACCGATCCGGGCGTGCGCGGCGATACCTCCGGCGGCGGCGGCAAGCCGGCAGAGCTTGAAACCGGTGCCAGCGTGCGCGTGCCACTGTTCATCAACGAGGGCGAAGTGCTGCGCATCGACACCCGTTCCGGCGAGTACGTATCCCGGGTTAAGGAATGAACCAGCCCGCTTTGCAGGCGCTGCTGCCGCGCTGGGTGGTGCCGGTGGTGCCCGAGGGTCGGGTGCTGGAAGACCACGCCGTGGTCGTCGAAGGCGAGCGCATCGTGGATGTCGTCCCGGCCGATGCGCTGGATGCGCGCTTTGCGAATGCCGAACGGGTGGAACTGCCCGACCGGGTGCTGATCCCCGGTTTGATCAACATGCATACCCACTCGGCCATGGCGCTGCTGCGCGGGCTGGCCGACGATCTGCCCTTGTTGCGCTGGCTGCACGAAAATATCTGGCCGGCCGAGAAGATCATCCTGGGCCCCGACTATGTGCGCGCCGGCACGCGTCTGGCGATGGCCGAGATGCTGCGCGCCGGCACCACCTGCTTCAACGACAACTACTTCTTTCCCGATGTTGCCGCCGAGGCGGCCGTGGCCGCCGGCATGCGCAGCGTGATGGGCATGCCGGTCATCGGTTTTCCCACGCCCTGGGCCGAGACCGAGGACGAGTATTTCCGGCGCGGGCTGGAATTCCACCAGCGCTTCGTCGACGAGCCCCTGGTGGGTACCAGTTTCGTGCCGCACGCGCCGTATTCGGTCGGCGACAGCGCTTTTGGCCGGATCGCGAAACTCGCCGCGGAACTCGACATTCCGGTGCACCTGCACCTGCTCGAAGCGGCCGGAGAGATCGAATCCAGCCGCAACGACTACGGGCTGCATCCGCTCGACCGGCTCGATGCTCTGGGCCTGCTGGGGCCCAGGCTGCTGGCGGTACACATGACTCAGATTACCGGCGACGACATCGCGCGCCTGGCGCGGGCCGGCGTGCACGTGGTGCATTGCCCGGATTCGAACATGAAGCTGGCCAGCGGCATCTGCCCGGTGGCCGACCTGGATGCAGCCGGCGTCAACGTGTGCATCGGCACCGACGGGGCGGCCAGCAACAACGACCTCAGCCTGCTGGCCGAAATGCGCCAGACCGCGCTGCTGGCCAAGGCCTTCAGCGGCAACCCGGAAGCCGTCCCGGCGGCCCGGGCGCTTTCGATGGCGACCATTCACGGCGCACGCGCGCTGGGTATGGAAGATGCCATCGGCAGTATCGAGGCCGGCAAGCAGGCCGATCTGGTCGCAATCCGGCTTGATCGGATCGAAACCCAGCCGGTCTACGACGTCATCTCGCAGATCGTCTACGCCGTGCCCGATGCCCAGGTGACCGATGTCTGGGTTGCGGGTCGGAAACTTGTCGATGCCCGGGAACTGACGACGCTGGATGAAGCCGAAGTACTGGATAGCTGCCGCGAATGGCAGGCGCGCATCTCGAGCGCGATCCAGGATTAATCGTAATCAGATCACGGACGGGTCAGGCTTTTTTATTGATTCATGAATCTGCGTCCATCTGCGTAATCTGCGATTGCGCTTTTTTTAAGCTGGGTTTCGTAAGTAATCAGGAAGATTGTTGAAGTGGACGAATCGAAAGCAAGCGAACTCAATCTCGACCCGCGCGAAGCCGAAGCCTTCGACCGGCTGGCCTCCAGGTGGTGGGATCCGCAGGGCGATTCGCGTCCGCTGCACGACATGAACGGCCCCCGGGTCGAGTGGATCCGCGCGCAGGCGAAAGTCGAGGGGGCCCGGCTGGCAGATATCGGTTGCGGCGGCGGTTTGCTCAGCGAGGCCATGGCGCAGGCAGGGGCCGAGGTGACCGGTATCGACATGGCCGAAAAGCCGCTGACCGTGGCGCGCCTGCACCAGATCGAGTCCGGCCTGGAGATCGATTATCGCCACACCACCGCCGAACAACTGGCCGACGAGCATCCGGGCCGATTCGACGTGGTCTGCTGCATGGAAATGCTCGAACACGTACCTCAACCTTCCAGCGTGGTCGAGGCCTGCCTGACGCTGGCAAAGCCGGGCGGCAAGCTGTTTTTCTCCACCATCAACCGCTCCCCGCTGGCCTGGAGTATGGCCATCGTGGGCGCCGAGTACGTACTGGGACTGCTGCCGCGCGGCACGCATCGCTATGATCGATTGATCCGGCCCTCGGAGCTGTCGGCGTTTGTCCGTGCCGCCGGCGGCCGCGTGCGCAGGATCGAAGGCGTCGGCTACAACCCGTTCTCGCGCACCGTCACCATCGGCGGCGCCCCGCGCGTGAACTACCTGCTGCACGCCGAAAAACCCGAAACGGTTTGCGACGAATGATGGGGCGGGTGCCCGAGGCGGTGCTGTTCGACCTGGACGGCACCCTGGCCGATACCGCGCCCGACCTGGTCGCGGCACTGAAGCGCCTGCGCGCTGAGCTGGGTCTGCCGACAATCGACACCGACAGGCTGCGCGTCCGGGCCGGACGCGGTGCCATCGCGATCCTCGAAGGCGGCCTGCCCGAGCTGGCCGAGGCCGACCGGAACGCGTTCCGTGCGCGTTACCTGGACGACTACCAGGCGCACTGCTGGGAGGCCAGCCGGCCGTTCGAGGGCATGCCGGATTTCCTCGACATCATGGATTCGCTGGGCGTGCCCTGGGGCATCGTGACCAACAAGATCGAACGCCTGGCCCGCCCGCTGCTGGAGCAGGCCGGGTGGGCCGGGCGTATCGGCTGCCTGGTGGCAGGCGATACGGTTGCACGGCCCAAACCGGCGCCGGATCCGGTGCTGACCGCGTGTGCTGCGCTGGATGTGGATCCGCGCAACGTGGTATTCGTCGGCGACGACGAACGCGACGTGATCTCGGGGCGTGCGGCCGGCACACGCACCGTGGCCGCGCTGTGGGGCTATATCCGGGAACCGGAACGGGTTGCCGGCTGGGGTGCCGATGCCATGGTCGAGACGCCTGAAGCATTGCCCGGTCTACTGGGGCTCAAGCGGCCGCGTGCGGCGGTATGAGTGTCGAGCGATGAACGACGACCATCTGCAACGCCTTCTTCTGGAACAGGCCAACGTGCGCTGCGTCGTGGCCCATCTGGATACGGTCTATTCCGAAGTGCTGCAGCGCGGGCGATATCCCGACCTGCTGGCCAGCTTGCTGGGCGAATCGCTGGTGGTCGCCGCGCTTTGTTCCAGCGGAGTCAAGTTCGAAGGACGGGTCAGCCTGCAACTGCGTGCCAGTGGCGCGGTCAAGCTGCTGATGGCCGACTGCACCGACGACGGCGGCTTACGCGGCCTGGCCCGGTTTGATGCCGATGCGCTGCTGGCGGTACGCGAGTTCTCCGAGATCGCACAGGGCGGGGTGCTGACCATGACAGTCGAGCCCGCGGGCAAGGGCCGGATGTGGCAGGGTATCGTGCCGCTGGAGGGCAACAGCATGGCCGAAGCCATTGCCGGCTATTTCGACCAGTCCGAGCAACTGCCCACGCGCGTGATTCTGGCGGTCAACGAGTCCCGGGCCGCCGGCCTGCTGCTGCAGCGGCTGCCGGGGAATGCCGACGACGATGACGGCTGGAACCGGGTCTGTCGCCTGATCGAGACCGTGAGTGACCGCGAACTGCTGGAAACCGACTCGGAGACGCTGCTGCACCGCCTGTTCCACGAAGAAACCCGGCGGCTGTTTCCAGCCCGCCCGTTGCAGTTTTACTGTCCCTGCAGCCGCGAGCGCGTGGCGCAGGTGCTGCGCGGGCTCGGCACAGAAGAGCTTGACGACATTGTCGAATCCGAAGGCCGGGTGGATGTGAGCTGCGAATTCTGCAATCAGAAGTACAGCTTCGACCCGCTGGACGTTCGCCGCATCCTGCACAGCGACCTCCCCGAGCAGGACGATGACAACGCAACCGTCCACTGACGACCCGGTCGCGTGGTGCCGGAGCCGCCTGCTGGTTCCGGGCCATCCGCTGGCCATCACGCTGCCGTATGCGCCGCCAGAGCGGCATGACGCAATCGTTGCGCTGGCCGCAATCGTCGGCGAGATCGCATCCATTCCCGGCGACGTCAGCGACCCCGAGGTCGCGCAGCGCAAGCTGGGCTGGTGGCGCCAGGCGCTGGACGAACAACTACCGCATCCCGCGGTGCAGGCCTGGCTGCAAAGCGGGGCAGCCGAATACGTCCATGCGCCCGATTTCGACCCGCTGATCGATGCCGTGGCGACCGAAATTGTGCCACCGCGGTTCGAACAGATGGAAGCACTGGAGCGGCATTGCCGTGCGCTGGCCGCGCCGGGGGCGCTTCTGGAGGCCAGTCTGATGAACGCCGGCCAGGCGCCGGAGCCGGCCGAGGACGATACGCTTGCGGCGCTGGCCGCGGCCGGCTATCGGATCCGGATCGCGCGCGACCTGGTGCTGGACGCGCGCCAGGATCGCTGGCTGGTGCCGCTGGAGCTGCAGGCCGAATACCAGCTCACCCGCCAGCACGTGGCGGCCGCGGAGGGCGGGCACCGGCTGGAAGCTTTGGTGCGTCACCTGGCCGGCGACGCAATACTGGCCATCGACAAGCGGGGCGGCGAATTGCCGGCGGCAAGCGCCTGGCGCCACCGCCACTTCCTGCTGCGCATGCAGCTCGATCGCCGGATTGGCAAGAAGCTGCTGCGCAGACCATCGCGGATTATCCGCGAGCGCGTCGCGCCCGGCAGAATGGGTGACGCGTTCGCCGTATGGCGCCGCGCCCGCGCATTGCGCAAGGCTGCCCGGAAAACCGCCGGCGCGTCATGATTCCGCCCGGGACAGCCCGATTCCTTGATCGCCGACGGATTCAGCTCCCACATCCGGGTGCTGCCCTGTGGGAGCGGTATCCGACCGCGAATCGCCCATTGGATCTCTTCCAGTTTCAGGGCTGTGTCGATCGTTCAGTGCCCTGGCCGGCCCGGTCATAGCATCTCGCCGTCGTCCCGGAAACGGCGCGCGCAGCGCGCCGTTATCCGGGATCTCGAGACGTTGCCTGCAGGGTAGTTCGGAGGTTCCTTAACTGTATCTTCGAGGGTTGCGAAGAATATTCAAATTTCTTCCAGCACCCGATCCAGCCGGTCCAGGCTGCGGGCGAGGTTGTTGCCCAGCGGGGCCAGGTAGGCGGCTTCGCGGCGCAGGCTGTCAAACAGCGACTGGTCGCTGGAAAGCGCTTCGCGGTTGGGCTGCATGTCGTAGGGCGCCAGGAACTTCTCCAGGTCGTCGGCGCGCGCCAGCAGTTCGGCGCGGGTGGTCCTGTAGGCGTGGTCGGCCAGTTCACTGCGGCTGGAGTAGCTGAACATGTTGGTAAAGAACAGGCGCTCGTCGCTGCGATTGGGCTCCACCAGCAGAATGGAAGACTGCGGGTATTCACTGGCGTAATTGCTGATCCCGATCTGCATGCGAGACTGGATCAGCGCGCGGAAGGTCTGCGAGAGCACCAGTGGCAGGCCACCGGCGACCATTCTGCTTTCGGTCACCGGATGCCGGTCTTCGGCCACCAGCGCAGCATCGTAGGGCACCAGCGGGTTGATGCCGATCAGTAGATCCACGTCTTCCTTGAGCGCCACCGAGGCATGCAGGGTGCGCCTGAGTGCGCCGTCGACATAATAGCGGCCCTTGATCCGCACCGGCGGATAAAGCCCGGGCAGCGCCGCGGATGCCTGAACGGCGCACGAAATCGGCACGTCCTCGGTGCCGGGTTCGCCGAAACGGATCGCACCGCCGGTGTCCAGGTCCATGGCGACGATTCGAAGCGAGGTCTCGAGCTTGCGGAAGTCGTTGGTGCGGCCTGGGCGGTCCAGCACCCGTCTGACGAAAGCCTCGATCGTTTCGTTGTCGAAGATGCCGGTGGGCAGAATCCGGCTCAGCCCGCCGACCGATTCCAGGTGGCCGAGCCTGGAGGGATGCGCGATGGCCTCCGAGACCAGCGCGTAAAGTGCGCCCGGGACGTTGCGCACGCGCGACATGAACTCGCCCAGCGCCGGGCGCAGGAAGGTTTCGGGCTCGAACGTGAACTCGGCGCCGGGTGCGCCCATGAAGATACGGCAGATCTGACTGGTGGTGACCTGGTTGGCCAGGCTGGTCGCGAGAAACGCACCGGCGCTGACGCCGACGTAGTTGTCGAGCTGGTGCAGGCGTAGCCCGGCTATGCCTTCGTCCAGCGCCCGCAGCGCGCCGAGTTCATAGATCGCGCCCAGCGGCCCGCCGCCGGCAATGGCCAAACCAATCTTCGGCACGGGCCGGTCGTCGCGGTAGCGCGAGGCGGGATTCAGTGTCAGCATTGGTACGGCTCCTGGGCACGGTTGAATCATTTTACTACCTGATTATGTATGAGGTGCAGCCAGAGAACGCGGTGTCTATCAGGGCCGTTTTTTATTGAAACCGCAAATGAACGCAAATGAACGCAAATTTTCGATGAGTCAAAAGAGCGATCTGATCAGTGCTGATCGTGCGCTTTTTGCGTCACCATCCCGGATCTGATTCGAATTTAAGGCATCATTTGGGTTTACAACAAGAGGCGAATCCGATCATGCTGAAACCTGGACAACAGGCACCCGAATTCGAGCTGGAAGACGATCAGGGCCGGCCGTTCCGGTTGCGCGATGGCACCGGCACCTGGTTGCTGCTGGTGTTCTACCCGGGCGATGACACCCCGGTGTGCACCCGCCAGCTTTGCGAATACCGCGACGGCATTGAGGAATTCGAAGGTCTGGGCGTGGAGGTTGTCGGTATCAGCGGCGATGATGCCGAATCGCACCGCAAATTCAAGCAAAAGCGGAAGCTGCCGTTCACGTTGCTGTCCGATCCGGATCTGGCCGTTGCCGACCGGTACGGCTGCCGCGGCCTCATGGGCATGAAGCGCGGCGTATTCCTGCTCGATCCGGACCAGGTCTGCCGCTATGCCCATGTCGAGGCCGTCGCGCTGTTTCGACGCGGCCGCGAAGAACTGCTTGAAGCGATCCGGGCGGCACAGTAGTCTTGTCTGGCAGGAACTCAGCCGGCGCCGAACATCTGGCACGGCAGATCGAGAAGAGCCAGGCGCTTCTCGATCGCCTGGAACAAGACGCCGACCGGTATCCAAGGCTTGCCGAGCTGCAGCACTGGCAGCGCGCGCGGTTGCAGAAAACCTATGCCGACCTCAAGCGCCAGCCGCGCTTCGAACTGGCCTGCGTGTTTTTCCTCGAAGAACTCTATGGCGGGCGCGACATGCGCGCGCGCGATGCCCAACTGGAACGGGCTCGTCCGATCATGTCGCGCATGTTGCCTGATCACCTGCTGCAAGCCATCGGCGAGGCGATGCGTCTGCAGTGGATGAGCCTGGATCTGGACGCTCGCCTGTCGCAGTGCCTGGAAGGCGAGCTTGATCAGGCCGAGTACGCACGCGCCTACCGCCGGCTGGACAGCTGGGAGGCGCGCGAGGAGCAGATCCGGTTGATCGGTGATCTCGGCCGGCTGCTGCAGCGTACCGTTGCCCGGCCGATGATCCGGCGCCTGGTGCGCTGGATGCACGGCCCAGCGGTCGCGGCCGGATTCGGCAAGCTGCAGAAATTTCTCGACGAGGGCCTGGAAGCGTTCGGCGAAATGGGCCCGGACGCCGAATATTTTGTCGATACCATCGTCGAGCGCGAAACCCGCGCACTCGATCACATGCGCGAGGGCAGCGAGCAACCGTTCGCCGAATGGATAGGCGACGGGCCCGGGCTTGGTCATCCGCCTCCGTAGGAGCGTTATCCGACCGCGAACGTGATGCATAAGCCGGGCGCGACGCGCCGCAATCGACTAACCTGTGCGCTTGCGTACAGCACGGAATCTAGTGGTCCTTCAACCTGATGTGCGGATTCAGCGCTCCTGTGGCGCTGCGCTGCGGCGTTCCCGTGCTTGCCAAGGGTGATGGCCATTGACTGCGCACGGCGCCTTGCCGCGCAACGCCACAGGAACGCTGAACCCGCACATCAGGATGAAGGACCACTAGCTTGACCCAGTCGAATCAACCATCGGGCATCCCGCCGGCGGGACGCTTCGCGCTTACCGCCGCGCTGTTTTCCAGTGTTGGCCAGACGTTCTTCATCGGTCTTTTCGGCGCCGATTTCCGCGCCGAGTTCGGGCTTTCCGACGCCGGCCTGGGCGCGCTTTACAGCGGCGCGACGCTGGCAAGCGGCATCAGCATGTTCTGGCTGGGTTCGCTGGCCGACCACCTGAGCCTGAAGCGCGCGGTCGGCGGGGTCCTGTTTCTGCTGGCATTTGGCGCCTGGCTGGTTGCCAGCGCTTCCAGCGCCTGGATGCTGTTGCCGGGATTGTTCCTGATCCGCCTGACCGGACAGGGGTTGATGGGTCATCTCGGGGTGGTTGCCGCCGGGCGCTATGCGGTTCGCCGCCGCGGTCGGGCGCTGGCCATGGTCAGCTACGGCTTCATCCTGGGCGAGGCCTGTTTTCCGCCGCTGGTGGCGCTTGCGCTGGATCAGTACGATTGGCGCAGCGTGTGGCTGGCGGCTTCGGCCGTCATGGTGGTCGTCGGCCTGCCGCTGCTGGCCTGGCTGGCAGGCCCGTTGACCGGCAATCCGGCAGCCGAGGAGGAAGAAAAGAACGAATCCGAATCCGAATCCGAATCCGATAGCGGCCCGCGCCCGTCGCCCGCGCCCCTCAGGCGCCACCGGATGCTGACCCACGGCGGCTTTGTGCGCGTGCTGCTGGTGGTGCTGGTGCCGCCGGTGCTGATCACGGCGATGTTCCTGCACCAGGGTGCCATCGCCGAGCGCCAGGGCTGGACGTTGCTGGACGTCGGCCGTGCGTTCGTGCTGTTCGCCGGCGCTCAGGCTTTGGCGGCGTTCCTGGCCGGGCGTTTGATCGACCGCTTCAGCGCCCGGGTATTGCTCTATTTCCAGCTCCTGCCGGCAGCAGCCGGCGTGCTTTCGCTGGGTCTGCTGGGTGCGCAAACTTCACTGTGGGTGATGTTCGGTGGCCTCGGCGTCACCGCCGGGTTCAACGGTGTAATCGCTGCTGCGATCTGGGTGGAGTTGTTTGGCACGCGCCAACTCGGCATGATACGCGGCGTGTACGCGGCGCTGATGGTGGTCAGTACCGCGCTGGGGCCGGTGCTGTTGGGCGGGCTGTTGGACATGGGTGTCAGCCTGCTGGCCATTGGATTGGCGGTGGCCGTGCATGCCGTCGCCGTGCCGGCGACCGTAGTGCCGGGGGTTGTTCCGCACCATCACAGTAGTCGTTCGTGTTGACGACCCGGCGGTCCGGGCCGACAATACGCGGCCCTGCCCTTAGTCCGGATTATTCATCACCCGGTCGTCGCGAGGCGGTTCCAGACCCCGTGATTACGGCGTTTTCGCGACCGAGCGCACCGGAAACGTACTCGCCTGTACGGTGAGGATGCGCGACCGAGTGAAACGCCGTAGGCGCGGGGCTGGGGCCGCCGCAGTAGATTGGGTGGTGAATAATCCGGGCTTAGCTGTTCAACCCGCAGGCCAACCTTGGAATCTTTGAATCAGGAGTTCAGCGATCAATGATCGTGAGCAAGCCGGAAGAATTTCGAACGCAATTGCAAGCCGACTGGCTTACCGCCGACAGCGCCGGGATTCCGCGCGCCGTTTTTCTGGTCGAGCCGGCCGATTTCAGCCTGTCGCGCCAGGCCGCGCAGGACAACAGCTACATGGACCTGACCGTCGGCGTCAATCCCGGCCTGGCACTGGAGCAGCACCGCGACCTGACCGACCGGATTGCCGCCTGCGGTGTGCCGGTGATCCGCTTCCCGGGCCGGCGCGAGAACCCGGACGACCTGTTTCCGAACAACGTGTTCGCGACCATTCCGGGTCGCTTCATCGTCGGCGCCATGCTGCATCCGGAACGCCGGCAGGAAGCCCGGCGTCCTGACATACGCGCATTCTTCACCGACCTGATGGACTACCGTGAAGTCGACCTTTCCGTACGCGACCTGGTCGCGGAACTGACCGGCGTGATGGTCATGGATCGCTCGCGCCGGCTCGGTTTCTGCGGCATGACCGGTCGTGTGGACGAAGCAGGCTGCGCGGCCATGCACCAGGCGTTCGAGCTGGCCCTGACGTTTCGCTTCGATCTCAAGCCCGAGGAGTACCACACCAACGTTGTGATGTCGGTGCTGGCATCGCGTGCGCTGGTGATCTGCCCGGACGCATTCGTTGACCCCGAAGTGCCCGCTGCCATCGCCGAGGCGTTTCCCGGTCACGTGCTGGAACTTACCCGCGAGGAAAAGGCTGCATTCGCCGGCAACTGTCTGGCCGTGACCTTCACCGACGTGTTCATCAGCGCCGCGGCCTGGCGGGCGCTGGCCCCGGAGAAAAGACGCCTGCTCGAAAGCTGGGGTTTCAACGTCCATCCCGTCGAACTCGACGAGATCGAAAAAGCCGGGGGTTCGCTAAGGTGTTGTATCGGCGAGATATTCTGAATCCATGTTCCGGCATTCAGAACTCGATAGCCCCCGTCATCCCGGAAACGACGCGCGCAGCGCGGCGTTATCCGGGACCTCGAGAATCCGCCCGAATGCGCAATCGTGTCCGCATCCGGGTGACAGGTTTTCCCCATCCCGTCCGTTAAACCCCAGTGCAACGAACAAAGCCGCAACGCCGAATTCCATTCGGCACGGCTTTCGGGAGGTGCCGGAACGTCCGGAAGCGCTGGATTTTGCAGGTTTTGTGCTGTATTATCACAACAATCCAGTTGCAACGATGGGGCAAACGGGAGCCAGTTTTCAGGGATTCCGCAGGTCACAGTCAGGCGAGCCGGCACTTTCTTCGGTAATGGATCATTGATATCTCAAGGAGCAACTCCGCATGAAAAAGTCGAATTTCAAAATGGTCGCCGCGCGGACTGTAGCTGCAGGATGCCTGTTGGGCCTGTTCATGGCCGCCCAATCCGCGGCCGCATGCACGGTAGGGAACTGGAGCGCCAACTCCGGCAACGTCAATGCCGGAGACCCTAATACGGGCCTGGCGCGTTACTCTGGACTGTGCGCAATGGAAACCCCCGACGGCGCGGTCGCCTGGGTGCAGGACAACAGCCCGGGCGGGATCAACCGCATACGGGCGCGGTTCTACGTCCTGAACAATATTGATTCGGGTCAGTCGGTCCAGATCTATCGAGGGTTCAGTTCAACCGGCGGCACTGGTCTGTTGTTCACGGTTGTCATGAATTCCAGCGGATCGGTCGTATTGCGCGACAACGTTGTCAATCAAACCGTGAGTCAATCCGCCTCGACCAAATGGCTGTCGGTTGAGATCGATTACGCTCAGGGAAGCGGAGATGGCGCAATCAGCCTGTCCGTAAACGGACAAACACCTGCTGTCAATTCCGGCTTGAACAATGCTGGTGCGGCGCTCCAGTCAGTGCGCCTGGGCAATCTGCAAGGAACCGCAGGAACGCTGAACTTCGACGCCTACGAATCGCGCCGCACCACGGAAGTCGGCCGTCTGCTCGTCGGAGACGCCAATAACAGCGGCTCGGTCAACATCGCCGATGCCAGCGCGATCATTGCCGAACTGGATGGAACGCTCCAGATCGGGCAGGCCGATTGCAATGAGAACGGCGTAATCAACATTACCGACGCAAGTTGCGTAATTTCGCTGCTGTGATTCCGGCCGCAACGAATTTCATCAAACCAATTTCGAGGATTGCAATCATGCGAACTCTACTTACAACCATTTCGATCGCGGCGGCCGCAATGTTTGCGGTCAATGCGCAGGCAGACAGCGATCGGGGGCCCGCGATATCGGTGTCCACTTCGGGAACCGGCAGCGCGGTATCGTTGGGCGAAAAGCATGAACTCAGACGCGACAGCGGTCCGGCGGGTGGTCTGACTGCTGCGCCGGGAACGATCGAACTGGCCTTTGATGCCGGCAGCGCGCGGGTTTCGGCGGTGCAGTTCCTGATTTCGGCCGATCGCGACCTGTCGGCCGGCGACATTTCCGGCTGTGCATCAAACCTGCCCGACACGCACGTAGGCGGTTGCAAGGTCAAGGGCGAGAATATACTGTTCTATGCGTTCAGCCCGATAAATGCCGCATTGCCCAGCGGCGTTCTGGGGTCGATCTCTCTGGGACCCGCTGCGTCGGGTCTGACAGTTGAAGTGTCGGAGCCGGTGATGGCCGATGTCGATGGCGTCGAAATGACGCTGGATTAATCCGGAACCGGTGGATGTACCAATCCAATAAAAAGTTCATAAATCAATATCAGGCGAGGAAATAATATGTTCGATTTACGGAAAATCGCAGTCGCGATCCTGGCCCTGGGTGCCGTTTCGATCGCGTCCGCCCAGGTCAGCATTGACTACGAGGACAACGTGGCGGCGACCGCGGATGGTTCGACACTGGCGACCATGTCGGTCAACTGGACGAATGATGCTGGCGTCGGCAGCGGCGGAATTTCATCGCTGCAAATGGAAATGACGTTCCCGTCGGGTGTCACATTGGCGGCGTGCAATGATGGTGCTGCACTTGGCGGCAGTGACCACGTCATCGCCACATGCGACGACGGCACTTCGGGGCCGGGGTCGTTCACGATTGCCTGGTTTAGCTTCTCCAATGCCTTTCTGCCCGATGGTGAAATCGCCACCCTGGACTTCACCGTGGCGCCGGGTACCGAATTCGGTACGTTGCCGATCGGCTTGACGGATCTGACCGATCCGAACCTGAACTCGATGGGTGATACCAGCGGGACAGAGATCACGATTCAGCCGGGCACGAATTTCAATGGCGATGGAGGCTCACTGGAAGTTTCGTGCCCTGCCAATGAAAGCTGCTATTCGTCGACCCCGGCGATCGGAGCAAACGTTGATTTCGGCAGTGCAGTTGTCGGGCAGACCACGGCAAACCAGATCATTTCGGTTTCCAATCTTCAGGATGACACCACGACCAGTTTCGATATTACCGGAGCTTCGGGCACCAACGGCGGTGCGACCATCAGCGGAACGGTTCCGGGCGGTACGGCCACGGTACCTGCCGACGGCGGCGCTACCGAGGTTGACGTGACTTTCGACTGCACGCCGACCGCGCGTGGAAACCAGACCGGTACGCTGGCGATTGAAAACGATTCCGACAGTGCAGGCCCCTCGGCCGGCTACGACTACACTTGCGCCGGCGAGTCGCCGAACGTTCAGGTCCCCGCAGGCCCGGTGTCGCTGAGCGGCACACTCGCCGGTGCGGACCCGTCCGACACGATTACGGTCGCCAACCCGCAGGACGGGTTCACCAGCACCGCGAACAACCTGACCGCCACTGCCGGCGCTGGCGATACCGAAATCACGGTTAGCGGCGGCCCGACCAACCTGGCAGCCGGCGCCAGCTTCGACTTCACGGTTTCCTGCGACAGCTCGGCCGAGGGTAACTTCAGCCGTACGATCGATTTCTCCTGGGATGATCCCGCGGGTCCGGGTACCGACTCGATCACCGTCAACTGCACCGTCAGCGATACCGCGCCGATCTACGAATCGGACCCGGTACCGGGTACGCCGATCGCGCTCAGCGCTCCGTTCGGAACGCAGTCTGCCCCCGACGGCCTGGATGTGCGCAACGCCAATCCGAATCCGGCGGCTGACGACCTGATCATCAATTCGGCCACCGCCGATGATCCGGTATTCACAGTCACGGTCAACCAGACGACCTTCCCGGCCAACGGTTCGTTTGACGGCGACGACGAGATCGTGGTCACCTGCACGCCGGAAGGTGTTGGCACGGTCAACGGTACGCTGACGGTTGAAACCAACGACCCCAACGAACCCGGCGCTGGCTTTACCTATCCGCTGAGCTGTGAAGGTACCGGTGAAACGCTGAGTACCAACCCGGATGATGGCGGCACGCTGAATCTGGGCACGGTACCTCCGGATACGACAACCGGAGAAGGCTTTATCAACTTCACCAACAACGGTATTGCCGGCAACGGAAGCGTGGATGTGAGCTGCTCGGTGACCGATACTGACGGTGTGTTTACCTTCAATCCGGATCCGATCCAGTTCACTATCGCCGAGGGCGATACCGGATCGGCCGGATTCCAGTGCACGCCGACCGATGTCTCGAGCTTTACCGCGGACGTGAGCTGCACTTTCTCTGGAGCACAAACCGGAACCGCCAACTTCACGGTTGCATGCGCCGGCCGCCCGCTGGTGATCCCGACCATGAGCCGCTGGGGCCTGGTCGTGATGAGCCTGATGCTGCTGCTGGTTGGTGGTTTCGCCACCCGCCGCATGATGGCTTGAGCCAAAGCCTGATTTCCAGTCCCTGACTGGAACGAAAAGGCCGCCCCCGGGGCGGCCTTTTTTGTGGGAGCGGTATCCGACCGCGATCATATCCAAACCCCAATCGCCGACGGATTCGGCTCCTACGGCCGGATGTTGCCCGGTGGCGGCGGCATCCGACCGCGATTTGCGGTTCAGCCGTAGGTCGGGGCGTCGTCTCCGACGGAATACTGGCCGCGAGACCCCGACGGATTATCCGAAGTGATTCAGCACTGATTAAGCCTCCGGCGGTAGAATCATGGCCGTGAATCAGACAACCACCATCGGCGACCGATTGACCCGCATCATGCGGGCAATTCTGCTTGGCCTTGCTCTGGCGCTCGTCATGCCGGCACCTGCCGCACTGGCCGACAGCCTGCGGGAGGTGGCCGAACGCGTCGCCCGCCAATACGATGCGAAGGTGGTCTCGGCACGCGAAGTAGAGCGCAACGGTCGGAAATTCTACGTCATCCGCATCCTGACCCGTGACGGCGTGGTCAAGACCATTCGCGTGCCGGCCCGGGATTGATCGATGCGAATCCTATTGCTGGAGGACGAAACCACGTTGCGCGAGAACCTCACCGACCGGTTGCGCAGCGAGGGTTTTGTCGTGGATGCAGTCGGCGACGGTATCGAGGGCGCCTACTTCGCGACCGAATACCCATTGGATCTGGCGATCGTGGATCTCGGGCTTCCAGGCAAGTCCGGGCTCGAGGTCGTCAAGGAGCTTCGGCGTGCCGAAAAACGCTACCCGGTACTGATCCTGACCGCGCGCGATCACTGGCAGGACAAGGTCGAGGCGCTGGATTCCGGTGCCGACGACTACCTGACCAAGCCCTTCCGCACCGAGGAATTGATCGCACGGGTCCGCGCGCTGCTGCGCCGGGCCGGTGGACACGCGACGTCGGAGCTGGAATTCGGCCCGCTGACGATCAATCTTTCCTCGCGCAAGGTCAGTCTCGACGACCAGCCGCTTGAACTCACCCAATTCGAATACAAGCTGCTCGAATATTTCGTGCTGCACCCCGACCAGGTGCTCTCCAAGATGCGGCTCAACGAACACCTCTACGAAGACGACGCCGACCCGGAAAGCAACGTGATCGAAGTCATCCTCGGCAGGCTTCGAAAGAAGCTCGACCCGACCGGCGATTGGAAGCCCATCCAGACCCTGCGCGGTCAGGGCTACCGGTTCAGTCCTGGCGGCGGCTAATACTACTAATGCAATCAGAAGTATTGCCTCATTCAGCTTGTCTCTCGGCGCGTGT
>JBBDSL010000107.1:0-63567 GCA_040904965.1 Wenzhouxiangellaceae bacterium
AGCCGGCAAATTCGGGATCACGACAGCATCATCTCAAAATCTTGTCGTACGCCCCGTCCGGTGAGCACAGTCATGGCTTGATGCCCGCCTCCCTGTTCAAACAGGTCAAGGAGCAATTGCTGGAGAACTACCAAAAGGGTCTGCACGTGACCTTCCGGCCCGAAGAGTAGGCGTCGCGAGAACTTGGCTCTTGCTTCATATGCTCCGCCATCGTCATGCAGTGGCTGTAGACTCTGGGCAATCGCCGCCATGCGCCGGAAATTTATGCAACAGATGGGTCACCTAGCGCCTGCTGCATGCCTTTTCATCAAAGAATCTCGAGATCATCCAGGCGCGCCAGATCGTTTGCCAGTTGCCATTCGCCGCCGCTGTCTTCGACCCGCCGCTGCCACTGCGCCAGGCGATTACGGTAGGACTCGGGGTCGAAGTTGTCGCTGCGCTGGCGCGTTACGTTGACCGCGACGACCTGCACGCCCTCGAGATCGAGCTGCATGTCCCGTTTCAGGTTCGGCATCAGATCTTCTCGCAGATCGGACAGGACGAACAGAACGTGGTGCCCGGCGTCGCGAGCCTTCAGGAAATCCCTGGCCAGCAACACGCCGCCGGTGATGTCGCTGTGCGCACTGGGCACGCTGAAACGCGCCATGAAGGCGTCCAGTTCGGCCCGCACCTGGTGTTTCTGGCGGGTCGTGACGCTGGGGCGGTGATCGAAGTCGGCCCGGGCGATAAAGTTGCGTTCGCTGAAGCTGCTGTTGTCGATAAAGGCAATGGCGATTGAATCGCCGCTGGTGAGCGAGCCGAGCAGGTAGTTGGTCAGGGTGCGGGCCTTTTCCATTTCCGTGGCGTATTCCCTGGAAATGTCGACCAGCACGACGACGGCGCGGTTGTTGTCGCGGGGCGCGCCGCAGGCGATCAGCAGCAGCATGAGAAACACGATGGTGGTTCGTTGCAGCATGCGTGCGGTTGGCCATGCACGCCGGCGCGTACCGGGTCGTTGTTCGATGTGTTGGTTGTTGGCTTTCATGGTTCAGGCCTCCGTTGCTGAAAGCGATGTTTCGGGCGCGGCCGCCGGGGTCGCAGGTTCGCGTCCGGCCTTGCGCTTGCCCTTGTTGCGGCCGTTGCCGCGGGTGCCGGCATTTGCGTCTTCGGCGCGATGATCCGGCGATTCGTTGTCGGACCGGCGGATCAGGCGTTCGATGCCAAGCGGCAGCATGATCAACAGGTCGTACAGGTGGATCAGCATCTTGCTGATGTGATTGGCGGCAGCACCGATTACACGCAACGCCAGCCGCAGTGTGCGCAGCAGGCCCAGTGCGAGCAAACCCAGCACCGTGCGCAGCGAGTGCATGAACGCTTCCAGCGGGATGGCCACGAAGGCCAGCGCAAACGGCAGCACGAAGCCCAGCACCAGTTGCGCGATGGACGGAATCCATCGGAGCTGGGCTTCGGCCACTTCCGCGCCTGCCAGGGTCTGGGTCAGCGCTGCCCGGTCCAGTGCCAGCAGATCGCGCATGTAGGCCAGTGAAGCTTCGATGCCGGCGAAGATGAACAGGATGGAAAATGCCGCGATGGCCATGCGTTTGCGCATGCGGTCATCCATGCGTCCGATCATCGGAAACAGGCGCGTGATGCGCAGCGATTCCAGCAGGAAGATGCCCATGGAGATCTCGACCAGAATGATCACCAGTGCGGCGATATCCGAGATGCGAACGGCACCGATCTGGCTGGCGCCGCCGACCATTTCCGACATCGGCAGGGCGATCAGGTGAAAATTGATCAGTCCGCCGAAGCCGGCAATGACCAGCACCAGCGAGGCGATCAGGAACTGGGTCATTGAAGACGCGGTGAGGGCATGCACCGCCTTGTCGTCGGCCCGGCGCATGCTTTCATAATTTTCCATCTGGCGGTCGATGGTCCGGGTCTGCTGGTCCAGGCCGGTGACTGTTTTTTCGACCCGTTCGAGGGTATTGTTGAGCGCGCGCCACTCCGGCTGCATGGCGTGCAGGATTCTGTGGCGTTCAGCGGTATTCTTCTGATAGGCCTTGAGTGTTTCCAGGTGGGATTTCTCCACCGCCGCCTTGATGCTTTCGAGGACCTGAACAACCGTCGGGTCGCCCGAATTAGGAAGACTGGAAATGGTCGAGACCACCTCGGACCAGGCCGGCGGCAGCGGGGCCTCGGCGGTCGATTCGTGGTAATCGGCTTCCACCTTGAGCAGAATGTCGGACAACTTGCGGTGCAGGCTGGGGTACTGGCTCAAGTCCCGTTCGACGATGGCATTGACGCGGTCGAATTCCCGCTCGATGGTTTTTTCGGCCTCTTCGTGGCCCACCGCCAGCAGCACATCACGATTGCGCACGGCAACGCGCTGTTCGAGCTGGCGGATACTGGCCGCTGCCAGCCGCAGACTGCCTGCGATCGCTCGCCCGGTGCTGCGCAGCAACAAATGGGCGTGCGGGCGTCCCAGGTACATTACCGTGATCAAGATCAGCAGCCAGATGGTCAGCGACAGCGCCGGCGACTCGGACCAGATGTAGAGAATTTCAGTCAGCATGATGGGCTCTCCTTGAGCGCTCCGTGGGGCTCTTCGTGGTTCTGTGGGTACAAGCCTCGCGGCTGTTGGTGAAAAATCGGTGAGCTGATACACTTGACCAATCATGGCCACGATCTACTGGGTTGAGGACCAATCACATTGGGTGGACAAGTTCAGGCCGGTGCTGGAAGCGACGTCTTTCGACAAGGATCCGACCGAGGTGCTGGTGTTCAAGTTCGCCGAAGCCGCCTGCCAGCGCATTCGCCTGGCCGCGACCGATGAGCGGCCCGATATCGCTCTGATCGACGCCCACATGAATGGCGATGATGCGGCCGGCTTTTCGGTGTCCCGGGCGCTGCAACGCAAGTGGCCCGACCTGCCCATCATCTATCTGTCCGAACACAGCGGCACCGGCATCGAAAAGGAGGCCTTCGAGGCCACTGGCGCGCGCGATTTCATCGCCAAGCACCAGGTTAACGTCGAGTCGGTTCTGTGCTGGCGCATTCAGGCCATCCTGCGCCAGGACAGAATGCACGACTCGGGGCTGCAGCGACAGGGCGATCGATTGCAAAGCGGCGATCTGGTCATCGACACGACCACCTGGGAGGTTTACTGGCAGGGTGTCAAACTGATGAATCCGGCCAACCCGAAACGGCCGCTGGCACCCATGCCGCGCAAGATTCTCCGGTTCATGGTCGAGGCCTCGCCGCGCCCGCTGCCGACCTGGAATATCGCCGACAAACTGGACCTGGACACCGAGCGCTTCTCGTATGCAAGCTACCGGCAACACATTCGCACCCTGCGTCTGTCGTTCGATCAGGCCATGGGCGGGCAGGGCGACTTTCTGGCGATCTGCAAAGCCGGTGAGGGCATCGTGACGTTCGGCGATGACAGAGCGTATTGCTGGAAGCCGGTCAAGCGAGCGGATTCATGAGCGGCGAACACGCCGATACGCCTGGCTTACCGGTTCGCAAGCTGCGCTTTCCTTGGCCGAGTGCGCTTGCGGGCCTGCTGGCTGGCGCCTGCCTGCTGGTCATGAGCGAGCCTTCGCTGGTTGCTTTCTACCCGATTCCGGCCGACTGGGTGCGGCTGGAGGTGAAGCTTGCCGTGCTTGGCGGCTTCATGCTGGTGCTGCTGATCGACTTGTGGCGCTACCAGCGCCGGTATCAGGCTCAACAGGCGGATTTGAAGCGCCTGGGTCAACGGCTGGACGACCTGCGGCGGCGCAACCGGCAGTTGCGCCTCAAGGTCCATACCTACTCCGGCCACACCGACAAGCTCAAGCTGTTTATCAGCGACAAGCTGCTCGAGTACATCGAGTACGACGAAAAGTACCTGCACTTCAAGGGTATTGCAGCCGAGGTTCGGCACAACGGCGTGATCAGCTTCGACAAGGTCCAGACCGCACTGCAGCAGGCCGCAGCGTCGGTGAATGCCGCGAGCCGTGCGTCGACGGATACGGCTGCGGATACCGCGGCCGCCGATTACCGCGAAGCGCTGGATGCCATGCGTTACCTGTGGGATCTGCTCGATTTGTCCACGGCCGACAACCTGGCCCTGCACATCGGCAACCTGTTGTACGAATGCGAAGAGCACTACTACCAGCGCATGCTCAATGGGGATACGGCCGCGCCGCTGCCCTACGAACCCGTGTTTTCACCGCCGCGCGCTGCCTGGCGCGCCTTGAACCTGGTCCGTGCCGATCTTCCACCGATGGCGGACGATGAAGCCGATTTCAAGCTTGAAGAGAGTCAATGGTTCATACATCTGGCGCCGGTGGACGAGTTGCTGGGCAATGAAAACCACTTCGTGCTGCTACTGGACAACCTGCTCAAGAATGCCCAGTTCTTCTCCGGCAAGCGCGCCAAACGATCGGGGGCGATTTCCATTGCGCTGACGCTGCGCGAATCCGAAGGACATGCCGTTGTGCGGGTGTATAACCGCGGCCCGCATATCCCGGAAGAAGATGGCGCCCGTCTGTTCCAGCTTGGCTACTCGACCCGTCGCAGCCGCGATCATCACGGTCGCGGTTTGGGGTTGTACTTCGCCCATGAAATCGTCAAGGGTCACGACGGGCGAATTGATATACGCAATATTCATACCCGTCAGACGCGTTACGAGTTGACGCTGGAACTTCGCAACGGGGAGTCGATTGCGCGGGTGGTGGAGGTGTCGCTGAATGACGGCCGCCCTCAATGCCGCATTGTTTCGCCGGCGAGCAACGACGACGGGACCGAACTGGATGAGAAGTTGACCGGCAAGGCCGAGTTGCCGCTGCCTTCCGGCCTGAAGCGCGTGACGATCACGTCATCGGACGATGACAGCACCCCGGCCGTGGTCGAATTCGACCCCACCGGCAAGCAGGTCCGACTCGATCCGGATCACCCCGAGCGTCCGCACTGGCGCATCACCTATTACCCCGCGCGCAAGAAGCCCCGGCTCGGCTTTGAAGCCATGGACATCAACGGCGTGGAATTCGAGGTCAGCCTGCCGACCGCCCGGCACCGGCTTGAAAGCGGCGAGGCGACCCTGGATGAGGATATCGATGCCGAGATGGAGCGGCTCGACGAGCGCATTAAAGTCTCCTCCGGACAGGGCCGGTAGACGAATCAATCGTATTCTTCGTTCAGGATTTCAGGGTCGAAGTAATAGTCTTCACCATCGTGATGGTAATGAAATCCGAACAGATAGCGTTCCTCGGCAACGGAGTTGCTGTTGGAAAAGATGTATTTGCGATCGGTGCCGTTGACGAAATCGATATCGGGGCTTTCGGTCTTCAAGTCCACGTCGCCCAGCGTGAATCCGGCATTGATGGAGTCCTTCTCCAGCGTGTAAATGATGATGGCCGGTCTTGGTACGCCGCGCTGCTCGCGTTTGTTCACGACTGGCGGCACATCGACCTGAAAGGGCGCCTGGTTGCCGCTGATGCGGATGGTTGCATTCAATTCGACTGGTTTTCCGTTCATTCAGGTTGCCTCGCAGCTTTTGTCGTCGTCATTTCGGCTACTCGGCAAGCAGCCGCTGAATTTGTTCATCGAGGGAGGCCAGCTCAGTCTCGCTCGATTGCGATTGTTCGATCAGTTCCCGGCGCAGGCGCAGGCGCGGAAGTGTCCGATTTCCGTCCCCCGGCGTGCCGGCGAGGATAGATTCGGTCTCTGCCAGTTGCTCCGAAGTCACCTGATCCGGGTAGATCCGGTTCAGGACCAGGGCAAGTTCCGCGGCCAGTTCCTGTTTCCGGCGATCCGCATCGTTGGAACGGATGGCGTCGCGCGTCTTCGGCCAGATGCGGGTTACGCAGTCGGATTGCAGATCCGGTGGCCGCGCAAGCGCAAAAGCGGAAATGCAGTGATGAAGGTCCAGATGCAAGTCGCTCTGGCCGGATTCGGATTGCAGTTCGTGCCGAATCGCCTCGGCGCGGGCCACCCAGCCCTCGGCCTGTTCGGTCGTGCTGAGCGGGTTCCGGGCCAGTTTGTACGCGGTCCTGGCCAGTGCCGCCCGCCGCCGCGGGCGGGTCGGATCGTTGGCTACGACCTGCTCTTGCAACTGGAGCGAACGCAGCCATTCGTCCCGGGCACGTTCGAGGTCGCCGCGCCAATGGCTGTCGGTTCCGAGCAGATCCCGCAGCGTGGCTTCGTGAATCAGCGCCCGAACATCATCGCTGTGAGCCCGGAATCCGGTGACCAGGTCGAGCGCTTCTTCCAGCGCGGCGGAGGCCGCGACGGGACGGCCAATCCGGCGCTGGATGCGCGAGGTCCATGAAAGCGTGTTGGCCAGGTCCAGCACCCCGGGGTCGTCAGGCGCCGTGACCAGTTTGCGCCGCAGTTGCGCCACACGCTGAAAGTATTCCAGTGCATTCTCGAATTGCCCGCGTTGTTCGGCCAGGGTGCCGAGGTTGTTGTAGGCGTAGCCAAGCTCGGTTTCCCCGCGCGGGTCTTCCGGCGCGACTTCGACCAGGGTTTCGGCGCGTTCCAGATAATTGTGCCAGTACTGTTCGGTGGACTCGAGATCCTCCAGGCGGTAGGCGACCGCGCCCAGCCAGAACTCGATGTTGCCCGCTTCGAACAGAAAATCCGCGCGCAGGTCGGAGTCGCCCTCCAGCCACGGCTGGACCAGCCTTTCGGCTTCGCTCAACGAGCGCTGCGCGAGCTCGAACTGTTGCCGGGTAACCTGCACTTCTCCCAGCGTCTTGAGTGCCCGGGCACGGTTCAGCACGGTCTGTGGATCGTCGTCGTGGGTCTGACGGGCCAGATACTCCATGGCCTGTTGGCCGACTTCGTCAAGCAGATCGAGCCGGCCGATCGGGCGCAGGTTTTCGGCAAAGTCGCCGAGCATGAACTGCACCAGACTTTCGGCGTCGGCACGCCGTTCGTCGGCGATTTGGCGCGCTGCACGTGCCTGGTCCAGGCCGTGCAGCGCGGTCAGCATACCGCCGACCAGCGACAGGCTGATCAGTACGGCGGCGGCTGTTGCCACCCGGTTGCGGCGTACGAAGCAGCGCAAGGCGTAAGCCCGGCTTTGGCCCAGCGCGTGTACCGGGCGGTTTTGAAGCCAGGCCCGGAGATCGTCGGCCAGCGCTGAAGCCGACTCGTAGCGCTGTTCGCGTTCCCGGGACAGCGCCTTGTGGGCGATTGCGACAAGTTCGCGCGGTGCATCGCGCAACCCTTCGGCCAGCGAGCGGATGCGTGGTTCGACCGTGCCGGAAGTGCGGCCCAGGCCCGCTGCCAGTGTCCGGCAGCGTTCTTCGCCGGCAATGGTGGAGAACGCTGCCTGTGAGCCCGGCGCCTGGTAGAGCAGTTCCGACAGAATTGCGCCCAGGGCGTAGACATCGGCGCGGGCGTCGATATCGCCATTGCCGGAGGTGTGCTGTTCGGGTGGCATGTAGGCCGGTGTGCCGCCGCCGCGATTGGCATGGCCCCGGCCGGAAGTGCTGGAAGTCAGGCTGATTGCAATACCGAAATCGATGATCTTGGGCAACAGGCCGTCGTCGGTCTCGTTCACCAGGATGTTGGCCGGCTTCAGGTCGCGGTGGATCAGGCCTCGCTGATGCGCGTATTGCACGCCGGTGCAGACCTTGATCATCAATACGGCGATTTCTTGCCAGGAAAGCTGCCGGCTGGCATTGAGCTCCTTCAGCGACGGGCCCGGCACGTACTCCATGGCAAAGTACAGCACGTCGTCGCCCAGCCTGCCGGCGTCATGGATCTGGGCAATACAGGGGTGGTTCAGGCGGGCCAGCGCCTGGCGCTCGATCTCGAAATAGGCTTCCAGCAGTGGTTTTTCGCGCTGGATGCGCAACAGCTTGAGCGCGATTTCGCGCTCTAGGGGCTCGGTCTGGTCGGCCAGCCAGACCACGCCCATGCCGCCCTTGCCCAGCATCCGCTTGAGGCAATACGGGCCCAGCCGCTGGCCGGGTGCCCATTCGGCGAATTCCTCCAGCGATATCACCTCGTCGCCCAGACGGGTTTCCAGCCGGGTTGCTCCATCACATGCCGGATCGTCGCGATTCATCGAATCCTGTTTCCTCCCGTTGCGCGAATCTTAGCATTTCACGGTGTGATATTCCTCTCAAATCTAACTGTTATTCCGGGCGGTGCACCGATCTGGCGCCGGGAATTCATGCAATGGTTGGGTTAATCTGCGAAGTTTGTGCAAGAGTCGAGCCAACCATGATCTGGCAGCAACACGAGATCGACCTGATGCGCCGGGCGCTGGCGGTTGCTGGCGAGGCCGAGGCTGCCGGAGAGGTGGCCGTGGGTGCGGTGATCGAGCGCGACGGCGGGATTCTGGGCGAGGGCAACAACCGGGTGATCCGCGATTCGGACCCCAGCGCGCATGCCGAGATGGTCGCGCTTCGGCAGGCCTGCGCACGGGTCGGCAACTATCGGCTGCCCGGCGCCACGCTGTATGTGACCCTGGAACCGTGCGCCATGTGCGCCGGCGCGCTGGTCCACGCGCGAATCGCGCGGGTGGTGTTCGCCGCCTGGGACCCGCGCGTCGGCGCCGGCGGCTCGATCATCAACCTGCTCGATCATCCGTACATGAACCACCGCTGCATCGTCTCGCCCGGCCTGCTGGCCGACGAGGCCGAGGAGATGCTTCGGGGGTTTTTCGCCGGGCGGCGGAGCTGAAGGCGGGGAAGCAAAACAACTGAAACCGCAGATTACGCAGGTTCGCGCTTTTTTTCAGGAATCGCAAATTCGTTTCAGTTGAATTTTCAATCTGTGTCCATCTGTGTAATCTGTGGACCGCTTTTCAGGCCGACCCGCCGAACTGCGCTATAATGGCCGGCTGCCTCGCCTACTACTTACTACTCAGGTCCCGCCCAACATGAAGCTCCGAAACGTCGCCATCATTGCCCACGTCGATCATGGCAAGACCACGCTGGTCGATCAACTGCTGCGCCAGTCCGGCGAGTTCGCCGCGCACGAAAAACTGACCGAGCGGGTCATGGATTCCAACGACCAGGAGCGTGAGCGCGGCATCACCATTCTGTCGAAGAACACCGCGATTACCTGGCATGCCAATGACGGCGACTACCGCATCAACATCGTCGACACGCCGGGCCACGCCGATTTCGGCGGCGAGGTCGAGCGCGTGCTGTCGATGGTCGATTCGGTGCTGTTGCTGGTCGACGCCGTCGACGGGCCGATGCCGCAGACGCGGTTCGTCACCCAGAAGGCGTTCGCCATGGGTTTCCGGCCGATCGTCGTGGTCAACAAGATCGACCGCCCCGGCGCGCGCCCGGACTGGGTGGTCGACCAGACCTTCGATCTGTTCGACAAACTGGGCGCGAGCGACGAGCAGCTCGAATTTCCGATCATTTTCGCCTCGGCGCTGAACGGATACGCCGGACTGACTCCGGATATTACCGACGGCGACCTGACACCGCTGTATCAGGCGCTGATCGAACACGTGCCGCCACCGAACGTGGACTCGGCCGGCCCGTTCCAGATGCAGATTTCCAGCCTGGATTACTCCAGCTACGTCGGCCTGATCGGCGTGGGCCGGATCAACCGCGGCCGGGTCAAGCCGGGCCAGACGGTGGCCATTGTCGATCGCGAGGGCAAAAAGCGTAGCGGCAAGGTGATGCAGGTGCTGGGCTTCAAGGGCCTGCACCGCGACGAGGTCGAATCGGCCGAAGCCGGCGACATCGTCGGCATTTCCGGGATTGCCGACATCGGCATTTCCGAAACGCTGTGCGATCCGGCGAAGGTCGAAGGTCTGCCGCCATTGACGGTGGACGAGCCGACCATCCACATGACCTTCCAGGTCAACGATTCGCCGTTTGCCGGCAACGACGGCAAGTATCTGACCAGCCGCCAGATCCGTGCGCGGCTGTTCCAGGAGGCCAGCCACAACGTGGCGCTGCAGGTCAACGACACCCAGAACCCGGACCAGTTCGACGTCGCCGGCCGTGGCGAACTGCACCTGTCGGTGCTGATCGAGACCATGCGCCGCGAAGGCTACGAACTTGCGGTGTCGCGGCCACGCGTGCGCAAGCGTGAAGTCGATGGCGAGATCATGGAACCGTGGGAGCAGGTGGTGCTCGACATGGACGAGCAGTACCAGGGCGCGGTCATGCAGGCCATGGGCGAGCGCAAGGCCAGGCTGGAGAACATGCTGCCTGACGGCAGGGGACGCGTGCGGCTGGACTACATCGCGCCGGCCCGGGGCCTGATCGGCTTTCAGAGCATTTACCGCACCATGACCGCCGGCACCGGCTTGTTCTTCCGTGTGTTCGATCACTGGGGTTCGTCAACCGACCGGATTGCGGCGCGCCAGAACGGCACGCTGGTCAGCATGGATCAGGGCACGACCAATGCCTACGCGCTGTTCACCCTGCAGGATCGCGGCAAGCTGTTCGTCGGCACCGGCGAGGAAGTCTACGAGGGCCAGATCGTCGGCCTGCACAGCCGGGCGAACGATCTCGTGGTCAATCCACTCAAGACCAAGAAACTGTCGAACGTGCGCGCGGCCGGCAAGGACGACGCACTGCTGCTGACCCCGCCGGTGCGCATGAGCCTGGAGCAGGCGCTGGAATTTCTGGCCGACGACGAATTGCTGGAAGTCACCCCGGCGCATATCCGGCTGCGCAAGCGTTTCCTCAAGGAACACGAGCGCAAGCGCGCGGCCCGGGCCTGAATAAACCCGGACCGGAAAAATCCCGGCATCTGTGAACTCGATCACTCCAGGCAAGCCGCCGTTCAGGCAATAATCGGCGGTAAAGCAGGGGGTCGGTTCAATCAGGAGGCCCGGCGTGGGAGCCCAGACGCTATCCGGTCGCGGAAACGACGACCTGCTGTTCGCCAATGACTTCGAAGCGGTGGAAACCGCCGACGTGCCTTTCGCGCGGCGGGTTCTCGAGCGCCTGACCTATGGTGCGACACCCGAAGATGTCGCTTCTTTCAATACCCTGGGCAGCAGCGACGGCCAGCGGCTCGCGGCATGGCTGGATGCGCAGCTTGCCCCAGCAAGTCTGGACGACAGCGCCTGTCAGCAACGGCTGGCCTCGGCCGGCTATTCGACGCTGGACAAGACGGCGGCGCAGTTGTGGGCCGATCACATCCGCGGCAACCAGTCGCGTCGCCAGCCGGCCTCCGAGACTCAGGCCGCACGGGTGTTGCGGGCGGTCTGCAGCCGGCGCCAGCTCTATGAGCGTCTGGTCGAGTTCTGGCACGATCATTTCAGTATTTACGGCTGGGATTTCACCACCCAGGCGTTGTTCAGCCACTACGACGGGCAGGTCATCCGTCCGAACGCGCTGGGCAACTTCCGTACCATGCTCGAATCGGTGGCCGCGTCGCCGTCGATGCTTTACTACCTGGACAACCGATCCAGCCGGGCCGGGGCGTTCAACGAGAATTATGCGCGCGAGCTGCTGGAGCTCCATACCATGGGCGTCGCGGTTTATTACCCCACCAACGATCCGACCGAAGTGCCGGTCGACGGCAACGGCGATCCGCTGGGTTATTCCGACAACGATGTCTACGAGGCCGCACGCGCGTTCACCGGCTGGACGGTGGCCAACGACCATTGGCAATTCCCGGATACGCCCGAGTTCGACAGCGGCGAATTCCTGTACTGGGCCGACTGGCACGATGTGGCCGGCAAGTTCTTCCTGAGCAACTTTCTGCCGGCCAACCAGCCGGCCCGCCAGGACGGTCGCGACGTTCTCGATCGCCTCGCTTCGCATCCGGCCACGGCGCGGCACGTGTGCCGCAAGCTTGCGGTGCGTTTGATTTCCGATTCGCCGCCCGAAGCGCTAGTCGAGTCGGCCGCCGACATTTTCCGGGCACAGTGGCAGGCACCGGACCAGATTGCGCAGGTCGTGCGTCACCTGCTGGAATCGCCGCTGGCGTTCGACGAGGCTTCGGGTAAGCGCCGGCGGCCCTACGACCAGGTCATCGCAATGCTGCGCAAAACCGGCGCCGATGTCGTTCCGGTGGATTTGAGTCAATGGAATCCCTGGGGCGAGTTCTTCCATCGGCTCGGCCAGACCGGCCATGGACCGTTTCGCTGGCGCACGCCGGACGGCTTTCCGGACCGGGCCGGGGCCTGGGCGTCGACCTCCGTGATGGGCCAGACCTGGCGCCTGCTCAGCCGGTTGCCGCAAATGGACGATGCCGACGATAACCAGATCCTGCCGATACTCGACATCACGCGTGCGGCGCTGGCGCCGGAAGAGCGCACGCCCGCACGCATCGTGGACCTGTGGCTGGACCGGGTGCTGGGCTACCCGCCGCTGGATTTCCGCCGGCGCGACCTGATCGATTTCATGCGCCAGAACGGTGCTTCCAGCCAGGTGCTGGATCTGGATTCGGACCCGCCGTACGGCTCCTGGAGCGGCAACGATCTGTCGCGGCACTACAACGGCGCGCGCCTGAATGCCATGGTCAGCCTGATATTCACCCTTCCGGAGGCACACCGGCGATGATGAGACGACGCACCTTTCTCACCAGCATGGGTCTTTCGGCCGGTTTCACGCTGCTGCCGGGCAGTCTGCTGTTCAATCCAGCGGCGATGGCCGGCGGCACGCGCGGCGAGGTGATGGTTTTCCTGTTCCTCAGGGGCGGCGTCGACGGCCTGCATTTGCTCACGCCCATCGCCGGACCGGAACGTAGCTCCTACGAAAGCCGGCGCACCACGTTGCTGACGCCGGAGGACCGGCTGCGCCCTGTCAACGGCCAGTGGGGATTTCATCCGCGCCTGGGCGGTGCGCGCGGCGATGCGGTCGGCACGCCGACCCAATGGCTGCATCGGCTGTACGACCAGGGCCGACTGGCGGTTGTTCAGGGCACCGGCATGTCCACCGTGGTCAACCGCAGTCACTTTGAAACCCAGACCTACATCGACCTGGGCACCCCGGGTCAGCGCTCGACCGATACCGGCTGGCTGACGCGCGCGGCGAATGCCATTCCCGGCCTGCCGGAACCGCTGCTGAGCACGAACTTCGGCCTTGCCGAGTCGGCACCGCTGTCGCTGCTCGGCGATCCCGACGCCTTCACCGTCGCCAGCGGCCAGGAATTCCGTCTGGACGGCTTTCACTGGTCGTGGAACGAAACCAACCCCGAACTGAGCGGGCACCAGGGTGCACACCGCCGGGTTGCACCGCTGTGGGTGGGCGCCGAGCCGGATTTCGTCGGCACTGGACGCCAGGCTGCCGAGGCGCTGGAATATTTGCGCGAGATCGAGTTCCGCGAGTTCGATCCCGTCGACCGGCCCGAAGGCTATCGGCCCGAGGGTGGCGCCGACTATCCCGGCGGCACGCTGGCGACCCAGTTGCGCAACCTGGCCCAATTGATCAAGCTCGATACCGGCATCGCCGCGGCCTCGCTGGATTTCGGCGGCTGGGATACGCATGACGGGCAGGGCATTCCCGATCCGGGCGATCCGAACCACTGGGAATACTTCGGCAATCAGGTCGAGGAATTGTCGCGTGCGCTATCGGCGTTCTATACCGATCTGTCGTCATCGGTCATGGGCAACCTGATGAACAACGTCAATGTCGTGGTTGTCAGCGAGTTCGGCCGTCGCATTCGATCCAATGGATCGGGCGGCACCGACCACGGCTACGGCAACCTGATGATGGCGCTGGGTGGGCGGGTCAACGGAGGGCTGCACGGAACGTTTCCCGGCCTCGACGACTTCTCACTGTTCGAGGGCCAGGACCTGGCCGTGACCACCGACTACCGCCAGGTGCTGGCCGAAATGCTGGTCGACCGCATGGGTGTCGCACCGGGTGATCTCGAGCAGGTGTTCCCCGGCATGGGCAGCTACCAGCCGGCAGGCGTATTCCAGACCGGTTGAAGTTTGAAATCCGTCGGCCACGTCGGGCCGACCTACGGTTCGTCTTCCCAGTCCTCGTCGTCGAGATAGGAATCGTAATCTGGCGTGGATGACTCGCCGGTGATCTTGAACTCGCGGTTCTGCAGCCAGGCGTCGCGCACGAACAGGTACTCGTCATATGCGTCTTTCAGCTGGTCCTCGCGGCCGAGCAGGTTGGCGCGGGTCTGGATCAGATCCACCGCGATGCCGTATTCACGCCCGTCCACGGCTTCGCGCCACAGCAGGTCGGAGTAGGAATCGACCGGGGTGGCCAGCCCGTCGCGCAGGGTCGACGGCCCCATCAAGGGCAGCACGAAATAGCGCGACTCGGCCCAGCCCCATACCGCAAGCGTCTGGCCCAGGTCTTCGTCGTAGTCCGGCTTGTCGTAGGCCGATGCCACGTCGAACAAGCCGGCCAGCCCGAATACCGTATTGAGGAAGAACCGCTCGAACATGCGCGCGGTGTCGCCCGGCCGACCCTGAAGCGTCAGGTTGATCATCGTTGGCAGCGATTTCAGATTGTCGAAGAAATTCGTAACGCGCCTTTCCACCGGATCGGGCACAACGGCTGCATAGCCTTGAGACACCGGACGGAATATCGCCTTGTCCAGGGAGCGATTGAACTGGTACATGTTGCGGTTGTACGGCTCCCACGGATCAATCGGATCGCGTTGCCCCGGTGGCGGCGCGCTGGTGGCGCATGCCGTCAACAACAAGACCAGCAGGGTGGTTGTCAGCGCTCGGTTTCTCATTCGGTGTTCCATCCCAGTAGTTTGTCCACCTGGCTCAGACCGGCAATCGTGCGCAGCGCTTCGGGCGGATGGTCGAAGCGGATATCGGTACCGGCCCTGCGCGCCCAGCTCATCCACTGCAGAAGCAACGCCACGGCGCTGGAATCAGTGGATTCCAGGCCGGAGAGGTCGATGGTGGCGGGCGGCCCCTGGCTTTCCCAGTCCAGATGTTCGCGGTAGACATCGGGCACCTCGTCTACGGTGAGACGCCCTTCGAGCCGGAAACCCTGTGCCCCGTTACTGTTCATCGACGTCGATCTCGATCTCGCCGCGCTGGAGTTTTTCCAGCGTGGCGTCGAAGCCTTCCTGCCGGATCTGCTCGCCGATCTGGTTGCGGAATGTCGTCACGTAGGAGATGCCCTCGACGATCACGTCGAAGATCTTCCAGCCGTCGTCGTCGGTCTTGCGGAATACATAGTCGACCGGGGCCTGGTCGCCGTTGTCCAGGGTCACCCGGGTCCTGACCCGGGTCATGCGCTCGGTGTTGTCGCCTGCAAGCGGGCGAACCTCGACCTGGTTGCGGGTGCGAAAACCCAGCAGGCCGTCGGCGTAGCGGCTGATCAGCAGCTCGCTGAGCGCGTCGGCGAATTCCCCGACCTTCTCGGGCTCCATGCCGCGCGCCGAACGGCCCAGTACCAGCCGGCCGGAGTACAGTGTGTCGATTTCGGCCAGCAGCACGTCGCGAATGTCTTTGCGCAGCGCCTGGGCGTCGTTCTGGTACTTGTCGCGATTGTCGTCGACTATCCGGAACAGCTTGTCGGTGGTCTCCTGCACGATTTCAACCGGCCCGCGTTCCTGATGTGCCGCCAGCCCGAAGGCCAGGGCACTCAGCGCAGCGATTATGGTGACTCGGATCAGGCTCGGGATTCTGAAAGCGTTCATTCGGCTTCCTCTTCGGTGTTGAAGATATATTTGCCGATCAGCTGCTCCAGCACCACCGCCGAATTGGTCAGCAGGATGCGGTCGCCATCGGTAAGCGGTTCGGGGGCCCCGCCCGGCTCCAGGCCGACGTACTGGTCGCCCAGAATACCGGAGGTCAGCACGGAAGCCGAGGTATCGGACGGCAGGTCGTCGTAGCGGGCGTCGATGTTCATCACCACTCTTGCTTCCAGCGTTTCGGAATCCAGTTCGATGGATTCGACCCGCCCGATGGTGACCCCGGCCATGCTGACCGGTGCGCGACGCTTGAGCCCGCCGATATTGCTGAAAAGCGCATTGACCTGATAGGTTTGGCCGCCTTTAACGCCGTTGGAATCGGTGGCTTCCACGGCCAGGAAAATCAATGCGGCGATGCCCAGCATCAGGAAAATGCCGGCGGCGATTTCTACTTGGTTGGATGATTTCATATCGATTTACCGTTCCTGAAGACTACATCATCAAGGCTGAAAGTACGAAATCCAGCAGCAATACCGAAATTGACGTGGCAATCACGGTATGCGTGGTGGCTTTGGCAACCCCCTCGCTGGTTGGATGGGCGGTCCAGCCGAAATACACGGCCAGCCAGCTTGCGACAACGCCGAATGCCACGGCCTTGAGCATGCCGGCGCCGAAATCCTCCCACAGGCCGACGCTGTTCTGGAGATTGCCCCAGAAGGTAATCGGGTCTACGCCCATCATGCCGATTGCAAAGGTCACGCCGCCCAGCAGCGCCATGAAATTGAACACCAGCGTCAGTACCGGTACGGCAATAATGCCGGCCAGCAGACGCGGTTGCACGATGCGTTCGAGCGCGTCTATTCCCATCAGGTCCAGTGCGTCGATTTGCTCGGTGGCGCGCATCAGCCCGATCTCGGCGGCCACGGCGGTACCGGCGCGGCCAGCGAACAGGATCGCAGTCAACACCGGCCCCAGTTCCTTGAACAGGACCAGGCCCAGCACGGTGCTGACCGAATCGCCGGCGCCGAAGCGGCTGAGGGTATCGTAGGTCTGCAGCGTCATGACCAGGCCGACGAAAAAGCCCGACATCATGATGATGATCAGGGACCGCACGCCGATGTAATACACTTGGCGCAGGGTCTCGCCGACATGGAAAAACGTGCATTTCATCCCGGCCAGCGCCTGGACCAGGAACACGCTTGCATTGCCGAGCCGGCGTACCGCCTGAACCAGCCATTGTTGTTGCGCCTGTCCGTTCATTCGTCGTCCCCGTCACCGAGCAGTTGCTGTTCCATATCGGGGGCCGGATAGTGAAACGGCACCGGGCCGTCCGGCAGGCCCTTGAGAAACTGGTTGATGACCTCGTTGCCATCGGCGGCCAGTTGATCCGGAATGCCGCAGCCCACCACCCTGCCGTTGGCCATGATGCAGGCGAAATCGGCAAATTTGGACACCTCGGCCACGTCATGGGTGATCACCAGGCTGGTAATCCCGACGACGCGGTTGATCTGGCGAATCAGACGACCGACGGTGGCCAGTGAAATCGGGTCCAGCCCGGCGAAGGGCTCGTCGTAGAGCATCAGGTCCGGGTCCATCGCCAGCGCACGCGCGGTGGCCACGCGCCGCACCATGCCGCCGGACAACTGTTGCGGATACATCTCGGCCGCGCCGCGCAGACCGACGGCCTGCAACTTCAAAAGCACGACTTTCTCGATCAGATTCTCGGGCAGGCTTGTGTGTTCGCGCAGCGGCAACGCGACGTTGTCGAAACAGGTCATGTCGGTCAGCAATGCACCGTTCTGCAACAGCACGCCGATATGACGGCGGACTTGATTGAGCTCGCCGCGATTCAGTTCGCAGACATCGATATCGCCGATAAAAATGCGACCGGCGTCGGGCTTGAGCTGGCCGGTGATCAGCTTGAGCACCGTGGTCTTGCCCGATCCGCTGGGCCCCATGATCGCGGTGACCTTGCCGGCCGGGACTTCCAGGTTGAAGTCGTCGAGTACGAGCTGGCCGCTGCGGACCATGCGCACGCCTTCCAGGCGAATCGCGGGCATGTTCGGGTTGATGATGTTGGAGGTATCCAATTTATACCGATTCCGTTGTTGTTCTTGATTCGTGCCGGTTTCTGAGCACGCACGCCGGGATTCGAAAACCCGGGCTCGTGTGAATTTCAATCACTGAAAACTACTGACAGCCACCGCCACAAATAGTTTACGCCGCTGAACATGAGGCCCCTGATAACCGCATTTGGAGCATTTCCATCCGCCGGGCCGTTGTTGTCTACAGGACCGCCGCGGCCCGGCTGCGCTTGCAACAGCGGGCCGCGGGTTGCGTTATCCGGGTCAAAGAATGTATCGGCTCAGGTCGTCGTCGCGGGCAAGATCGCCGAGGTGTTCATCGACGTAGTCGGCGTCGATCACGACTTTGCTGCCGGACTGGTCCGGCGCGGTATACGAGATTTCGTCCAGCAGCCGCTCCATCACGGTATGCAGCCGTCGCGCGCCGATATTCTCGGTCGATTCGTTGACCGAGAAGCTGATCTCGGCCAGGCGTCGAACGGCGTCGCCGGTAAACTCCATTTCGACGCCCTCGGTTGCCATCAGCGCCCTGTACTGCTCGGTCAGCGAGGCGTCGGGCTCGGTCAGGATGCGCTCGAAATCGCCGGCCGAAAGGGCGCGCAACTCGACCCGTATCGGCAGCCGGCCCTGCAGCTCCGGCACCAGATCCGAAGGCTTGGCCAGATGGAAGGCACCGGAGGCAATGAACAGAATATGATCGGTGGAAACCGGGCCGTACTTGGTGTTGACCGTGGAGCCCTCGACCAGCGGCAGCAGGTCGCGCTGCACGCCCTCGCGCGAGATTTCGGCACCGCCGCCCTGTTCGGCGCGGCGGCAGACCTTGTCGATCTCGTCGATGAACACGATGCCGTTCTGCTGCGCGTTGTCCAGGCCCTGCTGCTTGACTTCCTCGTCGTTGATCATGGCCGCGGCCTCCTGCTCGATCAGGATGGGCAGCGCATCCTTGACCTTCATCCTGCGCTTCTTGCTGCGCTCGCCGGCCATGTTGGAAAACATCTGCTGCAGCTGGTTGGTCATTTCCTCCATGCCGGGCGGGGCCATGATGTCGACACCGATGTTCATCGAAATATCGACCTCGACTTCCGTCTCGTTGAGATCGCCGGCCAGCAGCTTCTCCATCAGTTTGCGACGGGTGTCGGACTGGTCGTCGACCGGCTGTTCCGGGCTGTTGGAAAAACCGGTGGACTGACGCCGCGGCAGCAGCAGATCCACGACCCGTTCGCAGGCCGCTTCCTCGGCCCTGGAGCGCACCGACTGCATGGCCGTATCGCGCGCCATCTTCACCGAGATTTCGGTCAGATCCCGGATGATCGATTCGACATCCTTGCCGACATATCCGACCTCGGTGAACTTGGTCGCCTCGATCTTGATGAACGGGGCGCGCGCCAGAGCGGCCAGGCGGCGTGCGATCTCGGTCTTGCCCACGCCGGTGGGGCCGATCATCAGGATGTTCTTGGGCGTGATTTCCGGGCGCAGTTTCTCGTCGACCTGCATCCGGCGCCAGCGGTTGCGCAACGCAATGGCCACGGCACGCTTGGCCGCGGACTGGCCGATGATGTAGCGGTCCAGTTCCTGGACGATTTCACGCGGGGTCATGTAGGACATATCAGGAAATCTCCAGCGATTCGATGACGTGTTGACCGTTGGTGTAGATGCAGATCTCGCCGGCAATGGCCAGCGCCTCGCGGCAGATCTTCTCGGCGTCGGCTTCGGTATTTCTGAGCAGCCCCAGCGCCGCGGCCTGGGCGTATGGGCCGCCCGAGCCGATCGCAATCAGGCCCTGTTCGGGCTCGATTACATCGCCGTTGCCGGAAATGATCAGCGAGGCCTCGTGATTGGCCACCGCCAGCAGCGCCTCCAGGCGGCGCAGCAGGCGGTCGGTGCGCCAGTCCTTGGCCAGTTCCACCGCCGCGCGGGTCAGGTGGCCGGAATGCTGCTCCAGTTTGGCCTCGAAGCGTTCGAACAGCGTGAACGCATCGGCGGTGGCGCCGGCGAACCCGGCGATCACCTGATTCTTGTACAGCTTGCGCACCTTGCGCGCGTTGGCCTTCATGATGGTATTGCCCAGCGTCACCTGGCCGTCGCCGCCGATGACCACTTGGTTGCCCCTGCGCACCGAAACGATGGTGGTGCCGTGAAATTGTTCCATTGAAAATCCGTTGACGTGCCTGAATCTATGCAAGTGGGGCCGGAAGGTGCGCCGCTCAAGCGCGATCGCCGGCTTCGGATCCGAATTGCCGGCGGCGCGCCGACGGACACACCTTGTGGGGTATTTCTATTTGCTATCGTGATTTGCTATTGGAATGATAAAAACAATCAATTTGATATATTGTAAAAACCCTTTATTCTTGTCTTCGTCGGCAGGTAATTCTGCCGCTTGAAATTTTTCGAGCCGAACAATCACATTCACAGGAGAAAGCAAAATGCTGACCATTGGCGACAAGTTCCCGAACTTCAATCTCAAGGCCACCGTGGGCACCGACATCGAATCGGCGTTCACCGATATCGACAGCAACAGCTACAAGGACAAGTGGCTGCTGGTGTTCTTCTACCCGAAGGACTTCACCTTCGTCTGTCCGACCGAGATCAAGGCGTTCAGCGACCTTTCGGATGAATTCGCCGATCGCGACTGCCAGGTTCTGGCCGCCAGCACCGACACCGAATTCGTGCACATGGCATGGCGCCAGCATCACGAAGACCTCAAGGAACTCAAGATCCCGATGCTGGCCGACGTCAAGCGCGAGCTTTCCGGCGCGCTGGGCATTCTGCATGCCGATGAAGGCGTGGCCAACCGCGCCACCTTCCTGGTCGACCCGCAGGGCATCATCCGCCACGTTTCGGTCACCGATCTGAATGTCGGTCGCAACCCGAAGGAAGTGCTGCGCATTCTCGACGCGCTGCAGACCGACGAGCTGTGCCCGTGTAACTGGAAGCCGGGCGAAGACACGCTGCAGGCGGCCTGACACCTGAAACACGATCCACAGATTTCGCAAATTCACCGCGATTGAACCTGTCGGATCTACAAGCACTGCAAAAGCCGGCGCACGGTTCACCCGGCGCCGGCATTTTTTTCGGTAATCAATCCAGGAGTCAGTCATGAACATCAACGAACTCAAGCAGCAACTGCCCGACTACGCCAAGGATCTCAAGATCAACTTCGGCAACGTACTCGATACCGAACAACATGAACATCTCAATGCCTCGCAGGTCTGGGGCACGGCGCTGGCCACCGCGATCGCCAGCCGCAACAAGGCGCTGATCCAGGCGATCGACGCACAGGCGCGCGACGTGCTGGACGCCGATTACCTCAAGGCCGCCAGAGCTGCCGCGGCGATCATGGGCATGAACAACATCTACTATCGGTTCCTGCACTTGTCGAGCAACGACGAGTATGCCAGCCTGCCGGCCAGACTGAGAATGACCATCGTCGGCAGCCCCGGCATCGAAAAAGCCGACTTCGAACTGTTCAGCCTGGCGGTCTCGGCCATCAACGGCTGTGGCATGTGCATCGACAGCCACGAAAAGATCCTGATCAAGGCCGGGTTCAGTTCAAAGGCCATCCAGGACGCCGTGCGCATCGCCTCGGTCATGCACGCCGTGGCCGTCGTGCTGGAAACCGATCCGGAGATCGACATCCAGGCCGCCGCCTGAACGATTTCCAAAACCGGCTCTGGCGAGGCAAGCACCATGGTGTCGTGGGCGCGGTATCCGACCGCGAACTGACCGGACATCGAATCGCCGACGGATTCGGCTCCTGCAGCCGCAACCCGCGCAGCGCCTTCGCAGAGGCTGTTTCCGCTAGGATTGGTCATCAGGCGCAGACGCGGGCAGAGATGTTCCATGGAAGTCGAACAGATCGAAATCAGGAATCATCTGGAGCAGTATCCACCGTTCAGCATGCTGCCCGCGGAACGCCTCGACGGGATCGCCAGCCAGGTCCAGATCGCCTATTTCCGCGCCGGTTCGCAGATCATTCCGGTCGGTGAGCCGGTCAGCGACCTGCATTACATTCGCAGCGGCGCGGTGGAGATCCATCGCCGCAGCGGAGAAATCTACAACCGCCTGGGCGAGGGCGAAATCTTCGGCCAACTGGCGCTTATGACCGGCAAACCGGCACGCTTCGCGGTGCGTGCGCTGGAAGACACCCTGATCTATTTCATCCCCGAAGAACGCTTCCGCACCCTGTTCGAGGAAGAGGAGGCGTTCGCCGACTTCGTCGAAGTCGAGGACCGCACCCGGCTGCGCCAGGCCGCGTTGGTGCGCGCCGAGGCCAGTGAATTCGCCACCGTGCGGGTCGGGCGGCTGGTGCGCCGGGCGCCGGTGATGGTGACCGAATCGACCCGCATTCGCGATGCGGCCGCGACCATCGCCGACGAGGGCATTTCGTCGCTGGTCATCGTCGCCGAGCCGGCCGATTCCGCGGATGCTGAATCACGCGCCGGCAGCGTCCAGAATTCGCCGATGATCGGCATTGTGACCAACGAAGACCTGGTGACGCGCGCGCTGGCCCGGGGACTGGATCATGACCTCCCGGTGGCCGGGATCATGACGCGCGACCCGATCGTGGTCGATGCCGATGATTTTCTGTTCGAGGCGCTGAACCTCATGCTGCGCCACAACATTCACTACCTGCCGGTGATGTCGCGCGGCCAGCTGGTCGGCGTCATCGATCTGGCCGACGTGGTCGGCCTGGAAACGCAGAACAGCCTGTTCGTGGTGAGAAGCATCTTCATCACAAACAGCGTCGAGGAACTCAGGGAGCTGGTGCCCGACGTTTCGGCGTGTTTCGTGCGCATGGTCAACGAGGACGCCAATTCGCACATGATCGGCAGCGCGATGGCGGCGATCGGTAGAAGCTTCAAGCAGCGCCTGCTGGAACTGGGCGAGGAAAAATTCGGTGCGCCGCCGGTGCCATACTGCTTTCTCGCCCTGGGCTCCATGGCGCGCGACGAGCAGATCATGCACAGTGACCAGGACAATGCCATGGTGTTGCACGACGACTACGACCCGAAGCGCCACGGCGAGTATTTCAACAACCTCGCCGAGTTCGTCTGCGACGGCCTGGCCGCAGTCGGGTACCGGTACTGCAAGGGCGGCTTCATGGCCAGCAACGAGCGCTGGCGGCAGCCGCTTGCGGCATGGAAGGATGATTTTTCGCGCTGGATCCGCAAGCCCAGGCCGGAGGCGCTGCTGCACGGTTCGGTGTTTTTCGATCTCGACGGCGTATATGGCGAAACCCGCATGGCCGACGATCTCAATGCCTTCTCGGCCGAGCAGGCCAGCCAGTCGCCGCGCTTCCTGGCGTGCATGGCACGCAACGCGCAGAACCGCACGCCGCCGCTGGGGTTCTTCAAGGATTTCGTGCTGGAGAAAAGCGGTCGCTATGCAAAGACGCTCAATCTCAAGCGCCGCGGCACCGCCCCACTGGTCGACGTGATTCGGGTTCACGCGCTGGCCGGTGCCTCGCAGTCGCAGAATTCCTTCAAACGCCTGGAAGACGTTGTCGCCGCCGGCTTCCTGACCAGCGGCATGGCCGCCGACCTGCGAGACGCGCTGGAGTTCATCTCGATCATCCGCACCCGGCACCAGGCATTCGACATTGAAGCCGGGCGCACGCCCAACAACAACATCAATCCCGAAACGCTGCCCACGCTGGAACGGCGCAGCCTCAAGGATGCGTTCACCGTGCTCGGCAACGCGCAGAAATTCATCAAGTTCCGCTACCGCGCCTGATGCCAGCAGCGCGTCGCAGGCAATCGAAAGCAACCCATGGCCCGGACTGGCCGCAGATATTCGCCAGCCTTGAAGCCGCGGCAGGAACGCCGCTGCTGAAGCAGTTCTACGCGAAAGGTTCGGTCGGCGGTGATACGCCGTTGGCGGAAGTGCCCTTCGTCGCGCTGGACCTGGAAACCACCGGCATGAATCCGGACAGCAGCGGCATCGTCAGTATCGGCCTGGTGCCGTTCACACTGGATCGCATCCGTTGCGCCGGATCCCGCTACTGGGTGCTCAGACCGCGCCGGCCGCTGTCGGAAGCCTCGATCGCCATCCACCAGATTACCCACGAAGATCTGCAACGGGCGCCGGATCTGAACGACGTGCTCGGCGACCTGCTCGACGCCCTGGCCGGCCGCGTTGCCGTTGTCCATCACCGCGGCGTCGAGCGGCCGTTTCTCCGGCGCGCAGTGTACGAGCGGCTGGGCGAGCGGCTCGAATTTCCGGTTGTCGACACCATGGAGATCGAAGCGCGCATCCATCGTGGCTGGAAGACCAGCGCGGCGGTGCGCTTGCTTGCCGGATTGATCGGCCGGCAACCGAAGTCGATTCGCCTGGCCCAGAGCCGCGATCGCTATCACCTGCCGCTGTACCGCGCCCACCACGCGCTGACCGATGCGCTGGCCAGCGCGGAACTCTTCCAGGCCCAGGTCTCCTGGCGCTTCAGCCGCGATACTCCGCTACGCGAAATCTGGCACTGATCAAAGCGGGGTAAGATTCGGGGGCCGGAATTTGCCGGCTTTACGTAAACCCGGATTATTCATGACCCAATCTACTGTGACGCCCCCAGGCCCTGCATCCGCGACGTTTCGCTCGGTCGCGCATCCTCGCCGTACAGTCGAGTACGCCTGCGGTGCGCTCGGTCGCCAAACGCCCCGGCTACAGGACCTGGAGCCGTCTCGCGACGGTCGGGTCATGAATAATCCGGGCAAAAAGACAGTGACCATCTCGCGGAGCACTACATGGAGTGGATAATTCCCGGCCTCGTCGCCGTCCTGCTGATCTGGGGGATCTCGATCTACAACCGGCTGATCAAGCTGCGCAACCGGGTTGCAACCGCCTGGAGCGACATCGACGTTCAGCTGACCCGGCGCCACGAGCTGGTGCCCAACCTGGTCGAAATTGTTTCCGCCTACACCGACCATGAGCGCGAAACGCTGGCGCAGGTCACCCGCTTGCGCAGCGAGGCCGTCGGCACCGAAAGCCCCGCCCGGCTCGGGGCAATCGAGCACGAGCTGGAACGGTTATTGTCCAGGCTGATGCTGCTCAAGGAAGACTATCCCGACCTGAAGGCCAGCGCAAACTATGCCCAACTGACCGACAAGCTGGTCGAGGTCGAAGACCATCTGGTCTACGCGCGCCGTTACTACAACGGTGCCGTGCGCGACCTGAACACCGCCGTCGGCCAGTTTCCCGATTTGTTGATTGCGCGACCGCTGAAATTCACCGAAGCCGAGTTCTACGCTGCCGACGATTCCCATCGCAAGGCCCCGGGCGCCGGGGGACTGGCATGATGACCGGTGCAGCCCGGCGCTGCTGCTTCGGCGCGCTGCCTGCCGCGTCCATGGCGCTGTTGCTGTGGCTTTTTTCGGCGCCCACGATTCAGGCCCAGGACAGCGGCGAACGCATCTTGGGCTACCACAGCGAAATCGAGATCATGGCCGATGCCACGGTCGAGGTGACAGAGCACATCACGGTACGCTCCGAGCAGCGCAACATCCGGCGCGGCATCTACCGCGACTTTCCCACCCGTTACCGCGACCGACTGGGCAAACGGGTGGTGGTGGATTTCGAAGTCATCGAGGTGCTGCGCGACGGCGAGCCCGAACCCTGGTTTACCGAGAAACTGGGCAACGGGGTGCGCGTCAACACCGGCAATGACCGCATGTTGCCCGGCGCCGGCGAGTACACCTTCAGCATCCGGTACCGGACCAGTCGCCAGCTTGGCTTTTTCGACACCCACGACGAGCTGTACTGGAACGTCACCGGGCTGGGCTGGAGCTTTGTCATCGACAAGGCCAGCGCACAAGTGCGCCTGCCCGCCCCGGTCGCGGCCGGGGATCTGCGCCTGCATCACTTTACCGGCCGCGCCGGGTCCACCTCCAGCCACGCCCGCGCGGAAGTGCTGGAGCCGGGGCTGGTGCGCTTCGAGACCACCCGGGCGCTTGGCCGGTCCGAGGGTCTTACCATTTCGGTCGGTTTTCCCAAGGGGCTGGTCGACGAACCCGGGCTGGCAAGGCGACTCGGCTGGCTGCTTTACGACAATCGCGGTTTGCTGATCCTGTTGCTGGGCGGCATCGCCGTCGTGGTGTTTTACGTTCATTCCTGGCGCACCAAAGGCCGCGGTCCCGAGGCCGGCGTCATCATCGCCCGCTACGAACCCCCCGATGACTACTCGCCGGCCGGGCTGCGCTACGTGATGCGCGAAGGCTACGACCATCGCTGCTTTGCCGCCGACCTGGTCGACATGGGCGTCAAGGGCCTGCTGGCCATCGAGCGCGACAAGTCGTTCCTGAGCGAGAAGTGGCGCTTGAAGCAGGTCGCCCCCAGGATCGATCCGGACAACCCGCCGAGCCAGACCGCGTTGTTTCCGAAACTGTTCGACAAGGGCGGCACGCTGGAACTCGAGTCCAGCAACGCCCGTCGAATAAAAGCGGCCATGTCCGCCCATACCAAGGCGCTGCATGCTCGCTACAAGGGGCAATACATCGAGCCCAACCTGCCGACCATAATCATCGGCTGGGCGGCTTCGGCGGCTGTCGGCCTGCTGGCCTTTCGCATTGTCGGCGAGCCGTCGGTGGCCATGATCCTGGCCACGGTGGCGCTTGTCGCGGTCAACGTCCTGTTCAGCAGGCTGATGCCAGCACCCACCGAGACCGGCCGCAAGCTGCTGGACCAGATCGACGGCCTGAAACTGTATCTGAGCGTGGCCGAGAAAGACGACCTGGCCCGGCTGAAGCGGCCGGAGCAGGACGAGCCTTCGCTGACCCCCGAACGCTTCGAGGCCCTGCTGCCGTACGCGCTGGCGCTGGACGTGGAGGATGCCTGGACCAGCAAGTTCACCTCGGCCGTCGGCGACGCGGTGGCCGAGCAGACCCGACGCAGCATGGCCTGGTACACCGGCTCCGGCGCCGCGATTGGCGGACTGGAAAACATGAGCCAGTCGCTGGGCAAAAGCCTGTCGTCGAACATTTCCTCTTCGGCCAGCCCGCCGGGCAGCAGTTCCGGCGGGGGCGGGTCTTCCGGCGGCGGTGGCGGCGGCGGTGGCGGCGGCGGCCGGTAAGTCCGTTTCTGTTCCCGTCTGATCCGGATCAAATTTGCCAACGCATGTGACTTCTATACTTGAGTTCGTGGAAATTCCAATAGGACGGCTCAAGTGGACAAGACGCTTCTGCTCTACCACAGCGGCTACGGCCATACGCGCAAGATCGCCGAGCGCATTCGCGCGCGCCTGGTCGAGAAAGGCATGGACGTGCACGCCGCGGCGCTGGATGACGACAGCATTGATCCGTTCGACTACGACCGGATCATCCTCGGCGCCAGCATCCGCAACGGCAAGCACAAGCCGCCGGTGCACGATTTTATCGAACGCCACAAGTCGCTGCTGGAACAGCGCCCCAGCGGCTTCTTCTCGGTCAACCTGGTCGCGCGCAAACCGGGCAAGAACACGCCGGAGACCAACCCCTATGTACAGGCCTTTCTCGAAAAATGCCCGTGGAAGCCGAATCTGGTCGGGGTGTTCGCCGGCAATCTGGACTACCAGCGCTACAGTTTCATGGACCGCAACATCATCCGTTTCATCATGTGGCTGACCAAGGGCCCCACCGACCCGCAGACCAACGTCGAATTTACCGACTGGGACGATGTCGATCGCTTCGCCGAGGCGGTCGCCGCGCTCGGCGAGCCTTCCATGGCGCGGTCGAAGTGTCGAACCTGATTGACCGGACGAGCCGGGTTCAGCACGGGCTGGTCGCATTGATCTCGCTGTGGCTGATCGCGACCAGCCCGTGGATCTCGATGCGTCGAATCGTCCCGGAGTCCGCGACATTCTGGGACCGTGCCCACATCGGTCTCGGGCTGGCCCTGACGCTGCTGGCCGTGACATACCTTTTGATCAACCTCGTCGACGGTCGCTGGCGCCAGTATTTTCCGTGGGCGGCGGGAAACCTGGTCGAGGTGCGAAGCGATCTGGCCGGAATCGTGCAACGCCGGATTCCTATGGCCGGCGGGGCAGGGCTGTTCTCGCTCATCCAGGGCCTGCTGCTCATCGGTCTGCTGGCAACCGCACTCACGGGTCTGGGCTGGTTGCTTGCCGACGGCGCGCGCGTCGCACTGGCCTGGCGCGAATGGCATATCGCGATCGCCGATGGCTTCGTCTGGCTGCTGGTCGTGCATGTCGTGGCCAGCGCACTGCACCTGCTGGATTTTCTCATCGATTAGAACCGGAGCAGGGCACAGGCGGGAAGGTGGATCGCGTAACGCCCCAGGTCAGGTGTCGGTCATGGGCGGAATGGTGTCGGCTATCCGTTCGCGCTGCGTCGGATTCCTTTCGGGCGCTGCAGCATCTTCTCCAGGGGCATCGGGCGGCCAATACCGTATCCCTGAATGTAATCGACGCCCAGTTTCCACAGAACGCGGGCCACATTGTTGGACTCGACAAACTCGGCGATGGTCTGTTTTCCGGTTTGATGGCCGATGTCGTTGATCGATTTGACGATGGCCTGATCGGTCTTGTCGCTGGCCACGCCGCGGACGAACATGCCGTCGATCTTGATGAAGTCCACGTCCAGGCTCTTGAGGTAACCGAACGAGGACACGCCACTGCCGAAATCGTCCAGTGCAAACCGGCAGCCGAAGCCGCGCAGTCGTCGTATGAACTCAGAAGCGGCCGACAGGTTGGTGATGGCCGCGGTTTCAGTGATCTCGAAACAAAGTTGCCCGGCGCGGACGGTGCCTTTTTCCAGCTCCGCGGAAACCATGGCGACGATCTCTTCACTGCCCAGACTGAGCCCGGACAGATTGATCGAACACAGATACATCTGCCGAGTGGCCTGTTCGTGGCTCCGGAAATACTTGAACACGTTGTTCAATACCCACAGGTCGACCTGCCCGGCAAGACGATACTTTTCGGCCGCGGGAAGGAATTGCCCGGGCGAGACCAGGGTGTCATCCGGCTGGCGCAGGCGCACCAGTACCTCGAAAAACAGTCCCGCCGATGCAGTGTCCCGATTCGCCCGAATCTCTTGCGCGAACAGCTCGAAGCGGTCGGTCTCCAGTGCTTTTGATATCTCGTTCACCCAGCGCATCGGGCCGGCCGACAGATCCAGGTCGGCATCGTCCCTGCGTCCGATTCGGACACGCTCGTGGCTCGATTCCTTGACGGCCAGCCGGGCCGCATTGACCAGACTGGTCGCGGTTTCGATGTCCTCTATAAATTCGTCAATGACCACTGCGCCCAGGTTGAAGCGCACCGAGTGCGATGCGTCTTCCCAGAGAAAGCGCATGGATTCCATCGACGCCAGGACTTCGCGTGCGCACGCCTCGGGCGGCTCGTTGCGCAGGGGCAGGAGAACCGCAAACTCGTCGCCGATCGTGCGCGCGGTGAGTGCGCTATCGGAGAACCGGTCCTCCAGGTGCTCGGCGACCTGTTTGAGCAATGCATCGCCAGCCGCGTGTCCGCGGGTAGTGTTGAGGACTTTCATGCCCTCGATATCGAAGTTGCACAGCAGCCACGAGCCATTTCCGGCGCGCAAATCCAGGTGCAATTGTTCAAGACGCTGCTTCAGACCTGCGAAATTGAGCAGCCCGGTCAGTGGATCTCTCAGGCTCAACGCCTGAAACCGGTCCTGATAGCGCATCAGGTCTTGCGTCATGGTTCGGAAATCCTCGGCCAGGTCCGCGATTTCATCCCTTCCCGTGATGGCCGGCTGGATGCTGAAGTCGCCGCTGGCAACGGCGCGGGTGGCGGCGCGCAGTCGTGCAATCCGGGTCAGCACCGCGTGGCGCAGGAACAGGTAGAGCACGGCGCATATCGCCACAAGTCCCAGCGACCACCACGCGCCCTGGATCATCATGTCGCGGCGCATGATGGCCGCGGCGGTGGACAGGTCGAAATCGAACAGCAGCCAGCCCGTGCTGCCGGGGATGAAGCTGTCGGCCGTGCCCCGGATCCTGACAGGGAAGGCGCCGTACAGGGCCGGCCGGTCACTATTGAAAACGACCCGGGGTGAAGCCCCGTGCCGGGTATGTGCGATCAGCGGCTGCGGTAGGCCGTGCTCCAGTTCGGAAAGCGCCACGGCTTGCCATTGAACTCGAGTGGCATGCACGACGTTACCGTCCTGACCAAGCAGCAGGGCATTGCGCACGCGCTGGTGCCCGGCCAGGCGTTCGATCGCGGCCCGTGCCTGCGGTACATCGCCAGCCCGATAGGCGGCTTCCAGGCTGCCCGTGGTCAGGGTGGCGAGTGTGCGCACCGAGACTTCAGCGTCCTGGCGGAGTTCGTCGACCGAATGCCGGCTGTTGAACACGTAGGCAATGATCAAGGCGCTCAATCCCAGGGCCAGGATGACCAGCGGGATGGTGTGGCGCAGCGGCCGGTGCCTGTGAATCACTGCAATGCCCGATCGACGATGCGCGGATCCGGCGTGGCGACCGATGGCTGTCCGGGCGGCCACATCCCGGCGCGCTGGAACACCTCGATCTGCCTTTCGATCCATACCGATAGCTTGGGTTGTTCGCCGCTCAACAGTTCCAGGTTCTCTTCCAGGCCGAGCAGCGACACACCCTCCAGCGCGCGTGCGAACGATTCGGTGTCCATGCGGTGGCGCTCGGCCATTATGGGCAGTACATGCTCCGGCCGCGACTCGAGGAGTTTGCGAGCCTGTTCGATCCCGCGAACAAGGGACACCAGGTCCTGGCCGCGCTCTTCGATCAGTGCCTCGGTGACATACAGCACATCCACGATCTCATTGGGAATGTCGCGGCTGCTGAACAGCTTGTGGGCGCCGGCTTCGGCCACGCGGGACCCAAACGGCTCGTAGGTAATCACGGCATCGACTGCTCCGCTTGCATAGGCGTGCACATGGTCCGGCGTGTCGACGAAATGCAGATCGATATCAGCGCGTGTCAGGCCGGCATGGTCCAGAACCCGTTGCAGCATATAGGCGCCAAGCGGACCGGCCTCCAGGGCGATGCGTTTGCCTTTCAATTGCGCCAGCGAATCCACTCCGGGTCGTACCAGCAGGCTGTCGCCGCCTTCGGAATGGTCGATGATGTAGACGATGCGGGCGTCCTGGCCTGCGGGGTGATCTTGCAGGGCGTATTGAGTGGTCAGAAAGAATCCGTCGAGCAAACCGTTGCGGGATGCGCGCACGACCTCGGCCGGTGTCTGGTAGTCGATCAGTTGAACCTGCTCCGGATCGATGAAGCCTTCGGCCCGGGCCACCACGGCCAGGTCGTAGGGCGGCCAGAGCAGAATGCCGATGCGCACGGGCTCCTGTGGCGGGCTGCACGCCCCGACCATCAGGATCATCGCAAATACGAAGGCAATACGCCAATGCAAACAGGTTGCTCCTTGTCGACCGAACCGTTGGGAATACTGATCTTTCTCCTTGATGAAACGTCAGGAAGTGCCACTCAATCGGGTCTGAGTGTACCTCAAACGGAAAATTGCTCGTGAAACCCGATTTGCCCGACATGAAGATTCGGGAGTAGACTGGCGTCGGGAGTGGTAGCGGGGGTTGGAAGCTTGACGGTATTATGAGGGAGACCGACCATGCTCAGCGTTATCGATCTGTGGATTCCGATTGTTGTATCCGTGGTGCTTGTGTTTGTTGCAAGTTCCGTCATTCACATGGTGCTCAAAACGCACCACAAGGATTACCGTCGCCTGCCGGGCGAGGAAGAGGTGCTGGCGGCCATTCGTGCCCAGGGCGCTTCGCCGGGAACCTACATGTTCCCGTACTGCGGCGATATGAAGGAGATGGGCTCGGAGGAAACGAAGGAAAAGTTCCAGCGCGGCCCCGTCGGGATGATGACGGTGATGCCCAACGGCATGCCCAACATGGGCAAATCGCTCGGGCTGTGGGTCGTCTATCTGTTGCTGGTCGCGATTTTCGTCGCCTACATCGCCGCCACGATGCTGGCCTCTGGGGCTGAGTATCTGACCGTGTTCCGAATCAGTGGCGCGGCTGCGTTCCTGCCATTCGTGATCGCCAACATGCCGGCCAGTATCTGGCACGGCCAGCCGTGGCCGACGACGATCCGGTTCTGCATCGACGGCGCGGTCTACAGCCTGCTTGTCGCCGGCAGCTTCGCGGGCTTCTGGCCCGGCGGCTGATTCGAACACCCGGGCCCGGTGCGAGGACCGGGCCCGGGCAAAAAGCGGGGGCTTACTGAGTAACAAGGCCGCCGGTCAGATTGTGATTCGCCGACAATAGCCCCGGCGGCTGGTACTATCGTTCGGCATGAAGTTGCTCCGCAAATGGCTGTTTCGCCTGGTGCTTGCCGTGGTGTTGTTGACGGCGATGCTGGTCTTGCCATTGCGTTGGTTCGACCCGCCGACCAGCGCGTTCATGCTCAGGGATCGCCTGATTCATGAGCGTCCCATCGACTACCGGCCAGTGGTGCCCGAAAATATTTCACCTCATCTTTCGTTGGCGGTCATCGCAGCGGAGGATCAGAATTTCCCGAACCACTGGGGATTCGATGGTCGCGAAATCCGGCGCGCCCTGGATGACTATCAGCAAAACGGGCGTCTTCGCGGCGCCAGTACCATCACTCAGCAATTGGCCAAGAACCTGTATCTGTGGCCGAAGCAGAGCTGGCTACGCAAAGGTATCGAATCGTGGTTTACCGTCTGGCTGGAGCTTTGCCTGCCCAAGCGCCGGATTCTGGATATCTATCTCAATATCGTCGAACTCGACGATGGCGTATACGGGGCCGAAGCCGGGGCGCGACACTATTTCGGTCGCGGCGCCACGGATTTGACGCAGGCCCAGGCCGCCCTCATGGCCGCGGTATTGCCTGCGCCCAAAAGCTACAACGCGGCCGCGCCCGATACCTTTCTGCAGCAGCGCCAGCAGTGGATTCTGTCGCAGATGCGGAATCTGGGCGGGGCCTGGGTGCCGTGATGCGATTGTCGAATCGCCGGGTTGCTGATGGGTGGACTTTTCACCGGCTTTGGGTGCATGATTGGATGCAAACAAGACAATCAACCGGACATGGATGGAGGGAGCGCCCCATGATCACACACGTAGATGCAGTCCCGGGCGCCGGCAGGACCACGCCTGGGGGATGATTTCTACAGCGCTGTGGGCGTTGAGTCCGGGACGGGGCCGGCTGTTCGCGCGGCGCATGCGGTGCGCACCGGCAATGATGGTTTAGCGGGTCCGGTAGCGGGATACCGGAGCGGCCAGGGAGAAAAATCATGAATGTAGATCCGGGAAGAAACCACCGCAGGGGTGTATTCGAACGCCTTTCCACTGCAACCTGTATTTCGCGGTTGTGCCGCAATGCGCTGCTGCTCGGCCTGCTTTGCGGTGGCGTGGGCAATGTGCCGGCGACTGATCTGTTGCCGCCCGACCCGGCCGACTGGGTCTGCCCCGGCAGCCGCGTCGAGCCCACCCGGGCGCAGATCGAAGCGCTGTGCGGCGACGGCACCACCAAGCCTGATTTCGGCGAGCCCGTGGTGTTGCCGGCACCGCCGGCCAGCCTGAACAACCTGGATGCCAAGAACCGGTACGACGAGGCGCTGGTGACGTTCATCAACCAGCGCGGCTATATCGACAAAGGCTGGAAATCGGACATGAACTGGCGCCTGACCGGGCCGTACGTCGGCAAGCCGGGGTCGGGCAAATCCTACGGCGTGCACCCGGCGGTGAAGATCTACTACTCGCCGGAAGTCACCGAATGGATGTGCGGCAATCGTCAGGGCGAGCTGCCCGACAACGCCATGATCGTCAAGGAAATGCGCAGCATCGACGAGCGTCTGGATATTGAACTGAATGACGAAGGCTGCATGGAGATCCCCGACCCGGACCTGGAAGCCGAGTCCTGGGCCATCATGGTCAAGCACGCCGACTTTACCCACGACGGCTGGTACTGGGCCGGATTCAGTGCAAGCCCGAAAGACCCCGACCATCCCGACAAGGTCACCTTCATCGGAAACCCGCCGATCAACGACCGCACCGCGGTCACCACCAGCGCCGCCGAGTTCTTCGGCCCGCCGCCGGTCAAGCGCAACCCGTTGTGGTATCCCACCGGCATTCTGTTCGAACCGCTGCCACAGGGCAGCCAGATGCACAATGTTGTATTCCCGTACAACGAATTCGGCAATTACTGCGTCAACTGTCACGCCTCGGCCGAGAGTGAATCGACTTACGCGTCGCTGGACAATCTGCTTACACCAGGGCTGCAGTACAAAGGCTACAACCTGGACGGCAAAATGAAGCGGCTGGTACCCGCCAGCGAGCTGAGGAACATCAATAACGCCTTGTTGGCCGACAAGCACGGTCGTGCTGCACAGGCGCTGACCGCCGAATCGGCCGCGCCCGGCAACACCTACCAGTCCCCGTTCGCCGATCCGCTGGCGCAAGCCGAAAGCGACTTTCTGCGTTTTTACGATCAACTCCCGGCCATGAGGTTCGAGCAGGCGCTCAACCTGCGCCTGCCGGCGGAAACCTTCGATCACCGCTTCTCCGGTCCCGACGGCCCCGCTCAGTTCGTGACCTCGGACCAGTGTGTCGGCTGCCACGATGGCACCTACTCCAACTCGGCCACGCCCAACATGGTGATCAAGGACGGCGACACCGGCGAGTTGGTCAACCTGTCGCCGTACGGCGAATGGCGGGCCTCGCCGATGGGGCTGGCCGGGCGCGATCCGATCTTCTTCTCGCAACTGCAAAGCGAGACCAATCATCTGCCGGCGATGACCGAGTGCATTGAAAACACCTGCCTGCACTGCCACGGCGTGATGGGTCAGCGCCAGCAGGCCATCGATACCGAAGGCGGGGATCAGTGCAAGGACATCTTCGCCATCGAGCCGCCCGAAGGCGTGCCCTTCGGAAAACCATTCGCGCTGGAACAGGTCACGCAATGGCAGGATTCGGCCGGGGTGGATTCCAAATACGGCGCGCTGGCGCGCGACGGGATCTCGTGCGCCGTGTGCCATCACATCGAGGACACCGACTTCGGAGAACAGGCCTCGTTTACCGGCAATTTCGTAACCGGGCCGCCCGACGAGGTCTATGGACCGTTCGAGGACAACACCATCGTCACCAAGCCCATGGAGCATGCCCTGGGCATTACGCCCAAACACGGCAAGCAGATCCAGAACTCCGATCTGTGCGGCACCTGCCACAACATTCTGCTGCCGATATTCAACAACGACGGCACGCCGCATACCTTCGAAGTCGATGGTCAGACCTTGTCGGCCAGTTATGAACAGACCACGCACCTGGAATGGGTCAACAGCGATTTCGCCAAACCCGGTACGTTCCAGTCCTGCCAGGATTGCCACATGGGCAACCAGTACAAGGGCCGGGCGCTGGAGCAGGAAAATCTCAGCGGCAAGGTCGAGCCGTTCCGCATCGCCAACATCGAGGACAGCAGCTTCGCGCCGACCACCCACCGGCTGCCCGACGAGGATATCGAGCTTACGCCGAGATCCAATTATCGCCGGCATCAACTGCATGGCCTGAACGTGTTCCTCAACGAATTCTTCCAGCAGTTCCCGTTGATCCTGGGCGTGCGCCAGATCGACTACATGACCGGCAGCGGCGTCACTCCGCCACTGATCACGGGTCGCGAATCCATGCTGGAGATGGCCGCCAACGAAACCGCCGAAATCACCGTGCAATCATTCGGGAAGACCGCCGACGACCAGTTGACCGCCGATCTGCTGGTGACCAACAAGGTCGGACACTACCTGCCTTCCGGCGTGGGTTTCCGGCGCGTATTCCTGGAGGTGGTGGTGGAAGACAAGGACGGTGAAATACTGTGGGCTTCCGGCCGCACCAACAATCTGGGCGCGATCCTGGACGGCACTGGCGACAACGTGCTGCCCGGCGAACAGCCGGTGAAAAATCCCGACGTGCCGTTTCAGCCGCACTACCAGACCATCACCAGCGGCGACCAGGTGCAGATTTATCAGGAACTGATCACCGACTCGGACGACAATCTGACCACCAGCTTCATGCGGCGCGTCAACCACGTCAAGGACAACCGCCTGCGTCCGCGCGGCTTCGATCCCAAGGTGTTTCTGGACAACCCGTCGCCGTACATCCAGCTCCTGGGCGAAATCGACGGCGAGGCCAAAAACGACCGGTACTACACCGACCCCGATCTGACCGGTGCGGACACGATCACCTATCGGATGACCATGGACCTCACCACGCTGGCGCGGGTCGACCGCATCCGGGTCACGCTGTACAGCCAGTCCATTCCGCCGTTTTACCTGCAGGAACGCTTCCGCGACGCCAATGTCGGGCCGAAAAAGCAGGACCATATTCAACGGCTGTTCTACCTGACCAGTCACCTGAACACCAGGGCGACCGACAATGCAGGTGAGACCTATATCGATGACTGGAAGCTGGAAGTAGCGCAGGCGTGTCAGACGCTGCGCGGAGCGTGCGCGCAATAAAACCATCTGCTCGTTTGCCGATCTGGTCATCGCACTCGGATTCGCCGTTTCCGTCGTGATGGCCATGCTCAATGTCAGGCGGCCGTACGATCATGCGTGGTGGATGATTTCTACAGCGTTGTGGGTCTGATCCTGTTCTGCTGGGCGGCGATGTCGACTCGCAGACCCCGCAATTTCGAGCGCTCGGTACTATTCGCCGATATCCTCGTTCCACACGTCCGGCGAATCGCGCATGAACCGATCCATCAACGCGATGCAGTCGGGGTGGCCAAGCACCGTCAGCGCTACGCCGCGGCTTCGCAGCAATTCCTCTTCGCCCGTGAACGAGCGGTTTTCGCCGATCACGACGCGCGGGATGCCGTACAGCAGAATCGCCCCGGTGCACATTGCACACGGTGACAGGGTGGTGTAAATGGTAGCTCCCCGGTAAACTCCGGCCGGCTGCCGGCCCGCGTTTTCCAGCGCATCCATCTCACCGTGAAGTACCACGCTGCCGCGCTGTACGCGGCGGTTATGGCCGCGGCCGATAATCCGGCCGTCGCATACCAGTACCGAGCCAATCGGAATTCCGCCTTCGGCCAACCCCTGGCGCGCTTGTTCGATCGCGGCCTGCATGAATTCCGCGTCGTGTTCGCGTGCTTGTATCTCGTTCATGATTGCATCCGGTTCGTAAGTGTCCCGGGCATTGGATCGTGCCCGGCCCATAGTCGGCATCTTTCCACAAAAACTGGAAAGAAGTGAGAGGTCAACCTTGAATCTGACAGAAGTACGGGCATATACTCCAATCGTCTGGCAACAGATAAGGGGGATTGTTCATGGAAATTCTCGGGCTACTCGAATCCGCGATAGGGCTGGTGCTGATCTACCTGGTACTGAGCCTGATCTGCTCGGCCTGGGTCGAGGCCATCGTCAACTGGACCGGGCTGCGCGGCGAAAACCTGCGCAAGCTGATCGAGTTGCAGTGCGGTGGCGACGAACAGGTCGCCAACCTGTTGCTGGCCCAGCCGCAGCTTCGAGCACTCTACGCGCCGACACAACCGATCAGCCGGGTCAATCACCTGGTCCGGCGCGCGCTCGCGTTATGGTTCGATCGCGGGTGGTCGCAGCGAAATAGCGGCTTCCGACCGCCGTCTTACATCCCGCCGGAACGTTTTGCCCGCGCGCTTTCCGAAATGGCATTGGGCGATAGCGTCGAGCGGTTGCGCAACACGCCCGAGCTAATCGAGCTGCGACTTGCAGAATCCAGCGTGCGCGAACAATTGGCCAAGTCCCGCGACCAGACCCGGGCCGATGCCGAAAGCGGCGAGATTGCGATTCACGCCTGCCAATGCATCCCTGACGACACCCGGTTGGAAAAGGCCGCGAAGCATATCAGCAAGGTACTGACGCGGCTGTGGTATCAGGCCGGCGGAGACGCCGACGCGTTCCTGAAGCAAATCGAGAAATGGTTCGATGCCGGCAATGATCGCGCCACCGGCTGGTTCAAGCGCAAGCTTGCGCCCAAGCTTTTTGCGGTCGGCGTCGTCGTTGCTGTCGCGCTGAACGTCGATACGCTGCAGATTCTGTCGCGCCTTTCCAACGACGCGGAGATGCGCAAGGCGCTGGTCGAAATCGCGGTGGACAAGGTCGAGAATGTTCCGGCGGATGTCGAACAGTCCGCCGAGGACCTGAAAGCGGAGTTCGATCGCGCCAAACAGGCGCTGCTGGATTTTGAGCCGCTGCTTGGCTGGCGGGAGTCAAGCTTGCCAAATGCATTCAAGTGGAGCGAGAACCACAGGCAGCAATCGCTGGGCAAGGGGCTTTGGATGGCGGTGAGCGAGGCCTGGGAGCGCGACAAGCTTGAGGTGCTGCTGTGGCCGTTTTTAAAGCTGATCGGCCTTTTCGTTACGGCCATCGCACTGTCGCTTGGCGCGCCGTTCTGGTTCGATGCCTTGCAGAAACTGGTGCGAATTCGGGCCTCGATCAATCCGCAAGACGCCGAAAAGCGTTCCCGCGAACACAAGGACGAAGATGGCGCAACGGCCGGCGCGGTCGTCGCCGGGAACGGCGACACCGCCGCTCAGAGTCGCTCCGCGATCACCACGGACGAAACACCGCGCCTGATTACCGGAATGGTCGGTTTCGCGCTTCACGCACAAACCCCGGACCGCCTGAACGCGCGCTGGATGGCCAACCTTTCCGAACTTGCCTACGCGGAACAGGCGGAAGCGAAAAAGGCGCTGGATGGCATCGGTCTTCGGCTGGATCACTGGATGGATAGTCGCGCCGACATGGACGATGCGCGCATCGGCGATGTCGACACGCAGGGTTTCATCGCCAGCAATCGCGATCTGGTGATCGCGGCGTTTCGCGGCACAGAGCTGGAGGTCACGCGACCCGCCGACGTGCTCACCGATGCCAAGGCAAGAATGGTTGAAATCGACTGGTTCCCGAATGGTACCAAGCCGCGTGCGCATCGTGGTTTCCTGCTCGCACTGAACGCTGTCTGGGCCGAACTGGAACAACAACTCAAGGCACTGGTCGCGGCCAATCCCGCGCGCCCGATCTGGTTTACCGGTCACAGCCTGGGTGGTGCGCTGGCGGTGCTTGCCGCTGCGCGCTATTCCATCTGGCGCGAGCACGAAAATCTCAAACGCGAGCAGCACGCAGGGGAATTGCTGGAACAACTCGGCGAAAATACTGAAGGTGCACCCGCTGACGAAGCGCGTGCAGCCGCGCTGGAGCGCATCCGGCGCGAATATGCACCCCTGCCGACGTGCGGCTGGATTTACACCATCGGCCAGCCAGCGGTAGGCGATCAACGCCTGGCCGATTGGCTGGAGGCGCGCTTCGGCCAGCGACTGGCGCGCACCATCAACAACCGCGATATCGTGCCGCGCCTGCCGACACCGATGCTGGGCTACGTCCAGGCCGGCGCAGAGCTGTATTTCGACTCGTTCGGACGGATGAAAATCAATCCCGGTGCCTGGTACCGCGGCCTCGACACTTTGCTGATCGATCCCGAGCGCGCGCGCGAGCGGGCGCTGGAAGCGCTCGGCGATCACAAGGCCGAAACCTACATTGCATTGCTTTCAGGGCAGAAAACGCAATCGGTATAGCCGAGTCCGACCCAGCTTTCAGGCTGGAAACCGGACAAGCGGGCAGGCATACTGGCAGAAGCTTACGGAGAGGTGTGACATGGCTTCACGACACGCGATTACCACGGTACAAAAATCAGGCACGATTTTCCAGTGTGCATTTGAGTGCAAAAGCATTAAAGGGGCTGCAGGAGGCGGCCCGCGGAAGGATTGCATGTTTGGAGTTACCGGGCTCAGCCCCAGTCGGCAGCGCCAGATATTGGCCAGTCTGTTGTTGTCTGCGCTATTTTTTCTGCTATCCGCGTGCGCTGCTGTTGATACGCTCGACACCCAACCATTCCAGGATTATCAATCCGCCATATCCAGTCTGAAGGACAGTTCCGATCAGGCGCTGCAAGGCGTCTACCAGGAGGAGTTGGATCAGTTCAAGGGCACGATCGGGGCGGGTGAAAGCAGCAAGGTGCCGCAGTTGCTGCTGGACTTCCCGCCCGATTCGAACTTCGCCTGGTCCTATCCCGCCTCGGGTGGCAACGGCAGCAACGGCAAACCCTTGTTCGCAAGTATTGCCGAAATGCGCCAGACCATGGCTGCGATGAATACGCAGTTGCTGAATTACGCCGGTCTGCTGCTGGTGTTGGCAGGCGCCGACGACAGCACCGAGTTCAATGCTTCCGCCGAGGCGGAAAAGTTTGACAACGCCGCCGGTGAACTGGTGCATCGGCTCACTTCGCTCGATGTCGACACCGGCAATGTCGATTCCGGGGACTTGGCGCTGTTCTCGACCATCGCCGCCAACCTGGCCGATGCGTACCTCGAAGACAAACGGGTCGAACTGCTGGGTGAAATTCTCAACGAAGGCATGGGCCCATTGCAGACATTCGTTGACATGGCCCAGCGAGCGATGGTATTGACAGCGAAAAATGCGCAAACTCAATACCAGAACACGAGCCCGGATCTTGCCAGAGCAGTGGTTGAAGGCAGCAGTGGCTCCGCGCTGGACGATTTGCTCTCGCTGAATAACCAGATTGTCAAGCAGCTTACGCTCTACCGGAATATCTATAACGGCTACGGTGCGCTGCCCAATTCGCAGCGCCAGCTCATCGCGGCCGTAAAACAGAGCCGGGATGTCAGCCTCGGCGAATTGATCAACTACATTGCCAACATCAAGCAGCAATATGAAAACTTGAATAACAGGAGCAGCGGCGAGCCCGCCGGAGACTGAATATGAAGACCGACGATAAATTGGAATTGCTGAATTATCTGATTTTCATACGCGGAAAGCTGCAGCGCTTGTCCATCGAACTGCTGAGCCAGGGCGAGGATACATCCAGGGTCGATGCCGCGGAAAAGAAGCTCGCGGCCCAGATCAACAAGTTGCGCGCAAACCTGATGCAGCGGTGGCAGGGCAATGCGAAGGACGTTCTTGCAGAGCTGCGCGATCTGAACGAAAAGGCCCAGGACAAGGTTCGCCAGATGCGTGATGCCACGAACAAGGCGGAGAAAGCCAGTGAGGTCGTCGGCATTCTGGACAAGGGCCTGGACCTGGTCTCCGGCATTCTCGCCTAACGCCGGGCAGGTTCAAACGCGCTACGTTCGCTTCAATGGTAACCGGCAGTTCGAACCTGGATCCGCTCGGGTGACTGACAAATCACCGCCGCCGGAACTTGGCCCGTGACACCGTACGCCAGGTCTCTCCGCCATCGTCCGACTCGGCGGTCTCGCGAATGATGCCGCCGTTTGCGACCTGCTGCCATCGAATACGCTCGAGCGTTATGCGGCAGGTCTCCGAGTACCGGGTCCCGGCGCCTGAACTGCATGACCCAGAATGGTTGCCACGGGCCGTCGGTACTATCGGCGGCGGCGCCCTCCCAGCGAGGATGGTCGCTCGCGGTGTGGAGAAAGCGGTAGCGGGCGTATCCACCATTGGGGCGGGGGAACTCGAAAATTGCCACATCGCCGTCGAACGACCCTTCGATTTCTGTTGCGGGCATACACTTTCGGCACATCACCGTCGAACCAGGCGGCATAGAAACATTCAGGCGTATTTTTGCCGCATATACTCTACGGATGCCGCAACAAGCTGTTCAAGCACATCGATATCGATATCGTCAAGGCGCTTGATGTAGAGGCAGGACTTGCCCGTGCGGTGCTTGCCAAGCTGTTTCATCAGTTCATCGTAACGGCTGAACCCGGCCATGATGTAAAGGGTCATTTCGCGCTTGCGCGGCGAGAATCCGACCAGAAACCAGTCGCCCTCGCGGCCGCTTTCGTAGCGGTAGTGGTAACTGCCGAAGCCGACCATCGACTTGCCCCACATCCTGGGCGCCTCGCCGGTGGCGCGCTGCATGATCTCGATCAGCGCCCTGCAATCGGCGGCTTTGCGTGGATCCTCTCCTTCAACACCTTCCAGGAAAGCATCGACACTGGCATCGTTCGGTTGTGTCTTGAGTTCGGTCATTGGAATCACTCCGTTTGCAGTCCCCCGGATCGGGAGGTTTCGGGTTGGGCCTCTGGCGCGGGCAATCTGAAGAACGTGCCGGGCCCTCGGTACCATGATGGAATCAGCGCACTATCGGGCGGTGATGACGAGCACCCGATGTTGCCTCCGGTCGAATGCGCAGGAAAGTCGCGTCATCGGCGGTCGTCAGCTGCATCACCACGTGTACACGACCCTCTACAGGGTTGCTGACGCACGCAAACCGGGCATAAGGGGATTCATCCGACTGCGCCCAGGCGCACAGGGTGCCGATGGACCAGAACAGCCCTGCGGCCAATATCATTCCAAAAACACCGGGTCGAAAAACGCTGGAAAACCTCATCCTGGAAATCCTTCAGCAAATGGCATGACGCGAGCAGCAAGAGCATGGGAAGTGTAGGCCTGATCGGGCAGAATGTTCAAGGGGCCGGTAAGTCCGGACGTAGCGAAGCGGAGATCCGGAATCTCGCAAATCTCGCGAATCTGCCTGAACCCACCCCCTACGCCGCGCCAAGAGCCCACGCCCGGAAGCCGGCCAAAAGATGCCAACTCCGTCACCAAAATTCAGATCAGATGAGAGATCCGGCTTGCAATCGACAGAAACACGGGTGTAGACTCAAATTGGAACTCGCGTTCGGAACAAGCGAGAACTCTCGGTGGCATGAGAGAGGGGTATCAAATATGCAAATGCTCAGACTGCTTGAATCGACGATAAGTCTTGGGCTGATCGATCTGGTACCGAGCCTGAACTGCGCCCCCGGCGCAACTGCGGGGTCGCCATGTTCGTAATCGCCAACTCCAGCGTGGAGAAGTCCGGGACGGGCCTGGGCCGGTTCGGCAAAGAGCGGAACGGGAAGGGCGGTAACGAACTGATCTTCGACATGTCGAAAAAAGGTGGCCGGAACGATGAAAAGAGACGGCCGGGACGACGGCAAGGGTGTGGGGGATGACGAAAACCCCGGTGGACGGCCAGTGAAACGGGGGGGTGCTGAAATCTGTCCGGAGCTGATTTGCCGGAATCACGGATTACAGGATCTCCGGACTCCCGGAAATCCGGAAAATGGTAGACTCGATGCATGGACACGGTAAAAATAGGCAAGAAAGGGCAGGTCACGATTCCCCGACGGGTTCTGGAAGCCGCGGGCGTGGCTGCAGAGACACGATTGATTGTCGAGCCGGAGGCCGACGGAAGCATTCGTTTACGTCCCGCGGCGGTTTATCCAATCGAGATCTACAGCGACCAGCGCGTTTCGGAATTCGAGTCTGAAAACCGGGTGAATGACGATCTTGTCAAGCGCGCCGCCCGGGTGATCGATCGGCAATAACGGCGTGCGGCTGTTTCTGGATGCGAATATTCTGTTCTCTGCGGCCTGGCGCGACGAGGCGCATGCGCTGATTCTTTTCAGGCTTGACCGGACAGGGCGTTGCCGGTTGATCACATCGCGGCTGGCGGCGGAAGAAGCGCGAAGGAATATCGCGCACAAGCGCGCGGGCCGGCTCGACCTGCTGAACGCGCTGATTGGTCAAATCATTATGGGCAAAGAGCCGGGGCCCGAGCAACTTGAACTCGCCTCACGTCACCGATTACCGGAAAAGGACATTCCAATTCTGGCCGCGGCGGTTGGTCAACAGGCCGATCTATTGGTCACAGGCGATCGGCGCGATTTTGGACACTTGTACGGCCAGCGCATAGCCGACACCGAGGTCGTTGGGCTGGCCCGCGCGATCGAGCGGATTCTGCAAGCACATCGGTCGTGAAAGCTGGAAACCCTGCCCGGCCTGTCGGACGGAGCCAAAGACGCTGGATCCCGGATCGAGTCCGGGACGAGGGGAAAGGTGGCCGGGAAGACGGCAAGGGTGCCGGGATGACGGCGAGTACGCTACCGGCTTCGGGCGGCAGGCTACGGTCCGTCGTGGATCTCGTGTTCGGTGCCGTCGATCGGGTTGATCAGGTTGATGAATCCGAAGCCTTCGAAATCGGCGGTATTGCGGGTGGCGAATTCGGTGACGCCGTGGTGGCGCAGTGTCAGTGCGATACGGGCGTCGAATACGGCGCGTCGAGCAATTTCCGGGTGCCGGGCAACGGCGCAGATCTTCGGACTGGCCGAAGTGCTTGCCATTGGTGTGTGCGCCTGTTCGGCGATGTCCAATCATGACTTGTCCGGATTCCAGCCGTCCTGGCGCACCGGGGCGTGATCGAGGTCCCGTGATGAGAATGATTTTTAATCAAAAAGCGTTTCCGCGGAAATGTGTTTGCGTTGAACCCGGCGAACTGGTGACCCGGTGGTCGCAAGGCCAGGGTGCTTGTGCCTGTCAGCAGCGTTTCAGGAACCGTCCAGCCAGAACAAGGCTTCGACCGTCTCACCGAGCTCGCGGGCGAATTTAAGCGAGACGATGGTGGACGGGATAAAGACGCCATTCTCGACCGTGTTGACGGTCTTGCGGCTGACGCCCATACGGGTGGCAAGCCCGGCCTGGGTCCAGCCCTTCGTCTCGCGTGCTTCGCGGATGCGGTTGGCGAGGCCTTCAGCCATCGGCGAGCATTTCGCGCAGACCGAAGACCAGCAGCGAGATTCCGAGGCTGATACTGATGAGCAGGTGCCCGGCCCGCTGGCCGCCGATCGGATCGAACGGCGAGACGACGACGAGCAGGACCGCGATGAACATTGCGATGAAGAACCCGCTCTGGATGGCCACCGCGCGATTGGCGCGGGTCACCTCGTCGTTGGCAAGCTCGCGGATCCGGCGCGGCACGAATAGGGCGCCGCTGGTCATCAGCAGCGTGAAGGTGACCGCGACAAAGGCGAGCCAGACGGCAATCTGCCACCAGGCGACGGTGCCGCCATCCCAGTCCCAACTGAAGAAGATGCCCTGATGGACCAGCAGGACGAGAAGGCCGATGAAGGGCGTCAGACGGGCGTGGGTCTTGACAATGCGATCGGCGCGTTCGGTATCGGATTCGGCGTTCATGTTGGACTCCTGTGTAACCTGTAGGTTATTTGTAACCCATGGGTTACGATCTGTCAAGGGGAAATGTTCCTGGGTGCAGCCCGTCCGGATGCGCAATGTGGCCGTCTGGCCCTTCAGGAAGGTCTTCCCCAATCACTCCGCGAGCCCGCGCACCGCCACGGGAACAGGTAATTTGCGCGATCGAGCGGATGCTGGACCGACACCGCTCTTGAAATTGATGCTGGAAGTCCGACAATTCTGCCCGGATGGTAGGGTGGGGAAACATTTCCGGGGAGTTCTCATGAAAGCCACGATTCGATTCGCGCTCGTCTTCTTGAGCCTGCCAATTTTCGCCTGGCCGGCGTTCGCCCAAAACCTCGAGGGCACCTGGGATCTCCAGGCCTCGGCTCAGCTCCCGGAAGCGACGAACCCCTGTGTCGTCGAGGGAAGCGTCGATATCGTGCAGTCCGGTAGCAGCCTGGCCGGCTCGGCGAGCTTCATGCTGGTTTCCGGCCCGGCCGAATGTCCCAGCGAAATAGCGGGGACCATCGATGGCCTCGCGGATGGATCTGACGTCTTCGGCACTTTCTTGGGAGGCGCTTTCGGCACGGCGAGTTTTGAAGGCCCGATCTCCAATGATGGAGCGTCCATCCAGGGGACCTTCAGCGTGGTGGAAGGTCCTTTCTCCGGTGCCGAAGGCGCCTGGTCGGCCGCCGCGGCAGAGCCGGACAGCGAACTGGTCATCAACAAGAATGCCGATGGCGAAACCTATTCATTCGTCGGCGATGTCATCGGCTACACGATCACGGTGAACAACACCGGTGATGTGACCCAGACCGGTGTGACCGTCAGCGATCCGCAGGTTGATCCGCTCGACTGCACTCCCGCAGTCCCGGCAGAGCTGGCGCCGGGCGAGGCGGTGGTCTGCACCGGCAGCCATGAGGTGACCGCGGCCGATATCGACAATGCCGGCATCACCAACACGGCGAGCGCCGACAGCGACCAAATCGACCCGGTCTCCGACCAAGTGATCGTCGCTTTCCGGCCACTCACCTTCAGCATTGCGTCGGCCACCGGTACCGGTACGATCATCGGCGGCATCGGCGGCATCGGCGGCGGCGAGGTCATTTCCATTGCCGGGGTTGTCGCCACCACTGCAGAGGCAGCCGCCGGTGACGGCCCGCCGAATGTCGGGTTCCCGCACGGCTTGCTGGCAATCCGGGTCGACGGGGTCAGTGAAGGGGGCACGGTAGATTTCACGATCACGTTCCCCGGGCCATTGCCGGAGAACACCCGGTACTGGAAATACGGCCCCACGCCCGACAACGCCACGCCGCACTGGTACATCCATCCAGCCACGATCGATGGCGATACTGTGACCTTCAGCATCACCGACGGTGGCCCGGGCGATCACGATCTGACTGCAAACGGCACAATCGACGACCCGGGCGGGACTGGCATCGTGGTCCCGCCGGTCCCGGTCCCGGCCCTGACGCGCTGGGCTGTCGTGGTGTTGATGCTCATGTTGATGATCGCGATCTACGGGAGGCTCCAGGCGCGCGGGAGCTTTTGAGGCTTGCCGAAATCGTGAATCTGCGTAGCCCGGGCAGCGTAGCGGTCTCGCACTCGGAAATTTATGCAACTGATGGGTAGACTCAAGAAAAAGCCGGAGAGCCGCACCATGACCGTCAAGGAACGTATCGAACACTCCAAAACGCGGATCACCAAGCTGGTGTTTCCGCAGGACACCAACCCGATCGGCACGCTGTACGGCGGTACGGCGATGAAGTGGATGGACGAAGTCGCATTCCTGACCGCCACGCGGTTTGCTCGCCGGCAGGTGGTGACGGTTTCTATGGACCGGGTGGATTTCAAGGTGCCGATCCCGAAGGGCAGCATCGTCGAGCTGATCGGCAAGGTGACCCGGGTGGGCAGTACCAGCGTGACCGTGACCGTGCAAATGCTGCGCGAGGACCCGCTTTCCGGCGGACAGGAACTGGCCATCCAGGGCGAGTTGGTGATGGTGTCGGTCGACGAGAGCATGCGCCCGGTCAAGATCATGCCCGGGGATTGAGCCAGGCGCAATTCGTAACGCCTGTGATGGTTGCCACAAACAGGAACAAGCAATGAAATGGAAGCGCGCTCGCAAAAGCACCAATGTCGACGATCGTCGCGGACGCAGAGTCGCGGCCGGCGGGGGGCTGGGGCTGGTCGGTATTGTCGTGGTCGTCGTCATCGGCTTGTTGATGGGCAAGAACCCGGCCGAAATGCTGGGGATGCTGGCCGAACTCGACCAGGGCGGCGCGTCCGACCGGGCCGCCCAACAACCGGTCGATACCAACGATGAGGCGTCGCAGTTCATCGCCAGCATCCTGGGCGAAACCGAAGACGTCTGGACCGCGGTTTTCAGACAGCAAGGCGAGACCTACAGACCGGCTACGCTGGTGCTGTTTACCGACCAGGTGCGCTCGGCATGTGGCGGCGCCAGCAGCGCCATGGGTCCGTTCTATTGTCCGGCCGACGAGCAGATCTACATCGATCTCGGGTTTTTCGAACAAATGCGCACCCGCCTCGGCGGCGGTGGAGCATTCGCGGAAGCCTATGTCATTGCCCATGAGGTCGGCCATCACATTCAGCGCCTGACCGGTGTTGCCGACCAGGTGAACGCGGCGCGTCGGCGCGGCGAAAATGTCGAAGGCGCGACGGGGTTGCTGGTGCGCCAGGAGCTCCAGGCCGACTGCTATTCCGGCGTCTGGGGCCATCATGCACAGCAGCGCCACGACTGGCTCGAACCCGGTGATATCGAACAGGCACTCAGAACGGCCAGCGCCATCGGCGACGACCGGCTGCAGCGGCAGTCAGGCGGCAGCGTTGTTCCCGATTCGTTTACCCACGGATCGTCAGAGCAGCGCATGCGCTGGTTCACGCTCGGCTTTGAAACCGGCGAATTCGCGCGCTGCGACACCTTTCAGGCCGACCGCCTTTGAAGGTTTCCTAATACTTCAGGCGGGGGTGTGGCCGAGAGGATCAGTGACCGGTTTACGAATCGTTGATCAAATGCATCCGCAGTACCGATGCTGCCTGGCAGAGTCTGCGATCGAAACAGAGAAACGTCACTGTCTCGTTCATCCCGCTCGCCAGGTATTCGGCGGCGGCAAGGTGGACGCTGTCGTAGGCACGCAGCGCGAACGCTTCGGCCATCTCGGCGGCACGGTGCAGTAATCCGGAATCCGAAGCCACGGTGGCATACTTCGGCCAGTCGGCTTCAAACTCCGCCTTGACCTGATCGAATTCCGCTGGACAAGTGGTCTTTGAGTTCGCGGATCGATACAGTTGTGGCCATGGCAAAAGGTCGGGATCAACTGCCATCCAGCCTACCGCACGTGGCCACAAAACATGACTTCAGGGTTTCAGATGGCCACAATTGATGTCATTGATCTCGACGGGTGACTGGAGCGCGTTTTGCCTATTGACATGGCCGGGCTACCGTTGCCGCCGCGGGCGTAAAATACCGGGTTTGCAGCCCGAAGCCGGAAAACCGATCCTGATGACCCCGCCCAAGAACAATCGCCGCCGCGTCCTGACCGGCATTACCACCACCGGCACGCCGCATCTTGGCAATTACGTCGGCGCGATCAAGCCGGCCATTGTGGCCAGCCGCGACGAGTCGTTCGATTCGTTTTACTTCCTGGCCGACTACCACGCGCTGGTCAAGTGCTTCGAGCCCGAGCGCATTCACCGCTCCACGCTGGAGATTGCCGCGACCTGGCTGGCGCTTGGGCTGGATACTTCCAGGAGCGTGTTCTATCGCCAGTCCGATATCCCCGAGATTCCGGAGCTGACGTGGCTGCTCACCTGCGCCACGGCCAAGGGGCTGATGAACCGCTCGCACGCCTACAAGGCCCAGGTGGCGGAAAATGAAGCTGCCGGCGAGGATCCGGACCTCGGCATCGGCATGGGCCTGTTCTGCTACCCGATATTGATGGCCGCCGATATCGTGATGTTCAACGCCCACTCGGTGCCGGTGGGCAAGGACCAGATCCAGCACCTGGAGATGGCGCGCGATATCGCCGGGCGCTTCAATCACCGCTACGGCGAGCATTTCGTGCTGCCCGAGGCGGCTACCGACGAGTTCGTCGCCACGCTGCCGGGCACCGACGGGCGCAAGATGTCGAAGAGCTACGACAACACCATTCCGTTGTGGCTGCCGGAGAAGAAACTGCGCAAGGCGATCATGAAGATCAAGACCAATTCGCAGGAGCCCGGCGAGCCCAAGGATCCGGACGAGGCCAGCGTGTATTCGGTCTATGCCGCGTTCGCCAGCAAGGCGCAGCGTGCCGAAATGCGCCAGGCCTTTGCCGAGGGGATTGCCTGGGGCGAGGTCAAGCAGCAGTTGTTCGAGCTGGTCAACGCCGAGTTGGAAGCACCGCGCGAGCGCTACGAGGCCTTGATCAACGATCCGGCGAAAATCGAGAATGAACTCGAGCGGGGTGCCGAGCGCGCCCGGGCGATTGCGACGCCGTTCATCGACGATCTGCGCCACGCGGTCGGCATCCGCCGGCTTGCCTGATCATGGCAGGATTGCCCGACTGGCATCCGACGGCGCTGAAGCTTGCCGACGGGCGGCGCTTTCACGTGCGTCATGCCTGGTGCGTGGGCCGCAACTATGCCGAGCACGCGCGCGAAATGGGTTCGGACCCGGAAAAGAGCGATCCGGTGTTCTTCTCCAAGCCGGCCGCCGCACTTGTGCAGGCCGAGACTATCGAATGGCCGCCGGCCACCGAAGACCTGCACTTTGAGGCCGAGCTGGTGGTGTTTCTGGGCGCCGGCGGGCGCGACCTTTCGCCGCGGCAGGCCGCCGATTGCGTGTTCGGCTATGCCGCCGGCTGCGATCTGACCCGGCGCGACGTGCAGGCGCGCGCCAAGGCCGTCGGCATGCCGTGGGCGTTGAGCAAGGGCTTCGACCAGTCCGGGCCGGTCGGGCTGATTGTACCGGTGCAGGAATGGCAGCCGGACAACGACAAGGAAATCCGTCTCGACGTCAACGGTGAATGTCGCCAGCAGGCCGTGCTGGGCGACATGATCTGGCCGGTGGCAGAATTGCTGGCGCGGCTTTCGCGCGAGGTCACGCTGCACCCGGGCGATGCGGTGTTTACCGGCACCCCGGCCGGGGTTTCCGGGCTTGCCGTCGGTGACCGGGTGCACATTGAAATCGATGGCTTGCCGGCGCTGGCATTCGGGATCACGCCCGGGCGATGAATGCCGGGTTCGACTTCGTGCCGCTGCTCGCGGTCGCGGCCGGATGTGCGATCGGTGCCGTGGCCCGGTTCGAAATCTCGCGCCGTATCGTCGAACGCTCCGGCGATGCTTTTCCCTGGGCCACGCTGACCGTCAACCTGAGCGGCTGTCTGCTGGCCGGCATCTTGCTGGCGATGCTTGATTCCGCGCAGGTGTCGGTCTGGGGGCTGCTGCTCACCGTCGGGTTGCTCGGCGGCTATACCACGGTGTCCTCGTTCAGCCTGGAAACCTTGTTGTTGTTCCAGCGCGGTCATTCGACCGGTGCGCTGGCCTATATCGCCGCGTCGATGTTCGGCTGCATCATTGCGGCTGCGTCGGGTTTCGGGCTGGCGTTGTTCGCCACCGGTGCGCGCTGAGATGCTGTCGCGAATTCCGGTCTACGCGGCCATCGCGCTGGCCGCCGCGCTGGGCGGCAGCCTGCGCTACGGCGTTTCGTTGGTCTGGCTGCAGGCGGCCGGCGACCGCTGGCCGTGGCCGAGTTTGATCGTCAACGTGCTTGGATCGTTCCTGATCGCCGTCTACTGGCGGCTCGCCGGTCCCGAAGGCCGCTACCCGGCCTCGATCGAACGCCGGACGGCCGTGATGACCGGTTTCTGCGGCGGGCTGACGACGTTCTCGGTGTTTGGCGTCGAGACGTTGCTGTTGCTGGATAGCGGTCGGGTCGTGCCTGCCGCGACCTATGCCGCCGCCTCGATGTTCGGCGCACTGGGGGCGGCCTGGCTGGGGCTGCAGAACTTTCGGCATGGCACCCGGCGTAAGGAATGATGTATCTTGACGGGCTGTTTCAGACGCTGATCATTGTGCTCGGGTTCGGCTGGTTGCATCGCGCCGTGGTCGCCCGGCGCTGCGCCAACCCTGATTCCTGACAAGAACCACTTGCCTTTGCGCAAGCCATACCGGAGAAAACCGAATGTTCCGAAAGATCGCATGCCCGACGCTGCTTGTGCTGCTGGCCCTTGCGCTGACCGCCTGCAAGCCGTCGGAGGTATTGCATACCGACAGCGAGACCGAATCCGACGCGGCCGGAGATGTGGCGTCTTTGCCCGAAATGCCGGCCGGCCAGCTCGGCGATGCGGTGGTGCCGCAGCGCTACGTGCTGGACCTGGTCATCGTGCCCGAGCGCGAGCGGTTTTCCGGCCGGGTGGCGATCGATATCGATATTCGCGAGCCTTCCGAACGGATCTGGCTGCACGGCAATCGTTTGAACGTCACCGAGACGTGGCTGGAGCAGGGTGGGGTGCGCATCGACGCCGAGTACGCCCAGGCCGACGACACCGGCATCGCTCGGCTGGACCTGGTTGTTGCTCCCCAAGCAGGTGCCGCCACGCTGCATTTCGAATACGACGCGCCGTTCGACCAGGCCCTGGAGGGTCTGTACAAGGTCGTCGAGGAAGATCGCGCATACGCCTTCACCCAGTTCGAGGCCACCTCGGCGCGGCTGGCGTTTCCCGGATTCGACGAGCCGGCATTCAAGGCTCCGTTCGAAATCCACGTTGCCGCACCCGCCGGCGAGGCGGTGATTACCTCCACGCCGCAGATTTCCGCTCGCCCGGTGGGCGATGGCCTGATGCGGCGCAGCTATGCGGTGACCCCGCCGCTGCCGACCTACCTGATCGCGTTCGCGGTCGGGCCGCTGGACGTGGTCGAATGGGCGCCGGTGCCGGCCAACGAAATCCGCGACTGGCCGCTGCCGCTGCGCGGCGTGGCCGCCGCCGGCAAGGGCGGGCAACTGGACTTCGCGCTGGAAAACACCGCGCGCCTGGTGCATGCCCTGGAGCGCTACTTTGACTATGAAATGCCCTATCCCAAACTCGACATCATCGCCGTGCCCGACTTCGCCGCCGGCGCAATGGAGAACGTAGGGGCCATCACCTACCGCGAGCAACTGCTGCTGCTCGACGAGAATGACTCGGTCGGCCGCAAGCGCGCCTATGCCTCGGTGCACGGGCATGAAATTGCCCACCAGTGGTTCGGCAACCTGGTCACGCCGAAGTGGTGGGACGATATCTGGCTGAACGAATCGTTTGCCACCTGGATGGCCGCCAAAGCGGCCGACGAGGCGTTTCCCGATCTCGGTTTCGAAGACCAGATCCTCGGCCGCGCCATCGGCGTGATGAACGCCGACGCGCTGGAGTCCACCCGCCAGGTCCGCCAGCCGGTGGATTCCAATCACGATATTGCCAACGCCTTCGACGGCATCACCTATTCAAAGGGTGGTGCGGTGCTGTCGATGTTCGAGGCCTGGGTGGGGGAGGACGCCTTCCGCGAAGGCGTGCGGTTGCATATGCGGCGCTTCGAGCACGACGTGGCCGACTACGAGGACTTCCTGACCTCGCTGGCCGAGGGCTCGGGCCGGCCGGAGCTGGTCGATGCATTCTCCAGCTTCCTGTTCCAGCCCGGCGTGCCGCTGATTTCGGTGCAATTGAGTTGTGACGGCGACCGGCCGGAACTGGACCTGAGCCAGAGCCGCTATCTGCCGATGGGCTCCGGGGCCAGCCGCGATCACAGCTGGCAACTACCGGTTTGCGTGCGTTTCGGCACAAGCGATGGTGATGCCAGTCCGAGTCAGCGCCACTGCGCGCTGGTCCATGAGGCCGAGGCCAGCATCGAATTGCCGGCTGAATCCTGCCCCGATTGGGTCATGCCCAATGCCGACGGCAAGGGCTATTACCGCTTTGCGCTGGACGATGCCGGCTGGGCGTCGTTGGTGGCCAATTTCGACCAGCTCAACGACGCCGAGGCGCGCATGATGCTGGGCTCGGTGTCGGCCGCCTGGCGCTCCGGCGACATGAGCACCGAAGCCTTGCTGGAAGTGGCCGAAGTGCTGGCGCGGGCCGACGATCGCGAGGTGGCCACCGCGCCTCTTGGCGATCTGGGCACCATGTATTCGCGTCTGGCCGAAACCGAACAGGCACGCGCCGGCATTGCCGCAATGCTGCGCGCTTTGTACACCGGGCGCCTGGAAGCGCTGGGTCTGGCCGCACGCGAAGGCGACAGCACCGACGATTCATTGCTGCGATCCACGCTGGCCTCGACGCTGTCGGACGAGGGCCGTGACGCGTCGCTGCGGGAATCGTTAAATGTGCTGGCCGACGACTACCTGGAAGACCTGGAGATTGCAGCCGGCGTGCTCGATCCGGGCCTGGTCGGCACGGCATTGCGCGTGGCCGTGGACATGCGCCAGCCGGAATTCGCCGAGGCGTTGTTCGAGCGCGCGCTGGAAAGCACGGACTCGACCTTCCGCGGTCGCGCGCTGGGCGCGGTCGGCGCTTCGGAAAACCCGGAGGTCGGCGCGATGCTGCGCGAGCACATCGACGACCCGCGCCTGCGCGACAACGAGGCCATCTCGGTCGCCTTCGGCCAGGTCGGCAACGAAGCCCAGCGCGAGGCGATGTGGCAATGGGCGCAAAATGAGGAGAATCTTCAGGCGCTGCTGGACCGGATTCCCACCTGGCGCAAGGGCGGTATCGTCGCGGTCGGCGCGGGCTTTTGCAGCGACGAGCGCGCCGACGCGCTGGAAGCGAAGTTCGAAGAGCGCGTGCAGGACCTGGAAGGCGGGCCGCGTTCGCTGGCGCAGACGCTGGAGCGTATCCGCCTGTGCGCGGCGCTGAAGAATGAATATGCCGACGAAGTCATGGCGTTCTTTGCCGGCTATGGGACCAACGATTGAGACCGGCCTGAATCCCGAATTTCCGGGTAGCCCGGGCGAGGCTGCAGGCCGCACCCGGGACATCGGTTGATCGACGACGTTCTCCCGGGTGCGCTTCGCTTACCCGGGCTACGAAGGCTGGACAACGTTTTATGGTGCGTTTCGCTGTGTTCAACGCACCCTACGCGGGCAATAGTGGTTTTGTAGGGTGCGTTGAGCGCAGCGAAACGCACCATCCCGGACGCGACAGTGGGCCTTGCCCCGATTGTCATGACAAGACAAGCTGAATGAGGTGATACTTCAGTACATGTTTCCCGCGCTACTTTGAATCACGAATCCTCCGCGGATGCCGGGTATCAGAAAATGGCGGGCGTCGTCCAGAGTCCGTTGCGGGACGATCCGTCGTGTTCGACGCGCCGCCGCGGCGCCAGCGCGGCCGGCATTGCACTGACCACGCGCCAGGCCTTGCGGCCGTTGCCGGTGTAAACGCGATCGCCCAGGGCATCGGGACCCCGACGCACGATCTCGCGCCCGATGTCGCGATACACGGCGCCGGCGGTGGCAATCGCCCAGGCAGACCTGCGCGGCAGGGCGCGGATGCCGATGGCGGCCGAGCGGTAATATGGTTCGGCCTCGCCGATCAGCCGCCGCACCAGCGGGAACACGCGATCCCGGCAGGCCGCGTCGGCCAGGTCGGGAATTCGCAGTCCGGCATGTTTCAGCCATTCGGCGGGCAGGTAGCTGCGCCCGGCCTGCGCGTCCTCGGCCACGTCGCGCGCGATGTTGGTCAGCTGGAACGCTAGGCCCAGGTCGCAGGCACGGTAAAGCGTGTGTTGATCGCGCACGCCCATGATGAGCGCCATCATGAGGCCCACCGAGCCGGCCACGTGGTAGCTGTATTGCAGCGTGTCTTGCAGTGTCTCCGGCCGCCAGCCGGTCGCATCCAGCTCGAACCCGCGCAAATGCGCCTCGACCAGCCTGGGGCTGATCGGGTGACGGCGTGCGACTTCGGCCAGTGCCTGGTAGGGAAAGTCCCCGCAAGGGGCGGTGCTGAGGGCGGTCAGCGAATCGGCGCGCAGCCGTTCCAGGGTTTTTTCCGAGGCGGTTTGCAGCCGGCCGTGTCCCAGGTCCTGGCCGTCGGTCAGGTCGTCGCAATGGCGGCACCAGGCGTATAGCAACATCACGTCGCGGCGCGTCCCGGACTCGAACAGGCGTGTCGCGGCGGCAAAGCTCTTCGAGCCGCGGGCCATGACCGCTTCGGCCTGTTGCTGCAGCGCGCGGTCCATCAGCGGGCGGGCACCTGCAGGCCGAAGTCTTGCAGCATCAGCCCGGCCGTGGCACGGGCCGAGCCGACCACACCGGGAATGCCGGCGCCCGGATGGGTGCCGGCGCCGACCAGGTAGAGGTTGGGGATCTTCGAGTCGCGGTTGTGCGGCCGAAACCATGCCGACTGGGTCAGTACCGGCTCGACCGAGAACGCCGAGCCCAGGTGTGCGTTCAGCTCGTCGCGAAAGCCGAACGGGTGCAATGTTCTACAAGTCACCAGGTCGTTCTTCAGCCCGGGAATATGGTGTTGTTCCAGGTAGTCGAGGATGCGGTCGGTGTACTTGGGGCCGACCTCGTCCCAGTCGATATCGGCCGTACCCAGGTGCGGCACCGGCGAGAGCACGTAGTAGGCGCTGCAGCCTTCGGGCGCCAGCGACGGGTCGGTGAGTGTCGGCGCGTGCAGGTACAGCGAGAAGTCCTCGGACAATGCCGGTGCGTTGAAGATGTCGTCGATCAGTTCGCGGTAGCGCGGGCCGAACAGCACCATGTGGTGCTTGAGGTCCGGGTGTACGCGCCTGAGGCCGAAGTAGATCACGAACAGCGACATGCTCCAGTCGCGCTTTTTCAGCACTTTCGCCTGCTTGCGACCGCGATCGGTATGGCCCAGCAGCTTGTCGTAGGTATGCAGTACGTCGGCGTTGCTGGCCACGGCATCGAACTTGTCGCTGTAGCCGTCGCGGGTGGTCAGCCCGGTGATGCGACCGCCGATGGTATCGATGCGCGCGACTTCGCTGCCCAGCCGGATGGTGCCGCCCAGGTCCTCGAACAGCCGGACCATGCCGCGCACCAGTGCACCGGTGCCGCCGCGCGCGAACCACACGCCCCATTCGCGCTCCAGCGCGTGGATCAGTGCGTAGATCGACGAGGTCTTGAACGGGTTGCCGCCGACCAATAACGGATGAAACGAAAACGCCTGACGCAGGTGTTCGTCGGCGATGAACTTCGAGACCTGGGCGTAGACGCTGCGGTAGGCCTTGAGCTTCATCAGCGCCGGGGCCACCCGGATCATCGAGCCGAAATTCAGAAACGGCACGTGGCCGAGTTCCAGGTAGCCTTTATCGAACACCTTGCGCGAGTAGTCCAGGAAACGCCGGTAGCCGTCGACGTCGGTCGGATTGCGCTTGCGGATCTGTTCTTCCAGCCGGTCGACGTCGTTGGTGTAGTCGAACACATCGCCGTCTTCCCAGCACAACCGATACATCGGATCGACCGGCATCAGCTCGACGTAGTCGGCCATGTTCTTGCCGGCGATGGTGAACAGCGCTTCCAGCGCCGACGGATCGGTGATGACGGTTGGACCGCCGTCGAAGATAAATCCCTGGTCTTCGTACACGTAGGCGCGACCGCCTGGCTTGTCGCGCTTTTCCACAATGGTGGTATCGAACCCGGCGGCCTGCAGCCGGATCGCCAGGCTCAGCCCGCCGAAGCCCGAGCCGATCACGGCGGCGGTTTTCCTGGTATTCATGTGTTGTCTATCGCTCCCTGCGGATGAACGCATCTTCGCGCAACAGCACGATTGCCTCGGTGACCGGGACCGGCGGTTTGCCGATCAGGATGCGCGTCTTGTGGCGAAGTTTGAGGTCGGCGGCGTAAAACCGTGTGATGAGGGCGTCGGGCAGCGTATAAAAGCGCTCGAGCACGCGATACCGTTGCTCCGGTTGTCCGGCGCGGAACAGCATGCGGTTGAGCAGTCGGAAGAAGCGGGTTTGGTGCCAGAAGCGTCGGGCGTGGTTGCGCGTGAATGCCGCCAGCGTCGCCCCGTCCATGGGCCAGTGTTCGGCCACCGCATCGGCCAGTGCCACGGCCTGCGGCAGCGAATAGCCGGTGGTCGGGTGAAACAGTCCGGCGCGCAGTCCGGCGCGCGCGACCGGGTCGTCCTGCGGCCAGAAGCGCTCGAAATCCGCGGCCAGCAGAATCGGCAGTACGCCGTGCTCCTCGCGCAGCGTCCCGGCAATCTCCCAGCCCTGGTCGGCCGCGTAGTTGTCGATTGCAGCCGAAAGTTCCGTCACGGCCAGGGCGGCACCGTCGCTGTAGCGGGTGTCCTCGATCAGCAGCGTGGTCTCGTCGAACGGCAGCAGGTAGATGAACCTGTAGCCGTCGGCCTGCGACACGGTGGCATCCATGATTACCGGGCAATCGATGCCATGGGGCGTTGTCGTGCGCACCTCGCGACCGAGAAATTTCTGGAAGCCCAGCACCATGCCGGCGGTATCGGTCGGGCCGCGCCCGTCGACCACGGCGGTGCATTGCAGTCTTGTTCCATCGGTGGTTTCGACGAAGTCGGTCCCCAGATTTGCGATCTCGGTGCCGGTATGTATTTCCAGGCCGCGTTGAGCGGTTACGTGCCGGCGAAGAGCTTCGGAGGTGATGCTGAAGTACCCGGTTTCCAGCCGGCGCCGGTAGCGCGGGAAACGCACCTGTTGGGCCGACCAGCGATGCTGCACCAGCGGTGCCAGGAATTGGTGCTGTGCATCGCTCAGGTCGCCGGCGTGGAACGACCAGGTATGGTTGCCCCCCGGCATCGGCCCGGCCTCGATAATGCTGATGCGGGCCCGGGGATGGCGCGCGGCCAGACCAAGTGCAAGCAGGCAGTTGGCCAGGCCGCCGCCGGCAAGAAGCAGGTGCTGTTGACTGTTTCCCATGGGGCTATTGTGCGCGATCGGGGTTCACGCTCGTTTCACAGGTCGGCGGCATATAGTGCGCTGTGAGATTTTTTCGTGTTTGCTTGCCGCTGCCGGCTGGATCGGCCCGCCGCAGGTGGATGCCGGTTCAACGGGATGGGAGCTTGCCGATGGCAGCGATTGTCGATGTCGTTACAGCCGCCGACAGCAATTACGGTTTTTCCTCCAACAACGCCGAGCATACGGTCCGGCGTTGGCGCGATTGCGTCAATGCCAGGCTGGAACAGCTGATCGACGCCGATGAGGAAGCATGTCCGAGGCTGGTCGAGGCCATGTCCTACAGCCTGCTGGCGCCCGGCAAGCGCGTGCGGCCGTTGCTTGCGCTGCTGACCGCGCTGGATTGCGGACGCGACCCGCGCGTGCTGGTTGATTTCGGCTGTGCCCTGGAGCTGGTTCACTGTGCCTCGCTGATGCTTGACGACCTGCCGTGCATGGACAATGCGCAAATGCGCCGGGGCCAGCCGGCAACCCACATCCGGTTCGGCGAGTCCACCACCACGCTGGCGGCGATTGCGCTGCTCAACCAGGCCTACGGCGTGATTGCCTGCAGCCGGGCGTTGCCGGAATCGACACGTTGCCGCCTTGTCCAGCGCCTGAGTGCCGCGGTCGGCACCGCCGGCCTGGTTTCGGGACAGTCGCGCGACCTGATCGAGCGCAAGCGCGGCGTGGACAGCGCCGGTCTGCGCCGGATCAATCAGCAGAAGACCGGTGTCTTGTTCGAGCTTGCAGTGGCCGGCGGCGGCATGATCGCCGATTTGCCTGCGCACCGGATGGCGGCCCTGAACAGCTACGCCGGCCATGTCGGCCAAGCGTTCCAGTACGCCGACGATCTGCTGGATTGTCAGCAGTATTGCGGTCGCACCGGCAAGGACTGTGGCGCGGATATCGCCAAGGCCGGTTCGGTGCACCAGCTCGGCGAAGCCGTGCTGCGGGAACGGCTGGAACGGGAACTGGCCGCGGCCGACAACCGGCTCATTGCATTGGGTCTCGAGCGGAGTCTGCTGCGCGACTTCGTCGCTTCGCTGTTCCAGCCCCTGGTGTAGGCTCTGACGGCATGGACAACGAAAGTATCGAACCCATTCTTGCGATCGAGAATCTGGCATTTTCGTATCGCGACAAGCCCGTGTTGCGCGATATCAAGCTGGTACTGCATCCCGGACACATTCTTGCCTTGCTGGGCCCCAACGGCGCCGGCAAGTCGACCCTGATTCGCTGCATCTGCGGTCGGCTGCAGCCCGACGCCGGGCGCCTGCTGGTCGCCGGCGCCGACCCGCTGAAAAACCGCGAAGCGCGTGCGGCCACCGGGCTGGTGCCGCAGCAGATCGCGCTGTACCCGCACCTGACCGTGGGCGAAAATCTGGCAGCGTTCGCGCGCCTGGCCGGGGTCAAGCGCAAGGCGGTGGGCTCGGCGGTGGCCGAGACGATCGAGTTCTGCGATCTGGCCGCGGTGGCCGGGCGGCCGGTGGGGCGGCTTTCCGGCGGCTGGCAGCGCCGGGTCAATATCGGCTGCGCGATGAGCCACTCGCCGCGCCTGTTGATTCTGGACGAACCCACCGTGGGCATAGACCCGCCGGCGCGCGAGGAAATCGAGCGCCTGCTGCAACGCCTGGCCGCCGCCGGCCTGGCCATACTCATGACCGGCCACGACCTGGCCCAGATCGAAATCCTGGCCGACAGCGTGGCGCTGCTATCGGAAGGCCGGGTTGCCGCGACCGGCGCACCCGCGGGGCTGATCCGCGAGTTCTTCGGCGAAAGCCACGAATGCCGCCTGACGCTGGCCCGGCCGCCCGAAGCCGGGCTGGTCGAAAAGCTCGGCGTGCTGGGTCTTCAGGCCGACCATGACAAGCCGTTGCACTGGTCGGGCATGATCGATGCGCATACCGCCCGCGACTTGCAATCGCGGTTGCCGGACGGTGCGCCGATTACCGAATTGCGCGTGCGCCGCCCCGGCCTGGATACGCTTTGGGCGCACTTGTACGGCAGCGAGCTGGAGCACGCCGCGTGATCGTCACGGTGGCGAAGGTGATGTGGCTGGCCGTCTGGCGCGACCGCGGCACCCTGATGCTGGCGTTCGTACTGCCGCCGCTGATGTTTCTGATATTCGCCGAGGTGTTTTCCGGCGCAGGCGACAGCGACCTGAAGATGCGCGTGGCGCTGCTCGACAGTGCGCAGACGCCGTTGACCCGGCAGATCGTCGACGCGCTGGCCGAGCTGGATGGCATCGAGCCGGTTGCACAGGATCTGGACTCGGACCGCTCCGGCATCGCCGGGCTGGAAGCGCTGGTTCGCCAGGGCCGGGCCGACGCGGCTGTCTGGGTGCGCGCCGAACCGGATGGAAACCTGGATACCGAGCCGGCAATCGTGGTCATCGGCGATGCCTCGCGCGGACTCGCAGCGGCGATCGTCACCGGCCGCGTTCAGCGTCTGCTGCAGGCTGGGTTCCCGCAGTTGGGTATACAGCGCGCCGCCGCGCGGATAGCCGAGCTGGCCGGGCCGTATACCGAGCAGCAGCGCAAGGCGCTGGACCTGGCGTTGTCGGAGCTGGATTCGGCCGGGTTGCAAGACAGGGCCGACAGCGATATCCGGCACGATGGCCTGGTGGCGCAGCGCCTGCTTGGCGGAGGTCGGCAGGTCGATGACGGCGTGAGCTACTATGCCGGCGCCGTGGCCATCCTGTTCCTGCTGTTCGCGGCCATGCAGGGCGCAATTTCGCTGATCGACGAGCGCAACTCCGGCATCGTCGACCGGCTGGTTGCCGGTCCCGGGGGCTACACCGTGGTGGTGGTCGGAAAGGGCCTGTTTCTGACCCTGCAGGGGCTGGCGCAGGCCGGCCTGATCTTCGCCGTGGCCTGGTGGATGTACGGCATCGACTGGATCGGGCGTTTCGGTTCGTGGCTGGTCACGGCTTTTCTCGCCGCGGCGGTCTCGGCCTGGCTGGGCCTGCTGCTGGCCTCGCTGTGCAGGACGCGTCAGCAGGCGCAAACGGCGTCTGCATTCGTGGTGCTTATACTGTCGGCCATAGGCGGCAGCATGATGCCGCGCTTCCTGATGCCCGGCTGGTTGCGCGAACTCGGCTGGTTCACGCCCAACGCCTGGGTAATCGAGAGCTGGCACGGCATGTTCTGGCGCGGCGACGGCCCGGCCGAGCTTGCCAACGGCTGGGGGGTGCTGCTGGCGACTGCGCTGGTCGCCATGCTGATCAGCGTGTGGCTGGCGCACCGGCTGGCACGGGAGAAGTAAAGTGCATCGATGAATACCGCCATCAACACATTGCTGTTTTTGGGCACCCTGGTCGCGATGGAAGGCGTGGCGTGGTGGACGCATCGCTATGTCATGCACGGCTGGGGCTGGGCTTGGCACAAGTCGCACCACCAGCCACGTGCCGGCGTGTTCGAGAAGAACGACCTGTTCGCTGTCGTCGGCACGGCGGTTTCGATGTCGCTGATCGCGCTGGGCGCGGAAGATCTCGGGCCCACCTGGTGGATCGGCTGGGGCATGGCCGGCTACGGCTTGTGCTACTTCGTGTTCCACGACGGCCTGGTCCACCGTCGCTGGCCGCTGAAATGGCATCCGAAAAACGGCTACCTCAAGCGACTCATCCAGGCCCACAAGATGCACCACGCCGTGCACGAAAAGGATGGCGCCTTCTCGTTCGGATTTCTCTACGCCAGACCGCTGCCGGAGTTGAAGCGGCAGTTCAAGGAATTGCAGGGTCCGAAGGGCTGAAAAGTCAAAGGCGACAGGTCAAAGGCTTGCTCTTGCAGTTCTTCGCGCCTTTGCGGTTTCGCGAGAGCTGGTTTGAATTTATTTGTCACGAAATGCCGCGACGGCGGGGCCGCCGCGACAGTTCGAATCGATGCCTCAGAAGCTCAGGCGCAGGTTGGCGCGGAAGATGTTGACGTCGAATTCGTAGGATTCGACGCCCACGCTCAGACCGAAGTTGGGCTGAAACTTGTACAGTACGTCGGCGCCCAGGATGGCCTCGGCATCGCCGCCGTCGGTCTGAAAGCCGCCGAAGATACGGCCCTCGAAGCGGTCGTTGAAGCCGTGACGCAGACCGACATCCCCGCGGAAGCCGTCGTCATCGGCCGAGCCGACTTCGATGGCGGCGTATGAACCTTCCAGGAACAGGTCGGTATTGCCTTCGAGATTGAAGCGGTAGCCCAGGCCGACCTTGTATATGTCGGTATCGATATCGAAGGCGCCGACTTCCCAATGGTCCCAGGCGCCATGAAGGTAAACGCCGTGGCTGATGTCGGCCGAGCCGCGGACGTTGAAGCCGACCTCGGTTTCGGAAGCGCTGCCGAGATCGATGTCGAGCACCGATACGCCGGCTTCGAGATAGCTGTAGTTCAGATCGCCGCTGGATTGCGCGATCGCGCTGTTGCAAGCAATCGAAATTGCCGTTACTGCCACGCCTGCAAGCAGTTTCTTGTACATGAAAGATACTCCGGTTTCTGATTCGTAATGGATCCGCGCGGCCGGATGGCCGGGCAGATTACTGGCGGTTGCATGGGCAGGCGGGGTAAACGGAAGTCGATTCCGTCGGGCTGAATATCGTGTCCCATACTACCGGCGGCGATATTACTACATTCACTGTCTCGCGAGCGTCAGGCAGTCGAAAAAATACGGCCGGATGTCAGCAGCGATTCCAGGATGTGGTCGGCTTGCCGGATGCCAGGGTCGTCGGGTTCGAATACGGACGGGACTGCGATGACGGTCATTCCGGCGGCCTTGCCCGCGGCCACACCGGCCGGGGCATCCTCGAAGACCAGACAGCGTTGTGGTGCCACGCCCAGTTTCCTCGACGTGGTCAGGAACACCGCCGGGTCGGGCTTGCCCCTGGGCTCGAAAATGCCGGAGTGGGTCAGTTCCAGGTCGTCGGCCAGACCCAGCTTGCCGACAACCGCCTCGATCAGCGCCGGTGGCGACGAGGAGGCGATGGCAAGTTTCAAACCGGCGTTGCCCAGCGCGCGCATGGTCTCGTGCACGCCCGGCAGGGCTTTGCCGTGCTGCATGATCCGCTGCGTGACTTCGACCATTACGCGCTCGACCATCTCTTCGACCGGCGGCCCCTGCCAATCCCAGCGCTGGTGCCACAGCGTCAGCACCTCGTCGATGCGCCGCCCGGCCGTGGCGCGACACAGTTCGCGCGTGACCGGAACATCGCAGGCCGCGTAGACCGCGATTTCGGCGTCCTGCCAGTGCGGCTCGGAATCGATCAGCAGACCGTCCATGTCGAAGATGGCGGCAGAATAGTCGGACAAGTCGATCATGGATTCGGCGTGTGAATGGGCAGGGGGCATTCTGACCGATCGAGACGGCCCGTTTCGGATTTCCTGCTTTCGCGGTCCCCGGGCCGCGACCCGGTCGGAAGTTGCAATTCCGGCCATTCCGGAATAACAGTGTCTACCGAATTGTCTGCATGCGAAGTTTGCTGGATAGCGGAAATTCAACTTAGAAAAAAAGAGCCCGGCGCTGAGGCCGGGCGAAGCTGTCGGAGCAGCATGGGGGAGTGTCGTTGACCGGCGAGAGCGTTGTCTGCCTTGTCGATCAGGATGAAACCAACAATACACTCCGACAGTGCATTTGTGAAATGAATTGTTTATATTGAAACGATAGAAAAAGGAAATGGTCCGGCAAGAGGGTGTGACGCGTGTGATAAAGCCGATGCGGTGCGGGATTCTCGAGGTCCCGGATATCGCTGACGCGATTCCGGGATGACGGTGGGCGGGCTGACTCCGGGACGCCACCCACTTTCCGTCGTCCCGGACGCGCACAGCGCGATCCGGGATCTCGAGACGAACCGGCACACTGTCTACCCGCACATACCCTCGTCATCCCGGACGCGCGATAGCGCGATCCGCGATCTGGAGATGCGGGGATGAAGCTCAACTGCGCGGGGGGTCGTCTCGAGGTCCCGGATAACGCCGCGCTACGCGCGTCATTTCCGGGACGACGGGGAGCAGGCAATGCGGCTTGCCACCCACTTTCCGTCATCCCGGACGCGCGATAGCGCGATCCGGGATCTCGAGATGCGGGGATGAAGCTCAACTGCGCGGGGGGTCGTCTCGAGGTCCCGGATAA
>JBBDSL010000107.1:63667-72480 GCA_040904965.1 Wenzhouxiangellaceae bacterium
CGCCGCGCTACGCGCGTCATTTCCGGGACGACGGGGAGCAGGCAATGCGGGTTGCCACCCACTTTCCGTCATCCCGGACGTGTGATAGCGCGATCCGGGATCTGGAGATGCGGGGATGAATCTCAACTGCGCGGGGGGTCGTCTTGAGGTCCCGGATAACGCCGCGCGACGCGCGTCATTTCCGGGACGACGGGTTATCGATCAATTGCTGCCAGTTCGTGCTGCAACGCTTCCAGGTCGGGCGCCAGCGGGTCGGCGTGGCTGGGGCGTTGCAGCAGTTCGTCCAGCGCCGGCGGTAGCGGGATTTTTCTGCCGATGATGGGTTCGATGACGGTCTCGAACTTGGCCGGGTGGGCAGTGGCCGCGATCAGCGTGGGTTGACGGTGACCGTCGGCGCGCAGGCGTGTCAGCAGTTCCAGGGCGCAGGCGGTGTGCGGACAGACGATACGGTCGTGGTGTTGGTATTCGCGTTTGATGCACGCGCGTATGGCGTCGTCATCGATGCTCTCGGCATGGATGCCGGCCTCGCGCGGGTTGGTGTCCCGGTAGAACCAGGCGAGGCGCTCGAAATTGCTGGGGTCGCCCACGTCCATGGCGTTGGCCAGCGTCTTCAGGCCGGCCCGGCCGCGATATTCGGCGCCGGCGAAATATTCCGGAAGGGTGCGATTGGCATTCGTGGCCAGGTATACGCGGCGGATCGGAAAGCCCATGTCGCGTGCCAGGATGCAGGCCAGCGCGTTGCCCAGGTTGCCCGTCGGGACGACCACGTCGATGGGTCCGCCCGCGCGCAGGCGCACTGCGGCAAGTGCGTAATAGCTGATCTGCGGCAGCAGCCGGCCGATCGAGATGCTGTTGGCCGAGGTCAGGCCGTGACGCCGGACCAGTTCCCGATCGCCGAGGGCCTGTTTGGTCAGGCGCTGGCAGTCGTCGAAGCCGCCCTGCACGCAAAAGGCCCGGACGTTGTCGCCGAAGGCGCCGAGCTGGTGCGCCTGGCGGCCCGACACCCGGCCTTCCGGGTACAGGATGACTACGCGAAAGCCCGGCTGGCGGTGGAATGCAGCCGCAACCGCGGCGCCGGTATCGCCGGAGGTGGCGACCAGCACCGTGCGCGGCCCGGCGGTATCGTGATGCAGCGCCCCAAGGCTGCGGGCCAGAAAGCGTGCGGCGAAATCCTTGAACGCCGCGGTGGGGCCGTGAAACAGCTCCATCATCCAGGTCGGCGTGTCCCGGTCGGTCAATTTGATCGGAAGCGGCAGGTCAAGCGCGTCGCGGCAGATGGCGTCCAGCCGTTCGGCCAGTAGCGAGCCGTCGAAGAACGGCGCCAGCACATCGGTTGCACATTCGGGCAGGCTGATTTCGGCACGAAAGCCGCTCGGGTCGAAGCGCGGCAGTGTGGTGGGTACGTACAGTCCGCCATCGGGCGCCAGCCCGGCCTGCAGGGCCTCGACCACGCTGGCCTTCAGGCCGGAATCGCGGGTGCTGGTGAAATCCATTCAGCCGCGCTCCGTGACATGCGCACCGGGCGCGGCAACCGGCGAGACGAACGCATCGGCTTTCAATCCGGCGCCGGCGAATGCCGCCACCATGTCCCGACCGGCCGATTCGGCCTGTCCAACATCGGAAAACCAGCCGAATACGGTCGGGCCCGCGCCCGAAATTGAGGCGCCCAGCGCATCGTGGTCCAGCGCGGCCTGTTGCACTTCGGAAAACGCCGGGATCAGGCCGGCGCGGCGCGGCTCGATCATCACGTCCCTGAGGCCGCTGCGGATCAAGTCGAAATCTGACCGGTAGCAGCCGGCAAGCACCTGCGCCAGGTTGGCCGACTGGCCGACCACGGTGGCCAGCTCGAACGGCTCGGCCAGGCAGCGCCGGGCATCCCGGGTGTTGACCTGGTAGTCGGGATGTACCGCCACTGCGGTGAGATTTTCGGGTACCGGAATCGAGACCAGCCGGTCGCGGGTGGCCAGCACCAGCCCGCCGAGCAACTGGCAGCCGACATTGTCGCCGTGGGCCGCGCCGCTGGCGACCGCTTCGCCGGCCAGCGCAAACGGATACAGCCGCTCGCGCGGCCAGTCCAGCGCCAGCAACTCCGCGGCCGCCACCACCGCGGCCACGGCCGATGCGGCCGAGCCGCCCAGTCCCGAGGCCAGCGGGATGCCCTTGCGGATATGCACCTCGATGCCGATATCGATGCCGGTGGCCTCCAGCAACGCGCCGACCGCGCGCGAGGCGGTGTTGGAGGCTGAATCCAGCGGCAATTCGTGAACGTTGCCGGTAATCGATGCGATGCGAACGCCGCGCCGCTTGTCGCGCCGGAGGGTCACCTGGTCGCCCGGCGCATTCAGCGCGTGGCCGAGCAGATCGAAGCCCACGGCCACGTTGCCGACGCTTGCCGGTGCCATTGCGGTCGCGAATCTGTAATGCATTCAATCGGTTCCTTGTGGGTGCGCTACGATTGCCAAACTGTGAATCGAGCAAAAATTCAAATTATGTTAATATCGCTGGTCAAGTTCAAAGCAAAGGGCTGGATATACTCTGGAACCCGGCTGTAACTGATTCACAGCCAATGATGCAAAAAAACTCGTGGTGAGCGGGAATCGTCACGATTGCAGGACCTGCGGCACACTAACAAGAATAATACCTCGCCCGATTGAATCGCAGGTTCCAGATCGTGTAGATCAACCCATTCCGGTGGTTCGTTGGCCGGCATACAAGACGATCGATGGGATCGTGATTGTTGTTCTCGTTTTTCAATATTCGCGCGTCCCTGACCGGGGCTGTTTCCGGTCAGTGTGGGGTCACGTCCGAATTGCAGGTATCGCGGGGAGCGAATTAATTTCTGTACTTTTCCTTGTCGTTCATTCGGCGAGTTGGGGGAGAGTGATGATCATGGATTCGCAAGTCATCCAGTGTTCCGGAGCGTTGCGGTCATTTAGCCGGTCTTGCCCGGCTTTGATCATCGAATTATCACTCCAACAAGGTGGAAGCGAAACATGATGAAGAAAAACCGACTATCCCAAGCCATATTCTGGAGTCTGGCGGCAACTGCAACCACGTTGCACGCGCAGGACGACCAGGCCGATCAGGAACAGGGCGCCAAGGAAATCGAGAAGATCGTCGTAACTTCGACGAAGACCGAGGAGATCGATCTGCAGGAGGCGCCTGTCACGGTACAGGCATTCAACCAGAAAGACCTGATCCAGATGAACATCGGCAACTTCGATGACCTTCGCAACAACGTCCCCAGCCTGAATGCCGCAAGCCGCGGACCCGGCCAGCAGACCATCTTCATTCGCGGTATGGCCGTACAGCCGATTACCGTGCTGCTTTCCGGTGCCCAGGGCACTCAGCCTAATGTGGCGCTATATCTCGACGAGCAGCCGGTGACCGCTCCGGGCCGCAACATGGATGTGTATGCCACCGACCTGCAGCGTATCGAGGTGCTGCCTGGGCCGCAGGGCACGCTGTTCGGTGCCAGTTCGCAGGCCGGCACCATCCGCTACATCACCAACAAGCCGCGACTCTACGAATTCGATGCCGGTTTCACGGGCGAGGGTTCGTTCACCAAGGATGGCGAGTTCAACAGTTCGAGCGAGGGCTTCCTCAACATCCCGATCGGCGACAAGACAGCCGCGCGCCTTACGTTCTACAACGTCAACCTCGGCGGCTACATCGACAACGTACGCGGTGAATTCACGCTCGATCCGGAGATCAACTCGGAGTCGGCCGTCGATCTCGGTCCGGATGCCACCTACGAGACCGTTGACAACGCCGAGCTGGTTGAAGACAACTTCAACGACAGTTTCTACAAGGGCCTGCGCGCCGGGCTCTACCACGAGTTCACGCCCGACTGGAATTTCCTGCTGCAGAACACGTTCCAGGAATTAGGCGCCGACGGCGTATTCGATTTCGATCCCGAGGTTGGCGATCTCGAAGTTTCGCGCTTCTTTCCGGACGAGCTGCAGGACAAGTTCAACCAGACTTCGTGGACCCTCGAGGGTCGCGCGGGCATGCTCAACCTGCTATACACCGGTGCCTATCTGTATCGTGAGGTCGAGCAGTCGGTCGACTACACCGGCTACAACAACGCCGGTGCGTTCATTGCCTACTACACCTGCACCTACGATAACCCGGACTATATCGTCAACTACGATATCGACCCGCGTTTCATCACCGAGAATCGCCAGTGCCTGGATCCGAGCAAGGGCGCCAAGATCAAGCAGGATCACACCCGAAACACCCACGAGTTCCGAATCTCGACGCCGGCTGATAATCGCTGGCGCCTGGTCAGTGGTGTTTTTTATGACAACTACGAACTGGAAACGCAGGACGATTTCTTCTACCTGGCCACGCCCGATCTCGGATTTGCGCCCAATGCGCCGATCTCGGATGCCTTCCAGGTCAACCCGGAAACGCGTCCGCCAGGTGTTGCATTCTTCAACGACATCCTCCGCACCGAGGAGCAGCTCGCCTTCTTCGGCGAGTTTGGTTACGACCTGATTCCGGACGTTCTTCGGGCGACGGTCGGGCTTCGCTACTACGAGATCGACTCGGGCTTCAGAGGTTCTTCGAACTTCGCCGACGGGATCTTCCAGGGTTCGGTCAATACCGATCGTGGTCGCAATTACGACGTTTCCGGCGGTCATACTCGCGAGCCGCTTTCGATCGACGACGTGATCACCCGTTTCAACCTGTCCTATGAGCCCAACGATTCGCTGTTGTTTTATTTCACGCGTTCGGAAGGCTTCCGTCCCGGCGGCTGGAACCGGGGTGGCGGAATTCCCTCGGCCAATCCGGATTTCCCGACCGTCAGTGCGACTTTCGATACCGATGACGTGACCAACTGGGAGCTGGGCTGGAAGACCCTGCTGTTCGGCAACTCGCTGCGCATCAACGGCAGCACCTACTTCATCGAGTGGGACAACATGCAGGTCTCGCGCTTCGATCCGCAGAACGTGTCCATTTTGACGTTCATCGAAAATTCGGCCGATTCCGAAATCTTCGGTATCGAGACCGATTTCACCTGGCGCGCGACGCCCAATTTCACGCTGTCCGGATCGCTCTCGTACAACGATACGGAGCTGACCAGCGTCGATGCCCAGGTCATCGAGCTTGCGCCGGTCGGCAGCCAGTTGCCGCTGGTTCCGGAACTGCAGGGCTTTTTGCGCGCGCGCTATGAGAAGTCGATCGATGTCGACTGGGCCGACTTCGGTTATGCCCAGGTATCGGGCAAGTTCGTCGATCACTCGTTTAGCTCGCTGGTGGCCGAGGAACGACGCCGCCAGTCCGGTTACTCGATCTTCAACGCGGCTGTCGGCGTCTCGCGCGGCAGCTGGAATGTCGAAGGCTTTGTCGAAAACTTCACCGACAAGCGCGCCGAGCTGTTCATCAATACCCAGGACGATATCCCGCGTATTACCACCAACCGTCCGTTGACGGCCGGTATCCGGGTCTCGTACCGCTTCCTGCCGTACTAAGGCGTGCAAGCGCGCGGGCGGCGGCCATCGCCGTCCGTTAGTGGGCCACTAGCCGGTCTGCCGACAGCACCATGATTCAGCGGCAGCTCCCCCGGGGCTGCCGTTTTTCTTTTTGCGACCAGGATTTCCCCGGCACAGCCGCCGGACAGGGAGGGTACACTTTCGATCATGTCCAACCAAACATCGGCAATCGACGAGCGCGAGCAGGGTGTAGCCCAGGTCGAACAGGCCGAGAAGCTGCTCAAGCAAAAGCAGGTGCCGCAGGCAACCGTGCTGCTGGAAAGCGCAGTAGCCGATGGTGCCAAGGACCAGCAGGCGCTGTATCTTCTGGCGGTGTGCTATCGCTTGCAACGGCGCTTCGACGATGCGCTTGCCACGCTGGAGCGCCTGCGAAAGCTCGCACCCGATTACGCGCGCGCGTGGCAGGAAGTCGGTCACAATCTGCGCGACCTGGGCCAGTTCACCGAAGCAATCACCGCCTACGAGAAGGCCGTCGAGCTCAACCCCGGTCTGATGGCCAGCTGGCGTTTTCTCGCCCAGGCACACCACAAGGCCGGCTCGGCGGAGCGAGCCCGGGTTGCCGAGGCCAATTTCCAGCGCCTGAGCAAGCTGTCGCCGGAGCTTGTCAGCGTCACCTCCATGATGCACGAAGGCAAGCTGTACAAGGCCGAGAAGCTTTGCCGGCATTATCTCCAGCAGCATCCGCATCATCTCGAAGCCATGCGGCTTCTGGCCCAGTTGGGCAGCCGGCTGCATATATACGACGACGCGGAGTTCCTGCTCGAAAGTGCGCTGGAGCTGGCGCCGGATTTCGATTTGGCCCGCATGGATTACGTCAAGGTGCTGCACCAGCGCCAGAAATTCGAACGCGCCTTTGCCGAGGCCGGGAAGCTGCGCGAGCGCATGCCCGGCAATCTGGCCGCCGAGCTGGCCTATGCCAACCAGTGCGCGGCGGTGGGTCAATACGACCAGGCGCTGGCGGTTCTCGATCCATTGGTCGCGCAGGTCGACAACCCGGCCAACGTGCAGATGCAGCGCGGCCATGCGCTCAAGACCGTGGGCAGGCATGAAGACGCGGTGGCGGCCTACCGGGCTGCCTGCCGTGCGCGCCCGGCGCTGGGCGATGCCTGGTGGTCGCTGGCCAACATGAAGACCTTTCGTTTCAGCGACGACGAGCTCGGCCAAATGGAATCGCAGGTGGACTCCGGCGCGTTGACGCGCGTCGATGAGTATCACCTGTGCTTCGCGCTGGGCAAGGCGTACGAGGACTGCGGCGCGTACGAGCGCGCGTTCTCTTTCTATGCCCGCGGCAATCGCCTCAAGAAGGACGAGCTGCGCTACAGCGCCGATCGCATGCAGGACGATTTTGACCGCCAGAAGGTGTTCTTCACGCCCGAGCGCCTGCGGGCGTTCGAAGGGCGCGGCATTCAGGCGCCGGATCCGATCTTTATCGTCGGTTTGCCGCGCGCCGGTTCCACGCTGGTCGAGCAGATCATGGCCTCGCACAGCCGGATCGACGGCACGCTGGAATTGCCCAATATCCTGGCCATGGCGCACCGGCTCAATGGCCGGCTGGAGCGTGGCCGGGAACCGCGTTACCCGGGCGTGCTGGCCGACCTGGAGGCCGAAAAATTTGCCGAAATGGGCCGGCAATACATCGATGAGACGCGGATTCATCGCCAGGACGCGCCGTATTTCACCGACAAGATGCCCAACAACTTCCGCCACATCGGGCTGATTCTGTCGATTCTGCCGAACGCGCGTATCATCGATGCGCGCCGCGCGCCGATGGCGTGCTGCTTCTCCGGCTTCAAGCAACTGTTCGCCGAGGGCCAGGAGTTCACCTACAGCCTGGAAGACATCGGCCGCTACTACGCCGGCTATGTCGACCTGATGGATCACTGGAAGCGGCTGTATCCCGATTCCATCCTGCAGGTCGACTACGAGGACGTGGTCGAGGACCTGGAGCCGCAGGTTCGGCGCATGCTCGATTTTCTCGGCCTGGAGTTCGAACCTTCATGCGTGGAATTTCACCGCACGCAACGCTCGGTGCGAACCGCCAGTTCCGAGCAGGTGCGAAAGCCAATCTACACGGCCGGGGTGGAGCAGTGGCGCAACTTCGAGCCGTGGCTGGGTGACCTGGAGCGGGCGCTGGACGGCATGAATGAACCGGAATCTGGTAAGGAATAAATGGAATCCAAGGCACATATCGTCGAGAACTGGCTGCCGCGATACACCGGCACGCCGCTGGAAGGCTTCGGCAACTACATTCTGTTGACCAACTTCGACAATTACGTTGAAAAGTTCGCCGAAAAGATGGGCGCGCAAGTGCACGGTCGCGACAAGGCGATGCGCAATGCCACGGCCGACGACATCACCATGATCAATTTCGGCATGGGCAGCGCCAATGCCGCCACCATCATGGATCTGCTCAGCGCAATATCACCGAAAGCCTGCCTGTTCCTGGGCAAGTGCGGTGGACTGAAAAAGAAGAACAAGCTCGGCGACGTGGTGCTGCCGATTGCCGCGATCCGCGGCGAGGGGACTTCGAACGATTATTTCCCGCCCGAAGTGCCGTCGCTGCCGGCATTCACGCTGCAGCGCGCGGTTTCTTCGACGGTGCGGGATTACGGGCTGGACTACTGGACCGGCACGGTGTACACGACCAACCGCCGGGTCTGGGAGCACGACACGGCGTTCAAGAAATACCTGCGCGAGACGCGCTGCATGGCGATCGACATGGAAACGGCAACCATATTCATCACCGGCTTCGCCAACCAGATCCCGACCGGCGCGCTGTTGCTGGTCTCCGATCAGCCAATGGTGCCCGACGGGGTCAAGACCGACGCCAGCGACCGGGTGGTCACCGACCGCTTCGTCGACAAGCAGATCGCCATCGGCATCGACTCGCTGCGCGAAATTCGCGATCAGGGGCGGTCGGTCAGGCACTTGCGTTTCGAATGATCAAACCGCTGAAATCGGAACCGCAGATTACGCAGATTTGCGCAGATTGTTGATTTGCTGATTACCGAAAAGCAGGACACGAAGGACACGAAGAAGGCACGAAGGTCACGAAGAAAGACCTTTGCGTAGTCATTTCGAGGTCCCGGATAACGCCACGCTGTGCGCGTCGTTTCCGGGAAGACGATGGGCGGGTGATTCCGGGACGCCACCCACTTTCCGTCGTCCCGGACGCGCGATAGCGCGATCCGGGATCTCGTGATGCGGGCCCAGACCGGCTACGTGGAATCGTGTCGAGGTCCCGGATAACGCCGCGCTACGCGCGTCGTTTCCGGGAAGACGATGGGCGGGTGATTCCGGGACGCCACCCACTTT
>JBBDSL010000107.1:72580-87236 GCA_040904965.1 Wenzhouxiangellaceae bacterium
GTGGAATCGTGTCGAGGTCCCGGATAACGCCGCGCTGCGCGCGTCGTTTCCGGGACGACGGAGATCGAATAAAAAGGCCCGGTAGGTCGCCGGGCCTTCATCGCTCCCTCTATCGGTTCCGGGTTACTGAACCTCGAGAGTGTGTTCAGCGGCCACCCAGCCGGTCTGGCCCTGGTCGTTTCGAACCTGAACCCAGTCGCCGGCGCGTACAACGGCTTCGACCATGTTGCCGGCGCTCAGCGTGAACGCGGTCGGGGTTTGGGCGTTCGGGCCCTGGTGGGCGTTGGCCGAGGTGGCCGTGATCACCAGGCGTTCGCCGGTGCCGCCGCCATTCGCTGCTGAACCGCCGCCGCCGGAGCTGGCCGAGGCGTTTAGCGGTCGGCCGGCGGTGTCATAGCGCATCATCTCCTGCGGGGTGACCGAGATCACGTAATCCACGGCCCCGCCGATGACCTGGCGCAGGGCTTTTTCGCGCGGGGTGTTTTCCCACGAAGAAAGCGAACCGCCCAGGCCGACCGATCCAGTGTAGCCGGCCAGCGCGCCGCCGATGTTGAAGTCCTTGGCCTCGCCCTCGACGCTGGTGGCCGCCAGCACGCGACTGGTGCGTGCATCGACCACGCGCAGGTCGATGGCCATGTGGGCGCTGCGCGAGCCGCCGGAAATGGCGCCGAACACCCGGCCGATCTTGCCGCCGCCCACACTGCCGGAACGTCCGCCGGAGTTGCCGTCGAACTCGGTGACCGCGGCTACGACGAGAAGCTCCGCACCCTCGATTTCGCCGATGGCCGCGGCGGTGTCTTCCCGGATTCGGCCGCTGGCGCCCAGGTCCTGTTCGCTGAGCACGGTATCCAGGCTTTCGCGTTCGAGCACGATGAAGCGCCCGGAATTGACCAGCGCGGTGGTCAGCATGTCGGCCATGCCGTCGCCGATCGATGGGCTGTACCAGTTATGCGAGTCGGCCGTCTTGTTTTCGAAACGGGCCACCGCGATGCGCGCCCTGGGCCCGTTGTAGTGGTCGGCCTGGGCGTCGGCAATGCTGCGGCCCGAGCTTTCGCGCACCTTGACTTCGGTGCCGGCCTGGGCGATGCAGGTGGAGGTCATGCCGGCGGCGGCCAGCACAAGAATCAAGCCAGTAATCCAGTTTTTCATCGAGGCTCCCTTTAAATGGGTTGAACATGGTGAAAGGCGGCTTCGGCGGGTGCTTTGGAGATCCGGCGAAGTCCGCGCTTGCTTGTCCAATGTATACGGATTTCGGGCGAATTGCACGCCACCTGAGGGATGTTCGGAATCAGGGCCGCGAGGCCGCAATTCCCGTTTCATCGACTGCCGCTTCGGCCGCGGTGGCTCGCCGGCCGATGCCTTCGTGTCTGAAGCCCAGCGCGGCCAGGTCCTGCGGGTCGTAGATGTTGCGCCCATCGAAGATCACCGGGTCGGTCAGTGCGGTTTTGATGCGCTCGAAATCCGGGCTCCAGAACGCCTTCCACTCGGTGATGACCGCCAGCGCATCGGCGCCTTCCAGCGCCTCGTACGGATCATCGACCAGGGCCAGGTCATCGCGCTGGCCGTATATCCGGCGGGTTTCGGGCATGGCCTTGGGATCGAAGGCGCGCACTTTTGCGCCGGCTTCCCACAGCGCTTCCATCAGCACCCGCGAAGGGGCCTCGCGCATGTCGTCGGTTTCGGGCTTGAACGCCAGCCCCCACAGCGCGATGGTGCGTCCGGAAAGATTGTGGCCGAAATGCAGGCTGATCTTTTCGAACAGGCGTTGCTTCTGCTTCTGGTTGACGGTCTCGACCGCCTGCAGGATGCGTGCCGGGTGGTCGTGGTCGGCCGCGGTACGGGCCAGCGCGCGGATGTCCTTGGGAAAGCAGGATCCGCCGTAGCCCGCGCCGGGGTAGATGAAGTGGTAGCCGATGCGCGGGTCGGAGCCGATGCCGATACGCACCCGCTCGATGTCCGCGCCGACGTGCTCGGCGATGTTGGCCAGCTCGTTCATGAACGAGATCTTGGTCGCCAGCATTGCGTTGGCTGCGTACTTGGTCAGCTCGGCCGAGGCGATATCCATGGTGAAGATTTTTTCGCGGTTCCGGTTGAACGGCGCGTACAGGCGACGTAGCTGGGATTCCGATTTGTCGTCCTCGACGCCGATGATGATGCGGTCGGGCGCCATGAAGTCCTTGACCGCGGCGCCTTCCTTGAGGAATTCCGGGTTCGAGGCCACCCGCGGGGTGAAATTGCCGCTGCCGGCCTTGCCCATGGCTTCGGCAATGGCGGCCCGGACCTTTGCCGCGGTGCCGACCGGGACCGTGGACTTGGTCACCACCAACTGGGATTCGGTCAGCTCCCGGCCCAGGGTGCGGGCCACCGATAGCACGGCGCGCAGGTCGGCCGAGCCGTCCATGTCCGAAGGCGTGCCGACGGCGATGAACAGGATCTCGCCGTGGCGCGTGGCCCCGGTGGCATCGGAAGTGAACTGCAGCCGTCCGGCGTCATGATTGCGCTGCACCAGCGCTTCCAGCCCGGGCTCGAAGATCGGAACCTCGCCGCGATTCAGCGCATCGACCTTTTCCGGGTCGATATCCATGCAGACGACGTGGTTGCCGACCTCGGCCAGGCAGGCGCCGGTCACCAGTCCCACATAGCCCGTCCCGAAAATGCTGATGCGCATGATGCAGTTTTCCTTGTCCGCCAGTACTGCTTGTCGACAGCGCTATTGAACGTTATTGAGTCGAAAACCTGAAAATCAAAAGCCGACACGAAGGACACGAAGAATGCACGAAGAACACGAAGAATGAACCTTGCAGTTCAAGGGCGTGGAACCGGGCAAAAGCAGTTTTTCTCTCTTCGTGTTCTTCGTGCCCTCCTTCGTGCTCTTCGTGCCCCGCTTTTTTAGCGTTGTTTCAATCCGATCGCGCGAGATCCTGAATCATCGCCTTCAGGAACCGTGCCCCCTCGCCGCCGGTGCAGACGCGATGGTCGAAGGTCAGCGACAGCGGCAGGGTGCGGTGCGCCTCCATGCCACCGAGCACCGGCACCACTTCGTGGCGCAGCACGCCGGCGGCGACAATGGCCACGCACGGCGGGTTGACGATGGGCGTGGCGTAGCGGCCGGCGAACACGCCGAAGTTGGACAGCATGATGGTGTAGTCCTTGAGATCCTCCGGCGGAATCGAGCGGTTCTTGACGTTGTCGCGCAGCCGGTTGATCTCGTCGCGCATCTCCCGGCGGTCCGAGGCGTGCACATCCTTCAGGCGCGCGACGAACAGGCCATCGGCGGTATCCACCGCCATGCCCACGTGCATGCCCTTGTGGATCATGCGCACGTTCTGCTCGTCGTCGTACCAGGCGTTCAGGCCCGGTTCGGCCTGGGCGCCGGCCCACAACGAGCGCAGCAGGCGCACGGTGATGTCCTCGCCGGGTCGCCAGGCGTGGATGTCGGCGTCGTCCATGATGGTGGTGGCCACGACCCGGGCATGCGAGTCGCTCATCGCGCGCGCCATGGTCCGGCGGGTGCTCCGAATCGGCTCCCATTCGCCGGTGGCCTGGTCTTTTGCGGGTCTGGCCGGCGCGCTTCGGCGCGATTCGGAGTCCGGTTCCGGGCGCCGGGCCGGTTTTTCCTCGGCCGGTTCTTGCCGGGCGGGCTGTTGTTTTTCCGGCTTGCGCGTCGGGCCTTCCTCGGCGGCCCTGCGCACGTCGGCGGAGGTCACCACGTCTTCCGGGCCGGTGGGCTCGACGGTGGAAAGATCGACCTTGAGCTTGCGCGCCAGCGCCCGCACCGCCGGGGTCACCTTGACGCCGCCAACACTGGAATGAGTCTGGCGGACGACTTCGTCGGAGGTGGTCACGTTGCCGACCACGGTGCCGGTATCGGCACGTTCCTCGCCGGCCTGGCCGGCATCGTCGGGCGCCGGCTCTTCGGCCGGCACGTCCTTCGAGTCCCGCTGTTCTCCGGTTGCTTCCTGTTCGGCTTCGCTGTCGTCGGCGGGCGTCTCGCCGCCGCTTTCGCCGGTATCGAAATCCACCAGCGGTGCGCCGGTCTTGATCACGTCGCCGGCCTGGCCGTGGAATTTGGCGATCTTGCCGGCGTACGCGGAGGGCACTTCGACCACGGCCTTGGCCGTTTCCATCGAAACGATCGGGTCGTCGACCTTGACTTCATCGCCTTCGGCGACCAGCCATTCGACGATCTCGGCATCGGGCAGACCTTCACCAAGGTCGGGCAGATTGAAAGTCTTCATTCGAACTCCAGCGTCTCGTTGGCCGCATGCACGATACGTTCCGTGCTCGGCATGTAATTCATTTCACTGCGGTACAGCGGCATGATGGTGTCGTAGCCGGTCACGCGCTTGATCGGCGCCTTGAGGTGCCAGATGGCCTTGTCGGCCAGGCCGGCGGCAATCTCGGCACCGACGCCGCAGTGCCTGGGCGCTTCGTGGACGATGACGCAGCGACCGGTTTTCTCGACCGACTCGTAGATGGTTTCCATGTCGATGGGGGCCACCGTGGCCACGTCGATGACCTCGGCGCTCACGCCGTTTTTCTCCAGCTCGATGGCCGCTTCCGAAGTCTCCTTGACCATCGCGCCCCAGGTCACCAGGGTCACGTCGGTGCCGTCGCGCAGCACGAAGCACACGTCCATCGGCAGTTCCTCGCCATTGTCCTCGACCTCCTCGCGCAGCCAGCGGTAGATGCGCTTGGGCTCCAGGAAGATCACCGGATCCGGGTCGCGGATGGCCGCCAGCAGCAGCCCGTAGGCGCGCGACGGCGACGACGGAATCACGGTACGCACGCCCGGGAAGTGAGCCCAGGTGGCCTCGTTGCTGTCGGAATGATGTTCCGGGGCATGAATGCCGCCGCCCCAGGGCGCGCGGAACACCACTGGGCAGTTCATCCGGCCGCGGGTTCGGTGGCGCAGGCGTGCGGCGTGGTTGACGATCTGGTCGACCATCGGGTACATGAAGCCCTCGAACTGGGCCTCGGCCACCGGCTTCAGACCCTGCGCGGCCATGCCCACGCACATGCCGGCGATCATCACCTCGGCCAACGGGGTGTCGAGCACGCGCTCGTCGCCGAACTTTTGCTGCAGGCCGGCAGTGGCGCGGAACACACCGCCGTTGACGCCCACGTCCTCGCCGAACACGACCACGGTCGGATCGGCTTCCATCTCATGCGCCAGCGCAAGCGTGACGGCTTCTACAAGCGTAATCTCGGCCATCAGTGGCTCCCTCCCTTTGCGGGAAAGCGGCGCGCGATTTCACGCTGCTCTTCGAGGTGGTGGGGCAGGTCCTTGAACATGTAGTTGAACATTGCGTCGATCGGTTGCGGATCGTTATTGATGCGGTCCTGGTATTCGGCCACCGCGGCGTTGACGCGCTCTGCGCTCTTGGCCAGCAGTTCCTCTTCCTTGACCTGGTCCCAGTGGCCCTGGTCGGTGAGGTAGTTGCGCAGCCGGACCAGCGGCTCCTTCTTCCAGGCCGTGTCGACTTCGTTCTGCTCGCGATAGCGGCGCGCGTCGTCGGCGGTGGTGTGGTCGGAAAGCCGGTAGGTGAGCATTTCGATGACCGAGGCGCCGCGGCCTTCGCGCGCGGCGGCAATGGCCTTGTCCATGGCCCAGCGCGAGGCAATCAGGTCGTTGCCGTCGACCTGGATCGACGGCAGGCCGCCGGCAATCCCCTTCTGGGCCAGCGTGCGGGCGGTGTTCTGCTTGGCCCGGGGCACCGAAATGGCCCACTGGTTGTTGACGATGACCAGCACCAGCGGCAGTTTCCAGGCGCTGGCTGCATTGATGGCTTCGAGGAAGTCGCCCTTGGAAGAGCCGCCGTCGCCGACCACGCTGACGGCAACGCGCGGCTGGCCGTTCAGCTTGTAGGCCAGCGCCGCGCCGGCTGCATGCAGGCACTGCGTGGCAATCGGCACGGCCCACGGGAAATCGTGTTTGGGGCCGGAGAAATCGTTGCCGCGTTCGTCGCCGCCCCAGTACGTCAGCACATCCGACATCTTGACGCCACGGAAGAACTGCGCGGCGTACTCGCGGTACATCGGTGCGAAGCAGTCTTCCTCGCGCATTGCCGAGCCGATTGCAACGTGCGCGGCTTCGTGGCCCAGACAGGAGGCATACGTACCGAGCTTGCCGGTGCGCTGAAGCGCCACGGCCTTTTTGTCGAACACCCGGGTCAGCGTCATCAGCCGGTACAGGCTTTCGAGCTGATTCATGTCGCGCGCCAGCGCGGGAATCTGTACGCCGTCGACCAGCCCGCCCTCGGCATCGAGGAACTGGAAATAGTCGACTTTGAACGAGGCAATCGTTGCCGCCATGAGAAACCTCAAGGGTTGAAGGATTTTATTTTCCGTCCGACCTGTGCCGAACTCCGACTTTGGGCGTCTGTCGGATTGAACCGATCGTCGCTAGGATCGGTTACATCCGACAGACTCCCGGGCTGTGCGGTCAAACGCAGCCAGCGCGACATTATAACCGGGTGCGACAGGCGCGTTAAACTGACGACCATTCCCTTTTCACTTGGATCGCAATGACCGACCATCCCAATCGCCGCGACCTGGAGGAAGGCATCGCGACCGAACTCGGGGGGCGTCTGGACTACCAGGGCTATCTCGGCCTGGACCGGGTGCTCGACGCCCAGCACCCGCTGAGCGACCCGCCGCACCACGACGAGATGCTGTTCATCATCCAGCACCAGACCGCCGAACTGTGGTTCAAGCTCATCATCCACGAACTCAAGGCGGCCATCGCCAACCTGGCGGCCGACAACCCGTCGCCGTGCCTGAAGATCCTGGCGCGGGTGAAGATGATCCAGCAGCAGCTGTTCGACCAGTGGGCGGTGCTGGAAACACTCACGCCCAGCGAGTACATGCAGTTCCGCGACGTGCTGGGTTCGGCCTCGGGCTTCCAGTCGTTCCAGTACCGGTGCGTGGAATTTCTGCTGGGCAACAAGAACCGCGACATGATCCGGGTGTTCGGCCACCAGCCGGAAGTCGCCGCCGAGCTCGAACGGGTGCTGCAATCGCCGTCGGTCTACGACGAATTTCTGCAATATCTGGCGCGCCGCGGGCTGGCCGTGCCGGCCGAATGCATACAACGCGATTTCGCCGAGCCGCATGCGTTCTCGTCCGATCTGGTCGACGTGCTGGTCGAAATCTACCGCGACACCGGGCGCTGGTGGAGCGAATACGCGCTGTGCGAACGGCTGGTCGATGTCGAGGAATCGTTTCAGTTGTGGCGCTATCGCCACCTCAAATCGGTCGAGCGCATCATCGGCCACAAGACCGGCACCGGCGGCTCCAGCGGCGTCGGGTTTCTGGAAAAGGCGCTGTCGCTGCGGTTTTTTCCGGAGTTGATGGAAGTCCGAACCCGGTTGTGAACCTGGTGTGCGGCGCTGCACGGCTGTGCAATAATGTTGTGAGAGGGTAATTGAACCGGCATTCATACAGACCGATATGCCGGCTTTAGGGAATCCTTCCGTTTTCCATATCTATGGGGTAGAAAAATGAAATCAGTTCCGTCCGTTTCACGCTGGCTTTTCGCCTTTGTCCCGATCGCCTTTGTCCTGATCGCCGTTTCCTTCGCCGCTTCGGCCCAGACCGTCAACGTGCCCGGCCTGGGCGATGACGTTACCGTCTATACCGATGCCAACGGCATTCCCACGATCGCCGGGGAAACCGAGGCCGATGTGACCTTCGTCCAGGGTTACCTGCATGCACGCGATCGCTTCTTCCAGATGGATTTCCTGCGCCGCGTCGCCTCGGGTACGCTGGGCGAGCTTCTCGGCGCAGGTGCGCTGGGCAACGACATCCAGTTGCGCACGCTGGGCCTGCGCCGCGCGGCATTCGCCACCTGGGTGGCGCTTTCGCCGGACGAAAAAGGCTGGGCCAAGGCCTACGCCGAAGGCGTCAATACATATCTGCGCAACAATCCCCTGCCGCCTGAATACGGCGCGCTGGAACTCACCACCGCCGAGCGCTGGACGCCGGTGGATTCACTGGCCATCGGCAAGCTGCTGGCGTTCCAGCTTTCGTTCGATTCCGACGACGCCAACCTGACCGTCGACCTGCTGACTTTCCAGGGCACCGGCGATGTGGCCGGCTTCGACGGCACCGCGCTGTTCTTCGAGGACATCAACCGCGTCGCGCCCGAAGACGATGCAGTCTCCATTCCGACCTGGTTCGCCGATGCCGGCATTATCCAGGTGCCGGGCACTGCCGATTCCGTGCAGGCCGACGGCGGCAAGCAGGCGCCCGCTTCGACCTCGTTCGACATGCCCCGGATCGATCCGGCGGTGCTCGACAGTCTGCGCAAGCACGTCGAAGCGCTGCGCGATATCCCGGTGGTCGGCAATTCCATCGCCGGCGACCTCGACCAGGCCGGCAGCAACTTCTTCATCGTCTCCGGCGAACATACCGAAAGCGGCTACCCGATCATTGCCAACGACCCGCACCTGGGCCTGGACATGCCGTCGATCTTCACCAAGGAAAACCTGGTGATCCGGGGCGAGGGCGTCGCGGTCAGCGGGGTGGCATTCGCCGGCACGCCGCTGGTGGTGCAGGGCTGCAACACGCATATCTGCTGGGCCTCGACGGTCAACCCCAACGACGTCACCGATTACTATCAGGAAGAGTTTCTGGTCAACAATTTCGGCTTGCCCACGCACACGCTGTTCAACGGCGAGCCGGAGCGGCTGAAGATCGTGTTCCAGTCCTATTTCGTCAACGGCCTGGGCGACGGCGAGCCGGACAACATCACCCGGGCCAACGTCGGTTTCGATGCCGGGGCGATTACCTTCATCGTGCCGCGCCGCAACAACGGGCCGATCGTCGCCCAGCCTTCGGCCACCACCGGCATCTCGGTGCAGTACACCGGCTGGGGCCCGACCTTCGAGCTGTCGACGTTCCGCGCCTGGGCGCGGGCCAAGAATATCGATGACTTCACCGATGGTCTGAAGGACTTTACCTTCGGCGGCCAGAACTTCGGCTACGCAGACATCGACGGCAATATCGCCTACTTCACCTCCGGCACGGTGCCGCTGCGCGCCGACCTGCAGAACAACACGGTCGACGGCGCGCCGCCGTTCCTGCTGCGCGACGGTACCGGGGCGCGCAACAACGAATGGCTGCCGCTCGAAGGCCAGGCGGTCACCCGCGGCTTTCCGTTCGCCGGGCTGCCGTTTGCGGAAATGCCGCAGGTCGTCAACCCGGACTCGGGCTTTATCGCCAACGCCAACAACGACCCGGTCGGCGTGACCCTGGACAACAATGCGCTCAATCAATTGCGTCCGGGCGGCAACGGGATTTACTACCTCAGCGAGGGCTACGTCTCGCTGCGCCAGGGCCGCATCGACCGCGAGCTCAAGGCCATGATCGCCAGCGGCAATCCGATCACCCCGAACCAGATCAAGGCGCTGCAGGCCAACAACCAGCCGCTGGACGCCGAGATCGTGGTGCCTTACCTGCTCGGCGCATTCGAAAACGCCACGGCCGAAGACGCCCTGCCGGGCCTGGCCCAGTTCGCGCTGGATCCGGCCGTCCAGGAAGCCGTCGGTCGGCTGGTCGAATGGGATTTCTCCACCCCCACCGGCATCCAGGAAGGCTTCGACCCCGGCGACAACCCGCTTGCGCTTGCCGCACCCGGTGAAGCCGAGATCGCCAACAGCATCGCGGCCACCATCTACTCCGTATTCCGTGGCCAGGCCATCGCCAACACCATCGACGGCACACTGGGCGCAATCGGGCTGAGCGACAACCTGCCCAGCGGGCGGGTGGCCAACCGCGCATTCATGCACCTGCTGCAGGCTTTCGACGAGAAGCAGGGCGTCGGCGCCTCCGGCGTGCCGTTCTTCAACCCGCCCGAGGCGTTCACCGCATCGGATCCTTCGCCTGCCGAGCGGCGCGACTTCATCCTGCTGGCCAGCCTGAAGGGCGCGCTGGACCTGCTGGCAAGCGACCAATTCGCACCGGCGTTCGCCAACTCCACCGATCAGGACGACTATCGCTGGGGCCGGCTGCACCGCATCGTATTCGACCATCCGCTGGGCCAGAAGCCGTTCAACGTCCCGCGCGGCTTCGGTCTGAACGACGTCAGCGAGCAACTTCCGGGTGTCGCGCGGTCGGGCGGCTTCGACGTGGTCGACGCCTCCGGCCACAACCCGCGTGCCGACAGCGCCAACGAATTCATGTTCGGCTCCGGCCCGGCTCGTCGCGTGGTCGCCGAAATGACCCCGGCCGGCCCGGTCGCCGACGAAATCATCCCCGGCGGTCGCAGCGGTGTCGTCAACAGCCCGTTCTATACCAACCAGTTGTTCCTGTGGCTGGTCAACGGCTACCTGCCGCTGGACATCGGCGAAGGCGATGCCTCCGGCAATGCGGTTGACGTGACCACGTTCACCAGCCCGTAAAGCACAGAAACCCTGCTGAAAGAGCAGGTGCCGAAAATGCCCGCCGCGCGCGGGCATTTTCTTTTCCGCCATCGTGCCGCGACGCCCCCCGTGCCCGTCATCCCGGACGCGCCCAAGCGCGATCCGGGACCTCGAGATGCGGCACTGAGCCCGCTACGTGGAATCGTATCGAGATCCCGGATATCGCCTCCGGCGATTCCGGGACGACGGTGGAAGAGGGAAAACCGGGACGCCACCTATGCCCCGTCATCCCGGACGCGCGCCAGCGCGATCCGGGATCTCGAGATATGGGCATGATCTGGCTGTTGTGGAATCGTGTCGAGGTCCCGGATATCGCTTTCGCGATTCCGGGAAGACGGTGGGCGGGGTGACTCCGGGATGCCACCTACGCTCCGTCATCCCGGACGCGCCCAAGCGCGATCCGGGATCTCGAGATGTGGGCATGATCTGGCTGTTGTGGAATCGTGTCGAGGTCCCGGATATCGCTTTCGCGATTCCGGGAAGACGGTGGGCGGGGTGACTCCGGGATGCCACCCACGCTCCGTCGTCCCGGACGCGCAGCGCGCGATCCGGGATCTCGAGAAGTGGGCATGATCTGGCTACGTGGCATCGTGTCGAGGTCCCGGATATCGCTTTCGCGATTCCGGGAAGACGGTGGACGAGGTGACTCCGGGATGCCACCCACGCTCCGTCGTCCCGGACGCGCGCAACGCGCGATCCGGGATCTCGCGATACAGGCACAATCCGGGGTATAATATCGGGCTACCCCGGGGTCTGGTCGCGGATCGCCGGATTTTTTAAACCTGAATACGGAAACTTCATCATGAGCAGCAAGACATACGAAGTGCCGGCCGAACTGCGCGAAGACGTGGGGAAAGGTGCGAGCCGCCGCCTGCGCCGCCAGAAGAAAGTGCCGGCCGTTGTTTACGGCGAATCGCGCGATCCGGTCGCGCTGACGCTGGAGCACGACTACATCCTGCATGCGCTCGACCAGGAAGCATTCCACGCCTCGATTCTCGAACTGAAAGTGGCCGACGGGCGCAAGCAGAAGGTGATTCTGCGTGACCTGCAGCGCCATCCGTTCAAGCCGACCATCATGCACGTGGATTTCCAGCGCATCAGCGAAGACCATGAACTTCGCATCGAGGTGCCGCTGCATTTCGTCAACGAGGAAATCAGTTCGGCCGGCAAGCAAAGCGGCGTGGTTGTCTCCTACCTGGTCACCGAAATCGAAATCGCCGCGCTGCCCAAGGACCTGCCCGAGTACATCGAGGTGGACCTGGCCGGCCTGGAGCCGGGCGAGCGCGTCATGTTGAGCGAACTGAAGCTGCCTGAAGGCGTCTCGATTCCGGCGCTGGAGCACGGCGACGACTACGACACGGCGCTGGTCAACGCGATCTTCATCCGCGAAGGTCAGGGTTCCGGAGAACTGGCTGCCGAGGCCGACGCCGCGCTGGCCGAAGGTGCCGAGCCGGAACTGGGCGAAGAAGAGGCCGCCGAGGAAGTTGCCGAAGGCGAAGAAGGCGAGGAAGGCGAAACGTCCGAAGGCGAAGAGGCCAAGGACGATTCCGGAGACGACAAGAAGTCGGACTGAGGACTGGGCATTGCGATGAGCAGTCCCTGGCTGATTGCCGGGCTCGGTAACCCGGGCCCGAAGTACGAAAGAACCCGGCACAATGCCGGGTTCTGGTTTCTCGACCGCCTGGCCGCGCGCCATGGCATATCGCTCAAGTCCGAGAAAAAAATGCACGGCCGGGCCGCCCGCGCCCGGTTGGGCGGGGTGGACGCGGTTTTGCTTGCGCCCGAGACCTTCATGAACGAATCCGGCCGTGCGCTGCGCGCGGCGATCGATTTCTACCGCATCGAACCGGACAACGTGCTGGTCGCCTACGACGACCTGGACCTGCCGCCGGGTACCGCGAAGTTGAAAAAGGACGGGGGCCACGGCGGCCATAACGGGCTGAGAAGCATCTTCAGCCACTTTGGCACGCCGGAGTTCTGGCGCGTGCGCATCGGCATCGGCCACCCGGGGGTTGCCGAAGCGGTAACGCCCTGGGTGCTGAGCCGCGCTTCGGCCGACGACGAGAAGGCAATTGTGAATGCCATCGATCGATCGCTGGACGTCATGGGCGAGTTTCTCGAAGGCCGCGTCGGCGACGCAATGACCCACCTGCACGCGCGCCGCAAGGACGCGCCAGAAAACGAAAACTGAAGCGGAAACTCAAGACATGGGATTCAAGTGTGGAATCGTCGGACTGCCCAACGTCGGCAAATCGACGCTGTTCAACTGCCTGACCAGCGGCGAAATTGCGGCCGAGAACTATCCGTTCTGCACCATCGAGCCGAACGTCGGCATGGTGCCGGTACCCGACCCCAGGCTGGATCAGCTCGCGGCCATCGTCAAGCCGGCCAAGGTCATCCCGACGACCATGCAGTTCGTCGATATCGCCGGGCTGGTGGCCGGGGCATCGAAGGGCGAGGGCCTGGGCAACAAGTTCCTGGCCCACATCCGCGAGACCGACGCCATCGCCCACATCGTGCGCTGCTTCGTCGACGACGACGTCACCCATGTCGCCGGCCGGGTCGATCCGATTTCCGACATCGAGACCATTGAGACTGAACTGACCCTGGCCGACCTGGAATCGGCCGAAAAGGCCTTGGCCCGAACCGCCAAGCAGACCAAATCCGGCGACAAGGAAGCCAAGGCCCTGGCCGCGCTGCTGGAACGCGTCGTCGCCCACCTGGGGCAGGGCAGTCCGGTGCGGACCATGACGCTTTCCGGAGAAGAGCGCAAGGCGCTGCGCGAATGGCATTTCATCACCGCCAAGCCGGTGCTGTACGTGGCCAACGTCGACGACACCGCCAACGCCGACAACCCGATGGTGGCGAAAGTCACCGAATACGCCGCGGCCTCCGAGGCCGTGGTGGTCGTGGTCTCGGCGGCCATGGAAGCCGAACTGGCCCAACTGGATCCGGAAGAACAGGCCGAATTCCTCGCCGACCTGGGCGAAACCGAGCCCGGCCTCAACCGCCTGATCCGTGCCGGCTACGAACTGCTGGATCTGCTGACCTTCTTCACTGCCGGGCCGAAGGAAGTGAGAGCATGGACGGTGCACCGCGGCGCCACCGCCCCCCAGGCCGCCGGCCGCATCCACACCGACTTCCAGAAAGGCTTCATCCGCGCCGAAGTCACCGCCTTCGGCGACTACATCGCCTGCAATGGAGAGACCGGCGCCAAAGCCGCCGGCAAGCTCAGGCTGGAAGGCAAGGAATACATCGTGCAGGAAGGGGATGTCATGCACTTCCGGTTCAACGTCTGACTCCCCCATCCCGGGCTAATGCCCACATTCCGTTGTCCCGGACGCGCGTGAGCGCGATCCGGGATCTCGAGATGCGGGCACGATCTGGCTACTGTGCAATCGTGTCGAGGTCCCTGATATCGCCTGCGTCGATTCCGGGATGACGGTACGAGGGGTGATTCCGGGAAGACGGTGGCCGGGGTGTGACTCCGGGACGCCACCCTCTCCGTCGTCCCGGACGCGCGCGAGCGCGATCCGGGATCTCGAGATGCGGGCACGATCCGGCTACGTGGAATCGTGTCGAGGTCCCGGATAACGCCGCGCCACGCGCGTCATTTCCGGGACGACGAGGGGCAGGCAATTCGGGAGTGCCACCCACTTTCCGTCGTCCCGGACGCGCACAGCGCGATCCGGGACCTCGAAACGAACCCGAACACCATCTATACGCACCAAACCCGTCATCCCGGACGCGCGCGAGCGCGATCCGGGACCTCGAGACGAAACCGAGCACCCTCTATCGGCCCGCCATCTCGAGTCAACTCACGAAATCCTCGAAGAGATCCCGCCAACCCGAATTCGTCTCCTCGATGAGGGCGACTTTCCATTGACGCCTCCACCGCTTCACTGCCTTCTCCCGCACTATCGCGCTCTCCATGCTTTCATGTCGTTCGTACCACACCAGCCGATCGACGCCGTATTTCTTCGTGAAACCGGCGACAAAATGGTTCCTGTGCTCCCAGGCGCGCTTGGGCAGGTCGGAAGTCACGCCGACATACAACACGCCGCCGGGCCGGCTTGCAAGGATGTAGACGCAAGGTAATTTCCCCATGCGGGAATAGTACTTGAGGAAAACGGTGAAATTCGGAATGTAAAAAACCGAGTTGGTGCGATGGAGCATCTCGAGGTCCCGGATATCGCCTGCGGCGATTCCGGGAAGACGGTGGGAGAGGGCAA
>JBBDSL010000107.1:87336-90126 GCA_040904965.1 Wenzhouxiangellaceae bacterium
CGAGATGCGGGCATGATCCAGCTACGTGGAATCGTGTCGAGGTCCCGGATATCGCTCTCGCGATTCCGGGATGACGGTGCAAGAAGGTGGTTCCGGGACGACGGCGGAAGCAGCAAACCGCCGCACCCGGCACAAAACCCCAACCTGCGCTAACCTAACGCCCCATGAAAACCATCCACAATTTCTCAGCCGGCCCGGCCGCGCTGCCGTGGCCGGTGCGCCAGCGGCTGGCCGAAGAATTCGCGCTGACCGACGAGCACTCGCCGTCCATTGCCGAGGTGTCACATCGCGGGCCGCGCTTTGCCGAAGTGGCCGAGCGGCTGACCGCGGGCATCCGCAAGCTGGCCGACATCGGCGACGAACATGAAGTCGTGCTGCTGCAGGGCGGGGCGCACTTGCAATTCGCAATGCTGCCGCTGAACTTCGCCCGCGGCCGCAGCGCGGCGTTCATGCTCACCGGCCACTGGGGCGAGAAGGCGTTCGCCGAGTCGGCACGGATTGTCGAGTCGCGCGTGGTCGCCTCCAGCGCCGACGACAAATACCAGGACATCCCCGAACTCGGCCACCTGCCGGCCGATGCCGCCTACCTGCACTACACCGGCAACGAAACCATCCACGGCGTGCAGTTCGAGCAGCCGCCGGCCGCCGCCGTGCCGCTGGCCGCCGACATGTCCAGCGAGTTCCTGTCGCGCCCTTATCCCTACGCCGATCTTGCGTTTGCCTACGCCGGCGCGCAGAAGAACCTGGGCGTGGCCGGGCTGACCGTGGTGCTGGTCCGGCGCGACCTGCTGGAGCGCATCCCCGACGACCTGCCGCAATACCTGGACTACCGCACCTGGATCGACTCGGGCTCGATGAAGAACACGCCGTCGACCTTTGCCTGGTTCGTCGCCGCCGAGGTGATCGACTGGATCGAAACCGGCGGCGGGCTTGAGAAGCTCGGCGAGCGCAACCGCGCCAAGGCCGACAAGCTCTACGCGGCCATCGACGGCTCGGATTTCTACGCCAACCCGGTCGCGCCCGAGGCCCGCTCGATGATGAACGTGCCCTTCATCCTGGCCGACGACGCATTGACCATGCGATTCGTCGAGCAGGCCGAAGCCGCCGGCATGCCGGGCCTCAAGGGCCACCGCGCGGTGGGCGGCCTGCGCGCCAGCCTGTACAACGCGCTGGGCATGGACGCCGTCGACGACCTGGTGGCCTTCATGGGCGAATTCGAGCGCACGCACGGCTGAATTCAGGAAGCCAAAAGCAGCCTCTCGCGAAGGCGCTAAGGCGCAAAGGAAAGGCAAGTCAAAGGCTTGCTCTCGCGGAGACGCAGAGCCGCAGAGAAACCCAGCTCTTGCTTTTGCAGTTTTGTAGGGTGTGTTGAGCATCGCGAAACGCACCGCCAAGCCTCCGCCTTTCTTCGTGCCCTTCGTGTCCTTCGTGGTTATCTGCCTTTGCCTTTCGCCTTCCTTTGCGTCTTGGCGCCTTCGCGAGAGCTGTCTTAGGATTTTTTGGGTAAGACCTTCCGCAACGACGTATGATTTACCCATGAGCAAAAACAACCCCGAAAAACTCGATTTGACGGCAATCCGCAAGCGCATCGACGCACTGGATGCCGAAATTCAGCGCCTGATCAGCGAGCGCGCGCAGCTTGCGCTGGACGTTCGCAGCAGCAAGGGCGCGCTGGAAGGCGGCGTGGACTACTACCGCCCCGAGCGCGAAGCGCAAGTGCTGCGCCAGGTCATCGCGCGCAACGACGGCCCGCTGAGCGATTCGGTCATGCTCCGCCTGTTCCGTGAAATCATGTCGGCCTGCCTGGCGCAGCAGGAACCGATGAAGATCGCCTACCTGGGTCCGGAGGGCACGTTCACCCAGCAGGCGGTCTACCGCCAGTTCGGCCACTCGGTGCAGGCCATCGCCATGGCCTCCATCGAAGATGTGTTCCTGCAGGTCCAGGCCGGCGAGGTCGATTTCGGCGTGGTGCCGGTGGAGAACTCGTCGCAGGGCATGGTCAGCCACACGCTGGACATGTTCCTCAACGCCGAAGTCAAGATCTGCGCCGAAGTCGAGCTGCGTATTCATCAACACCTGCTCACCCACGCCAAGTCGCTGGCCGAAATCGAACGGGTCTACGCCCACGCGCAATCGCTGGCCCAGTGCAAGCACTGGCTCAAGGCCAACCTGCCCGAAGTCGAACTGATTGCCGTGTCCAGCAACGCCGAGGCCGCGCGGCGGGTACGCAGCGCGCCCGAATCCGCAGCAATAGCCGGCGCGCACGCCTCCGAGGTCTACGGCGTGCCGGTACTGTTCGGCAACATTGAGGACCACGTCGACAACACCACCCGCTTCCTGGTGTTGGGAAGAGCGCTGCTGGAACCCTCCGGCGACGACAAGACCACCCTGCTGGTCGCCGGCGCCGACGGCCCCGGCGCGCTGTTTCAACTGCTCGAGCCACTGGCCCGGCACGGGATCAACATGAACCGCATCGAATCCCGCCCCAGCCGCCAGGGTCGCTGGGACTACGTATTCTTCATCGACGTCGACGGCCACGTCACCGAACCCGGCCTCAAGGATGCAATGACCGAACTCGAAAGCGACGCGCGGATGGTGCGCGTGCTCGGCTCCTATCCACGCGCGGTCCTCGGGCGGTTGCCCGAAACGGAATAACAGGTTGGCTGGTTTGCTAGTTGGCTTGTTCGCTGGTTTGCTTGTTCGCCGATCTCTGAACTCAGCCAACCGTCCAACCAGCCAGCCAGCCAACCCTCCAACCATCCAACCGTCCAACCATCCAACCGTCCAACC
>JBBDSL010000108.1:0-20390 GCA_040904965.1 Wenzhouxiangellaceae bacterium
TGGAATCAAGCTAAACCCACCGCTGCCAGCCCACTAGAAAAGCAGGAGAGGCAAATTTAATTGGTTATCAGCATGACCCTGTTTCGCAAGTGTGACCGAGGTTCGTAACCGCCTGTTATAAACGAATTTTTCCGAATAGTGTCAGCGAGAAAAATGTGCAGCAAAGCTTAGCGCGGGGCATCGACATCCATATGTTTCTTGACGACGGCGACGAGCACATACACGGAGACCGCAATCCAGATCTGCGATTTCACGGCCTTCTCGGAGTTTCCGAAAAAGCGCTTGATTCGGAGGTGCTGTTTGATCCACTTGAAAAACAGCTCGATATGCCAGCGTGCCTTGTATAGGGCGCAAATGATCAACGGCGGCAAGCCGAAGTGGTTGGTCAGGAATACCAGTGTCTTTCCAGTATCCGGGTCCTTGAATCGGATTTTGCGTAAACGCTCTGGATACTTGCTGTGACTCAGATAGCCGTTGAGCGCGATGGTCTGGTCGCAGATGATGCCGGTGTGTCGTTCGACTGGACTGGAGTACAGTCGGCGCGCATCGATATTTCTTTTGGCCCGGGTTACGAAGAAGGCACCAGCACTGTGCACCGCGTAGAGTCGTTCGAAATCGACGTAGGCCCGGTCCATGATGTAGAAAGCGCCGGGCTCGAAGAGCAGCGTATCGAGCACATTGACGTCGTGCCATTTGCCGTCGGAAATATGGACAAAGCTGGGAATATGGCCTTTCAGATCGAGCAAGGTATGCACCTTGACGGCCGATTTGGTCGATCGAAACGGCGCCCACGGGAACAGCGACAGACACAGGTCGATGTTGGTCGAGTCGAGTGCGTAGGCCGTTCCCCTGTAGTATCAGACGCTGAACACGAAGTTGGCATAGACGCGCCATTCGCGCTTGGCGCTGGCATCGGCCAGAGTGGCGCGCTTGATCGGCTGCCTGCTGCCCATCTATGGAGCTTGCTGAATTGAGCCGCCAAACAGACTTCGATGTCGCGCAGGCTCTCCCGATAGGCCAGCTGGGCAAATGCCATGACGCGATAGTGCTGAGCGCTCGACAGCGACTTGCCGTACTGGTCGCCCCGTAGCGATTGACCATGCGAGTGGAGGTCGTCCCAGGCAGGAAGTCCATCAGTTGTTCAAACAGGGTTTTGCCGGTGTACACGATGGCGATCTGCAGGAGAAGTCCCGGACATGTGCAATTGGCTGGGTGAACTGTGTATCGGGACAGAGACGCTGGCACTGTGATCGAACCCCACATGTGCCTCCCATTCCAAGTACCATAAGCGTTTGGCTCGGAATCTCCATTTCCGGGAGATATTCGGACAACGTCATGTGGTGTCCCTTCTGCAATCACACCGATACTCGCGTGGTCGATTCGCGGTTGACCGCCGACGGCTACCAGATTCGCCGGCGGCGCGAATGCGTGAACTGCGCGGCACGGTTCAATACCTTCGAGACGCCGGCGCTGCGCGCGCCCAACGTGATCAAGTCGGATGGCTCGCGCGAGCCGTTCGACGAGGAAAAGCTCCGGGGCGGCATGATGCGGGCGCTGGAAAAGCGGCCGGTGGAGACCCAGCAGGTCGAGCGCGCGATTCGGGACCTGTTGCGCAGGATGCGCACCCTGGAGGAACCCGAAGTGCCGAGCAAGGCAATCGGCGAGTGGGTGGCCAGCGCGCTGGCCAGGTTGGACCAGGTTGCCTACGTACGTTTTGCTTCGGTTTATCGCCGCTTCGAGGATGTGCAGGCGTTCCGCGAAGAAATAGAGCGGCTGGAGAAGGAAAATCCGGGCGGCCTGGATTCGCGCCAGATTTCGCTGCTGGGTCGGCGCGATGACTGAACCCGCAGCTCTTCTACAGCGGGCCGGTGCCGCTGTAGAGCGGGTGGTCGACAATGCCGGTTGAGCCCGCTGTCCAGAGCTTTAGCGCGCTGGACCACGCGATGATGGCCGAGGCGCTCAGGCTTGCGCGCAAGGGCCTTTGGACGTCCGAGCCAAATCCACGAGTCGGGTGCGTCATCGCCCGCGATGAACAGATCGTCGGTCGCGGATGGCACGAGCGCGCCGGCGGGCCGCACGCCGAGGTCGGGGCGCTGGTCGAGGCGGGCGATGCTGCACGCGGCGCCACCGCCTACGTCACGCTGGAGCCTTGCAGTCATCACGGCCGGACGCCGCCGTGTGCCGACGCGCTGGTCGAAGCCGGCGTGGCGCGCGTGGTCTGCGCCATGCGCGATCCGCACCCGAAAGTTTCCGGCGAGGGGATGCAGTGCCTGGAGCGCGCCGGAATCGAGGTTGGTTGCGGGCTGATGCAGACTGCTGCGTACGAACTCAACGCCGGCTTCGTCAGCCGCATCGAGCGCGGCCGACCATGGGTGCGGGCCAAGCTGGCCGGTTCACTTGATGGGCGCAGCAGCGGGCCCGATGGCGAGTCGAAATGGATTACCGGTGAGGCCGCGCGGCGCGACGGCCATCACTGGCGCGCGCGGGCCGGCGCGATCCTGACCGGAATCGAGACCGTGCTGGCCGATGATCCCGCCATGGATGTGCGCCTGGATGAGTTCTCGAAAAAGCCGCTGGTGGTGGTCGCCGACAGTCGGGCGCGCCTGCCGGCAGGGGCAAAGCTGCTTACCACCGGCGCGCCGGTGCTGCAAGTTTGCGTATCGGACGCGATTAACGTACCGCACGGGTGTGACCGCGCGATTGTACAAGCCGATGCGGCAGGCAGAGTGGATCTTGCAGCGCTGCTTGAGCTGCTGGCCAGGCGCGAGGTCAACGAATTGCACGTCGAGGCCGGTCCCGTCCTGACCGGTGCACTGCTGGCTTCCGGCCTGGTCGATGAACTTCTCGTCTACCAGGCCTCCTGTATGATCGGTGCCGGCGGGGGTGCGCTGGTGGACCCTGGCGGTGTGGAAAAACTCGGTCAGCGCCTCCATTTCAACGTGCTGGAACAGCGCATGGTCGGCCGTGATCGACGCTTGCGTCTGACGCCGGCAGGAGAACGGTAATTGGAAACCGGAAGCCGGAAGAGGGGCAAACCCCTATGCCGGCGAGGGTTTGAATTTACCCCAACGTTGGGGTTTAGTGAGAGTGGGCTCTGGCCGCGATCGGTGGTGAATTCATCGGCGCCAGAGCCGCCTCCGACGAAAACCGACAACCAACAACGCCTTTGCAGTTCCCGAAACCCGAATATCAGATCCTGAATCCTATATGTTCACCGGAATCGTCAAGGCCCAGGGCCGCATCGCAAGCATTGAACTGGCCCGCGGCGGGAAGCGCCTGACCATCGCGGCCGATGCGCTCGCCGGGTTCGGCCTGCAGGTCGGCGACAGCATCGCGGTCAACGGCGTCTGCCTGACGGCGCTGGATCCGCAGTCGGCTTCGTTCGCCGCCGATGTCTCGCCGGAGACGCTTGAGCTGACCACGCTGGGAAGGCTGGAGGCCGGCGCCGCGGTCAACCTGGAACCGGCGCTCAAGGCCGGCGACGCGCTGGGTGGCCACCTGGTGTCCGGGCATGTCGACGGCATGGCGACGCTGGTGGACATGCATTACGAGGGCGACCAGGGAGATAACAGACGGATGCGTTTCGAAGCGCCCGAGCGCCTGGCGCGCTATATTGCGCACAAGGGCTCGGTGACGCTGGACGGCGTCAGTCTGACGGTCAATCGGGTCGATGGAACGTTTTTCCAACTCAACCTGATCCCGCACACCCTGGAGGTCACCACCCTGGGTCACCTGACCTCGGGTGATCCGGTCAATCTGGAAGTCGACCAGATTGCCCGCTACCTTGAACGCCTGCTTGAAGAACGGAAATAGCGCATGAAATTTGATTCCATAGAAGCCATCCTCGACGACATACGGGCGGGCAAGATGGTGGTGATGCTCGACGACGAGGATCGCGAAAACGAGGGTGACCTGATCATGGCCGGCAGCCTGGTCAAGCCCGAAGACATCAACTTCATGGCGCGCTACGGTAGGGGATTGATCTGCCTGTCGCTGACCCGGGAGCGCTGCAAGCAGCTCGGCCTGCAACTGATGGTGCGCGATACCGACCGCCACCACCAGACCAATTTCACCGTCTCCATCGAGGCCGCCGAGGGTGTGACCACCGGCATTTCGGCCTACGACCGGGCCCATACCATCCGCACCGCGGTGCGCCCCGATGCCACGCCCGACAGCCTGACCCAGCCCGGCCATGTGTTTCCGCTGATGGCGCAGCCCGGCGGCGTTATGGCGCGCGCCGGCCACACCGAGGCCAGCCTGGACCTGGCGCTGCTGGCGGGCCTGGAGCCGGCCGGCGTGCTGGTCGAGATTCTCAACGAGGACGGCACCATGGCGCGCCGCCCGGAGCTGGAGCGCTTTGTCGCCGATCACGACCTGAAGATGGGCACGGTGGCCGACCTGATTCGCTACCGCCTGGGCACTGAGCAGAATGTCGAATGCATTCACAGTCAGACCGTGGGCACGGCGCACGGGTCGTTCGAGCTCAAGGTCTTCCGCGACCGTATCAATCACAAGCTGCACTGGGCGCTTGTGCGCGGCGAGGTCTCGGCCGAAGAACCATTTCCGGTGCGCGTGCACGTACCGGAACTGCTGGGCGATGTCATGGGCCTGACCGAGCCGGCCTTCGGCATGCCGCTGGACGCCGCGCTGGCCGACATCGCGCGCCGCGGCCGGGGCCTGGCGCTGGTGCTGGGCTATGACGAAAGCGACAGCGACCGCCTGTCCGGCCTGGTCGGATCTACCGGCGAGCCGGTGGCGCCCAAGGACCGCGCCGCCAGCGAGCTGCGCAACTACGGCATTGCCGCGCAGATCATCGCCGAGCTGGGAATCCGCCGGATGCAAGTATTCGGCGCGCCCAAGCGGCTGCATGCGCTCGACGGCTTCGGCCTGGAAATCACCGAGTACGTGGTGCCGGGTGATGACCCGGCCGGCCAGGAGCAATAGGAGCCGAACCGATGAACGAGATCAACCCGCAAGCCGATGGCCGCGGTCGCCGCATTGGTATCGCTGTGGCGCGTTTCAATGCCGAAGTCACCGATATGTTGCTGACCGGTTGCCGTCAGGCGTTGCTGGATGCCGGCGTGGAAGATGCTGCGATCGAGCTGGTGCGTGTGCCGGGCGCCTGGGAACTTCCACTGGCCTGCCGCCACATGATCGCGACCGGACGCTTCGACGCGGTGGTCGCACTGGGCGCTGTGGTGCGTGGCGAGACCGCGCACTTCGAATTCATCAGCGGCGAGTGCGCGCGCGGCCTGATGCAGCTTGCGCTCGAAACCGGCGTGCCGGTGGCGTTCGGCGTGCTGACGCCGGAAAACGGCGACCAGGCCCGCTACCGCGCTGATCCTGAGCGTGGCAACAAGGGCCGCGAAGCGGCACTTGCCGCGCTTGAAATGATCGACCTGGCCGAACGCGTCGCCGACCCCGGAGGCCGTAATGGGTCGTAGCCGAAATCGCGCCGCAAGTCCGTACGAGCCGCGTCGGCGCGCGCGCCGAAGGGCATTGCAGGCGCTGTACCAGTGGCAGCTCAACGACGACTCGGCCGCCAGCATCATCAAGCAGTTCGTCGAAGAGCAGAATTTCGACGACGTCGACGCCGAATACTTCCAGAGCCTGGTCCGTGACGTGATCGCCGAAGGCGCCACGCTGGACGCGAAGCTGAGCCCGCACATCGAGCGCATCGATTCCAGCCTCGACCAGATGGAGCGGGTCATCCTGCGCATCGGCGCGCTCGAACTGCTCAAGCACTCCGAAATTCCCTACCGCGTGGTCATCGACGAAGCGGTCGAACTGGCCCACCGCTTCGGCGCCGAGCAGGGCCACTCGTTCGTCAACGGCGTGCTCGACCGCCTCGCGCGCGAATTGCGACCGGTCGAATTCCAGGCTGAATAAGCGGTCAATCGCGCCCCGACCGCGAGGCGGCCGGGGCGGAGGGTACTGGGGTTATTTCATGCCGCGGCTTCGCGACGGTCCATCAGCCGCCAGAGGTGGTCCTTGGTTTTGAGTTTTTCCCTTTTCAGTTGGTTGAGGGCCAGGTCTTCCATCGGAGCGGTGCCGTTCTCGGCTGCCAATACGCGCTTTTCAAGCTGCTGGTGATGGTTGTAAAGCCGGCGGAATTCTTCGTCTTCTTTCAGCATTACTTCCATCTGCTCGCGATGATTTTCGAACATGGCGCTTCTCCTGTTGCATGGTTGGGTGAACGTCGTGCCGGAACCGGTCTCGCAGCCATACCGCAAGCCGGTAGAGGCTTGGGCGGCGGTGTTGTGAAATGCTTTGAGGGTGGTCCATGCGTCTCCGCTGTGAGCGGCGGCGTGAACTCGTTGGCAGGTGTTGGTGACTGGCTAGTTCCACATTGCATTCCGACCAGTTCGGGCTACATTTGTATCGCATTCCGGCGAATTTGGCAAGCGATGTTTCAGGAATCACCGTTCCGGATACCGGATTCCCGATTCCCGGGTTATTCGTTGAGCACGATGACGTCCACACGCCGGTTGCTTGCGCGGCCTTCCTCGGTCTGGTTGGTCGCGATCGGGAAGTCTTCACCCATGCCGACGGCCTTGAGGCGGGCGGCATCAATACCGCGTTCGATCAGCGCGTCCTTGACTGCGTTGGCACGTGCTTCGCTCAGGCGCAGGTTCAGCGCGGCCGGACCGGTGGAGTCGGTGTGACCTTCGATGCGGATGTCCTTGTCCGGTTCGCTTTCAAGCAATTCGATGACATCGTCGAGACTCTGCGCAGCCGACGGCAGCAGCTCGCTTTCGCCTACCGCGAAAAGCACGTCGCCCAGCGTCACCACCACGCCCCGGTCGGTCTGGCGGTATTCCATGTATTCCAGCCGTCGCTGTAGGCTTCGTGCCTGCTGCGACGCCAGGTCGGCCTCGCGCCGCGCCAGGTCAACTTCGGCCGATTGCGCTTCGGCCACGCGCCTGGCCTGCTCGGCCTCACGGCGTGCTTCGCGTTCGCGCTGGGATGCTTGGTCGCGTGCCTGCTCGGATCGCGAGGCCATTTCACGCGCCCGTTCCATCTCTTCGCGCGTGGCGACCGAGTTCAACAGCGCACTTTCGGCCGCCTGGCGTGCCTGCTGCGCTTCGAGGCGACTGGCCCGCAGCAGAAACCGGGTGCGACGCTGTTCGACGGTCTCGATATCGCGCCGCGCCCGTTCGGCAAAGCCCTCGGCGCGCGCAATCTCCAGTTCCTTGCGCGCCAGCCAGACGCGCTGCGCCCGTTCCTCCTCGGAGAGTTCTTCGGCCGCCGCCCGACGTACCGCGCTGCGGGCATCGGCCAGCGCCTGCGGCACAAGATCGGCCAACCCGGTGTTTTCTTCCAGTGCGGCGAGGTCGTCGCGCAGATTGTCCAGCACGCCTGGCGGCGGGGGCGGGCTCGCGCAGCCGACCAGCAGCCCAATCGTGGCCAATGCGAGGGCCCGAAGCCGTTGCGAAGTACGGCGCATCACGGTTCATCTCCTGCATCGATTGCATCGCCGAAGGCATCGCGCAACTCGGCCTCCAGTCGCGCTAGCGCCGAGCGCTTGCGTTCCAGTTCGCTGCGGGCACGCGCCCCCTCGGCACGAACAATCGCCAGTCGCGCCTGCAGTGCGGCGCGCTCGGCCAAGCGGGCGGCCGGGCCGGCCTCGTCGGCCTCTATCATGGCCGCCGCCTGGCGGCGCAGGTCGAGTGCCTCGTCCAGTTCCAGTGGCGCGTAGTCGCGTGCGCCGGTACGCTGGGCCAGTTCTATTGCATCGTCGGCCTCCAGTAGCAGGTCCGGGTCGGCCGGCGTAGTGGCGCAGCCGACCAGCACCAGCAGGGCCAGCAGACTCGGCAGCGAAATTTTCACGTCATTCAGCATCAGGCTGGTTCTCCGGGGCGGCGCGATCGATTGCCGGGATGGTCTCCAGATGCGCGCAAATACGGCGAATGTTCTGCCAGTCGGTCTCATCGCAATCGAATCGACGGGCATTATAAACTTGCGGCAATAAACAGCAATCGGCCAATGTCGGCGTATTGCCGTGACAGCAGTCACCGGTCTCATTGCTTTCTGCAAGCAGACGCTCGAATGCATCCAGCCCGGCGGCCACCCAGTGACGATACCACGCCAGTTTCGCCCGCTCGTCGATTCCCAGCGTGCCGGTCAGGTACTTCAACACCCGCAGATTGTTGACCGGATGCGTATCGCAGGCGATTACCGCGGCAAGGGCGCGCACCCGCGCCCGGCCACCGGGATCGCCGGGCAGTAGCGGACGTTCGGGAAAGACCTCCTCAATGTATTCGAGAATCGCCGGTGATTGCGTCAGCACCTGCTCGCCGTGCACAAGCGTCGGTACCTGGCCTTGAGGATTGAGCTTGCGGTACGACTCCGCATGCTGCTGCCCGCCGTTGCGCACCAGATGGACGAAGCGCTGTTCATGCGCAATGCCCTTGAGGTTGAGCGCCATTCGCACCCGGTAGCTGGCCGACGAGCGCCAGTAGCCATACAGCACCAGCGGCTTCGCCGCGCGCCTGGATTCATTTCGAAGTTCGGTTGTCATGGGCATAATCGTAACGGAAACAGGGTTAAACCACCTTCCCGATTTTCTCGATCAACCGCTCCAGCGCCTGGTTCTCCGCATCGCTGAGCGCGGCCCGGATCCGGCGCTCGTAGGCCAGCGCGGCCGGCACGATCTCGTCGTAGATTTCGCGCCCGGAAGGGCTCAGTCGCAGGTGGCGGGCGCGGCGGTCGGCGTCGTTGTGCTCGCGTTCGATCCGGCCCTGTTCCAGCAACCGGCGCACCGCGCGGCTGATGGCCACTTTGTCCATGGCCGAGCGCTGCGCGACTTCGGTGGCCGAAAGGCCCGGGTAGCGGCCGATGATGGCGATGACGCGCCATTCGGTGACCGAAAGCCCGAAACGCTGCTCATAGGTCTCGGCAATGCCCTGGCTGACCCGGTTGGAAAGCACCGAGAGCCGATAGGGCAGGAAGCGTTCCAGATCCAGCGTGGTCATTGAACCATCCTTTGAACCCGGATTATTCATGACCCGACCTATTGCGACAGCCCCAGGCCCCGCGTCTACGGCGTTTCACTCGGTCGCGCATCCTCACCGTACAGTTAAGTACGTTTGCGTTTCACTCGGTCGCGAAAACACCGTATCCACGGAGCCTGGAACTGTCTCGTAACGGTCGGTCATGAATAAGCCGGGTTGAATTTAGTTTCAAATGTAACTAATATTCGTCCCAACAGCAACCGCGGATGCACAGCTCGTCCGCCCGAAACCGTTTCAGGAGAACCGCAATGGCCGAATCGCGCCCGAATCCGCTTGGCGTCCAGCAATTCGAAGTCATCGAATTTGCCTCGCCCGAGCCCGAAAAGCTGCACGAACTGTTTCGCAATCTCGGCTTTGTCGCCGTAGCAAGGCATAGCGACCAGCCGGTCACCTTGTATCGCCAGGGCGACATCAACTTCATGGTCAACGAAACGCCCGATTCTTTTGCCAGCGATTTCGCCGCAAAGCACGGTCCGTGCTGCACCGGCTTCGGCATTCGCGTCGCCGATCCGGAATCGGCCTTCGAGACCATCATGGCCAGCGGCGGCAGCAACGTCGAGGGCGATATCGACAGCCTGCCGCTGGACTGCCCGCGCATCTCCGGCATCGGCGGCAGCGTGCTGTACCTGACCGGCGGCATCGACGACATCGAGCAGCATTTCGAGTTCGACCCGAATGTCGAGCGCAACCCCAGGGGCGCCGGCCTGACGTACGTCGACCATCTGACGCACAACGTATACAACGGCAACATGGCCGAGTGGGCCGGCTTCTACGAAAACCTGTTCGGATTCTTTGAAGTCAAGTACTTCGATATCAAGGGCAGCCAGACCGGGCTTCGCTCCAAGGCCATGACCGCGCCCAACGGCTCGATCTCGATCCCGATCAACGAATCGGAAGATCCGAAAAGCCAGATCAACGAGTACCTGGACGAGTACAAGGGCGAGGGCGTCCAGCACATCGCGCTTTACTCAGAGAGCATCTACGACACCGTCGAGCAACTGCATGCCAACGGCATCCAGTTCCTCGGCACGCCCGATACCTATTACGAGGTGATCGACCAGCGCATCCCCAACCACGGCGAAGACGTCGAGCGCATGCGCAAGAACAAGATCCTGATCGATGCCGACAAGGCCGACCCGGACAAGCAGTTGCTGCAAATCTTCACCCAGACCAACATCGGTCCGATATTTTTCGAGATCATCCAGCGAAAGGGCAATGAAGGTTTCGGCGAAGGCAACTTCCAGGCGCTGTTCGAAGCGATCGAACGTGACCAGCAAGAACGCGGTGTTTTGTAAAAGTCGATTTAACCGCAGATGAATGTAGATGAGCGCAGATGAAGCCGCGTCAAGCTTTTATGGGTTTTATATCCGCGTTCATCCGCGTTCATCTGCGGTTCAAATCCATTAGAGAGTCAGCGTTATGAAGAAATGGATCAGCCATCCGAAAGTCGAAGGCAGGGCATCGCGCCAGGCGCATTGCGACCTGCCTGAAGGCACTTACGAGCGCGAGCTGGGCAAGGAAGGTTTCTTCGGCCCGGCCAGCCACATGTATCACGCCAACCCGCCGACCGGCTGGACCGATTTTGACGGGCCGCTGCGTCCGCGTGCGTTCGATACGACCAGGCTGGAAGCGCTTTCGGGTTCGCCCTGGGATGCGACCGAACTGATGCATAATGCGCATACGCGAATCCGATCGTGGAAGAATCCGGGCGGCATGGATCATCTGGTGCGCAATTCCGACGGCGATGAGCTTTTGTTCATCCACGACGGCAGCGGCGAACTGTACTGCGACTACGGCCGAATGGAATTCCGCGACGGCGACTACATCATGCTGCCGCGCGGCACCATGTGGCGGCTGGCCAGCGAAAGCTCGCTGGACGTGCTGTTGATCGAGGCCACCAACTCAAGCTACATGCTGCCCGAAAAGGGCCTGGTGGGTCCGCACGCCATCTTCGATCCGGCCATGCTGGACACCCCGGCGATCGACGAGAAATTCAAGGCGCAGCAGGGCGAGGGCAAATGGGACGTCGTGGTCAAGCGGCGCAACCGGTTGTCGACCATCAGCTATCCGTTCAATCCGTTGGACGCGGTCGGCTGGCATGGCGACCTGATGCCGGTGAAGATCAACTGGCGCGACATCCGTCCGCTGATGAGTCACCGCTATCACCTGCCGCCGTCGGCACACACCACGTTCATCGCCAACCGCTTCGTGGTCTGCACTTTCGTGCCGCGTCCGTTCGAAACCGATCCGGGCGCACTCAAGGTGCCGTTCTTCCACAACAACGACGACTACGACGAATTGATTTTCTACCATGCCGGCAACTTTTTCTCGCGCGACAATATTCATCCGGGCATGATGACCCTGCATCCGTGCGGTTTCACCCATGGGCCGCATCCCAAAGCGCTGAAGAATGCCTTCGAGCCAAAATCCGAAGGCACCGAAGAAGTCGCCGTCATGATCGACACCCGCGATGCGCTGGAAGTGACCGACGAAGCCGGGCAGGTGGAATGGAAGGAATATGTGGATAGCTGGAAGGTGAGTTAGATTTTACTGATCAGGTGTGAAACTGAGCTTTCAAAAGCGTAACCGCAGATTACGCAGATGGACGCAGATTCATGAATCAATTGGAAAAAAATTCGACATCCAGAATCAAAACAGGACTCGAAGCAATGAAACTAGCAACCCTGAAGGAAGGCGGACGCGACGGCACGCTGATCGTCGTAAGCCGTGACCTGAAGCGCGCCGTGCGCGCCGACGAGATCGCACCCACGCTGCAGCAGGCGCTGGATAACTGGGACAACACCGCACCGCGTCTGAATACGCTTTCCGAGCGACTCGACAAAGGCGACTGCGAATCGGCGTTCGAGCTGGATCTTTCCGCGCTGGCCGCGCCGCTGCCGCGTGCGTTCCAGTTCGTCGACGGCAGTGCCTACCTGCCGCACGTCGAACGTGTCAGAAAAGCCAGAGGTGCCGAAGTGCCGGAAAGCTTCTTCACCGATCCACTCATGTACCAGGCCGTCAGCGACGGTTTTATGGGCCCGTACGACCCCATCGCCATGGCCGATACGGCGTGGGGCATCGACTTCGAATCCGAAATCGGCGTGATCTGCGACGATATCCCAATGGGTGCCAGTCCCGGCGAGTGCGCCGATCATATCCAGTTGATCACCATTCTCAACGACGTCTCGCTTAGAAACCTGATTCCGGGCGAACTGGCCAAGGGCTTCGGTTTTCTGCAATCCAAGCCGCGCTCGTCGCTGGCGCCGGTAGTCGTCACCCCGGACGAACTTGGCGATGCCTGGCGCGAAAACAAGCTGCACCGCCCGCTTGTGACCCACTACAACGGCAAGCTGTTCGGCGAGCCCGAGGCCGGCGAAGACATGCAATTCGATTTTGCCGAACTGCTGGCCCATGCCGCCAAATCCCGCCCGCTGGCCGCCGGCACGCTGCTGGGTTCGGGCACCATCGCCAACCAGGACACCCGCCGCGGCGCCAGCTGCCTGGCCGAAAAGCGCATGCTCGAAATCATCGCGAACGGCAAGCCGGAAACCCCCTTCATGCAATTTGGCGACCGCGTGCGCATCGAAATGACAGACCCGGACGGCAACAGCTACTTCGGCGCCATCGAGCAGGAAGTGGTCGAATCGTAGGCGCGGTCTCCCGGCCGCGATTCATTCCGGCCCCGACAACCGAAATCCGGCGAGCCTGCGCATCGAACCCGAAAACCGTGATCCGTACCGCGAATTCGCACCGACCCTGAACGGGTTGGGCATTCCTTGTCCGTTATAATGCGGGATTAACCATTCAAGACTCCCGCGCGGCGGGCTGGGCTGGCGCCAATGCTATTTGAAAACGTGGTCATCAAATCCGTAGTCTCGGTGGATCCGCCGAATGCGGTTTCCAGCGAGGAAATCTACGAACGTTTGGAGCCGACGTTCAAGCGGTTGCGCGTTCCGGGCAACCCGCTGATCGATCTGGCCGGTATTCAGGAGCGGCGCTACTGGGACGACGGGGTGCAACCTTCCGATGCGGCCACGCTGGCCGGGCGCAAGGCGTTGCAGCAGGCCGATCTCGATCCGAAACGTGTCGGCATCCTGATCAATACATCGGTCTCACGCGATTTTCTCGAACCGTCGACGGCCTGTGTGGTGCACAACAACCTCAAGCTGGCCGATACTTGCGAGAGCTTTGACGTCGGCAATGCCTGCCTGGCGTTCATCAACGGCATGAACATCGCCGGGCGCATGCTCGAGCGCGGCGAGATCGACTACGCACTGATTGTCAACGGCGAATCCAGCCGTGAGATTAACGAGACCACCATACGTCGACTGCTCGAGCCCAGTGTCACGCGCAAGCAGTTCAAGGGCGAGTTCGCCTCGCTCACGCTGGGATCCGGGGCCGCGGCCATGGTGATGACCCGGCGCGAATTCGAGCCGGACGGCCACGCCTACAAGGGTGGCGTCACGCGCGCGGCAACCCAGTTCAACAACCTGTGCCGCGGCTGGAATCACCAGATGTGGACCGACACCCGAAGCCTGCTGAGCGAAGGCATGAAACTGGCCAACCTCACCTACACTGCCGCACGCACGGTGCTCGGCTGGGTCATGCACGACCTTGACCACATCGTCATCCACCAGGTGTCCAAGGCACACACCGATTCGTTCATCCGCAAGTTTGGGGTAGATCCGGCGCGCGTCTATCGCATCTTCCCCATGCTTGGCAATATCGGCCCGGCCTCCATCCCCACGGTGCTCTCGCGCATCGTCGACGAGGGCAGGGTGCAGCGCGGCGACAAGATCGCATTGATGGGCATCGGCTCGGGCCTGAACTGCTCCATGGCCGAAGTCGTCTGGTAGTGGCCCCGGCGGCCGGCTCACCAACGCGAGCGAATCGATGACTGCACTTCCCGGCCTGGATACCACGCTGTATCCGTTCGACAGCCACTACCATCAGCTGGCTTCCGGCCACTGCGTGCACTTCGTCGACGAAGGGCCGGTGGAGGCGCAGCCGGTGGTGATGGTGCACGGCAATCCGACCTGGTCGTTCTTCTACCGCAACGTCATCCGGGGCTTGAGCGATCGCCATCGCTGCCTGGCGCCCGATCATATCGGCATGGGGCTATCGGACCGGCCCGTTGATGCCGACTATGCCTATACGCTGAGATCCCGCGTCGACGACCTGGGCGAGTGGCTTGATGCTATCGAACCCGACCGTCCCATCGATCTGGTGGTGCATGACTGGGGCGGGGCGATCGGCCTGAGCTGGGCTGCGGCCAATCCGGAGCGCGTGCGTCGCATCGTCATACTCAATACCTGGGCGTTCACCATTCCCGACGATGCCGACCTGCCGCGCTCGCTGGCCTTCGCGCGCACGCCCGTCGGCGCGTTCCTGATCAAAAGCTTCAACGCATTCTCCGGCCTGGCCGTTCGCATGGCCACCGAAAAGCGGCTGGATCCTGCCGTCGCCAGCGGTCTGATCGCGCCCTACCGTGGCGGTCCGCAAAGGCGACTGGCCACGCTTCGTTTCGTCCAGGACATCCCGCTGAAGCAATCCGACCCGGCCTGGCAGGTGCTGGCCGAGACCGAGCAAAACCTGCCTCGCCTGGCCGGCAAGGCCATCCTGTTCGGCTGGGGCGCGAAGGACTTCGTATTCAACGACCGCGTGCTGGAGAAATGGCGCGAAATCTTCCCCGCCGCTCGCGTCGACTACATCGAAGATGCCGGCCACTACGTCCTCGAAGACGCCGCCGACCGGCTGGTTCCAGAAATTCGCGAGTTCTTCGAGTAGCAAAAAAAAGGACTGTGATAGCAGGCTCCGGTCTTGATGGAGTTTCCAGACCTCGTGGTCAGTCAGAGAACGTGGTCTTTATAAAAGTCGTTTTTGATTGAAACCGCAAATGAACGCAAATGAACGCAAATTTTTGGTGAATTCAAAGTGGACTGATCAGTTCTGCTTGTGCGCTTTTGGGCCAGAATCCCGGATCTGGTTCGCTGTTCAGGCATTATTCGCGTTCATTTGCGGTTTAAAACGCTTGTTCAGACCGTTCGGAGGGAAAAAGGGGATCGCGTGCGTGAATTGACCAACATCGCCGAAGCCCTGCGCGCGCAGGCCGCCGACCGGCCCGACGGTATTGCGCTGATCGTGCCGACCCGGCGCGGCCGGGATGGGAAATGGGTGGATCGGCGCTGGACGTATCGCCAACTCAACGACCTCAGCGACCGGCTGGCCGCAGGCTTCCAGCGCCTGGGTCTGGCACCCGGCACGCGGGTGGCGTTCATGGTGCCGCCTTCGGTGGAATTCTTCGCGACATTCTTCGCCCTGTTGAAGGCCGGTTGCGTGCCCGTGCTTATCGACCCGGGGATCGGCCTGCGTCCGCTCAAGACCTGTCTGGGCGAAGCCCGGCCCGAGGTGTTCATCGGCGTCACGCGAGCCCAGATCGCACGCATGTTGCTGGGTTGGGCGCGCGCTCATGTCAAGCTTTGCATTACTGTCGGTCCCCGTCCTTTCGGGATCGGCATGCGCTACCGCGAGCTGCTCAACGCGAACGCCACCGATTTCAAGCCGCCCGGCGCAGATGGCGGTTCCGATCCGGATTCCCCGGCGGCCATTCTTTTTACCTCCGGCTCTACCGGCATACCCAAGGGCGTGGTCTACCGCCATCGCCATTTCGCCGCGCAGGTGGCACTGGTGCGCGAGACTTATGGAATCCGGCCCGGCGAGGTCGACCTGCCGACGTTTCCACCGTTCGCCCTGTTCGACCCGGCGCTGGGCATGACCACCGTGATTCCGAAGATGGATTTCACCCGGCCGGCGCGCGTCGACCCGGAAATGCTGGTCAGCCTGATCGCGCAGTACAAGGTCACCAATGTGTTCGGCTCACCGGCACTGATGAATACGCTTTCACGTCATTTGAAGTCGAATTCGGTGCAGTTGCCAACTGTTCGCCGCGCGTTGTCCGCAGGTGCGCCGGTTTCGCCGGCCGTGGTGGAACGCATGCACCCGGCACTGGATGCCAGCGCTGACATTCACACGCCTTATGGCGCCACCGAATGCCTGCCGGTCGCGACCATTGCCGGTCGCGAACTGGCCGGTGCGCTTTCCGACGGCAACCGCGCCGGTAAGGGCGTTTGTGTCGGCAAACCGCTGTCGGCCAACCGGGTTCGCGTCATCCGAATCAACGATCAGTCGTTGGCAAGAATCTCCGACGGGGTTGAGGTCGATCCCGGCGAAGTCGGCGAGATTTGCGTTGCCGGCCCCACGGTGACCGACACGTACTGGCAGCGCGAGGCCCAGACGCGGCTGGCCAAGATGCAGGACGAAGATGGCATCATCTGGCACCGTATGGGCGATCTGGGCTGGATCGACGAAGCCGGGCGTCTCTGGTACTGCGGGCGCAAGAGCGAGCGGGTCGTCACCGCCGACGGTACGTTGTTCACCGAATGCGTCGAAGGCATCGTGAATTCGGTGCGCGGTGTCTATCGCAGCGCCCTGGTCGGCATCGGCAAGGAAGGCCGCGAAACAGCCATTGTCGTCATCGAGCCCGAACCGGGCCAGCAACGCGGCACCCTCATCGCCAGGGTTACCGAGCGCCTGGCCGGGCACGAACTCACCGCCGGGATCGAACGTATCGAAATTCGCAAGTCCCTGCCGGTGGACATCCGTCACAATGCCAAGATCCGCCGCCGCGAATTGGCCGAGTCGTTTGCAAAAGCATAAGGAATGAAAGCCGGAATGGAACTTGCGCTGACACCAAGAAACCTTTGTGATCTGGAACTTCTGACCAACGGCGGTTTTGCGCCCCTGTCCGGTTTTCTCAACAAGGCCGACTACGAGTCGGTGGTCAAGAGAATGCGCCTGGCCGACGGCGCGCTCTGGCCCATCCCGATCAATCTCGATATCTCGCGCGAACTCGCAGGGAAACTGTCAGGCGGCGACACTCTCGAGCTGCGTGACCCCGAAGGGGTTCTTCTGGCCCGAATGTTGGTCGAGGACATCTGGGAGCCCGACCGGGAGCTGGAAGCCGAAGCCGTGTTCGGCACGCTTGATCGCAACCATCCGGGCGTGGCGCATCTGCTGGAGCGAACCCGACCGGTATACGTCGGCGGTCGTGTGGAACAGGTCGAGGCGGCGATCCACTACGACTTTCCGCATCTGCGCTACACCCCGCAACAGCTCAAGGAACTGTTTGCCAAGCGCGGCTGGGAAAAAGTCATCGCATTCCAGACGCGTAACCCGATGCATCGGGTGCATCAGGAGCTTACCTTCCGCGCCGCGCGCGAGATCGAGGCCAATCTGCTGATTCATCCGGTGGTCGGTCTGACCCAGCCCAACGACGTCAACCACTACACCCGGGTACGCTGCTACGAACACATCATCAAGCGCTACCCGGAGCAGACAACGGAGCTTGCCCTTCTGAACCTGGCCATGCGCATGGCCGGCCCGCGCGAGGCGCTATGGCATGCGCTGATTCGCAAGAATCACGGCTGCACCCACTTTATCGTCGGCCGCGACCATGCCGGTCCGCGCAATCCGGTCACAGGCGCCGGCTTCTACGGACCCTACGAGGCCCAGGAGCTCATCAGTACGCACGCCGACGAGACCGGCATCGAGATGGTGCCGTTCCACGAACTGAAGTATTCGGAAAATCGTGCCCAGTACGTCACCGTGGACGAACTCGGGCCCGACCAACCGGTCCGCGAGATTTCCGGCACCGAAGTCCGCCGCCGTCTTGCCGAAGGCCTGGAAATTCCGGAATGGTTCTCGTACCCGGAAGTCGTTGCCGAACTGCGCAAGACCCACCCGCCCAGGGCGAAGCAGGGCGTCACCATCTTCTTTACCGGTCTTTCCGGCTCCGGCAAATCGACGCTGGCCAACGCGCTTCAGATCAAGCTGATGGAACTGGGCGGAAGACAGATTACCCTGCTCGACGGGGATATCGTGAGAAAGAATCTGTCCAGCGAGCTCGGATTTTCGAAGGAGCACCGCAACCTGAATATTCTGCGCATTGGCTTTGTCGCCTCGGAGATTACCCGCAACGGCGGTATCGCCATCTGTGCGCCCATCGCGCCGTACACCGCAACCAGGCGTGAGGTGCGCGACATGATCGAACCCCACGGTGGTTTCATCGAAATCCACGTCTCCACGCCGCTGGCAGTGTGCGAGCAACGCGACCGCAAGGGGTTGTACAAGAAAGCCAGAGCCGGTGAAATCAGGGAATTCACCGGGATTTCGGATCCGTACGAAGTGCCGGAAAATCCGGAACTGGAGATCGATACCAGCCAGGTTCAGCCCGACAACGCGGTGCAGCAGATTCTCTTGAAGCTCGAGCATTTAGGGTATTTGACCGGAGAGAGCGAGTAGCGTCGTTAGCTGGTTGGCTGGTTGGCTGGTTGGGTGGTTAGCTGGTTGGGTGGTTAGCTGGTTGGGTGGTTAGCTGGTTGGGTGGTTGGTTGAATATCGAGTAGTGGAGAGGTAATGGGGACGATTTCAAGATTTGAAGACATCGAGGCCTGGATCGATGCAAGGCTGTTGGTTGCCGAGGTATACAAGCAATGCAGAAGCGGACATCTGGCCAAGGACTTCGGGCTACGGGACCAGATCCAGCGCGCCGCCGTTTCGATCATGGCGAATATTGCCGAAGGATTCGAGCGAAAGAATGGTAACGAATTCGCACACTACCTGCGAATTGCCAGAGGCTCCTGTGCCGAAGTGCAATCGCACCTCTACGTCGCGCTCGATGCCAATCTGATCGACAAAAGCATATTCGATGAACTGCAAGACATGGCCACAAAAACAGGCCGCAAGATCAGTGCTTTCCAGCGCTACCTGAAACAAAACAATCGCCAATAACCAGCCAACCAGCCAACCAGCCAACCAGCCAACCAGCCAACCAGCCAACAGACTCACCCGGGAATAGTGATTTCTTCGGCCGGTGCGCGCAGGTTGTAGTTCGAAGCCATGGCCGCGCCGTAGGCGCCGGTATTGGCAATCAGCAGCAGGTCGCCTTCGCGGCATTCGGGCAGCAGCCGGTCCAGGCCCAGGATGTCGCCAGTCTCGCAGATCGGCCCCACCACGTTGTAGACCTGGTCGCCGGGTTCGTCCAGCCGGCTCAGGTTGACGATTTCGTGCCAGGCGCCGTAAAGTGCCGGGCGGATCAGCGAGTTCATGCCGGTGGCGATGCCGACGTAGCGCATGTCGCCCTTGCCCTTGACCTGGGTGACCCGCGCGATCAGCACACCGGCCTGTGCGACCAGGAACCGGCCCGGCTCCAGCCACACCTTCACCGGTCGCACCAGCTTGTCCTTGAGGCCGGCGATGCCGGCTTCGAGTGCCGCCAGATCCAGCGGCAGGTCGGTTTCGCGATCAGGTACGCCCAACCCCCCGCCCAGGTCGATGACTTCCACATCGGGCAATTCGCGCGCGGCCTCGCCCAGGGTTTCCAGCGTGCGGTGCCAACTGTCCGGGTGCATAATTCCCGAGCCGGTGTGGGCATGCAGGCCTGTGATGCCGACATCATGGGCGCGCGCCAGCCGTGCCACGCGCTCCAGTTCGCCCAGCGGCACCCCGAATTTGGCGTTGGAGCCGGCGGTGCGCACCATCTTGTGATGACCCAGCCCTGAGCCCGGGTCCAGACGCAGGAACACCGAGCGCCCGGCGAAGTCCGCACCCCAGTGCTCCAGGATCCAGGGGTTGTCGACGGTGACCTGCAGGCCCAGTTCCAGCGCCTCGCGATATTCGTGGCGCGGGGCGAAGTTGGGGGTGAAGAGCAGGTCGGCCGGGCGCAACCCTGCCACGCTGGCCAGCGCGTGGCGCGCCTCGGCCAGGGATACACATTCGATGCCCAGACCGCTGGCGCAGGCGGTGCGCAGGATGTCGGCGTGCGGATTGGCTTTCATCGAGTACAGCACGCGGTCTACGGCCGGCAGCGCAACAAGCTGACCGGCAGTAGTGCGCACCGATTCCAGATCGTAGACGTAGGCTGAATCGCGGCCGGCCAGCGTCTCAATGAGCCGCTCGCGCTTTGTTCGCCACCAGGCCGGCGTGGCTTCGGCTTCCTCGGCGCGTCTGAACAGTGCCTCCCAGCTGGGGCCGAACACCGCGTCGCCGCCCACGCCTCCGGGGATGATCTGCTGGTGCAGTTGTTGCACCAGCCGGTCGGCGTGGCGCGATTCCACCACGAAGGTCAGGTTCAGGTCGTTGGCCGCCTGGCTGACCTGGAAGATGCGTCGTTGCTCGAACACTTCCAGTGCCGGGCCCAGCCGGTGCAGGATGGTGCGAATCCCCAGGCCCACGAGACTGACGCTGGCACACTCGGTATTGATGTCGACCTGGGCAAACCTGCCCACGTCGGCGGCCAGCCCGTCCAGCGTGGCCTGG
>JBBDSL010000109.1:0-20208 GCA_040904965.1 Wenzhouxiangellaceae bacterium
GTCCACGGGCGCCGAGAGGCAAGCTGAATGTGGCAGGATTAATGACGGGGTTAGTTTATGCCCAAAGCTGCGGTTTTCAACCGAGGTGTCGTCACGTGGCCGCGGATCCGGGGGCGCTGCTTGTCCTCGTACACCGGCGCGCTGTGGCTGGGCGGCCACGTCAAGCTGCTGCCTTCACCCGCCATGCCGCCGATGCCGAAGTGCCCGCGCGTCGCAAGTGGTTCGGCTGGTGGTAGACGACCACACGGTTGATGGCCAGAGGCAGGTCGAGACCGTTTTTCTTGACGACGGCGAACTGATCTCCGGCGCAAGCGTGGCCACCCATCGCGGTGGTCGCCTGCTGATCGGGTCGGTGTTCGAGCCGCATCTTGTCGAATGCACGCAGCGGAGCATGCCCGGCGAACGCGAATCTCAGCACTCGCGACCGAGCCGCGCGCTTTCCGGGTAGGGCCGTACGTCACCGGTCGGATCGCGCCTGAGCCGTTCCTGCAGCGCGCGCCACCACTCCGGGTCGAACAACTCGCCGTGGCTTTTCCTGACCAGGTCGCGGTGCTTCGGCGACAGGTCGATGAAGCGCGGGAAGTGCTCGGGAAACACATCGCCGCGCTCGACCGGGTACCAGGGTAGATCGGCGAATTCCTCTTCCTCCGAGCGCGCCGGCGGAATGCGGCGGAAGTTCAGGTCGGTGATCAGGCCGACCTCGTCGTAGTCGTAGAACACGCAGCGTTTGCTGCGCGTGACGCCGAAGTTTTTCAGGAACAGATCACCCGGGAACAGGTTGGAACGGGCCAGGTCGCGAACGGCCTGGCCGTAGTCCAGCACCATGGCCGAGGCTTCGTCTTCGGGCGCCTCGCGCAGGTACAGGTCCAATGGACGAACCCGCCGTTGCACGAAGCAGTGTTGCACCAGCACCCGTTGGTCATCGATCCGTACGTTGCGGCTGCATTCGGTCTCGAGTTCGGCCAGCAGCGCCTCGTCGAACCGGTTGCGGTCGAACTCCAGGTGGCGGTATTCCTGTGCGTCGATCAGCCGGCCGACGCGATCGTGATTGAACACCAACCGGTACTGTGACAGGACGTGCTCGCGGCCGATCTTCTTGCCCGGTGCGAAGTGGTCGCGCACGATCTTGAACACCAGCGGATAGGACGGCTGGGTGAACACCACCATAACCATGCCGCGCTTGCCGTCGGCCGCTACCAGGCGCTCGTCGCCGACGCGTTCGAGGTGCTTGAAGAAGTGCCGGTAGCGCTCGGTCTTGCCCTGCTTGGCCCGGCCAAGCACGGTATACAGCTCGTCGATGGGTTTGTTGGGCAGCAAAGTGCGCAAAAAAACGATGGCATCGCCGACCGTGGGCAGATCGGCGTGGAAATAACTGTAGGTAAAGCCGAACAGCCGGCTGACCTGGCGGCGTTCGGTCACCAGCGCGTCGGCGCGTATGCCGTCTGCGTCGTGGACCATGGCGATGATGCACGGCAGCCAGCGGCTGGCGCCGAACGCGCGTCCGACCAGGTAGGCGCGCCGGTCGCGGTAGAACACCACCTGCAAAAGCTCGATGGACAGCAGCTTGTCGTCGCCGGCATCGACCAGGTCGCGCTCGAGCCTTTCGGCCAGGCGCGCGGCGTCATCGGCAATGAATTCAGGGTTGCAGCCCAGCCCGGGGTCTGCGAGAAGCCGCTGCACAGCGGAAGCCGGCGCCTCCGCGCACGAATGGATATTGCGCGCGATCGGGTGGGTGATCTGTTCGGTGGGTTCGATGTCGAGCGCGACGAACTCCATGCCCGGGTCCACGCCGCGGGTCTTGAACAGTCTGCGTGTAAGCGTGTTGAAGAAGGTCTTGTAGAGCTCGGCGTCGAGCTTGCCGGTAATCGACTCGGCATATTCGCTGTGAATATCCAGCCACAGCGTCCTTGAAAGAAGCCTTTCGGCAAGCAGCGATTCAAGCCGGCCGATCGTCTCGGCGATGCATTCGTCATACAGGCCGATGCGCGCGCGTGCATCGCGCCGGTGGCCTTCCCAGTCGCGCTGGACGAACCTCTTGCGCGCGCGCCGCGTGATGTCGGAGAAGCGGGCATTGTAGTCGTCGAACGCATCGACGACCAGCGCTGCGGCGCGCTGAATCAGCTCGCGGCGTGCGCGCGCCGGGGCCATGCCGATTCAGTCGCCGACTTCGACAGGAATGCGTGTGGCTTGCCAGGTAAACGCCTGCCATGCGCCGTCGCGTTTCGCGAATACGCCGGTGTTGAAGTACTCGCTTGTGGTGTCATCCGGCATCTCGGCGACCAGCCGGAACGTGATCACGGCCAGATCGTCGAATACGCGGATGTCGACGTCCTCGCCACGGTAGACTGGCAACTCGCCGGCATCGGCCGTTGAGGCCTCGGCCAGGCCCGTCATGATCTCGCGCTTGCCGCGGCGCTCGCCGGCCGAACTGGTATAGACCAGGTCTTCGGCCCAGAACCGGTCGTGCATTTCGGCATCGTTGGTCGAAGCACCGGCAAGAAACGCATCCAGCAATTCGTGCAATTCGTTCTCGACCGGAGCGTCGTGCGCCAGCGCGCTGGAAGCCAGCAATGCGGCCGCAAGCATCAAATAGACTGCGCCGGAAGTGAGGGTTCTGAATATATTCATCTGGATCGCCTTTGGGTGACTTATGAGCACAGCTATTCTACCCATTCGGACACCAGGCCGAATCAACCCGCACTTTCCGGTGGCAGAAGACGAATTGTTCCAGCAGCGCCGTCGACTTCGACACGCTGCCCGTCACGAAGTTTTTCCGTAATCCGGTCGATCCCGACCACGCAGGGCTTGCCGTACTCCCGCGCTACGACGGCCCCGTGCTGAAGCACGCCGCCGACCTCCAGCACGATCGCCGCGGCGTTGACGAACAATGGGGTCCAGCCCGGGTCGGTGGTATAGGCGACCAGCACGTCACCCTTTGCCACGCGCTTGTCGTGCGGGTTTTGCAGAATCTTGACCGGCCCGCGCACAAGCCCCGGCGATACGGCCATTCCTCGAAACAGGCCAGGCGTTTCGTGCTGCGATGGCGGACGCAGAATTCTGCCGCGCGAATCGATGACCGGCGGAAATGTGACGACGTGTGCGTCCAGTTTCCGTCGAAACTGCATCCGGCATTCGCGGATCTCTCGCAGATCCAGGGTGGAATCCCGGAAGGCTGCGTCGAGCTCTTCGGAGGTCAGGTCGAACACGTCATCCGGAGCGTCCAGCCGACCTGCCTGTACCAGGCGGCAGCCAGCGGCCAGAGCGCGCCTGCGCACGGCGTAATTGGACAGAACCATCAGGTGCTTGGGTGTGTCGCGCGTGCCCGCGAACAACTCGATGCGCCGGTTGGCACGCCGCAACAAGACCCGGCGCAGCGCGCCGACGCTGGCCATCAACTGATCAAGGGCGCGGCGTCGCTCCGCATTCTGGCGCCGATAGGCAGCCTCCGGCACCGGTTGCAAGTTTGTCCGCGAGCGCCTTTGCCTTTTCGCTCTTACCACGAACAATGGGGCCCGCCGGAATGGTCCCGGTGATCAACGCCGGCATCACAACGTTGAAAAGCGCACGCGCCATGCGTGCCTCGGAAAGACTTCGGGCAGGCGCGGCTTCGGCGTCGGCCTTGAGCTGCTCGCGGAGTTCGGATTCGAGAGCATTGACTCTGCGCCGATAAATTCGGTGGGCGCGCTCTGGAAACAGCAGGGCCTGCAAGAGGTTCCAGAAAAAGCCGCGCAGATTCCATAGCGCCCGCGGCACCCGCCAGAGAAGCCGAATACTCACCCAGTGCGGCGTTGAACAATCACTGCGATTCGCGGATCTGTCACGTCGAAGCCGTGTGCGCTTTTGTTGCTGAAAACGCGCGAATCGAAGCTTGAAGCGAAGCACGTACGCACGGCTTCCTCCACATCAGCGGGCCGCACACCCAGCAAAGTCTCGTAGCTGCCCGCAAACGAAGCCGATACCCGGTCTTCATCCGGCGACGACGAGCGCACGGCAAAGCGCTGCTCCTTGTGCGCAGCGCCGCAAAAGGTTCTTGGAACCCCACCTTATTCACCACTTCTTCTACTGCGACCCTATCACATGCCCTCCGTGAAGAATCTGCGCCAGGGTTGGCGAGGAACCTGGATAACATCGCTTACTACTGCATTCATACATCCTGCTACATTCAGGGTTCCGGACGGATCCATCCGAAACCCTGAATGTGGCGATACTTCTGGTTGCATTAGTAGCAGGTTCCAGAGTGCCCGGCTGAAAGGTCCCATGCATGACGTTCTTGATCCCGGGAACCATTTCCCAAGCTAGTGCATCATCTAGGTAAACCAACGGTAAAAAACCAATGACGTCGAAAATTTCAAATCTTGGGCAGAAACTTCGACAAGGCTTGGATCGTCTGACGGATGAGGAGATCGTGAGTCGGATCCTGGCCGGCGACACCGGGCTCTTCGAGCTCATCATGCGGCGCTACAACCAAAGGTTGTACCGAATCGCGCGTGGCGTTCTTCGTTCAGAGGCTGAGGCAGAGGACGCGGTTCAGGATGCGTATATAGCAGCGTTCTACCGACTGGGACAGTTCAGCGCCACGGGCAACTTTGGCGGCTGGCTGTGCAAGGTTGCAGTCAATCAGGCACTGATGCGCAGGCGCAGGCTGAAATCCGGACCCGAGCTTGTGAGTGACAGCAACCGAACGCAGTATGGAGATCAAATCATGTGCGCTCTGGAATCCGAATCGGACAACCCTGAAAGAGAAGCCGGCAACGCCCAGGTACGCCGAGTGCTGGAGCGCGCAATCGACGAGCTGCCACAGCCCTTTCGAACCACGTTCATCCTGCGCGAAGTGGACCAGTTGTCTGTATCCGAAACGGCGGAGATTCTCGATATACCGATGGCTACCGTCAAATCCAGAACGCATCGAGCGCGAAACCTGCTCCGATCCGAACTCGACGCCGAACTCTCAAACGCGGTCAGAGAGACGTTCGGGTTCGCCGGAAAACGTTGCGACAGAATCGTCGATTCCGTTATGAAACGTATTGAATACAGTTAAGGAACCTCTGAACAACCCTGTGTGGAGTGCGTTTCTGCCGGAGCAGCCGCAGATCGTAATGACGCACCGAGCGACAGTAGTCATCGCTACGGTCCAGGCGCGTCGCGTGCGAGATTCGACTTCTCCGGCGAAACCCCCAGGGGACGGCCCTTTGGTTTCGTTTGGGCGTGCTCATTTGGAGTGACCAAACCATGCTCGCCCAAGCCGAACCGGAGTCTCCCGAAGAGGCGCCGTCGCGCCCACGCAGGGTTGTTCAGAGCTTCCCTAAACCCAACCAACGAAATAAGGAGATGGAAATGAAGAATTTGAGCACAATGATAATCGTGGCCGGAGTTTGCGGCGTTCTTGCATTCAATCCGGTTGCCGCCGATGATGGATTCGGCAAGAAGCCGCCAGCCAAGCCTTTCCAGAACGTCAGTGAACTGGTTGTTCTGCCGGAATTCATTCCGGGCCTTGGTTCGCTTTACGTGGATCCGGAAACCTTGCCGGCTGGCCCGTTTCTGGCCTATGACCAAAATGAGGCACTTGTTTCGACGGTCTACATGATTCCATTAGATCAGCTCAACAGCAACGAGGACTTCGCTGAGCTGGGTGCGACCGGTCGCCATGTTGTAGAGACGGATGTCGTCTACAACGCTGGCCATCCGGGCGTTGCTGAGCCGCATTACCATATTGTCTTGTGGCATGTGCCGCGTGCAAAAGCGAGCCTTTAATCGGTCCTGTTCAGTGCGCCCTCGGGGCGCACTGAGCAATGCGGGTTTTACTAATGAGAGCGTTAGGAAATGACATGATCAGACGCCGCGCTATGCTCGCCGGACTTGGCGGCCTCGCCGCCTTCTCCGCGTTTGTGCCCGGGTTGGTCGAGTCCGATGTAATCAAGATTGATCTGGCAAGCGATATGTCCGGCGCGCGGGTTGGTTTCGAGCCCACAGGCGTATTCGTGGTCCCGGGCCAGAGCGTTCGATGGATCAACAGAGCGAATGTGCATACCGTGACGGCCTATCACCCCGACAATGCCCGTCACTCGCTTAGAATTCCGAAGCAGGCGAAGCCATGGGATTCCGGTTATCTTGTCGAGCCGGGTGCGGTCTTCGAACTCAGGCTCGAGGTGCCCGGCGTTTATGACTATTACTGCGCCCCGCACGAGGAAGCTGGAATGGCAGGGCGCATAGTCGTCGGCGAGATCAGCGGCCCGGGAAGCCTCCCGTTTGATTACTTCGAGAATTTGCCCGAGGCTGGAACCTGGCGCCGGGTTCCGGATGCTGTCCGAAAGCGCTTGCCTGATGCGGACAGCATTGTGGGTCATCACTTTGCATCATCGCAGTCCTTCTGAGTGTTACCGAATTAGCCGCGTGGCCCACTACTCCCACTCGAAGCGCGGCAACTTCATGAACAACTCCTTCAACCCTTCCGACCAGGCGACGCTCAGGCGGTGGAGGTAGTCGTCGTTTTCGTCGAAACGGTGGTAGCGGACTTGATCCAGCGTGCCGGCGGTGTACAGCAGCAGTTCGATCGGCGGGCCGACGCTGAGGTTGGAACGCATGCTGGCATCCATGGAGACCAGCGCGCAACGGCCGGCGCGCTCCAGCGATGTTTCAGGCTCGATAATGCGATCCAGAATGGGCTTGCCGTATTTGGTTTCACCGATCTGCAGGAACGGCTTGTCGCGACTGGCCGCGATGTAGTTGCCTTCCGGGTAGATCAGAAAGATGTCGGCCGGCTGGTCGCCGATCTGGCCGCCGAGAATGAACGATGCGCCGAAGCCGTTTTGTTCGGACTGCTCGGAATATGTGCCCTGGATCCTCGACGAAATCTCGCCGACGTAGGCGGCCACTTCGTCGAGATGGGAGAATCCGTTGATGTCGCGGCTGATTTCCGGATTGCCGAGATCGCGCTCGATCTGGCTGTTGACGGCCTGGGTGGTCGCCAGGTTGCCGGCCGACAGCAGTACCAGAAGGCGATCCGGCGTGGTTTCGAAACGGTGCATCTTGGAATAGATGCTCACGTTGTCCACCCCGGCGCTGGTGCGTGAGTCCGAGCAAAGCACGAGGCCCCGATCAAGCCGCATTGCAACACAGTAAGTCAAGAATTTCCCGGCATTTCAAATTGTCTGACGAAGGCGCGAATCATAGCATCGAAGCGCGTGACAATCGTCGCCGGCGCGCTTGTTGCCGGTCAGGGGATCCCGGCGCCGGGAACAGGCTTGTTCCGCTCATCTACACTTCTCGGCCTCGGCTGGCTGGCCGGCCTCCAGTAGCGCCCACCCCGGGGACTGTCGAATCGGCTAGTGTACTGTCTGGTATTAATTGGTGAAATGAGCGAGTCGCCAACCGGTCAGCCGGCAGGCGCGCTCTCGCCGGAAGGGTGATCCCCTTTCAAGAGAGCGCAACGCCGCAGATGGCTGCTTCGCGGCTCGCCCGCAGGGAGCCCCGCACAGAACCCGCAACAGCGTTCCAAACCTTGAACACAGCGCAACTGTGCTCTGCGGTTTGCGCGTTGTTGCGGGTCCTTCGGGGGGCTCTCATATCATCAATTAATACCAGACAGTACACTACGGCCGCCATTGCCCCCGAACGGGCCCGGCGGCCGCAGCCTATTGAATCTGAGCGGCCGTGTCGAACGACGCCGGACGACTGGCGGCGTGGCCCACCGCCGACCGTGCATGTTTTCGAACGCGAGGACAGCCAGTGACGGCTGGTCGTGGTTGCGCTGGATGCTTGCCCAAATAAATCGAGCCCGCGGGCACGAAACCATCGCGGGCTCGATCGACTCGGACAGGAAGATCACACATCACCTCCCGGCCGGTGTCGCGCTACAAATCATTCCTGGTCGATATTGGCTGCTGCACAATCCCAGGAGTCGTTCGCCGGGTGAGAGTGGGTCCAGCCGTCATCGCAAACCCAATAAATGGTTGTGCCATCGCAGCTCGACGTACAGGTCGTGCCATTCGTGAACGACATGTTCAAACCGTTTTTGGGCAGCGGCGCCGTCTGCGGCAGTACAGCCATCTCGACGAACTCTACTTCCGGAAAAGCGAGCAGCGCATTGCCGATTGCCGCCATCTCGTGGGTCGACTTCATTCCGTCGAATGCAATGCGATGCGTGTCTGCAACTTCCTGTAACAGCCGCTGGGTGCGGGATGGGATTGCCTGGCCGTCGATTGAGATTGCAGGCAGCAGGTCATGCCTGACCACCGGTATGAATCGCCCACCGTTGTCCGTGACTACGGACAACGGCCCGCTGAGATCGGCGCCTTCCAGCGACCGCGTCACTCCATCCAGGGCGCGCACCTTCATTTCTGGCGCAAAGCGCACGTACAGGGCGAATGAGCGCGTTGCATCGAGGGGGGCCACGGAGCGGCCGGACGTGTCTGGAATCGTCACATTGTAGGCTTCATCCGCCGACTGACCGCTGATTGGCTCGGCGGTCGCCGAAAGCGACCCGAACACACAGCCCGCGGCGATGCACGCGCCGATTAACCAGTTCTGAGCGTGATGACGCGTTGCAGTTATACGATGTTTCATTTTGAAGTCTCCCTATCGATAAGCACGGGACTCGCCGCGCGCCGGTATCGATTGCCAATTTTTAAACGAATTGCGAGCCCTGAATTCAGCCTAGCATAAGACCAAGATGCTTTTCAAATCAGTCGTGTTCAACTATGGCCGAGAAGGAGCTGTTGCCCGGAGCGCCACGCCTTGCGGGCATTCAAGGAATTGCCTTTCGTCGCGCGCTTGTTTCTGGTCGTTGCAGAGCAGACTGTGCGCGTTGCTTTTGGTGTGATTGTTTTTTCACTGTGACTACTGACTGCGTCTACTGGATCGTCGACGATCCAGAATCAGGCATTCCCCGCCCGCATGGTTCGCTACGTCCTGGTCATACATCGCCGGCCGATTTGTCCTCGAAAACAGCCGGGTATTTCGCCTTCAGACGGGGCGACAGCCACGCCAGGATCAGCAGGCCGGGGATGACCGCCACGGCGGTGAGGATGAAAAACAGCGACCAGTTGCCACCCAGTTGATCGACCGCCCAGCCGCTTCCCGAGGCCAGCGTGGTGCGGCCAAGGTTGCCGATCGAAGCGAGCAACGCGTACTGGGTGGCGGTGAACGTACGGCTGGACAGGAAGGTGATGAAGGCCATAAATGCAACGGTGCCCAGCGCGGCGGTGAAGCCGTCGACGATCACGGTCAACGACAGCAGCCACGGTTCCGGACCGACGACCGCCAGCCACGAGAACATCAGGTTGGTCGAGGCCATGGCGATGCCGCCGATGAACAGGCCCTTGATGATGCCGAAGCGCGCGTTGACCAGGCTGCCGAGCACGGCGAAGACCACGGTGACCCACCAGTTCAGCAGTTTCGAGTAGGTGCCGATCTGTTCATTGGAAAAGCCGACTTCCTTGTAGAACACGATCGACATCCGGCCCAAAAACGCCTCGCCGACCTTGAACAGCAGCACGAACGCGAGGATGGCCAGCGCCAGCTTTACACCGTTTCGAGAGAAAAACTCGGCCAGCGGTTCGACGACCGCACTCCGAATGCGTTCCAGCGTGGACTGGCTGAGATCGACCAGCGGTCGTGCGGCTTCCGGCTGCGGCGCCAGCGCCACCACCGCGGCGATGAACGCCAGCCAGATCGCGGCCAGCCCGACATAGGCTGAGCCCCAGCCGCCGGCCAATGTGTCGACGAACCAGAACGGCAGCGCCCCCAGGAGGCCGTAGCCGGTCCACCAGCCCGAAGTGGCCATGGCCGAGCCGTAAGAAATGCGTGCTTGGTCCTCCCGGGGAATCAGTTCCACCCGGTAGGCGTCGATGGCGATGTCCTGGGTGGCCGAGAGGAATGCGATGACGAGCAGAATCACGCCGGTGCCCAGCAGCATCTCGCCGGGCTGGGCACGGCTGAGGACCAGGGTGGCGACCAGCAGGCCCAGCTGCATGGCCACGATCCAGCCGCGGCGCTTGCCCAGCCGGCCCAGCCAGATCGGGCGATAGCGATCCAGGATCGGCGCCCACAGGAAGTTGATCGCGTACATCACCGTGACGCCGCCGATCAGCCCGATCGCCGAACGGCTGATGCCCAGCTCGGCCAGCCAGGCCGACATCGCCGAGCCGACCAGGACCCACGGATAACCCGAGGCCATGCCCAGCAGGAAGATTACCGCCAGCCGGCGGTCGCGCCAGGCGAGGATCAGATCGCGCAGGCGCCCGGGTTGCGCCGGTGTGTCAGCCTGCATAATCCATGATCAGCGGGGCGTGGTCGGAAAATCTTTTGTCGGTGAAAATGCGCGCCTTCTCGACATTGTCAGCCGGGTTGCCGGAGGCCACTTGGTAATCCAGCCGCCATCCGACGTTCTTGTCCCAGGCCCGGCCGCGGTTGGACCACCAAGTGTATTGCTCGGGACGCGGATCGACTTTGCGAAAAGCATCGTGCAGCCCGACCGGCCCGAATACTTCGTCCATCCACGCGCGTTCTTCGGGCAGGAATCCGGAGTTCTTGCGGTTGGAACGCCAGTTCTTCAGGTCGATCTCCTTGTGCGCGATATTCCAGTCGCCGCAGATGATGTAGTCGCGACCGTCACGCGCCATCTGCTCGAAGCGCGGCTTGAGATAGTCCATCATCTCGTACTTGACGGCCTGACGCACCTCGCCCGAGGTGCCCGAGGGCAGATACAGCGAAATCACGGAAAGATTGCCGAAATCGGCCTGCAGCCAGCGGCCTTCCGAATCCATCTTGTCCCAGCCGATGCCGGTCTGGACCCGGTCCGGCGCCCTGCGGGCGTAGATCGCGACGCCCGAATAGCCCTTCTTCTCGGCGTCGTGGTAGAGGCAGGTGTCGAAATATCGCGGTTTGAACATCGGGTCGGCAAGCTGGTGCTCCTGCGCCTTGGTTTCCTGGATGCACACCACGTCGGCGCGCTGGCGGGCGAGCCAGTCGAAGAAGCCCTTGCGCGCGGCGGCGCGAATTCCGTTTGCGTTCAGCGTGATGATGCGCATTGACATGTCTGTTTTGTGACCTCGCCGCCAATGGTAGCGGTTTGCCTGGTCGAAAACCCGTTAGACTTTCATTCATGAACGAGTGGACGCGAGAATTCATTGCCCTGGCGCGCTCGGCCGGTGCGCTGAAGCTCGGCCGCTTCGAATTGAAATCGGGTCGGATCAGCCCGTATTTTTTCAACGCCGGTGCTTTTTGCGACGGCCGTCATATCGCTGGCGTCGCCGATTGCTACGCCGACGCGATTGTTGATGCCGGGATCGAGTTCGACCTGATCTTCGGTCCCGCCTACAAGGGCATTCCGCTGGCCACCAGTGTCGCGATCAGCCTGTATCGTCGCCACGGCATTGACGCGCCGGTCGCCTACGACCGCAAGGAAGCCAAGGATCACGGCGAGGGCGGGCGGCTGGTCGGCGCGCCGGTGGCCGGCAAGGTGCTGGTAGTCGACGATGTGATCTCGGCCGGTACCGCATTTAGCGCGGCCGAGCGTCTGATCGAAGACGCCGGCGCAAGCGTCGGCGCGCTGGTTGTCGGCTTGGACCGGCAGGAGCGCGGAACCGGGACGCAATCGGCACGGTCGGAGATTGGCCGGCGCGGAATCCAAGTGGTGGCGGTGGCCGCTCTCGACGACTTGATCGCGGCGTTGAAACGGGACGATTCGGATTCGGAATCGTTGTCTGATATGCTTGAATATCGCAAGCGCTACGGAGCATCACCGGGGGCGTAGTCCATGAAAATCCTGTTATTGATCATCCTGTTGTTGTCGACCGCGCTGGTTTCGGCCCAGAATGTCTACAAATGGGTGGACGAAGACGGCAAGGTGCACTACAGCCAGACGCTTCCGCCGGACCGGGCGGGCAATGCGCACGACCGACTGACCAGTGACGGTCTGGTGGCCGAGCGCGTCGACCGGGTCAAGACCGGTGACGAACTCGAAGCGCTGAAGGCCGCGCAGGCGCAGCAGCGCGAAGCAGCCGAAATGGAAAAGATCCAGGCGCAGCAGGATCGGTTGTTCCTGGCCGCCTATCCCACCGAAGGCGACGTGCGTCGATCCATCGAGGCGCGCCGGGAGACGATCATGGTCGAGCGCAGCTCGGTCGAGTCGCTTATCGAACAGACCCGCGCGCGCTTTAGCGACGCCGTCGAGCGGGCCGCCACGTTTGAACGCCGCGGCGATCCCGTGCCCGAAAATCTGGTCAGGCGCATCAGCGAGGCGCGCGCCGGTATCCGCGACCTCAACGAAAGGCTCAGCCAGATCGAGGCACGGCTGACATCGCTGGACGAAGAGCTCGCCGCCGAACTCGACCGGCACCGTCGGCTGAGCGATTCAGGCTAGCCGGCAGCGATGAACAAGCCGTCCCGGCGAAGCGGTCGCCCGCCCAGTGAACAGGCGTTCACCCGCTGCGAGCATTGCCGTGCGGTGCTGCCGGTCGGCTATACCGATCTGGGCCAGGCCGGCGGGATGGTTCGCTGCGGCAGTTGCGGACGCACGCTGAATGCACTCGCCGGCCTGTACCCGACTTTCCCCGACGCTTCCTCCAAGCCGATCGTGCCCAACGGCATGCCGCCGATGCTGCAGCCGCACGTCGAACAGGAGCAGATCATCGGTGCGCCCGCTGAAGTCGATGAACATGATGAGGCGGTGGACAACCGGGGCCCGGTACTGCGACTGGACCTGGAGCCGGAGCGCGCGCCGGACTGGATGCGGTTTGTCTGGCCGGCGCTGGGCGTGGTGTTGATCGTCGCGCTGATCCTGCAGCTGGCCGGCCCGGAGGGCTGGCGACTGGATACCGGCATCCTGGGCATTCGCGACAGCCGCCCGGTGGCGGTCGAGAACGCGCTGCAGCTGGTTTCGCGCGACATGCATCCGCACCCTTCGCTCAATGATGCGTTCGTCATCAGCGCCGTGCTGGTCAACCAATCCGGGCGCACGGTGGCGTGGCCCAACATCGAACTGACACTGTTCGATGCCAGCCAGCAGACCGTCGCCCGGCGCCGTCTGGCGCCCGGCGAATATCTGGCCCCCGAGACCAATCTTGACGCCGGTTTCGCGCCGGACGTGCGGCTGCCGGTGGTGCTGGAAATGGTTGTCGAGTCGTCGCGCCCGTCGGGTTTCAGCATGACTTTTTATTACTGATCCGCCCGAATTGGCTGCGGCAAAATCGCGCCGATGTGCTAAATTCCCCAGCTGAGTGTCACTTTTCTCCGATGTGCTCGTGGCGCGCGATGGCGTTGCCGGCACCCATTCAATCTTTGGTCCAAGCAATGCCCGATTCGGAATCTGAAGCGTCGAAGCCGCGCCTCAAGGATGTAGTCACGCGGGCAGTGGCGCAGTACCTGGATGACATGGGAAACACCCCGCCCGACAACCTGCATGAACGCATTTTGCGCGAGGTCGAGGTGCCGCTGATCACGACCGTGCTGAATCACACCGGCGGCAATCAGTCGCGCGCTGCCGCGATTCTCGGCATGACCCGCTCGACCTTGCGCAACCGCATTCGCCGCTACGGTCTATGAACATGCATTCAGACCGGATCCGCCGCGCGCTGATCAGCGTCTCGGACAAGCGCGGCCTGGTCGATCTGGGCACCGCGCTGGCCGCACACGACGTCGAAATCCTGTCCACCGGCGGCTCGGCACGCACCTTGCGCGAGCACGGCATCGCGGTCGTCGAGGTCTCGGATTTCACCGGGTTTCCGGAAATCATGGGCGGCCGGGTCAAGACCCTGCATCCCAGGGTGCACGCAGGCATTCTGGCGCGCGCCGGCGTCGATGACGAGACTGCGCGCGAGCACGACCTGCCGCCGATCGACCTGGTGGTGGTCAACCTGTACCCGTTTGCCGCAACAGTGGCCCGTCCGGGCTGTTCGCTTGACGAGGCGATCGAGAACATCGATATCGGCGGCCCGGCCATGCTGCGCGCGGCGGCCAAGAACCATCAGCGCGTGACCGTGGTCTGCAGTCCCGACGATTATCCGGCCCTGACCGGAGGTCTTCCGGCGATGCCGGATCCGGCCGCCAGAAGAGCGCTTGCCACTCGCGCGTTCGGCCACACTGCAAGCTATGACGGCCAGATCAGCCAGTGGCTTTCCGCGCGCGACTCCGACGAGGTACTTCCGCCGAAGATCAATCTCTCGCTGGACCGTATCGCCGGCCTGCGCTACGGCGAGAATCCGCACCAGCCGGCCGGCGTCTACGCCGAGCGCGGCACCGCGCCCGGCGGCCTGGCCGGGGCCGAACCACTGCAGGGCAAGCCGCTGTCCTTCAACAACCTGCTCGACGCCGACGCCGCCTGGGCCGGCGTGAACTCGCTGGGCGACGCGCCTGCCTGCTGCATCATCAAGCACACCAATCCGTGCGGCGCCGCGCGCGGCGCGTCGTCAGCGGCAGCCTATCGCAAGGCGCTGGCGGCCGACCCGGTCTCGGCATTCGGCGGCATCATCGCGTTCAATCGGCCGCTGGATGCCGAGACGGCCGAGGCGGTTGCCGGTCAGTTCGCCGAGGTGGTGATCGCACCGGCCTTCGAGCCGGACGCGCGTGCCGCGCTGGCCGACAAAAAAAACCTGAGACTGCTGGCGCCCGAAAACCCGGCCGCGGCCGAATACAACCTGCGCCGGATCGACGGCGGCTGGCTGGTTCAGGCGCCGGATCGATTGCTGCAAGACCGCGAAGGGTTCGAAGTGGTCACCCGGCGCAAGCCCGATGAACAAGAATTGCGCGACCTGGAATTCGCCTGGGCGTGCGTGGCGATGGTGCGATCCAATGCGATCGTGCTGGCGCGCGACGAGGCCACGCTGGGCATCGGCGCCGGGCAGATGAGCCGCGTCGACGCCGCACGCATCGCGGTCATGAAGGCCGGCGATCAGGGCCTGGAGCTGGCCGGCGCGTGCATGGCTTCGGACGCATTCTTTCCGTTTGCCGACGGCCTGGAAACCGCCGCGGCAGCCGGCGTTCGCGCCGTCATTCAGCCCGGCGGCTCGAAGCGCGATGCCGAGGTGATCGAGGCGGCCGACCGGCACGGTATCGCCATGGTGTTCACCGGCCGGCGCCATTTCCGGCACTGATCGACGATGACGCGGCTGACGACGTGGCGTGCTGGCGCGCTGGTGATGACATTGATCGCCGCGCCCGCCCCGCCGGCGCTCGCCCAGCCCGAACAAAGCGATGAATCGGCCCGGGCGCTGGACAAGGTCGCCGTAACCGGCACGCGCCTGCGCGGTTTTTTCGGTGCGCGCGCCTGGCCGATCACGCGGGTCTCGCGCGAAGACCTGCTGGCGACCGGCCAGCATCGCCTCGGCGATATCCTGCAACAGCTGACCTTTACCAGCGGCTCGCCGCTCAACACCCAGAGCAGCCAGCGCGGCCAGGGCGGCGGGTTGTCGCGCGGCATCGAAACCGTGGAGCTGCGCGGGCTCGGCGCCGAACGCACGCTGGTCCTGGTCAACGGTCGTCGTTTCGTGCCCGGCGGCAACGGCGCCAGCGGCGTCGTCGATATCGGCATGCTGCCCGTTTCCATGGTCGAGCGGATCGAAGTCTTCAAGTCCGGTGCATCGGTGGAATACGGCGCCGACGCGCTGGCCGGGGTCATCAACATCATTACTCGCGATGCGTTCGACGGCGCGGAGTTGTTGGCCCGGTCCAGCATCACCAGCCGTGCCGATGGCGAAACGTTCACGCTCAGTGCGCTCGCCGGGCGCAGCTTCGAGCGGGGCGGCTTTGCACTGGGCATCGATTACACCGACCAGCCTGCTGTGAGCAAGGGCGCGCGGGCGTTTTCGCGCCAGCGGCTGTCGCTGGCCGGGCCGGAAAACCGAGTCGTCTTCGACGGCTCCTCGGCGCCGCCGGCAGGTCAGTTCCGCACTGCGCTCGGCCGCCTGACGCTGATTGAAGGGCGCGATGGCGACAGTGCCGACGACTTTCGTCCGTTTACCGATGCCGGGCCCGATACCGACCGCTTCAACTTCAACCCGTTCGAGGACCTGCTGCAGGCCTCGCAACGGTTGACTGCGTTCGGACAAGGCCACTGGCGCTTTTCACCGAAGCTGCGGCTGCACGCCGAAGCTTTCGTCCATCGGCGCGAATCCAGTCAGCAACTGGCCCCGCTGCCGTTTTTCACCACGCGCGAGGAAGGCGTGGTCGTCGATGCGGCCAACCTGTTCAATCCGTTCGACGAAACCCTGACCGACGTCCGGCGCAGGCTGGTCGAGGCCGGCCCGCGAACATTCAGCCAGGACAACTACGCCTGGCGCTTCGTGTTCGGCGCCGATGGCCAGTTCGGACCGTGGTTCTGGGATGCGGCGGTCAGCCACGGGCGCAACGAGACCGACCAGCGCAAGACCGGCGACCTGCTCGACGACCGTCTGCGGCTCGCCTTGGGACCTTCGTTTCGCGACGCCTCCGGGCGGGCCGTGTGCGGCACGCCACTTTCTCCGATAGCCGGTTGCGTGCCGTTGAACCTGTTCGGCGGGCCGGGCAGCATCACGCCGGAGATGCTGGGTTTTGTCGGCACACGGCTCGACGATACCGGTTTCAACGAACAGACCGTGTTCGATTTGAACTTCACCGGCGACCTGTTGACGGCCCCGGCCGGCCCGATCGCGGCCGCCGCCGGCTTCGAATGGCGCCAGGAACGCGGCGTCGACCGGCCCGACTCGCAAACGCAGGCCGGCAACACCACCGGCAACGCCCGGGCACTGACGCGCGGCGAATTCGACAGCCGCGAGATCTACCTCGAGTTCGGAGTGCCCCTGCTGGCCGGGGCGCGACTGGCGCGCAGCATGGACCTGGACCTGGGTGCGCGCCTGGTGGATTTCTCGAACTTCGGCACCGAGTCGATCTTCGAAGTCGGCCTGGGCTGGCAGCCGCTGGATGCCTTGAGTTTTCGCGGCGCCTGGTCGGAGTCGTTTCGCGCGCCCAACGTCGGCGAACTGTTCGGCGCGCAAAGCCAGTCCAACCCCATTGTCAATGATCCCTGCAGCGATTTCGCGGTACTGACGACGACCGAGATCCAGCGCTGTGTCGACCAGGGCGTGCCCGCCGACGGGAGTTTCAGCCAGAGCGGCGAGGAAACGCCGCAGCTTTCCGGCGGCAACCCGGATCTGGCGCCCGAGTCCGCCGACATTGTCACCGTGGGTTTGAGCTGGCAACCGCCGGCAATGGAAGGCTTGCGTCTTGCGCTGGACTACCACGACATCGAGATCAGCGACGGCATCGGCGCACTGGGCGCCAGCACCATACTCGAGCAGTGCCTGGCAACCGGCGCGATGCAGTTCTGCGATGCAATCGAGCGCGAACCCAGCGGCGCCATCGGCGCGGTCCAGGCCCGGCTGCAGAACATTGCAGACGAAACCGCGCGTGGGGTCGACCTGGAGCTGGAGTGGCTGGCGGACGGACAGAAAGGCTCCTTTCATCACCGCCTGATGCTCAGTCATGTCATTGAGCGCGAACTCGTGGCCTTTGCCGGGGCCGCGCCGCTGTTCGGTGCCGGCGGGTTCGATCAGGACAACTTCGGCGCCATCCCGGAATGGCGCGGCCAGTATCGTGTCGACTGGCATCGGGCGGACTGGAAGCTGGGCTATCGGGCCCACTGGATCGGCGAGATCCGCGAGCGCGGTGACGAAGTCTTCCCGGGCACCGTCAACCGGGCCGGCGCGGTGCTGTATCACGATGTCGATGTCGAGTGGACGCCCGGGCCCGGCTGGCGGCTGTCGGCTGGCATCCAGAACCTGACCGATATCGAACCGCCGTTTCTCGCCAACGCCGATGCGGCCAACACCGACCTGGGCACGTATCGTGCGCTGGGAACATCGTTCTGGCTGCGCATGGAATTTCGCCGCCCCGGATGAGTCCGGCATCGGGGGCGAAGTGATTATTGCGCCGCCAGGGTGTATGCTCGGAAGCTTGACAAGAGGTGAGCGACCCGGAAATGGACATTGCTCCGGCGGAGATCGTGATTGCGATCCAGGTCATGCAGAGCGTAGCCGCGATGGTGCTGGCTGCGCTGCTGATGTACTTTTTCTATACTTTCCGGCACGCGTTCCTGCATCACTGGGCATGCAGTGCGCTGGCGCTGGCGATGTACCTGGGCGCGTCGGCCGCGGCGCTGGGTCTTTACTGGGCCGGGCCGGGTTACGAATTTGTCCGTTTCCTGTGTAGCGGCGTTTCGCTGGGTGCGGCCTACCCGCACGTGGTCTGGTTGATGATCGGCACCTGGGAGGCCGTAAACCACACGACGGTCCGGCGCCGGGTTGAAATTTCGCTGGTGGGTGCGGCCGCGATGTTCGGGATTTTGACGGCCACCATAGGCGCGTTCGATTCACAATCTGCGGACTTGAGAATCCTGCTTCGCGTCGAATTTCGCTATGCACTCACCGGAATTGCCTTCCTGGTCGCAGGCATCCTGCTGTGGCGGGCTCAGCGGCGGGCCCGGCTGGTCGGCGCGCGCATCAGCGCCATCGGCTTCTGCCTGTTCGGCCTGCAGATGTTGCATGTGGTGGGCATCAACCTTGCGCAGCGCGCGGGCTATCCGCCGCCGTTTTATTTCAGCTATGCGGGTCTAATCGACTTCCTGTTTCAGTCGGTGATTGCATTGGGTATTGTGGTTTGGTTGCTGGAGCTTCAGCAGCAGCGAACGCGCAAGGCGCACAGCGATCTGGAGCACGCCCGCCTGCACGATACGACCACCGGATTGCCCAATCGGGAAATGCTGATCGACCAGATCGGCGAGCTCATCGACCGCACCGGTTCGCGCCGCATTGCGGTGGTATCGCTGGGCATGAACCGCTTCGCAATGCTCAACCGGGCGCTTGGCTGGCAGCGCACCGAGCACATCATGAAGGAGATCTCCGGTCGCCTGCACGAAGCGATCAGCCAACGTTGCGCGTTGGGGCGTATCAGCGATCGCGATTTCGTGATCGTGCGGCCCACGCTGGATGATCCGGAGCAGATATTCGGCTGGACAGAAGGCCTACTGGCCAGCGCGATCCGGCCGGTAGTCATCGAAGGCCAGGAGATTTTCGTGACCTTCTGCGCCGGCATCAGTGTCTACCCCGATGACGCGCTGGAGCCCGCGCTGCTGCTCCAGCACAGCCAGCACGCACTGGTCCAATCGGCCCAGATCGGTCGCGATGTGACCCTGTTTCAGCAGCTCGAGAGCCAGACGGACGGTGAGGTCGAGGCGGCGCTTCAATTCGAAAGCGAACTTCGTCGCGGCCTGTCCGAAGGCCAGTTCGAGCTTTACTACCAGCCGATCGTGGCGCTGGACGACGGTCGAGTAACGGGCTTCGAGGCGTTGCTGCGCTGGTGCCATCCAGTGCGTGGCGTACTGCGTCCCGCGGCGTTTCTGGACGAGGCCGCCAGCATCGGTGTGCTCGGCGCGCTGGAGAAGTTCGCGCTGGAATCAGCGCTGCAGCAGTTGGCCGAATGGAACCGGCAGGGCAAGTCCGGCCTGAAGGTGGCGGTCAACCTCAGCGCGCAGCGCTTTCAGCATGCCGGTATGATCGACGAGGTGGTCGAGGCCTGCCGGCGCTTCGACGTGGCCCCCGGGCAGTTGGAGCTGGAGATTACCGAGAACACGGCGCTGCGCGATCTGGCCCACGCGGCACGCCAGATCAACGCCCTGCACGCTGCCGGCATCAGCGTGGCACTGGATGATTTCGGCACCGGCTACAGCAGTCTGGCCAATCTCATCAGGTTGCCGGTGGATCGGATCAAGCTCGATCGCGAATTCCTCAAAGGTGTGCTGCACAACAAGCGTCAGCGCGACCTGGTCGCTGCCATGATCGCGCTCGGTCACCGGCTTGGCCTGGAGGTCGTGGCCGAGGGTGTCGAAACGGCCGGCCAGCAGGAATTTCTGGCCGAGCACGGTTGCGACCTGGCGCAGGGCTACCTGATCCAGAAACCGCTGCCGCCCGACGCCTGCCGGTTCGAGCTGGTGGCGGTGGTCGAGTGAATCCGCCTGTTCAACTTTATCTGACTCGCGTTGTGTCTCAGTAGGGTGTGTGGAGCGCAGCGAAACGCACCGGTCAGGTTCGAAAATGATGCGTTTCGCCTGCGGCTCAACACATCCTGCGCGGGAATTTCTGCTTGCTGGACGTGAATACTGAGACACAACGCGAGTCAGGCAACTTTAAACCCGCCTTATTCACCACCCCACCTACTGCGGCACCGCCATGCCCCGCATCT
>JBBDSL010000110.1:0-19384 GCA_040904965.1 Wenzhouxiangellaceae bacterium
AGGTGTCCCTGCTGCGGGAGGAACAGCCCAGAGGGCTTTTTATAACACAGTCGTATTAGGGAATTTCATACCCGGCCGCGCGCAGCCATTGCGCGATGCGGATCAGCGGCATGCCGATCAGCGCCGTGGGATCGTCGCTGGAAAGCGATTCGAGCAACGCAATGCCCAGGCTTTCCGAGCGCATCGCGCCGGCGCAGTCGAACGGCTGGTCGCGATCGACGTAACGCTCGATTTCCGATTGTTCCAACTCGCGGAATTTCAGCCGGGTCGGCACGATATCGACTTGTTGCTGCCCGGCGCCCAGCAGCGCAAGCCCGGAGAGGTAATCCACCCGCTGGCCGGACATGCGCGCAATCTGCGCGATGGCGTGCTCGCGGGCGCCCGGCTTTCCGAGCACTTGGTCGCCCAGCACCGCCACCTGGTCGGCGCCGATGACCAGCGCCTGCGGGTTCGCATCGGCGACCTGGCGGGCTTTGGCCAGCGCCAGGCGCCGGACCAGCGCCCCGGGCGTCTCGCCGGGCTCCGGCGTTTCGTCGATGCCGCTGGCCACGGTGGAAAAGGGTACGCCCAGCCGTTCGAGCATTGCCGCCCGGTAGGACGAGCTCGAGGCGAGAATCAGCGGTGGTCGTTCGTGCTCGGGGCGGGACATGTCGAAAGCACTCCGGGCTGTTGCAAAAGAGCTGCAAATGATATACTGACCGGCTATGTCGCGTGATTTTCCTGATTGGATCGACGCCGAGCGCGCAGCCCAGGCCGGGCGCAGGTTTGCCGGCGAGGCGCGCATCGAGTGGATGCCGCGCGTCAGCGACCTGCTCGATGAGCCGGCGCCGGACGCGGTGATCGGATTTGAGGTGGCCGCGTCGCTGGAAGCTTCGTCGGGCATCGGGAATATCGTTCGCCTGTCGGTGCATGTGCACGGTTCGGTGCCCATGACTTGCCAGCGTACGTTGAAGCGTTACCGCCAGCCCATAGACAGCCGTTCTACGGTGGCCATTGTGGCATCGGAAAGCGAGCTGGCCGGGTTGCCGGAGGACCTGGAGCCGAAGCTGGTGCCGGAAGGGCGGCTGAAGCTTGTCGAGCTGGTTGAGGACGAATTGCTACTGGCGCTGCCGCTGGTGCCCAGGGATCCCGACAGTGTGCCGGTCGACAACGCCGGGGACCGGTTCGAGCCGACAGAACCGGACGAGGACGAAAATCCGTTCGCCGAGTTGGCGCGGTTGCGCAAGACCGACGATTGAGATGCAAATGACAGATAGAAGCAAGACAGATAGAAGCAAGGGATTGAAATAGCGCCGGGTTTCGGCCCGACGATCGAAGGAAACAGACTGGAGAAGCCAACATGGCCGTACAAAAAAGCCGAAAAACCCCGTCGCGTCGCGGCATGCGCCGTTCGCACGACAGCCTCACCGCAGCCACGCTCTCCGAAGAGCGAGCAACCGGTGAAATTCATCGCCGCCACCACGTCAGCGCCGAAGGCTTCTACCGCGGCCGCCAGGTGGTGGAAATGGCCGAAGAAGTCGAAGAAATCGAAGACCAGGAATAACGCGCCGGCCCCGGCGCGGTGATGCGCGTTTGCGCGCGATGCCGGGCGTGCGCCTGAATCGATGAACCGACAACAGCGCGAATCCGCCGGCACGATCAATCGAGCCGGCGATCGGGATGTCTGTATCTGTGTCGACGCCATGGGCGCCGATTTCGCACCCGCCCGGGCGGTCGACGCAGCGGCCGTGGCGCTGGCCGCCGATGACCGTCTGTGCCTGCAGATTGTCGGCGATCCCGCTGAACTCGATCCCGCGCTGGCCAGATTGCCGGCAGCGGTATCGGCGCGTATCGAGCGGGTTTCCTGCACCGGGCATGTTGCCATGGAATCCAGTCCGGCCGAGGCGCTGCGTCATGGCCGCGGTTCGAGCATGGCGCTGGGCCTGGAGCGGGTGGCCGGTGGTTCGACCGATGCACTGGTCAGTTCCGGCAATACCGGCGCACTGATGGCATTGGCGCGTTACCGGCTGGGCACCTTGCCGGGCATCGAGCGGCCGGCCCTGATGACCGGGTTTCCGGTCGTCGGCGGTCCGGTCTGGGTGCTGGATCTGGGCGCGAATATCGGGGTCGATGCCGAGCGCCTGACCGAATTCGCGCTACTTGGAAGCACCGCGGTCGGCGCGCTGCTGGGGCGCAAGCCGCGCGTCGGCCTGCTCAATATCGGCAGTGAACCGAACAAGGGCCCGGACGTGGTGCGCGAAGCCGCAAGACGCTGTTCGGCGACCGATATCGATCTGATCGGTTTTATCGAGGGTCACGATGTGTTCGCCGGCCGTGCCGATGTTGTGGTGTGCGACGGTTTCGCCGGCAACGTGCTGCTCAAGTCGGCCGAGGGTGCGATCGCGATGCTGCTGGCCGAAATCGATGCGGCCGGAAGTAGAATGTTTGCCGGGCCGGGCTTGCGCAAGTTGCGCAAACGCATGCACCAGACCTACGATCCTGCGCGCCATAACGGCGCTTCGCTGCTGGGAATCAATGGTATCGTGATCAAGAGCCACGCGCATGCAAGCATCGAGGGAATTGCGCATGCGATTGGAGTTGCGGCGCTGGAAGTGCGCCGTGACATGTTGCCCGAACTCGAACGCCAGCTCTGGGCAAACGTGTAGGAGACCTGCTCAAAAATGTACGCAAGAATAATCGGCACCGGGCGATACCTGCCGGAAAATGTGGTGACCAACGCCGATCTCGAGAAGCTGGTCGATACAACCGACGAGTGGATTCGCGATCGCACCGGAATCCGCGAGCGGCGCGTGGCGGCCGACGGCCAGACCACCGGCGATCTGGCCGAACAGGCCGGGCGTATCGCGCTGGAAGATGCCGGCGTCAAGCCTTCCGAAATCGATCTGCTGATCGTAGGCACCACCACGCCCGACCTGGTGTTCCCGTCGACGGCCTGCCTGATCCAGCAACGTCTGGGGTTGGGCGAGTGCGGGGCGTTCGACGTCAACGCCGCCTGTTCCGGTTTCATCTACGGGCTTTCGATCGCCACCCAGTACATTCAGGCCGGCACGGCCAAACGGGTGCTGGTCATCGGTGCCGAAACGCTGACCCGCATGCTCGACTGGAGCGACCGCTCGACCTGCGTGCTGTTCGGCGATGGCGCCGGCGCCGCGGTGCTGCAGGCCGATCCGGAACCGGGCGTGCTGTCGACGCACATCCATGCCAACGGCGCGCATGCCGACCTGCTCAATGTCGAGGTCGGCGTTTCCAGGGGTTTTGCCGCCGAACCGCGCGGCGGACTGAAAGTCAAGATGAAGGGCAACGAAGTGTTCAAGGTCGCGGTCAATACGCTGGGCCGCATTGTCGACGAGACGCTGGCGCATAACAACATGGACAAGCACGATCTGGACTGGCTGATTCCGCATCAGGCCAATCTGCGCATCATCAAGGCGACGGCGCGCAAGCTGGACATGCCCATGGATCGCGTTGTGGTGACCGTCGACGAGCACGGCAACACCTCGGCCGCGTCGGTGCCCATGGCGCTGGATGTGGCGGTACGCTCCGGGCGCATCAAGCGCGGTGACAACATGTTGCTGGAAGCCTTTGGCGGCGGGTTTACCTGGGGCGCGGCCCTGGTACGATATTGAAGCTTGTCCGGTCGTCAAAATAAAACACAACAATCAACGATTCCGCAGTAACTCGGGGTAGTGCAAGCATGAGTGAAACAGCAGCCATCTTTCCGGGGCAGGGTTCGCAAAGCGTCGGCATGCTCGCCGGGCTTGCCGCAGGCAGCGAGCTGGTGCGCGAAACTTTCGATGAAGCCTCGCGCGCAATCGGCGGATGCGACCTGTGGCAATTGGTATCCGAAGGCCCCGTCGACGAGCTCAACCAGACCCGCTGGACCCAGCCGGCGATGCTGGCCGGCGACATCGCCGTGTGGCGGGTGTATCGCGATCGCGGCGGCGCCATGCCCGCCGTCATGGCCGGCCACAGCCTGGGCGAATACGCCGCGCTGGTGGCGGCCGAATCCATGGCGCTGGTCGATGCGACCGCGGTTGTCCACGAGCGCGGACGACTCATGCAGGAAGCGGTGGCCGAAGGTGAGGGCGCGATGGCCGCGATCCTGGGGCTGGAAGACGAGCAGGTCGAACAGATTTGCACTGCGATTGCTTCGAACGAGGTCGTGGTTGCGGCCAACTACAATTCGCCCGGACAACTGGTGATCGCCGGCAGTCGCGCAGGCGTCGAGCAAGCGCTCGACGAATGCAGGCAGGCCGGCGCGAAGCGCGCGATGCTGCTTCCGGTCAGCGTGCCCGCGCACAGTCCATTGATGGCCCCGGCGGCGTCCGGTCTCAAGCGAGCGCTGGAAATGATTGAAATCAAGACGCCGGTGCGGCCGGTGCTGCACAATGTCGACCTTCGATCACGCGACGATGCGGATTCGATTCGCCGGGCGCTGATTGATCAACTTACCCATCCGGTGCCGTGGACGGGTACCATTCGCGCATTGGTCGCGTATGGCGCGACGCGGTTTCTCGAATGCGGCCCCGGAAAAGTACTTTCGGGCCTGGGCCGACGCATCCAGCGCGACGCCGAGTGGCTGGCGCTGGAGTCGTGCGAAGGTGTCGAGCAGGCGCTGCAAGACTGAGCGCACGGCATCAGCGCCGCAACCCGGATTCTACAGAGATAGCAATGAATCAGCACACTTTTCCGAAATCCTTTCGCCTGGACGGCCAGGTCGCGCTCGTTACCGGTGCAAGCCGGGGCATCGGCGCGGCGATTGCCGATACGCTCAAGACGCATGGCGCCGACGTGTTCGGAACCGCTACCAGCGAAAGCGGCGCGCAAGCAATCGGCGAGCGGCTCGGCGAGGGCCGCGGGCTGGTGCTGGACGTGCGCGATGCCGAAGCGGCGCCGGCAATGATCAAGACGATTGTCGAACGCGCTTCGGCGCCCACCATCCTGGTCAACAACGCCGCGGTGACCCGCGACCAGTTGTTGATGCGGCTCAAGGACGAGGACTGGCTGGAAGTGCTGGATACCAACCTCACCGGCGCCATGCGCCTGTCCCGGGCGTGTCTGAAAGGCATGCTCAAGGCACGCGGCGGACGCATCGTCTCGATTTCGTCGGTGGTTGGATACAGTGGCAATCCCGGGCAGACCAATTACGCTGCGGCCAAGGCCGGTCTGGCTGGCTTTTCGCGCTCGCTGGCGCAGGAAATTGCCGCGCGCGGAATCACGGTCAACGTGGTTGCGCCGGGCTTCATCGATACCGACATGACGCGCGCCCTGGAGCAGGATCAGCGCGACCGGCTGGCCGCGACGATTCCGCTGGGCCGCCTCGGCCAGCCTGACGACATTGCCGCGACCGTGGCCTGGCTGGCCAGTCCGGCGGCCGCATACATTACCGGCCAGACGATCCACGTCAACGGCGGAATGTACATGACATGAATTCTGTGAAAATGATATAATCCGTTGATTTATTTAACTAAATATTGAATCAACTTGTTGCAACCCGAAACCGGTTGTCCGGTAAACTGGAAGCGGCGGCATTTGTTACCTACAATGTGCGCGCTTTCTTCAACCCATAGAGGAATTGACTGATGAGCAGCATTGAAGAACGGGTCAAAAAAATCGTTGTTGAACAGCTTGGCGTAAAGGAAGAGGAAGTCACGCCCAGCGCGTCGTTTGTCGACGACCTGGGGGCCGATTCGCTGGATACGGTCGAACTGGTGATGGCGCTGGAAGAAGAATTCGAGTGCGAGATTCCGGACGAGGAAGCCGAGAAGATCACCACGGTTCAGCAGGCGGTTGACTACGTCAAGTCCACGGTCGACAAGTAGGCTGTCGGATAGTCATGCACGGATCTGGATTGAATCATGCAGGGTGAACGCCGCATTGTGGTGACCGGGCTGGGTTGCATCAGCCCGGTCGGTAACGATGTGCCTACGGCCTGGGACAACATCATCAACGGTCGCAGCGGGATCGGTCCGCTGACCGAAGTCGATGCCGAGATGTTCAATTGCAAGATCGCCGGGGAGGTTCGCGACTTCGATGTCTCGAAATACCTGGCGCCGAAGGACGCGCGCAAGTCCGACACGTTCATCCACTACGGCATCGCTGCAGCGGTGCAGGCGATCGAGGACGCTGGTCTTCCCGAAAACCTGGGGGATCCGACGCGCTATGGCGTGGCCATCGGCTCCGGCATCGGCGGCATCAAGACCATCGAGGATACCTACCAGACCTATCTCGATTCCGGGCCGCGCCGCATCTCGCCGTTTTTCGTTCCCGGCTGCATCATCAACATGATCGCCGGTCAGGTCTCGATCCGCTATGGCTACCGTGGCCCGAATATCTCGATCGTTACCGCGTGCACCACCGGTACCCACAACATCGGCGATGCAGCCCGGCTGATCGCCTATGGCGACGCCGACGTGATGATTGCCGGGGGCACCGAGTTCGGCACCACGCCGACCGCGATGGGCGGCTTCTCCGCCGCGCGCGCACTGTCGACGCGCAACGACGACCCCGAGGGCGCGAGCCGCCCATGGGATCAGGACCGGGACGGCTTTGTGCTCGGTAATGGGGCCGGCATGGTGGTGCTGGAAGAACTGGAGCATGCGCGCATGCGCGGTGCCCGAATCTATGCCGAGATCAAGGGCTACGGCATGTCCGCCGACGCGCACCACATCACGTCGCCACCGGAAGATGGCAACGGTGCGGCACGCTGCATGGAAGCGGCCATCCGCGACGCCGGCCTGAACCCGTCGGACGTGGACTACGTCAATGCCCACGGCACCTCGACCCAGCTCGGCGACCGGGCCGAACTCGCCGCGGTGCGCAGAACGTTCGGCGCGCACGCCGAATCGATGATGGTCAGCTCGACCAAGTCCATGACCGGGCACCTGCTGGGGGCGGCCGGTGGCGTGGAAGCCATCTTCACCGTCCTCGCCCTGTATCACGGTATCGTCCCGCCGACGATCAATCTGGAGCGCCCCGACGAGGCCTGCAAGGACATCGATCTGGTGCCCGGCAACGCGCGCGAGAAGTCCATCGACGTTGCCATTTCCAATTCGTTCGGTTTCGGAGGCACCAACGGCACGGTTCTGTTTACCCGGGCCGAGTGAGCCACCGCCGGCAACTGCCCGAACGGCCGGACTTGCTGGCCGTTCACCGGCTGGATCCCGATACCTGGCCATTCCTGCTCGACAGCGCCAGCCAGGGCGGTGGCCTGGGCCGCTGGTCCATGCTGATGCGTGCCGATCCCGCGCATGCACCCATCGTCTCGTCCCCGGCAGCGTCCGAAGAATTCCTGCCGCGGCTCGACCGCGCGTATTCCGCGGAGCGTCGCGCCCAGCCCGGCGCGCTGCCGTTCGAAGGCGGATGGTTCGTCTACCTCGGCTACGAACTGGTCGGCGAAATCGAGCCGAAGCTGGAACTCCTGGAAGTGCCCGACGGAACGCCCAGGGCGTTTGCGATGCGCTGCAACGCCGCTGTGGTAGTCGATCACGAAACCGGCGCCGCGCATGCCGTGGCCGAGACGGCGGAGTTGTTGACGCAAATCGAACGCGAAGCGATGGGTGCCGGTGCGCTTGTTGATGCGCCGGCCAACCTGGCGCTTCCCGAGATGCGGGCCGACGACGGCGAGCGTTTTATGCTCGGCGTGCAGCGCATTCGCGACTATATCCTGGCCGGCGACGTATTCCAGGTCAATCTGTCGCGCGCCTGGCTGGGACTTGCCGAAACCGCGCCGGAGCCGGTCGATGTCTATCGCGCGCTGGCGGCCGCAAATCCCGCGCCGTTCGCCGGGTTGGCGCGGTTGCCCGGCGGAACGCTGCTTTCGTCTTCGCCCGAGCGGCTGGTGTCGGTGCACGGACGGCGCATCGAGGCCCGCCCGATTGCCGGAACCAGACCAAGGGGCACTTCGCCGGCGCTGGACCAGGCGCTGTCCACCGAGCTGCTGGCGCATCCCAAGGAGCGCGCCGAACACATCATGCTGATCGACCTGGTGCGTAACGACCTGGGACGGATCTGCGCGGCCGGCTCGGTCGAGGTCGACGAGTTGATGAGTGTCGAAAGCTACGCTCACGTGCACCATATCGTCTCCAACGTGCGCGGCCGGCTGCGTGATGAGGTGTCGCCGGCCGGGATCGTTCGCGCATGTTTTCCCGGTGGCACAATCACAGGTTGCCCCAAGGTGCGTTGCATGGAAATCATCGCCGAACTTGAAACGACCGGCCGCGGCTTCTATACCGGGTCCATGGGCTATCTGGGTCTGGATGGGCGCATGGATCTCAACATTCTGATTCGCAGCATGCTGGTCACCGATCGCGGCATCCGGTTCCGCACCGGCGCCGGCATCGTGGCCGATTCCGAGCCGGCCGCGGAACTGGCCGAGACCGAAGCCAAGGCCCGGGGCCTGATGCGGGCGCTGAATCCATGACCGCGTGGCTGGTCAACGGGGTCCCCGACGCGCTGATCCCGCCCACCGACCGGGGTCTGCTCTACGGCGATGGACTGTTCGAGACCATTGCGTTTCACAATGGAACGAGCGCGCTGTGGCCGCTGCACATGGCCAGGCTCGAAGATGGATGCCGCAGGTTGAATCTGCCGGCGCCCGAAACGGACCTGCTGGCCGGCGAGTGCCGCTTGCTGCTTGACGGCCGGGCCAGCGCCGTGATTCGCCTGACCATCACCCGCGGCAGCGGCGGCAGGGCCTACTTTCCGCCCGAGCGCCCCGAGTCCACGCGCATCCTCATCCGGCGCGATTTTCCGGCCGGGCTGGCCGATCAGCGTGCCTCGGGCATTGCCGTGCGCACCAGTCCGGTCCGTCTGGCGCCGGATTACATTGGCGGAATGAAACACATCAACCGGCTCGAACAGGTCATGATTGCCGAAGACTGTGGCCGGCACGACGCCGAGGAGGCGCTGGTGCTGGACGCCGGCGGAATGATCGTCGAGGGACTTGCCGGCAACATCGTCGTGGTTTGCGATGGACAGATGATCGCGCCCGGTCCGCACCCGGCGGCGGTGGCCGGGGTCGGTCTTGAATGGTTGCGCCGGCGCGCCGGCAATGCACTGCTCGAACGACCGTTCGCGGCCAGCGAGCTGGCCGGGGACGACGCCGTCTGGGTGATAAACTCCGTGCGCGGTCCGTGTCCGGTGCGCACGCTTGACGGGCGCAAGCTGGCGACCGATCAGTGCATCGGCAAGTGGCAGAAACGATGGCGGGAAGAAGTCGAATCATGATTCGCAAGCTGTTGATATTTTTATTGATAGTGTTGATTGTTTCCGCCGTATTCGGCGCCGCGGCATGGCGTGATTACCGGCAGTTCGCCGATCAGCCCATGGCCGCAGGCGGCACCGCCGTGGTCTGGGTTCGCCCCGGCGACTCGCTGGGTGCCGTGGTCGAGCGCCTGGAGCGTCTCGGGCTTGCCAGCGTCGGCTGGCAGTGGCGTCTGCTGGGCCGGCTGGAGCGGCCGGTAATCAAGGCCGGCGAGTACCGCGTGCATGCCGGCGAGTCGCCCGCCGAACTGCTCGCGCGCATGGATCGCGGCGACGTAGTACGCCACCGGTTCACCATCGTGGAAGGCTGGAATCTCGCACGGTTGCGTGCCGAACTGGAACACGATTCGCGCATCGAATCGGCGGTGGCCGGGCTGGGGCCGGAAGCATTGATGCAGCGGCTGGGTTGCGAGGGCTGTTTCGCCGAAGGGTGGTTCCTGCCCGAGACCTACCAGTTCGTGCGCGGCGACCGCGACCTTGATCTGCTGGCGCGCGCGCACCGGGCGATGCAGCGCGAGCTTGAACAGGCCTGGGCGCAGCGCACGCCGGATCATCCGCTGGAGACACCGGAGGAGTTGCTGGTGCTGGCCTCGCTGGTCGAGCTTGAGGCGGTGGTGGCCGAAGAGCGCGATCAGGTCGCCGGCGTGTTCGTGCGCAGGCTCAATCGCGGCATGCGGCTGCAGACCGACCCCACCGTGGTCTACGGCATTACCGGCGATTTCGACGGCCGCATCCGGCGCGTTCACCTGAGAACCGATCATCCCTGGAACACCTATACCCGAGGCGGTCTGCCGCCGACGCCGATCGCATTGCCCGGCGCGGCCGCGATTCACGCCGCGGCGCAGCCGGCCGACGGCAACGCGCTGTACTTCGTCGCCCGCGGCGACGGTACGCACCAATTCTCGGCAACGTTGGCCGAACACAACCGCGCCGTGGCGCGCTACATTCTGGGGCGGGAATGACCAGGCAGCCGAACGGACGGATGATCTGCCTGGAAGGCGGCGAAGGTGCGGGGAAGTCGACCGCGCTGAGGCTGGTGCGCGACTGGCTGGAACAGCGCGGCCGGCGCACGCTGATCACGCGCGAACCCGGCGGCACTCCGGCGGCCGAAAAGCTGCGCAAACTCTTGTTGGACCCGCAAACCGGCGATATCGACCCGGTCACCGAACTGCTGCTGATGTTTGCCGCGCGCCGCGAGAACGTGGTCGATGTCATCCAGCCAGCGCTGGCTGACGACATCGACGTGATCTGCGATCGCTTCACCGATGCCAGCTATGCCTACCAGGGCGGCGGTCGCCAACTGGGTCCGGCGCCTGTGGAACTGCTGGCCGGGTTGGTGCATCCGGATCTGCAGCCAGACCTGGTGCTGGTGATGGATGTGCCGGTGGATGTTGGCCTGGAACGCATCAAGCGGCGCAAGGGTGGGCCGGATCGTTTCGAGGGGGATCGACAGGCGTTTCTGGAGCGTGTGCGTCAGGCCTATCTGGACCGCGCGCGGGCCCACCCGGATCGTTACGTCGTCATCGACGCCGGTCAGGGGCTGGAGCAGGTTGGCGATGCCATCCGCGCAACCCTGGAGAAGTATCTGGCATGAACAACCCGTATGCATGGCTGGATGTGGAACGCGAAGCGCTGAACCAGGCCCTCGACGACCAGCGGCTGGGTCATGCGCCGATGTTCCTCGGCTCGCCAGGGGTGGGCAAGCGCGCCCTGGCCGAATGGCTGGTGCGCCGCATCCTGTGCCTGCATCCGAGCGATGGCGAGCCTTGCGGCAGCTGCCACGCCTGCAAGCTGATCGACAGCGGCGGGCACCCGGATCTGTTTCGCCTGGAGCTGCTTGAAGACAAGAATGAGATCCTGGTCGACCAGGTGCGCGATTTCATCGCATCGCTGGCGTTGACGCCTTCGGTGGGCAATCGGCGCGTGGGCATGATCGTGCCCGCCGACCGGCTCAACCGCAATGCGGCCAACGCGTTGCTCAAGACGCTGGAAGAGCCTTCCGGCGAGGTCTGGCTGGTACTGGTCACGGATAACGAAGACCGGCTGCCGGTGACCGTGACCAGTCGCTGCCAGCGCCGGTATGTGGCGGTGCCCGATGCGGCCACCGCGCTGGCCTGGCTGGGCGAGCGCCACGGCGACCGCGAACGGGCCGATTGCGAACTGGCGCTGGAGCTGGCCGACGGCGCACCGCTGCTGGCCGACGAATGGCTCTCCGGCGCCGGCCTGGAACTGGGCCTTGCCGTCCGCGACGGACTGGGCGCGGTAATTGCAGGACAGGCCGACGAGGCCGCGCTGGTTGCGCAATGGAAGGAGAATCCGGCCGAAAGCTGGCGCTGGCTGGCCCGGTTCAGCCAGTTGTGGATGCATGCCGTGCTGGCTTCACGACCCGTCGTGCTTTCCGGCGCCGCCATGCCGGCGGCCGGTGCCAATGCCGGTGCGGTGCTGGAGCAGTGCTGGAAGCAGGCCCTGGAAGGCGGCCGCCTCGCCGGCCGTCCCGTTCGCCACGACTGGCTGATGCAGTCCTGGCTGAGCGAATGGCGCAAACTTGCGCGCTCCTGAGCCAGGTTTCCCATCGGCGAGAAAGAAGCTAAAAGCAAAATCAGCCTCTCGCGACGCTGCAGTGAAACCAACTTCTCCCGTCATCCCGGACGCGCGCAGCGCGATCCGGGATCTCGTGGCGAGATTTGCGAGGTCCCGGATATCGCTTGCAGCGATTCCGGGACGACGGGAGTTCTTCATTGCGGTCTGGCGATTCGGCCCGGGTTTCCGGTACACTTCAAATACCTACAAGCGATTCGACCGGCTAGCCATGGCTCAAAAAGGGATTCTTTCGCACAGCATCGACGACAAGGAGGAACTGTACCGCTGTTACATGCCGTTCCTGCTCAACGGTGGACTGTTTATACCCACACGCAAACGTTTTCGCCTGGGCGACGAGGTGCTGGTGTTGCTTACGCTGATGGGTGAGGAGCGCATGGCGATTCCCGGGCGTGTTGCGTGGCTGACCCCGCACGGCACGACCTCCAGGACCGACGGCAATTGCGGCGTGGGCGTGCAGTTCCAGGAAACCGCTGAGGGCGAGCAGGCCCAGAGCCGCATGGCTTCGGAGCTGGCGGGCATGCTCGAATCGGACCGCCCGACGCGCACCCTCTGATGCGCTACGGCCCGGCCCCCGGCTGAGTCGCGCAGCATGAATTCGCCCGAATCGCCGGCCGGCACCAATCGCCCGCTGGCCGACCTGCTGCGGCCACAGTCCTTCGATGAAGTCGTCGGCCAGGATCAGCTGCTGGGCGAGGACGGCCCGTTAAGAAAAATGATTGAGGCCAGCCGCGTGCAGCCGCTGGTGTTCTGGGGCCCGCCCGGCTCCGGCAAGACCACCCTGGCGCGGCTGCTGGCCGGCATCGGCGGGCTTCATTTCGAGCAGCTCTCGGCGATTTTCTCCGGCGTGGCCGACCTCAAGAAGGTATTTGCCGCAGCGCGCGAGCGGCGCGAGGCGGGGCAGGGCACATTGCTGTTCGTCGACGAGATCCATCGCTTCAACCGTGCCCAACAAGACAGCTTTCTGCCGGTGGTCGAGGACGGCACCGTGGTACTGATCGGTGCGACCACCGAAAACCCGTCGTTCGAACTCAATGGTGCGTTGCTGTCGAGACTCAAAGTGCTGGTGGTCGAACGGTTGGGCGATGCGGCGCTGAAGAAACTGCTGGCGCGCGCCGAGCGCCACATCGGGCGTACGCTGCCGCTGACCGAGCCGGCCCGCGCGACGCTGATCTCGCTGGCCGACGGCGACGGCCGGTATCTGATCAATACCATCGAAACCGTCGTCGACCTGGCCGACCTGGACAAGCCCATGGATACCGATGCGCTGCTGCGCCTGACCCAGCAGCGCTCGCCCGGTCACGATCGTGCCGGCGACCAGCACTACAATCTGATCTCGGCGCTGCACAAGGCCATGCGTGCCTCGGACGTGGATGCCTCGCTGTACTGGCTGGCGCGCATGTTCGCCGGCGGCGAGGACGTCAAATACATCATGCGCCGGCTGGTGCGCTTTGCCAGCGAGGATGTCGGCCTGGCCGACCCCAACGCCCTGGTCCAGGCGCTGGCCGCGCGCGACGCGTTCGAATATTTAGGCAGCCCGGAAGGCGAACTGGCCGTGGTTCAGGCCGTGGTTTATCTCTCCACCGCGCCGAAATCCAACGCCATCTACAGCGCCGAGAAAGCCGCCAATCGGGCGGCGAAGCGTCACGGCTCGCTGCCGCCGCCGGCCAATATCCTCAATGCCCCCACGGCCATGATGAAGGACCTCGGCTACGGCAAGGGCTACGTCTACGACCATGACACCGAACACGGTTTCTCCGGCCAGAACTGCTTCCCCGAATCCATGCCCCGCCAGCAATTCTATCGACCGGTAGAGCGGGGCTTCGAACGCGACATCAACCGCCGGCTGGCCTGGTGGGAAAAGCTCCGCCGCGCGAAGGGAAAGCCACCTCCGAAGCCGGGGTAAGCGAGGCGTGCCAACGAAGAGTCCCGTCGTCCCGGAATCGCTGCAAGCGATATCCGGGATCTCGCAAATCTCGCACCATACTGGCTTTGTCGCAACGTCACGAGATCCCGGATCGCGCTGCGCGCGTCCGGGATGAGTGCGAACACTTGGTTGCGGTACCGATGAAAAAAACACCCATAGCCCCCATCTGTTACCTGTTTGCGCATTAGAGTTACAGGCATGGAATTCAAGGATTACTACAAAATCATGGGTGTGGAGCCCGGGGCCAGTGCCGAGGACATCAAGCGCGCCTATCGCAAGCTGGCACGGAAGTACCATCCCGACGTCAGCGACGACCCGAATGCCGAGGACCGTTTCAAGGAGGTTGGCGAGGCCTATGAAGTCCTGAAGGATCCGGCCAAACGCGAAGAGTACGATCAGCTCCGCAAGGGCGGTTGGCGTGGCGGCCAGGACTTTCGGCCACCGCCGGGCTGGGGCTCGGGTCGCGGCGGCGGGGGCGGGGGCGGTTTCGAGTCCTGGAGCTTCGGCGATGGTGGCGGGTTCGGCGCCGAGGATGCAGGCGGCTTCAGCGATTTCTTCGAGACGCTGTTCGGCGGCGGCGGTCGCCGCCGGCGTGCGCACAAGGGCGCCGATGTGCGCGCGCGGGTCGAGATCGACCTGGAAACCGCCTACGCCGGCGGTACCCGCCGGATCAGCCTGGAGCGGCCCGAGCGGGCGCCCGACGGTTCGGTGCGGCGCAAGGCCCGCAGCATGGATGTCAAGATCCCGCCCGGCATGACCGAAGGCCGCCAGATCCGGCTGGCCGGCAAGGGCGACCCCGGCCCGGGCAACGCGCCGGCCGGCGACCTGTACCTGGAAATCCACATTACCCCGCACCGGCTGTTTGAACTTGACGGCAAGGACGTACACCTGACCCTGCCGATCGCGCCGTGGGAAGCCGCTCTTGGTGCGAAGGTGGCGGTGCCCACGTTGGCCGGCAAGGTCGAGATGAACATTGCGGCCGGCGCCACATCGGGCCAGCGCCTGCGCCTGAAAGGCCGCGGGCTGCCGGGCAAGCCGCCCGGCGACCAGTACGCCCTGCTCAAGATCGTGGCGCCGACACCCGCCAACGAGGAGCAGCGGAAATTCTACGAGCAGCAGCGCGATACATTCGATTTCGATCCGCGTGCGGACATGGAGGCGAAGACATGAGCGAACAACGCCCACCCATTGAAGCCATTGATGTCGAAGAAGCCGAGGTGCTCACCCTGCACCAGGTTTGCAGCATCCTGGAACTGCGCAGCGAGGTGGTCTGCGAGTGGGTTGCCGAGGGCGTGGTGCAGCCATCCGGCGAACGCCTGGGCGAGTGGCGCTTCGCGCCGGGCCAGATCGAGCGTGCGCGCCGCGCAAGACGCCTGCAGCGCGACCTGGCGCTGAACACCGAAAGCCTGCCGCTGGTGCTGGATCTGCTTCGCGAAATCGAGCAGTTGCGCACCCGGCTGCGGCTGTTCGAAAAGCGCTTTCTCGAGTGATTGGCTCAGGGCCGAAAGCCGGATGCTGAGTGCAAGCCCCGTAGCGCGACTGGCGTGTCGATGAGCACAACCGCGACTCGCACCCAGGACCCGCATGCCGGTCTGATCCTCGAAGCGCACCCGTTGAAGGTGCTGCGCGCCATGGCGGTGCCGGCCGTAATGATGATGCTGATGTTCGGCCTGAACTCGGTCATGGATGCGGTCTACATCGGGCAATTGCTGGGTCAACAGGCGCTGGCCGGTGTATCGCTGGCATTTCCGGTCACCCAGGTCACGCTCGGGCTGGGCTCGCTGGCCGGCATCGGCGGTGGCGTGGTGCTTTCGATTGCCATCGGACGCGGCGATCAGGACACGCTGCGCAAGCTCCCCGGCACCTGCATCGGCATTGCGCTGGTGGTCTCCGGCCTGTACGCACTGCTGGGTGCTGTTTTCACCGAAACGCTGGTCCAGGGCATGGGCGCGCGCGGCGAACTGATCCCGATCGCGGCCGACTACTTGCGCGCGCACGCCATCGGCGGATTTGCCGCCATCGGCGGTCTGACTCTGAACATGCTGCTCAGAGGCGAGGGCAAGATGGCGCTGGCGGCCAAATACATGGCCACCGGTCTCGCGGCCAACCTGATACTGACACCACTATTCATCGCCGTATTTGACTGGGGCGTGGCCGGGGCGGCCTGGGCCACCAATGCTGGCGCGCTGCTCGGCGGCGGCCTGGTCTGGCTGCGGTTCGCGCGCGGACGGGCCAGCTACGAGGTCGATGCCCGGCATATCGGCCTGCCGCGGGTGCTGGCCGGGCGCATCACCAAATTCGGCGTGCCGGCGATGATCTCGTCGTCCATGGGTCTGGTGCAGGCTATTGTTGTCTTCAACATGCTGTCGCGCATCGGTACCGAGGAAGACATCGCCTTCTACGGTGCCGCCTGGCGCGTGCTGCTGTTCATGCTCACGCCATTATTTGGCCTGATGCGCGCGTTCCAGCCGGTCGCCGGCATCAACTACGGCGCCGGGCGCTGGGATCGGGTCAAGCTCAACTACTGGACTTTCGTCGCCGCCGGCACGGTCATGGTGCTGCCGATCTGGCTGGGCATGGGCCTGTATCCGGAAACCACGCTGTCGGTCATGCTGCCCGGCGTCGAGTTCCTGCCCCAAGACCTGCACCGCTTCCGCATTCTCATTCTGGTGCTGCCGGTACTGCCGCTGGTGTTCACCGCGCTCAGCCTGCTGCCGGCCATCGAACAACCGGGCAAAGCCACCATGGTCTCGGTCACCCGGCAACTGCTGCTGTATGTCCCGGTCATGCTCCTGGTCCCGCCCATGGTCGGCATATCGGGCATCTATTATGGTGCGACGGCCATCGACTTCACCTGCGCGATGTGGCTGCTCGCGATCGTCATCACCACCTTCCGCAAGGGCCCGGGCGAACCGGGCGCCGGCGCCGGAAGAGTCATCGGCCCCAGCGATCCGTGGCGGGCGGGGGCGCCTGTGAGGGGTTAGGCGTGGATAACAGCCGTACCTGCTGCGAATCGCCGCAGTGGTGTTCCAGCGCCTACCTGCAGATGATTGCTTCAGCATGGCTGGATGCTAATATTAGCGAAACCTGAAAAGAGACGGACGCATGATGATCAACAATATCCGGGTTGCACTCGCAATCGTGGCCGCTGCGCTGTCGTTGCTTGCACTGCCTGCGCTGGCCGAAACAACCGATGTAAAAATCCAGGTCCGTGCGGTGGATGCCAAATTCATCGGCAGCGGCGTGGGCGGATTGAACGTGGTGATCGAAGACGCGCAGACCGGTGCCCTGCTGGCCAGCGGCGAAATTAGCGGCGCCACCGGCGATACCGAGGCGCTGATGAAGCAGGGCCAGACCCGCGGCCGTGCGCCGGCAACGCCGGATTCCGCCGCGTTTACCGCATCGATCGACATCGACCGTCCGGTGCTGGCGCGCATCCGGATTACCGGACCGCTGGACGTGGCGCAGAGCATCCGGCACCTGAGCGTGACCCAGTGGGTGCTGCCCGGCCAGGACCAGGTCGACCCGGGGGTTGTGCTGCAGTTGCCGGGCCTGATCGTCGCCCCCATCGAGGTGGCGGTCACCGACGGCGAACTGCATGCCGGCGTGGATGTCACGATGATCTGCGGCTGTCCGATCACCAAGGGCGGCTTGTGGGATAGCGAAGACTTCAGCGTGAATGCAAGCCTGTACCGGGATGGCGACAAGGTGCAGACCTTCGCGCTGGAATTCACCGGCAAGACCAACCGCTTCGCCGGCAAGGCCAGCGCGCCGGCGCCGGGAAGCTACGAACTCTGGATCTCGGCCCACGAAAGCAATGCCGACAACACCGGCGCTTGGCATCAGCGGCTGGAATTTTGAACCGCTGGACAATGCCGGGCATCTGCTGATTGATTGGAATGACCAAACGCCGGTCCGGCTGCCATCGCCGGGCGCGTCAGCGGGCCCGGCGATCCGTGCCGGGCCGGAGGCGCCGGTGAGGGGCAGGGCGCTTTACTCCCGGTTGCCCGGTGATGTGATATCACGGTCAGATCGTGTATCTTGCATGCCAAGCAGGTGACGCACGTTGCACCACCTGACCCCCGCCGCCGTGAGCAGGAAGGTATGAGATATGGGTAGTACAAGCAAATGGTTCACCGAATGTGTCGGGCTGCCGTGCAGAGTGCTGCCGGCGGTCGTCCTGGGCCTGATGTTAGCGCTGATCTGCGGTCAGGCCCTGGGGCATGCGCGACTGGTCCACACCGAACCCGCCGACGGCGAGACGCTGGCCGTCGGCGCGGATGCCGTGACGCTAGAGTTTTCCGAATCCATCCAGCCCCGGTTCAGCCATTTCGGGCTTCATTACCTGGGACAGGATCGGCAGGCGGCGGTCACCGGGGAAAACCGCGTGTCCGGCCAGGTGCCGAACCTGGACGACGACAACCGGGAAATCGAGTTGCCGTTGCCCGACAACGCCGATCCCGGCTGGTATGCGCTGGACTGGGAGGTGCTGTCGGTGGATGGCCATACCGTCAGCGGCACGCTGCGCTTCAGGCTGACGGACTGACGAGCTGATGGAATGGGGTGGCGATGTGTCGGCCGAGGTGGTTCGTCTCGGCGGCGCAACGTTAATGGGTACGGCGCTCGCCTTTTCGCTGATCGGCGAAGGCCGCTTCAAGCCCAACCGTGTGGCGCTGGCCGGCGCATTGCTGCTGTTCGCCGGCAGCAGCGCATTGCTGCTCGCCACCGTGGCGCCGTTTGCGCAGCGCTCGGGCGAACCGCTGCTGGCATTGGCACTGGAATACCTGGAACGGACCCGTCACGGGCCGCGGCTAATGGCGCCGCTGTTGCCGGCCGCCTTCGCGCTGGTGCTTTTCGAGGTTATTCGGGACACGCGCGTGGCGATGGCGCGCCGGATGATACACGGGATGCTCGCGGTCACGCTGTTCGCCGTGCCGGCGCTGATGGCCGCCGGCGGGCATACCGCCACCGGCGGTTGGGAACATCTGGGCATGATTGCCCAGATGGTGCACATGGCCTGTGGCATGGGCTGGGTCGCGCTGGTACTGAGTCTGGTGCCGGGCATGATGCGCGGCGAACCGCTGGCCGATATTCTCGGGCGGGCCGGCAACTACGCCGCCGGCCTGGTGGTCGTGCTGATACTCACCGGCGTTTTCACCGCCTGGGTCCATGGCGCATCGCTGCCGTGGCCGCTACAGGAAGCCTACGGCCGGTTGTTGTGGCTCAAGGCCGTCGTGCTGGTGCTGGCGCTGACCGCCGCCGGCGTCAATCGCATTGCGCTGCGGCGCGTGGTCCGGCCCAACGAGGTATTGCTGCGCAGGATGCTGGGATTCGAGGCGGCGCTGTTGCTGGCGGCGCTGAGCCTTGCCGCATGGCTGGTGCGTACACCACCGCCGTGACCGGCCAAACGCAAAGGTCTGGCCATGGTGCGATTATCGAGTGGCGTCGAGCGTTTCGCGAAGGGCCGGGCGCATTGCGAGCAATAACAGCAATGATCTTGATCTTTCCACCGCACGGCGTGCCAATCAAGAGCAAAAACGCCTAGTGGTCCTTCAACCTGATAAATTAGGATTCAGCGTTCCTGTGGCGCTTCGC
>JBBDSL010000111.1:0-72099 GCA_040904965.1 Wenzhouxiangellaceae bacterium
CAGGCGAATCCGTCCGGAGCCCTGAATGTGGCAATACTTCTGATTGCATTAGTATTCGCTACCACCTGATTTCCGGTACTCTTTCCGGCGGCAGGCCGCCTTTCAACTTCAACTTCAACTTCAAAGGCGGTTTCGCCTCGCGGGTTGAGGATTGGCACCGTTGCTTGGTGCGGGCGGCTTTCCAAATTCCACTTCAACTTCAAAACCATTTCGCCTCGCGCTGCGCGCTTGCAGGCGAGTTACTTTTTTCGGTTGCAAAAAAAGTAACCAAAAATGCGCTTTACAGGCGGCAGCTATTTGATGTGGTGGTCGGAGGGGTCGGTTGGTTAGGTGTAAGTCACCGGGCTCCGATCCGGGATCTTTCCGTACGTTTCGAGTGTTCCTCTTTGGCTCACGGGCGACGAAGGAATCGGGGCCTTGATCATTATTGGAGCTGGGTCGTTTCGGTTGTGGTCATTGCGACCTGTCCGTTCTCTGAAGATGGTTCCGGATTTGGGTAATGAGTGGGTTTCGGCTCTATGTCGAGGTATTTTGCGTTTAGGTGCGCAATCCGGGACCAGGCCACGGCGGCATCCACGCCCACGGCGCTGAAACCCACTTCAGCAAACGGAAACCCCGGAATGGCCACAATCGAAACGCCCCACCTCCGATACTCATCGAAGGCGGAATCTCGTCATTGCTTCCAGGTCAAAGTCGAACAGGGCGATCGTTCAGAAAGAACCCGGATCAGCGCCATGATCTAATACCAAACCACCTGGCCGATCAACCCGCAGCGCCAGTCTCTGCCGCCTTTAAAAAGCGCTTTTGCCTACTTTTCAGGCGCTTGTGAAAAGTAGGTCGCCTGCAAGCGCGCAGCGCGAGGCGAAACCGATTTTGAAGTTGAAATTGGAAGCAGCCCGCACCCGGCACGAGTGTCAAACCTCTGGCGGTGCCTGAAACCGAAGGCGGAACGCACCATCATTCAAGCGACAGCGGACCGTCGCAGTAGAGCGGGTCATGGATAAGCCGGGATTACACCTCCATCGGATCGACATCGATATGCCAGCGCACCGTGCGCGCCTCGCGCATGTCTTCGATGACGCCGGCAAGACGGGTCGTCTCGGCACTCAGCGCGGATCGGGACCCGGCGGTCAACCATAGCTGGTAACGCCAATAGCCGGCCCGGCGCTGCAGGATGGCCGCGATCGGTCCGGCCACCCGCACCTTGCCGGCATTGACCTTTGCGCTGACCGCGCGCAGGAATTCGGCCGCGGCAGCGGCCTGCTGTGCTTCGGCCCGGACCATGGCCAGGTTGATCCACGGCGGGAGCTCGGCGGCCCGGCGTTCGGCCAGCAGCAGGCGCGCGGCGCGCAGATAGTCGCCGCCGGCAAGCGTCTGGATCAACGGGTGCTCGGGGTGCCGGCTCTGCAGGATGAATTCGCCTTGCTGTTCGCGGCCGGCGCGCCCTGCAACCTGGACGATGCTCTGGGCCAGACGTTCCGGGGCGCGGAAATCGGCGCTGAACAATAGCTGATCGGTATCGAGCATGATCGCCAGTCCGATCCCCGGAAGGTGGTGGCCCTTGGCCAGCATCTGGGTGCCGACCAGGATGCACGGCTCGCCTGCGGCTGCCGTGCGCAGCAGATCCTCGAACTGGTCGCGTCCGCGCACCACGTCGCGGTCGGCGCGCAGCACCGGGCAATCGGGGAATTGGGCCTGCAGCGCCGCCTCGATGCGTTCGGTGCCGGCGCCGACGGCCTGCATCTGCGGCGAATGGCACTCCGGACAGCGCGCCGGTACCGCGCGCGAGCTGCCGCAGTGATGACAGTTCAAGCGATTCGCCGAACGGTGCCAGGTCAGGTGTGCGCTGCAATGGTCGCAATCGGCCTGCCAGCCGCACTCGTTGCAGATCAGAACGGGGGCGTAGCCGCGCCGGTTGCGGTAGACCAGTACCTGCTTGCCGTCGGACAGCGTCGTGCGTATCTTCTCGATCAGTTTTTCGGTCAGCCCGTCAGTGATCTGCTGACCGCGCGGATCATCAATGCGCCAGTGCGGCTGACCCGAGGATCCGGCCCGCTCCGGAAGCTGCAGCAGGCGGTAACGTTCGCGATCGGCATTGTGCAGCGACTCCAGCGATGGTGTGGCCGAGCCGAGCACGATGGGAATGCCCAGCCGGCTGGCGCGCATCACCGCGACATCGCGGGCGTGGTAGCGCATCGCGTCGAACTGCTTGAACGAGCCATCGTGCTCTTCGTCCACGATCAGCAGTCCGGGGCGCTTGAGCGGCATGAAGACCGCCGAACGGGTCCCGATCACGAGGTCGGCCTCGCCGGTTCCGGCCGCCAGCCAGGTTTCCAGGCGTTCGCGCTCGCCGAGGCCGGAATGGTAGACGCAGGCCTTGCGTCCAAGGCGGGCTTCCAGCCTGCGAACGAATTGCGGCGTAAGTCCGATTTCGGGCACCAGGACCAGGATCTGTCGGCCTCGGCGCAGCAGGTGGCGGGCAGCCTGCAGATACACCTCGGTCTTGCCGCTGCCGGTCACACCGGCCAGCAGCAGGACTTTGAAGCGGCCGCGCGCGTGCAGAATATGCGCCAGCGCCAGACGCTGGTCGGGATTCAGGTGCGGACCGGCCGCCGGTAGGGTGTGCGGAGGTCCGCAGGCTTCGATCAGTCCTGCATCCAGCATGCGTCGGAGTGCATCGGAAGTCGCGCCGGCTTGGGTCAGTTCGTCGCGCGAGCGCGCACCGGTCTCCAGTAGTTCGGCGATTTCTCGCTGGCGCGGTGCGCGCGCAAGATCTGTTGCCCGGGTCGTCCCGGCCAGCCGCAACCAGCGGGTGCGCGGCGCGGGCATCTCCCGGTTGCGGCGAAGCATAGCCGGCAGGGCGTGGCCGACAAGCTCACCCGGCGGGGCGGCGTAGTAACGCGTGGCCCAGCGCATTAGGGTCAGAAGTTCGTCGTCGATCAGGCGCGGGTCGAAAATCCGCTCGATGCGCTTGAGCCGGGACGGATCCAGATTCGAATCGCTCGAGCGACCGGTCACGACACCAACGAGCTTGCGTTTGCCGAACGGAACCAGAACCCGGGAGCCGGCCGGCGGCGGTGCCTGGCCGGGCGGCGGGAGATAGTCGAACAGTCTGAACAGTGGTACCGGAACCGCGACCTGTACGCCGGGTTGTGTCGAGTCAACCATCGGGACGCTCACCGATACCGGACGGACAGGCGGACCCGGTCCGCCCGGTGCCGGCCAGGAGCAGGTTCAGTTCAACGGGCTGGGCGATACCGGCTGCTGGACTTGAACCAGTCGATGTTGTTCGCGATCGAGTTCGATCAGGTCGGCCAGGATGCGCGCCGATTCTTTCCGCAGCACATCGACTTGTTCCTCTTCGCTGGCATCACCATCACTATCGCCATCGCCATCGCCGGTGCCATCGCCGGTGCCGTCGGATTGATCCGCATCAGCGTCCGGGTCGGTTTCCTCAATGTCGTCGGAAGCGGCTTCGAGCTGCATGTCGTCGCCGCCTGTATGGGCGAACCGGGCGGCACGCCGCGCTTCGGCTTCTTCTCGCTCGTTCAGGCGCTCGCTTTCGAGCAGCGAGACGCTGGTGCGCTCGTCGAGTTCCCGGAAACGCTCGAAATCCTCGATCAGTTCCTTGAGTTCCTCGTCGGATTCGCGCCTCGCCAGATGCTGTTCGCGCGCGCGCGGCAGCAGCGGGGAAAGGTCGGCGATTCGCTGATAATCGGTTTCATCGATGCTGCTCCAGGCCAGGGCGTGGTCCAGTGCGCTTTCGCCGTATTTGTCCGGATCGCCGAAGCTCGGCAGGGTGATATCGGGCGTTACGCCGCGCAACTGGGTGGAACCGCCATCAATGCGGAAGAACTTGGCCATGGTCAGCTTGATCTGGCCCAGCTTCTTGTCTTCGTCGGTCAGGTAGTTGTCCAGGTTGAACAGGTTCTGCACCGTACCCTTGCCGAAGGTCGGTTCGCCCAGGATAATGCCGCGACCGTAATCCTGGATTGCGGCAGCGAAGATTTCCGAGGCCGAAGCGCTGGAGCGGTTGACCAGTACTGCCAGCGGCCCGTCCCAGGCGGTGCCCGGTTCGCGGTCGGCTTCAACCGAGATCCGGCCATTGGCATCGCGCACCTGCACCACCGGTCCGGTGTCGATGAACAGACCGGTCATGGTGGTCGCTTCAACCAGCGCGCCGCCGCCGTTGCCGCGCAGGTCCACCACCAGGCCTTCGACGCCTTCGGCACGCAACTCGTTGATCAGCCGGCGCACGTCGCGCGTGCTGGAGCGATAGTTCGGTTCATTGCGCGCGCGTCCCTTGAAATCCACGTAGAACACCGGTACGTCGATGATCCCGATCTTCATGGTGCCGTCGCCGGTTTTGACTTCCTCTACCGAGGCCTGGGCGGCCTGTTCTTCGAGCTTGACTTCGTTGCGCACGATGTCGATGACGTCCGGCGGGCCCTTGAGCCCGGTTTCGGCCGGCAGGATTTCCAGGCGCACCAGCGTTTCGCGCTCGCCCCGGATCAGGTCGACGACGTCGTCCAGCCGCCAGCCGACGACATCGACGAAGTCTTCGTTTTCCTGCGCCACGCCGACGATCCGGTCACCGGCCTTGAGCCGGCCGTCCACGTCGGCCGGTCCGCCGGGCACGACTTCGGCGACTTCCACGTATTCGTTCGGGCTGCTGAGCAGCGCGCCGATGCCGTCGAGCGAAAGTTTCATCGAGATTTCGAAGTTCTCGGCCAGGCGCGGCGACATGTACGACGAATGTGGCTCGATTGCGCTGGCGTAGGCGTTCATGAAGAACTGAAATACGTCGTCGGAGTTGAGTTCGCTGACGCGCTTGCGGATGTTGTCATAGCGCCCGTCCAGCGTTTCCCGGATGTCGTCGGATTCGCGCTCGGCGAGCTTGAGGCCCAGCCAGTCGTTCTTGACCCGCTGGCGCCAGAGTTCTTCCAATTCCCCGTCCGAGTCCGCCCACGGGCTTTCGGCACGATCGAATTCGTAGCTTTCGTCGACGTTGAAATCGAATTCGCCTTCCAGTTGCTCGCGCGCATGGGCAATGCGTTGGGCGACGCGTTTACGGTAGATGCTGAAGATCTCGAAAGCCGGTTCGATTTCGGCCGATCGCAGCGCTTCGTCCAGCCGGTGGCGGTAGCGCTCGAGCTGGTCGATATCCGAGGCCAGGAAATACATCCGGTTCGGGTCCAGCAGTTCCAGGTACTTGTCGAAGATGCGCTCGGACAACGCGTCGTTCAGTTCCTCGCTTGCATAGTGATAGCTGGTCAAAAAGCGCGAAGCCAGGCGCGTGGTGAAGCGCTGTTCGGTGGTCGGATTCAGCGCCTCGGCGACTTCGTCCGACGATTTGTCAGCGGCGGCATGCACCGGCGAGACGGCCGGGATGAGCAGGGCGAGAGCGGCGATCAGATGCAGGATTTTTGTATTCATGACCATTTCAGACCTGGATTCGGTTGTCTAGGTTTCATTGGATTCGACACGAGCGGTGTTTTCTGCCTGTTGCGGCCCGTTCACGGCGACCAATGGGTGATTGTCATCATGGGTTGCTTCGAGGCTCCAGTCAAGGGCCAGTGCATCGGCCAGACGTTCGGCCAGCAGCCTGCCGATGTGCTGCAGATCCGGTTTTTCGGCAAGGTCTGCCAGCCGGGTCATCGGTTGACCGGCGAATCCGCACGGATTGATGCGGGCAAACGGCGTCAGATCTATGTCGAGATTAAACGCAAGTCCGTGAAAGGTGCATCCACGCCGGACCTTCATGCCTATCGAGGCGATCTTCGCGCCGCCGACGAATACGCCGGGTGCGCCCGGCTTGCGCTCGCCGGCCACCTCGAAACCTGCCAGCAGGTCGATGGTAACCGCCTCCAGTATCGACACCAGGTTGCGGATTCCCACCCCCAGCCGTCCGAGGTCCAGTAACGGGTAGACCACCAGCTGACCCGGGCCGTGATAGGTGATCTGCCCGCCGCGGTCGGTCTGGACGACCGGAATATCGCCGGCATCGAGCACGTGCTCGGGTTTACCGGCCAGGCCCTGGGTGTAGACCGGCGGGTGTTCCAGCAACCAGAGTTCGTCCGGGGTTTCGCCGCTTCGCGCGTCGGTGAACGCGCGCATTGCCGACCAGGTCTGCCGGTATGGCTTCAGCCCCAGTTCGCGGACTACTAAGACATGCATAAGTATTGCCTCATTCAGAGCGGCGGCGCGGTCACAGCGTCATGACCACGATGTCGAGTTGGCGCAGGCCGGTGTAGACGTCCTCGAGCTGGTCGCGCGATTGCACGTGCACCTCCACCGTAATGCTCTGGTAGCGCCCGTTGCGGCTGGGACGCAGCTTCACGCTGTCGCGATCGGGCTGCGCGCCCCGGCCGGCAATGACGGATATGACCTGCTCCAGCGCCTTTTCCCGGGTACGCGTCATTGCCTTGACCGGGTAGCGGCAAGGAAATTCCAGTGTGCCGTCGGCGTCGAGCTGGAGGCCCATGCCGTGTTCACTCGCCGCCGAACAGTCCATCGAACCACAACCCGATGCCGTCGGTGGTCCGGCCCCACCATCCGGCCTGCGGCACTTCATCCAGCACGAGGAGCGGACGTTCCAGGCGCGGTTGTCCGTCGAAACTGATTTCCAGCGCGCCGAAGTGCTCGCCGCGGGCGAAAGGTGCGACCGGCCGGGCCGGCACCAGGACGTTGGCCGAAAGCGAATCCTGCCGGCCGCGCGGTACCGTCACATGAACGTCTTCTGCGATGCCCAGGCGCATTTCGTCCACCGTGCCCTTCCATACGGGCGTGCTGGAGATCACGTCACCGGCCGAGTACAGCTTGAAGGTTTCGAAGAACCGAAAGCCATAGTTCAGCAGCGCCTGGTTCGCCGTGGCGCGTGCGCTCTCGCTGTCGGTGCCCATGACGACGCTGATCAGGCGCATGCCGTCGCGCAGCGCCGAGGTGGCCAGGCAGTAGCCGGCAGCTTCGGTATGCCCGGTCTTGAGCCCGTCCACGCTCGAATCGCGCCACAACAGCAGGTTGCGGTTGGGCTGGGTGATTCCGTTGTAGGTGAACTCGCGCTGCGAGTACCACTGGTAGAAGTCGGGAAAATCGCCGATCAGCGCTCGTGCCAGTACGGCCACGTCCTGCGCGGTGGTGTAGTGGTCGGGCGCTGGAAGTCCGGTTGCATTGAGGTAGTTCGTGCCAGTCATTCCCAGCCTTTCGGCCTCGGCGTTCATCATCTGGGCAAACACCTCTTCGGTGCCGGCCACGTGTTCGGCCAGGGCCACCGAGGCGTCGTTGCCCGACTGCACGATCACGCCCTTGAGCAGGTCTTCGACGCTGACTTCGGTGTCGACTTCGATGAACATGCGCGAACCGCCGGTGCGCCAGGCCTTTTCGCTGACCAGCACCATGTCGTCGAGGTTCAACTGGCCGTCGCTCAGTTCACGGAAGACCACATAGCTGGTCATCAGTTTGGTGATGCTGGCAGGCTCGACGCGAAGATCAGGCGCCTTGTCGGCGATGATTTCGCCGGAATGGAAATCCAGCAGGACGTAGCTGGTGGCGCCCAGTTGCGGTGGTGCGGGCTGTTGCGCACCGGTCGGTCCGGCACACATCAGCGTCAACAGCGTCAACGATGCGAGCACATGCTTTAAACCCGCCTTATTCACTACCCTTCCTACTGCGGCGCCGCCAGGCCCGCGTCTGCGGCGTTTCGCTCGGTCGCCCATCCTCAACCCGCCGTTATTTACCAGCTGGGCGAGTACGCCTGCGGTGCGCTCGGTCGCGATACGCCACAGCCACTGGGCCTGACGACCCCTCGCGACGGAAGGGTGGTGAATAAGGCGGGTTAAATTCATCAATTGTTCCATTCGAGTGATTTGCTCTGGACAGATCGTCAGGAGACGGACCTTCAAGGGTAGACGAAAAGCGGTGCGTCCAGTCCCAGGCCGAGCACCCGATCGACCAGGCGCTGGGCATGGGCGGCTTCCCATACGGGACCGATGCGTACGCGCCAGACGGTGGAGCGATTGACCCGGGCCTTGCGCACGCGAACATTGTCGATGCCGGCGTCGCTCAGGCGGCGGGCCAACCGGTCCGCCGAATCGCGCTTGCCGAAGGCCCCGGCCTGCAGCTCCACCGGTACCGAAACCGGGCGCGCGGCGATCAGGGCCGATTCGCCGCCGAAATCGATTGCGCGCACTTCCACCGGCGCCGTCCCGGTTTCGAGCACGTCGAGTTTGACCGCGGCGGCATACGACAGGTCGATGATCCGGCCTTCCTTGAACGGCCCGCGGTCGTTGACCCGAACGGTCAGCTTGCGGCCGTTATCGAGGTTGGTGACCTCGACCCAGCTCGGCAGCGGCAGCGTCTTGTGCGCGGCCGACACCTTGTACATATCGAACGGTTCGCCCGACGAGGTCGTGCGGCCGTGAAACTTGCTGCCGTACCAGGACGCCAGGCCCCGGTCGCGATAGCCGTCGGCCGCGGCGCGCACGTGATAAGTTCTGCCGAGGACCGTGTACGGCGAATGGTTACCGTAGCGTGCGCGCGGTTCCGGCCTGGGCTCGGGGACCTGGATTTCATCCGGATTCATCTCCCGCCCGGCACCGTCGCGTATTTCGCGTCCGCCGCAGCCGGCCAGCAGCAACAGTGCGATGACGACCGGCGCCAGTCGCATCAGTCGGCCAGTGCCAGCTCGCGGTGTGCACGCGTACGCAACTCGTCGGCCAGTTGGGACACCGCCATTGCATACAGCGGCGAGCGGTTGTAGCGCGTGATCACGTAGAAATTGTTCAGGCCGATCCAGTATTCGGGCCCTTCGCTGCCTTCGAGTTCGACCAGCGTTGCCGGCGTATCGGGCGCGAGTCCGGCGGCGTCGAACCCGATCCCCAGTTCGGCCAGTTCGCCCAGGGTATGTCGTGGCTTCGGGGTGAATTTTTCGTCCAGCCCGGACGGTACGGCGTCCACCGGCAATACCACCGGCAGTTGGTTGTCCCAGCCGTGTACCTTCAGGTAATTGGCAACCGAGGCCAGCGCGTCGGGCAGCGAGCGCCACAGGTCGCGCGAACCGGAGTCGTCGAAATCCACCGCGTAGGCCCGGTAGCTCGACGGAATGAACTGTCCCAGCCCCATGGCCCCGGCGTAGGAGCCCTTGATTCGGTCCAGCGGTAATTCCTCCTCCCGGCTCAGGCGGAAGAATTCGCCCAGCTCGCGGGCGAAGAATTCGCCGCGTTTGGGATAGTAAAACCCCAGTGTGACCAGCGCATCCAGCACCCGATAGCTTCCGGTATTGCGCCCGTAATTGGTCTCGACACCGACAATGGCCAGGATGACTTCGGTGGGGACCCGAAACTCGGCCGCCACCTGCTCGATCAGCGTCCGGTTGGCACGCCAGAACTCGACGCCGCTGTCGATGCGGGTATCGCGCACAAAGATATTGCGGTATTCGTGCCATGGTTTGGATTCGGCCGGCCGCGTGATCGCATCGATGATCGCCTGCTGGTACTCGGCACTTTCAATGGCGCCACGGATGTATTCGATGTCGATTCCGTGGTCGTGGGCCAGACGCTCGGCGAACACCTCGGCGCCGGGGTGGGCCGAAGCCGGGCCGGTGTTGATCAGAAACAGCATCAGCGCGAAGCTGGAGGTGCGAATTTTATCGATCACAGTGCGATATTCTCCGGCCAATTTAAATTCCTGAAATGATTCATGTCTTCAGCATTTTTCTTCGGCTGTACAGGCTCATGATAATACCGAATCCGGCCAGTAGCGTAGCCGCAGAGGTGCCACCGTAGCTGACCAGCGGCAGGGGCACGCCGACCACCGGTAGCATGCCGCTGATCATGCCAGCATTGACCATCAGGTAGACGAAAAACAAAAACACCAGCCCGGTGCCGAGCATGCGACCGAACGGGTCGCGCGCGCAGGACGCCAGGAAGACCGCGCGCAGCACGATCGCAGCGTAAAGCAGAAACAGCGTTGCAATGCCGATGAATCCGAACTCCTCGGCAATGACCGACAATATGAAATCGGTATGCGGTTCGGGCAGGAATTCCAGTCGCGACTGGCTGCCGTCCAGCCAGCCGCGGCCGGTCAGCCCGCCGGTGCCGACCGCGATCTTGGACTGGATGATATTCCAGCCCTGGCCGAGCGGGTCGGATCCGGGGTCGATGAAGGTCAGCACGCGATTGCGCTGATAATCGTGCAGCGTGGTCCATAGCAGCGGTGCCGCGGCGACCGCGGCCGCCGCGCCGGCCAGGATCCAGCGCCAGCGCACGCCGGAAAGAAACAGCACCATGCCGCCGCCGGCGGCGACCAGCAGCGAAGTGCCCAGGTCCGGCTGGGCGGCGATCAGCACGGTGGGGATTGCGATCAGCAGCAGGCAGACCGTGAAATCGACCAGTCGCGGCGGCAGGGGTTTCTTGTGCAGCCACGCCGCCAGCATCAGCGGCACGGCAATCTTCATCATCTCCGCCGGCTGGAACCGGATGAAGCCGAGATCCAGCCAGCGACTGGCGCCGCGGCCGACGCCGAAAAGCAGCACTGCGATCAACAGCACCAGCCCGGCGACATAAAGCCACGGCGCCCAGCGCCGGTACCAGCCCGGCGTGAGCTGGCTGGCAAGCACCATTAACGCCACGCCCAGGCCCAGGCGCACGGCCTGGCGCCAGACCGTACCGATGTCGGCGTCGGCGGCGCTGTAGAGTACGACCAGGCCAAGCAGCATCAGCGCCAGCAGCAAGCCGCACAGCAGCGGGTCCAGCCGGAACGGCTGATGCCTGAACTCGCGGATCAGCCAGTTGAGCATCATGGCGCCACCCGCATCGCGCGCTCGAGCACCTGGGCGGCCACCGGAGCGGCCACCGACGATCCGCCGCCACCGTGCTCGGCAACCACCGCGATCGCGACGCGCGGATTATCGAACGGCGCGAATGCGATGAAAAGCGCATGATTGCGCAGAAACCACGGCAGTTCCTCCGGCTCGATCTCGAATTCGTCATCCGGTCGTCCGAATACCTGCGAGGTGCCGGTCTTGCCGCCGATTTCCACCGGGATGCCCGAGGCGATGGCCCGCGCCGTACCGCGGCTACCGTGAACCACAGCGTGCAGTCCGTCGAACACGGCCTGCCAGTGCTCCGGCCGGTGCCGCACCCGCAGTGCCGCGGGCTCGAGGTTTGCCAGTCGGGGCGGGGCGGCGTTGCCGCGACCGGCCAGCGTTGCCGTGGCATAGGCCAGTTGCAGCGGCGTGACCACGATGAAGCCCTGACCGATACCGGTAATCACGGTCTCGCCGGGGAACCATGCTTCGTTGAGTGTGCGCCTTTTCCAGCTTCGGCTTGGCAGCACGCCGTCGAACTCGCCGGGCAGGTCGATGCCGGTCTCCTGGCCCAGGCCGAACAGCGCGAGTTCGCGCGAGATCCGGTCGATGCCGAGGTTCTGGGCCAGATCGTAGAAGTACACGTTGACCGATTGCTCGAGCGCGCTTTGCAGGTCCACCCAGCCGTGCCCGCCCCTGCGCCAGTCCCTGTATTCGCGCGAGTGTCCGGGAAGACGGTAGCTGCCGGTGGATAAAACACGCGACTCGGGCGTGATCTTGCCCGATTTCAGCCCGGCCAGGGCGATGAACGGCTTGACCGTCGACCCGGGCTCGTAACCGCCGGCCAGAAACCGGTTGAACAGAGGCCGTTGCGGCGATTCCAGCAGCGCACGATATGCGTCGTGACTGATGCCGTGGACGAAGCGGTTGGGGTCGAATCCCGGTTTGCTCACCAGCGCCAGCACCCCGCCGGACTCGATATCGAGAACCACAACGGCCCCCGGGTGCTCGCCCAGGGCGTCGATTGCCGACAACTGAAGGTCCAGATCCAGCGTCAGGGTCAGGTCCTGGCCGGGGATTGGGTCGGTACGCTCCAATACCCGGACCGTGCGTCCCTGGGCATTGGTTTCGACCCGCTCCACGCCGCTTTGCCCGTGCAGCAGATCTTCGTAGTAGCGCTCGATGCCGAGCTTTCCGGTATGTGTGGACGCGCGGTAATTGTCGCTGTTCAGTCGCCGCAGATCGGATTCGTCCAGTCGCGCCACGTATCCAAGCACGTGTGCCAGGGCCGGGCCGTAGGGATAGTGGCGGGTCAGGTAGGGCTCGATCTCGAGCCCGTCGAGGCGGTGGCGGTCGAGCGCCAGCACGGCCACCTGACGCTCGTCCAGGTTGCCCTTGACGGTGAGCGGCTGGAACGGGCGGTTGCGCAGACGCGCGAGCTGGAACTGCTCGCGCTCCGACGGGCTCAGACCGACCCGTTCGTCGACCTGGTCGAGGGTGGCCTGAATGTTGTCGACGCGCTCGGGCACCATCACCAGGCGATAGGCGGGACGGTTTTCGGCCAGTACCCGTCCCTGCCGGTCGAGGATCAGCCCGCGGTTGGGTGCGATTGCACGCAACCGGACGCGGTTGTTCTCGGCCCGGGCGGCATAGGTGCCGTGCTCGAGAATCTGCAGTTGGGCGAAACGTCCCAGCAATGCAACCAGGGTCAACAGCATGAAGCCGGTCACGAACCAGATGCGGCGATCGACGGTGCGGCGGTTCTCGCTGTCGTGCAGGGTGTCGGTGGTTTCGGCAAGAATCATCGGGCAACCCGACGCCGCGAGCGCAGCGCATCCAGCAGCAGGAACAACCAGGGCCACAGCAGCATGCCGGTGACCGGCGGCAGCCACCAGCTCCAGTCGGGCCATCCCCGCTCCAGCAGACCAATGATCCACAACTGCACGATGCGATCATTGACCAGCAGCGCGCCGACGGCAAGCGCCTGTTGCCAGGGCGGGAAGAAGCGCAATCGATTGCGGAAACGACCAACCAGGAAATTGATGATGACCAGCCCCAATGCATGCTGTCCGAGCAGGGTGCCGGTGGTCAGGTCGAGCACGATGCCGATGGCGAACGCGCTGCCCAGCGAGTGCAGATTGCCGGTTTCCAGGTGCCAGTAGATCAGAACCAGCGCCACCCAGTAGGGCCGCCAGGGCGCGACTGGGTCGGGTAACGGCGCGATCGTCAGCAGCACGGCGGCCAGGACGGTCAGTACGGGCATCAGCGTTGCGGACCGGTTCATGCCGGATCGTCCTGCGCCGATGCCGCCGGATCGACGCTGTCTTCGACCGGCCCGGAAGAATCATCGTCGGTCGCCGGTGGCTCGTCGACCGGCGGCACGGCTTGCAGAATCAGCACCAGCCGGTTGCGCGCCATCGCCGCCAGTGGCGTTGCCCGGGCGGTGGCAAATGGCTGTCCCGCCTGGCGCTGCACCGATTCGACCCGGGCCACCGGCAGCCCGGCCGGAAAGCGTCCGCCGATGCCCGAGGTCACGATCAGGTCGCCGCGGTTGACGCCGGCGTTCATCGGCAGGTCGGTCAGCCGCAGGCGATCCGGCGAACCACTGCCGTAGGCGATGGTGCGCTCGCCGCCGGGCAGGATCTGGACCGGCAGCGCGTGATCGGGATCCGATATGAGAATAATCTGCGACATGCCGATCATCACCTGGTCGACCTGGCCGAGCACACCACGCGCGTCAATGACCGGCATCCCCTGGCGGATGCCATCGACCCGGCCGCGGCGTACCATGATCCTGTGCGCGAACGGGTCCAGGTCCACGCCGGCCAGTTCCGCGGCGATGAATTCCTGCTCGATGCGCCGGGCGGTCTCGAGCACCGTACGCAACTGGGCGTTTTCCGATTCCAGGTCGGCGAGCAATCCCAGGCGTGCCCGGGCCTGCAGAAGGTCGAGTTCCAGCTCGGCGATCCGGCGACTGGACTCGGCGCGGTCGCGCCAGATATCGGCGGTCGATTCGATGCCGGACCAGGGCAGGTCGACGGCCCAGAACAGCGGTTCGACCAGGTGGCCGGCAAGGGTCCGGAAGCGTTCCAGATACTGGCCGCGGTAATCCAGCGCCATCAGCGAGATCGCCAGCAGTGCATAGAACATCAGGCGAGCGGTACCGCCGACCGTGTCGTAAGGCGTAATGCGATTGCCGGCGCCCGCGCCGTTCACGACCCGGTGGGCGTAACCGTGCTGCTTGAGCCCGGATTATTCATGATCCAACCTGCTGCGACATTCCCAGGCCCCACATCTGCGACGTTTCGCCCGGTGGCAGATCTTCATCGTTGCGACCCGTACGCTTGCGCTCCCCCTCGGTCACGAAACACCGCATCTGCGGGACCCGGAGCCGTGTCGCGACGGTCGGGTCATGACGAATCCGGGCTGAGAAAAATACGGTTTCGGTCACGATCGGTTCGGGAAGAAGAAGTCGCCGCGGTTTTCGTCCATCATTTCAAGCGCGCGACCGCCGCCGCGCGCGACGCAGGTCAGCGGGTCCTCGGCGATGATCACCGGCAGACCGGTTTCTTCCATCAGCAGCTTGTCGAGTTGCTTGAGCAGCGCACCGCCGCCGGTCAGCACGATGCCGGTCTCGGCGACGTCGGCGCACAGTTCCGGCGGGGTCTGCTCCAGCGCGTTCTTGACCGCGCTGACGATGCCGGAAAGCGGCTCGGTAAGCGCTTCGAGCACTTCGTTGGAGTTCAGCGTGACCATCTTGGGCACGCCCTCGGCCAGGTTTCGCCCGGAGATTTCCATCTCGCGAAGTTCGTTGAGCGGATAGGCGCAACCGATTTCGAGCTTGATGCGCTCGGCCGTGGCCTCGCCGATCAGCGTGCCGTAGGAACGGCGCACATAGTTGATGATGGCCTCGTCGAAGTGGTCGCCACCGACGCGCACCGAAGCCGAATACACAATGCCGTTGAGCGACAGCACGGCGACCTCGGAGGTGCCGCCGCCGATATCCAGCACCATGGAACCGCGCGCTTCGTGGATGGGAATGCCGGCACCAATGGCCGCGGCCATCGGTTCCTCAATCAGGAAGACCTCGCGCGCACCGGCGCCCTCGGCCGATTCCTTGATTGCACGCCGCTCGACCTGGGTGGACGAACACGGCACGCAAACCAGTACCCGGGGGCTGGGCCGCAGGAAGCGCGCCGAGTGTACTTTCTTGATGAAATGCTGCAGCATCTGCTCGGTCATGTCGAAGTCGGCGATCACCCCGTCCTTCATCGGCCGGACGGTACGGATGTTACCCGGCGTGCGGCCCAGCATCTGCTTGGCTTCGACACCTACCGACGCAACGTTCTGCGGCCCGCCGGGCCCACGGTCCATGCGTACGGCCACCACCGACGGCTCGTTGAGCACGATGCCCTGGCCGCGGACGAAAATAAGCGTATTGGCCGTGCCCAGGTCGATGGACAGGTCGTTGGAAAAGATGCCGCGCAGTCGTTTGAACATGTATTAAGGTGAAGATGCCAGGATGAATTGAATGACGAATCGGCGGCTGAAGGCCGATCATGACAGTCCGTTAGTTTACCTGAGTGTGTCATAACGTGGACACTCGCCAGCCGATCCAGACCAGCGAGAACAGCGTCAGAAAGACCAGCCCGGCGCGGGCGGTGTAGCGCATCGCGGGTCCGGGTTGCGCCGCCCGGGGGGTGTGCGGCCCGGTCAGCAGCTTCAGGTTGAGCCAGGCAATGATCGGGGCGGTGAGAAAAGCAATCGTGGTGGTGAAGTCGATCAGCAGCGTGAATTGCTCACCGACCAGCGCGATGATCAGCCATGCGCCGGCCATGGTCAGCAGCATGCCGGTCAGATAGCGCACTCGGTGTTTGCGACGCCCGACATGCGGATTCGCGTCGGCCAGCTCCAGCATGGCACGCAGCGCTCGCGGGTAGGCGTCGGCAACCGCCAGGGTGGTCGAAAGCATGGTCGCCAGCGCGGCAAAGCCGATCAATGGCCGCGCCCACTCGCCCAGCGCGGTGGCGTACATCGCGATCAGCTGGTTCGAGAATCCGACCGCCGAACCGGCCAGCGACTGTCCGCGGCCATGCATGATCAGCGCGCCCAGGGTCATGAATGCGACCGCCAGCACCACCGCGCCGATGTACCCGATCCTGAAGTCGGTACAGGCATGCGCCACACTGGGACGGATACCGGTCTCGCGTGCGCGCTCCAGGGTCCACAGCGAGTGCCATGCCGCGGCATCCAGCGGGATGGGCATCCAGCCCAGAAGTGCAAGCACAAAGGCCAGTCCGGCGCCCGACAACAGCTGGGACTCCGACAGCGACGGCACCAGTCCGGTCCAATCCGGGCGCTGCCCGGCGGCCAGCACCACGGCCGTGAGTGTCGCCAGCGACAGCACGACCATGAGGATCTTCATCAGCAGGTCCAGCCCCCGGTAATGACCGATGGCCAGGATCAGTACGCAGCCGGACAGGATGATCAATGCCAGTGTCGAGACCGGCAGCCGAAGGCTGAAAAATGTGCCGGCAAGCCCGGCGGTCACGATGGTCACGCTGGCAAGCACGATGAACATGGTGGCGATCGTGAGGAATGCGAACAGGCCCAGCGGCCACTTGCCGAGCCGGCGGTAGCCCTGGATCATGTGTTCGCCGGTTGCCGCGGCGTAGCGCGGACCGAATTCCAGGAACGGGTATTTCAGCACGCATCCGAGCACGACCAGCCCCACCAGGGCCAGCCCGTATTCGGCACCCGCGCGGGTGGATTGCACCAGGTGGGAAACGCCCACGGCGGCGCCGGCCATGAGCAGGCCCGGTCCGATGGCGTTTCTGAGCGTCGATGGCGTCACGGCAGGGTCGTGAGTGTAGTCGAATGGGTATTCAGTCTGATATACATGATGTTGTGCTGCGTGTGCGCGCCGGCCACGCCCTTTGTTCGGATCAGGTTTTTCGACAAAAAAGCTGCGTCCCGCAAGGAATTGATGTACGCTTGATCGTGCAATTAAGGGTTACAGGCCGCATCAGTGCTTGCATTCCGATAACGCCTGTTCATATCATAGGCGCAATATCCGGGAAGCGGTCAGCATTCACCGGATGTAGCCGAAATCATAAAATGACCGACAAGCTAAAGCTTCGGGGAGAAAATCTGATGAAGTACCGCCTGATTCCGGCGTTCGCGCTGGTTGTAAGCATCCTTGCAGGTTGCGGAGGAAGTTCCAGCACCCCGCGTTCAGTGCCAGCGCCGCCGACGGAAAATCCGGATGGCACGCCGACCACCGACGTCATCACTGCAAACTTCGCTCCGGCCGACGGCGTATTGCCGTTTCCGATCAATCTGCTGCTGTCCGGCAGCGGTGACCTGACCATCAATATCCCCGTCGAGGATCCGGATGATTTCGGAAACCCGCAGGTTGCGCTTAACGCGCTGGACGGTTTCAGCACGGTCAGCCCCTGGACGTTCAGTTTCTCCGAACCGGTGGACCCAAACACGATTGTCCCGGGCAGCTCGGTCCGCCTGTTCCAGGTTCAGTTCGTATTCGGCACGATTGCGGTTCAGCAGGTCGTGACCGAACTGGTGCCGGGCCAGGACTACGTGGCGACGGTCGCCGGAACCGACCCGACCGGTCGCACCATCGCGATCGTGCCGCTGCGGCCGCTGGATGAAATGACCGGCTACATGGCGGTAGTCACCGACGCGGTGCAGGATGCCGAGGGCAATCCGGCAACGCCGTCACAGACCTACTTTCTGACCAAGCGCACCGATCCGCTGGTGACCGAAGGGGGGGTCAGTACCGAGCCGCTGCTGGACAATGCCACGGCCCAGGCACTCGAGCCCGTGCGCCAGTTGGTCAACTCGCAGGAGTCCGCGGCCGAGGCCGTGGGCATTGCGCGTGACGACATCGTGCTGTCCTGGACGGCGACCACCCAGTCCATCACCCCGGTACTCGGTTCGGTCCGCTCGACCCTGTCGGATACCAGTTCGCAACTGGCGCCGACCGGGCTGACGACGGCCGACGTGTTGCCGCCGGGTGCTTCGCCCGGTATCGCCGACCTGTTTATCGGGATTGTGGAATTGCCTTATTTCCTGGGCGTACCCAGTCAGGAGAACCCGACCGCGCCGCTGAACCAGTTCTGGGAGGCCGCGCCGGGCAACTACGTACCGCCGTTCGATACCCTTGGCCTGGATCCGACCTCGACCAACGTCACGGTCGCAAACCCTCTTCCGGTCGAACGCGATCGCCAGAACGTGCCGCTTCTGGTCACCGTGCCCAACCAGTTCTCCGGGCAGGTCAAGCCGGCCGGCGGCTGGCCGGTGGTGATTTTCCAGCACGGCATTACCGGCAACCGGTCGCAGGCGCTTGCGCTGGCCGATACCATGGCCTCAATCGGTTTTGCGGTCATTTCAATGGATCTGCCGCTGCACGGGATTACCCAGACCAATGCGATGGATCCGCAGCAGCCGCTGGCCGCGCTGTACGTGGGCAATACCCCGTTTGCGCCGATCGCCAATGAGCGCACCTTCGACCTGGATCTCCAGGACAACGAAACCGGCGCGCCCGGCCCGGACGGTCAGATCGATTCGTCCGGTGCATTCTTCATCAACCTGCAAAGCCTGTTGACCGCGCGCGACAACCTGCGCCAGGGCCAGGTCGACCTGTCGACACTGGCGCTGAATGTACCGTTCATGGACATCGACGGCGACTCGGTCTCGGACTTCGACGGTTCGAACATCAATTTCGTCGGCCTGTCGCTTGGCTCGATCGTCGGCACCGCGTTCCTCAGCGTGGAGCCGACCGTCAACAACGCGCTGCTTTCGGTGCCCGGTGGCGGAATTGCCAACCTGCTGGCGGGTTCCCCGACCTTCGGCCCGGTAATCCGCGCCGGCCTGCAGCAGGCCGGTGTGGAGCCCGACTCGCCCGACTTCTTCCAGTTCCTGGGTGCCGCCCAGCAGGTGGTGGATTCAGCAGATCCAATCAACTGGGGTACGCTGGCAGTGCAGGACAACAGCATTCTCCTGCATGAGGTCATCGGCGACACGGTGGTGCCGAACTCGGTGCCGGGCGCGCCGCTTTCGGGCACCGAGCCGATGATCCGGATCATGGGGCTGGATTCGATCACGGCCACCACGCAGAGCGCGGCGGGTATCCGCGGCGCAACCCGCTTCATTCAGGGCTCGCATGGTTCGCTTCTGGATCCGAGCGCCAGCCCGGCGGTCACGGCCGAAATGCAGGGCCAGGCGGCCAGCCTGATTGCAACCGGCGGGACCACCGTGGTTGTCAATGATTCGTCCGTAATCCAGACCGACTGAGCAAGGGAGAATTCGCAGCTATGACAACTCAACAAAACAATTCCGGACCTCGGGTGCTCCGTCCCTCGCTGTTGGCGGGTGCGATCGGTATGGCACTGACCACCGGCACGCTCCAGGCACTGGATTTCAGCGGCGACAAATACAGCCTGAACATCGATACGACCGTGTCGTACTCGACTGGCTTCCGCGTTGCCGATCGAGATGACGACCTGATCGGAAAGGCCGCTTTCAACCCGGCGATCTCCGCGTTTCCAATTGAGGCGCAGATTCAGGCGCCGGGTCGGTTTTCCAACAACTCCGACGACGGGAACCAGAATTTCGATTCCGGCGAGGTGATCTTCAACCAGGTTCGAATCACGTCGGAACTGGAATTCAGCTACAAGAACTACGGGGCGTTTGTTCGCGGCAACTTCTTCCACGACTTCAAGCTCAATGAGAAGGATGCGCTGGCCGACGATGCGAAGGATCTGGCTGGCCAGCGTGCCCGCCTGCTTGATGCCTACGTCTACGGCAATTTCGATCTTGATGGACGGCTGGCCTCAATCCGCCTGGGTCGCCAGGTGGTGAGCTGGGGTGAAAGCACTTTCATTCCGGGTGGCTTGAGCGTACTCAACCCGGTGGACGTTTCGGCGCTGCGAACGGCCGGCGCGGAACTGCGCGACGCGTTCATTCCACTGGGGATGTTGCGCGGAACCATCGACCTGACGCCGAATCTGTCGGCCGAAGGTCTGCTGATCTTCGAATGGGACCGGGTCGAGCCCGAACCGGCCGGCACGTTCTTCTCGACCAATGATTTCGCCGTCGACGGCGGACGCTACGCGATGCTGGGCTTCGGACGTTTTCCCGATGACCCGCGGGACCTGCCCGGCTGCGGCGTGGATCCGATACCCATGGGCTGCTTTCCGGCCGGCGCGTTGCCGCGGGCCCCGGACGACCGTCCCAGCGATTTCGGCGCCGACCAGTTCGGCGCCGCGCTGCGCTACTTCGCGCCGTGGCTGAACGATACCGAGTTCGGTCTCTACTACCTGCATTACCACAGTCGGCTTCCGCTGATCAGCGGCACCGCGGTGACCAGTACGGATACCTCGTCGGGCCGGTTCAACGTGGTCTATCCCGAGGACATCGACGTCGTTGCCGGCAGCTTCAACACCACCATTTTCGACAGCAAGTGGGCCTGGCAGGGCGAGATCAGCTACAGCCCGAACATGCCGATGCAGATCGACGACGTCGAAGTGCTGTTTGCCGGCCTTTCGCCGCTCAATAACGTGATCCCCGAACCCGCGCTGCGTTTCCGCAGCCAGTTGGGCGATTTCGAGGCCGGCGAAGACATCCGCGGTTTCATCCGGCGCGATATTTCGCGCGCCCAGATGACGTTTACCCGTCTGACGGGACCGGTCCGATGGCTGCGCGCCAATGATGTCGCCCTGGTCGGCGAGATCGGCGCCGAGCACATCTGGGATCTCCCGGACACCAACGAACTGCGGCTCGACGGTCCCGGCACCGATACCGGCGGCGGCGTCGGCAACGAGCTCAACGGCGGCGACCTGCGCAATCCGGTCACCACCACTGACGGCTTTGCCACCAGCTTCAACTGGGGCTACCGCCTGGTGATTGCACCGACCTACAACTCGTTCATGGGAACGGCATGGAACATGACGCCGCGAATTGCATTCAACCACGACGTCAAGGGCGTGTCTCCCGGTCCCGGTGGAAACTTCGTCGAGGATCGCAAGTCGCTTACGGCCGCGGCCAGCTTCAGCCGGCTCAACCGGTGGCGCGTGGACGTCGGGTATACCAACTTCTTCGGCGGTGGCAAAAACAATCTGCTGAAGGATCGGGATTTTGCCTCGATTGCCGTCAGCTACTCGTTCTAATCCGGAGGAACACATGTCCATTCAATCGAATCAGAAAATCCTGAAGCTGCTCGGCGCGGCCTTGTTTGCGCTGACATTGGCCGCGTGCGGTTCAACTCCGGACAGCGATGCCGGAGACAATGGCACCGCCAACGCCGAAGCCGAACGTGCAGCCGCTGCCCGTGCCGAAGCCGAGGCGGAGCGCCGGGCTGCGGCCGAAGAAGCTGCCCGTGCCGAAGCCGAAGCTGAACGCCGGGCGGCCGAAGAAGCTGCCCGTGCCGAAGCTGAAGCTGAACGCCGGGCGGCCGAAGAAGCTGCTCGTGCCGAAGCTGAAGCTGAACGCAGGGCGGCCGAAGAAGCTGCTCGTGCCCAAGCCGAGGCCGAACGCCAGGCAGCCGCCGAGTCCGAGGCCTCAGGCGGGGTGGCGGAAGCTGGCGCGCAGGCCGAAGCCGAGCGCCAGGCCGCCGAAGAGGCTGCCCGTGCCGAAGCCGAACGCCAGGCCGCTGAACAAGCCCGGGAAGCTGAAGAGCAAGCCGCCCGCGCCGAAGCCGAGCGTCGCCAGGCCGCACAGGCAGAGGCTCGCAGCAGCGCTGCCGGGCCCGATGCGGCCGCGGCCGAAGGCGTCATCCCGCGCACCGCGGAAAATATCGCCCGCCTGGGCAACGATCTGACCCCGATGGGTTCACTGCGCGCCGGCAACGCCGACGGCACCATCCCGGCATGGGACGGCGGATTGTCGCGCGAAGACTGGCCGGCCGGGTACGAGTCAGGCGACCGCCATCCCGACCCGTTTTCCGCTGACCGCCCGGAATTCGTGATTACCGGAGAAAACTTCCGGGAATACGAAGACCGTTTGTCCGCTGGCCAGATCGCCACGTTCGAGCGCTATCCCGATACTTATTTCATGCGTGTCTATCAGACCCGCCGTACTGCGTCGTTCAAGGACCGCGTTTATGAAGCGAGCATCGACAATGCGTCGACGGCCGAACTGGTCTCAAATGGCGAAGGTGTGGAGAACGCCTCGGTCGGTTTCCCGTTCCCGCTGCCGCAGAACTCCTACGAGCTGATGTGGAATCACAAGCTCAAGTACAAGGGCATCGGCGGCACGCGCTACAACAACCAGGTGGCACCCACCACCGGCGGCGCTTACCAGTTGGTGAAGCTGCGCGAGGAAATCCTGGGCCTGTACTACAAGCCGGGCGCGACCATCGAGGAAATCAACAACATCCTGCTGTACTTTTTCCAGGAAGTCGAATCGCCGGCGCGCCTGGCCGGCAATATCCTGCTGGTGCACGAAACGCTCAACCAGATTGCGCAGCCGCGCCAGGCCTGGATCTACAACCCCGGCCAGCGCCGCGTGCGGCGCGCGCCTAATGTGGCCTACGACAACCCGGGCACGGCCTCCGATGGCCTGCGTACCAACGACATGACCGACATGTTCAACGGTGCCATGGATCGCTACAACTGGGAAGTACTGGGCAAGAAGGAAATGTACGTTCCGTACAATTCCTACGCTGCGCACTCGGGCGACGTAACGCCGGACGACTTGGTCATGGAAGGTCACCTGAACCCTGAATACATGCGCTATGAACTGCATCGGGTCTGGATTGTCGACGCGCGCCTGAAAGAAGGTACCCGCCACATCAATCCGCGCCGGACATATTATCTCGACGAGGATTCCTACCAGATCCTGCTGACCGATCACTACGATCAGCGTGGCCAGTTGTGGCGTGCATCGGAGGCCCATTCGATCAATTACTACGAAGTGCCGACGTTCTGGTCCACGCTCGAAAGCCATATGGATCTTTTGTCCGGGCGTTATGTGGCCGTGGGTCTGGACAACCAGGATCCGGTCAATACCTTCGATGTTGAGTTGTCGCCGAGCAATTACACGCCGCAGGCGCTGCGTAATCGCGGACGCCGCTGATACGATTGACGGCCCTCATGCTTTCGGCCTGTCGGCCGGTCCGAACTTTTGGACCGGCCGTACTTGTGTAGCGACCACGGAGCCTATTGATGCAAGCCTTGCCCCTTACCGCCGGATTCAGAGCGCTGCTGATTCTGGTCGCCTTGCCGCTGGTTTCTTCCGCGCCGCTCGCGCAGGAGCAGGAAACCGAATCGAAGCCTGCCATCCAGGCCCGCCTGGCCGACCGGAGCCTGCTGCTGGATATCATGCGCCAGGACGGGGAATTCGTCGCCGTCGGCACGCGTGGACACGTTCTTCTGTCCGCGGACGGTCGGGATTGGCGTCAGGCCGCGTCGGTGCCGGTGCAAGCTACTTTGACCCGTGTCACGCACTTAGGACGTCGTTTGTGGGCGGTCGGCCACGACGCCACAATCATTTCGAGTACCGATGCCGGTGAGATGTGGTTCACCCAGCATCGAGAAGCGCAGGTCGATCCCGACGATCCCATGATTCAGGCACCGATTCTGGACGTTGCGTTCATGAATCCGAACAAGGGTTTCGCCATCGGTGCCTACGGGCGTTTCATGACAACCGCGGACGGTGGAATTCACTGGAACACCGAACGTATTTCCGACCGTGTGACCTCCGAAAGTATCGATTGGGCCGATCTCGCCCGTCGGCAGGGCGATATCGAAACGCTGCCGGACGGAGATCCGGAGCAACTCGATAGCCAGCAGGCTGAAGCGTTCGTCAACAAGGGTTGTTATGAATTCGGCGAATGCCATCTCAACGCCATTCTTCAATTCGATTCCGATCGGCTGATGATCGCCGCAGAGCGTGGCTATGGGTTTCGCAGCAGCGATGGCGGCGAGACCTGGGACGCGTTCAGGTTTCCCTACTCGGGTTCGCTGTTCGGTCTGGTGCGACAGGAAGATTGCATCCTGGCGTTCGGACTGCGCGGTCACGTACTCAAGAGCTGCGATTTCGGCGAGCAGTGGACGGATGTACCGGTCGACGGCCAGCAGTCGCTGATGGGCGGAACGGTTCTGGCCGACGGCACCGCGGTGCTGGTCGGCGCCGGCGCCACGCTTCTGCGAATTTCGCCCGATGGACAGGTCCGGCGGGATGCCGACCAGCTCGGCGGCGATTATGCCGCTGTTATTGCCGATGATGACGGCGCCCTGATCGTGGTCGGAGAAGATGGAGTCGAATATGAGTAACAACGACGGCTTCAAGGCCAGAATCGCCAACGCGATCTTTTCGGTTCGTCCGCTGATCCTGCTGGTTTTTCTGATTGGTACCGCGGTGATGGCGTTCTACCTGGTCCAGTTGCGCGTGGACGCTGGTTTCAAGAAGCAGCTGCCGCTGGAACATGAGTACATGCAGACGTTCCAGTTCTACGAGGAGTTCGGTGGCGCCAACCGTATCCTGGTTGCCTTGATGGCCAACGACGGCGACATGTTCAGCCCGGATTTCTTCGAGAAATTCGAGCGCATCAGCAATCAGGTCTTTCTGCTCGACGGGGTCAACCGGGCCAGCGTGCGCTCGATTTTCACGCCGAACGTGCGCTTCGTCGAGGTCGTCGAAGACGGTTTTGCCGGTGGCAACGTGATCCCGGCGGATTTCTCGCCCACGCCCGAGATGATGGAGCGCGTTCGTTCCAACATCATCAAGTCCGGCGAGGTCGGAAGGCTGGTCGCCGAGGACTTCTCCGGCGCCATGGTCTGGGCCAATCTGCTGGAAACGGATGCAGAGACCGGCGAGTCGCTGGACTATCAGCGGGTCGCAGCGCAACTGGAGGAGATCCGTACCGAATTCGAGGACGACCAGCATTCGGTGCATATCATCGGCTTCGCCAAGATCGTCGGTGACATTGCCGACGGCGCCCGGGGCGTCATCGCGTATTTCGGCGTGGCGTTCGTGATTACCGCGCTGTTGCTGGCGCTGTATTCCAGGTCGCTGTGGCTGACCGCGCTGCCGCTGGTGTGCTCGGCCGTCGCGGTCATCTGGCAGCTCGGAATCCTCAGCCTGCTCGGCTACGGCATCGATCCGATGAACATTCTCACGCCGTTCCTGATCTTCGCCATCGGGGTGAGTCACGGCGTGCAGATGATCAGCGGCTGGACCGCCGAAAAGCTGTTCGGCGGCCATTCACCATCGTCGCTGCACCGCCGTGGAGAAGCAGTGGACGAATACGGCATCGTATCCAGCCTGGATGCGGCCAAGGCCACTTTTTCCAGGCTGCTCGCCCCGGGATCGATCGCGTTGCTCAGCGACACCATCGGTTTCCTTGCGATCTACCTGATCAACATCCGGATCATCCAGGAACTCGCACTGACCGCGAGCATCGGCGTGGCGGTCATCATCTTCACCAACCTACTGCTGCTTCCGATCCTGCTCTCCTATGCGCGTCTGCGCAATGCCGAACAGTTTCGCGAAAAGCTGTACAAGAAGGCCACTCAGACGTCCTGGATATGGCGTTCGCTGGCAACCTTCACCCGCCCGGTTCCAGCACTGATCACGATTTTGGTGGCTGCAGTTCTTTTTGTCGGCGCGGTCTGGAAATCCGGCGACATGAAGATTGGCGACTCGGAAGCCGGTGTGCCCGAACTGCGTGAGGACTCCCGCTACAACCGCGATGCACGCCTGATCAGCGAGCGATTCGCGCTGGGTGTCGACCAGCTCGGCGTGATCGCCGAGACCAGTTCCCAGGCCTGTACCGAGAATTACGAAGTGATGGACCGGATTGACAATTTCGCCTGGCAGATCAGCCAGGTCGAAGGGGTGCAGAAAGTCATCACGCTTCCGCAGATCGCCAAGCTCGTCAACGCCGGCTGGAACGAGGGCAACCTGCGCTGGCAGGTATTGCCGAGAAACAAGTTCGTCATGCGCCAGAACCTGCAGAACATCGATACCGATACCGGCCTGCTCAACCGCGACTGCAGCGCCATGCCGGTGCTGGTGTTCATGGAAGATCACAAGGCCGAGACCATCCAGCGCGTTGTCGGACGGGCCAAGGAGCTGCGCGAGGAACTAGCCATCGAACCGACCGTGGCGGTGACCGGCGACCAGCAGGATGCTCCGGAACCGGAACCGGAAGCCGAGCCAGAGCCCACCAACGGGCTGATGGGCTTTGCCAAATCGATCGGCCTGGTGTCGGGCGGCGTTGCGCCGGAGTTGGATCAGGCCGATACCTGCAAGGAACAGGTCACATCAAGCGAGGATTGCCTGCGGTTCAGGCTTGCCACCGGCAACGTGGGCGTGATGGCTGCGACCAACGAGGAGGTCCGGGCAGCGCAGACTCCGATTCTGTTATACGTCTACGGCGCCATCGTGCTGCTCTGCCTGATTACCTTCCGTTCAATCCGCGGCACCATCTGTATTGTTCTGCCGCTGGTGCTGGTCAGCTATCTGGCCTATTCGCTGATGGCATTTCTGGATATCGGGCTCAAGGTCAATACGCTGCCGGTGGTGGCGCTGGGTGTCGGCATCGGTGTCGATTACGGCATCTATATCTTCAGCCGATTGCGCGAATATCTGGATGAAGGCGTCAGTCTGGACGAGGCCTATATGCGCACGCTGCGCCTGACCGGTCGTGCGGTGCTGTTTACCGCCATCACGCTGGCCGTGGGCGTGGGTACCTGGCTGTTCTCGGACCTGAAATTCCAGGCCGACATGGGCATTCTGCTGGCGTTCATGTTCATCTTCAACATGGTCGGTGCAATGCTGCTGCTGCCGGCGCTGGCGCGCTGGCTGCTGCGGCCCAACGAGGGCCGGGCGGCGACCTGAGCAAGGCATTTCCAATTGCACTGATGTTCAGCGGCGGCAAGGACTCTCTTGCCGCCCTGATCCGCCTGCACGATAATCCGGACTGGCGCGTCGAACGCCTGATCACCACCTTCAACGAGAGCAACCAACGCACTGCGCTGCATGGCACGCCGCTGGCGCTGCTGCGTAGCCAGGCCGATGCGCTGGAATTGCCGCTGACCGAAATCGGTCTGCCCGAAGACTGTGACAACCAGACCTACCTGGCCCGGGTTGCCGAGGCGCTGAAACCGCTTCGAGCCCGCGGCGTGGAGCACGTGGCCTTCGGTGATCTCTTTCTGGCCGATATTCGCAGGTTCCGTGAAGACCAGATGCGTTCGCTGGACATGACGCCGGTGTTCCCGCTTTGGCACACCGACACCTCCGAACTGGCGCACGAGATGATCGCTGCCGGACTCAGGGCCCGCGTCTGCTGCGTGGATCTGCAGGTGCTTTCAGCCGACCTGCTGGGAAGATTCTGGAGCCGTGAGCTGCTCGCAGAGCTCCCCGATAACGTCGACCCCTGCGGCGAGAACGGCGAATTCCACACGCTGGTGGTCGACGCACCGGTCATGAAGCGGCCGCTGGACGTGGTTACTGGCGACACCCACCTCAGTCACGACCGGTTCTGCATGCTGGATTTTCAACCCGCCTGATCAGGTATGCAATTGTTGGATTCATCCGGCCTGACCTCGCGGTCCAGCCACTGGCAAAGCTTTTTCGCCCCGTCGAGCACGCGTGGGGTGGGGCGTACCAGCAGCGCCGGGTCCACCCGCAGCATGTTGTCGCAGGCGACCGCGCGCAGGTCCGGATACGCCTGCCAGTGCGCGACAGGATTGTTGTTTTCGGCATCGCTGGCGACGACGGCCAGCGGATCGCGTGCCAGCACGGCTTCCAGGTCGACGCTGCCGGCGGCGGTTTCGAGATCACCGAAAATGTTTGCCGCGTTGCAAAGCGCCAGCACCTCGTTGATGACGTGCTCCCGGCCCAGCGTGAACAGCGGTTTTTCGGAGACCTGGTAGAAGACTTCCACATTGGTTTGGCCGCCGCCGGCCCGTTGCCGGAACCGCTCCAGCCGGCGCCGGAAATCCGCCGCGCTTGCATTGGCTGCCGCCTCGTTACCGCCAAGATGGCCCAGTCGTTCGATCGCCCCGGCGATTTGCTCCAGCGTCTGGATTTCTACGAGCTTGACCTCCACGCCCAGATGCCGCAGTTCCGATATCGCTCCGGGTGGCGTCCCGCCGGCCCAGGCCAGCGCGTGCGTGGCCTCCAGCCGGACGATGCGCTCGAGATCGAACCGGAACGCGTCACCGATGCGGGGAATGTCGGCCGCCGCTGCCGGGTAATCGCTCCATTCGACGGCCCCGACCAGAAGATCGCCGATACCGGCCTCGAACGCCAGTTCGGTCAGGTGCGGCGCCAGCGAAACAATGCGTATACCCGCCTCGTCCGCATGCGCGTGTCCGGCCCTGTTGGCGTCTCCATTGGCGGCCCCATTGCCGATGATCGGGCCGAACCACAAGCCGGCCGCTGCAACCAATACCAGCACGATGGCGACGAGGCGAAACGATCCAATGTTCATGGGTAGCCGGCACCTGCCTGGTCGGCGCTGGCCAGGCGTGCTTCGAGCTGATCCAGCGTGTTGGCCGGCGCCAGGCATTCGGTGCCGATGCAGACCACGGCGGTTGCTGTTTCAGCGTCGGCAACCTCGGCCAGCACGCCGGGCAACACCTCGCCGTTGACCGTCACGCGGTAACAATGCACGCCAGGTTGTTTGGCGATCACCTCGTGCCAGTCATCGGGCTTGCTGCCGGGGCCGCCGATCAGCACCTGGGGTTGTGGCCGTTCGAGTTCACCGGCAGCCAACAGCAGCCCGGCGTGCGCGATCGGCGTGCGTTGCACGTCGCCTATTGCCGCAGCAACAATTCTGTCGGCCAGCGCGAGCCATTCGCTGCTGGCGATGAGATGGCCCAGCCGGCCCAGCCCGCGTGCCGCCAGCCCCGCGCCGGCCGGCGTGGCGTCGTCGGTATTGGCCGTCGGGCGCATGATCAGGCGCTCGTGGTCTGTCGGGGTCAGGTACAGGGTGTCGGTTTCGGTATCGAAGAACCGGTCGAGAAGCGAGGCGGCAAGCTGTTCGGCCCGCTCCAGCCAGTCCGGGTCCCAGTGGCATTCCAGGCATTCCAGGCAGGCCAGCAGCATCGCGGCATAGTCGTCGAGCAATGCGGGATGGTCGCGCCTGCCGTCGCGCCACACGGCATTGGCCGGCGCCTCGGCGAACAGGCGTTGCCAGACCAATCCGGAGGTTTCCACGCCCAGGCCGATCCAGTCGCGCCGGCCATGCAAGCGGCCGGCCCGCATCAGGCCGACCGCGGCCAGTGCGTTGGGACTGGCCAGCATCTTGTCGTCGCGTGCCGGGGCCGGGCGGGTTTGCCGGCACGCCAGCAGTTCCTGCCGGGCGCGCTCGAGTTGATCGGCAACATGCTCGGCGTCGCCGGCGCGCCGGGTCAGTTCGGCCATGCTGCGCGCGCGCACCAAATGCCATTTGCCGCCCTCTAAATTGGCCGGGCCGTCGAGGCCGAAACGGGCTCTGGCCAACTCCAGTCGTTCCGGCTCCAGGCAGGTTTCGAATCGGCCCGGCGTCCACAGGTAATAGGCGCCTTCCTCGGGTGCCGGAGGTTGTTGCGGTGAACCGGTATCGCCTCCGCCGTTGCCGTCGGTTTCCGATTTGGATTCTGATTCGGGTTCGCGGGGCGGCAGGCTGTCGGCGTCGAGGCTGCTGGCCAGTCCGCCGTCGCGCAGACGCATGTCGCGTGCCAGGAATTCGGCGGTCAATGCGGCGGCGCGCGCCCACCGCGGGTTGTTCCAGCGTGCCGCGGCCTCGGCGACAATCGGCAGCAACTGGGCGTTGTCGTAGAGCATTTTTTCGAAATGCGGAATCTCCCACGCCGCGTCCACACAATATCGAAAGAAGCCGCCGCCGAGATGATCGAACAGGCCGTTGTCGACGATGGCGTCCAGCGTGTCGCCCAGCATGTCGGCGGCCTGTTCGTCACGAGTCGACATGGCCAGCAGCCATTCCAGCAGGGGTGCCTGCGGAAACTTGGGTGCATCTCCAAAGCCGCCGTGGCGTCGGTCGCGCCGCGCATCCAGTTGGCCCAGCAGCACCTGGTCGGGGTCGCCGCCGTCGTCGCGGTCGTCTGCCGGGGTGCGCTGGGCCGAGATCATGGTCAGCGCTTCCTGCAACTGCCGGTTCTGGGCTTTCAACGTGTCGCGCTGTTCCAGCCAGGCCTCGTGCACCCGCTCCAGCAGTTCGCCGAAGCCGATCAGGCCGTGGCGCGCGGTCGGTGGGAAATAAGTGCCCGCGACGAATGGCGTCAGGTCTGCCGGGTCCAGGAATACGGTCAGCGGCCAGCCGCCGCCGCGTCCGCTCAGCAACTGATGCGCGAGCTGGTAGATGCGGTCCAGATCGGGCCGTTCCTCGCGATCGACCTTGATATTGACGAACCAGTCGTTCATTCGATGGGCAATTTCGGCGTCCTCGAAGCTCTCGTGCGCCATCACGTGGCACCAGTGGCACGCCGAGTAGCCGATCGACAGCACGATGGGACGATCACCGGTGCGCGCGGCTTCCAGCGCCTCAGGGCCCCACGGATACCAGTCGACCGGGTTGTCGGCGTGTTGTTCCAGGTAGGGGCTCAAGGAGCCGGCGAGACGGTTCGGCATCAGGTTCGCAAGTATTGAAGACGGCTTGAGAGAATAACAGCCCGGAACCAACCCTCGGTTTACAATGGACGATTAGCCGGCAAGAAGCCCGAATAACTAATGTCCAGCCGTCCCTATCTTGTAAATTTCGACCCGGTTGCGCTCGACCTCGGCTTGTTCCAGATCCACTGGTACGGCATCAGCTACCTGGCTGCGTTCGCGACCTGCTGGTGGCTGCTTAGAAAGCGCGCGCACGCCGAGCACTGGCCGATCAGTCCGGTCCAGGCCGGAGATCTAATGTTCTGGGCCGTGGTCGGCGTGGTTGTGGGCGGGCGGATGGGCTACGTGCTGTTCTACGCCCTGGACCGCTGGTTCGCCGATCCGCTGTTCCCGCTGTGGCTGCAGCAGGGTGGAATGTCGTTCCATGGCGGCCTGATCGGGGCGCTGATCGCCACGTTGCTGTATGCGCGCCGAATCGGCGTCCGGTTTCTGACGCTGGGCGATTTTGCCGCCCAGGTGGTGCCGCTGGGGCTGGCGTTCGGCCGCATCGGCAACTTCATCGGCGGCGAACTCTGGGGCCGCACCAGCGACGTGTCCTGGGCGATGATCTTCCCGGGTTCGCTCACCCGCCAGGATTTGGCCGGCATGTCGCTGGAGCAGGCCTGGGCCAGCGGTGCGCTGGACCACCTGGCGCGCCATCCGTCGCAGCTCTACCAGGCCGCCCTGGAAGGCCTTACGCTGTTCGCCATCGTCTGGATCTTTGCCCGGAAACGGCGCCCGGCCGGTGCCGTGGGCGGGCTGTTTCTGGCCGGCTACGCGGTGTTTCGCTGGATCGCCGAGTTCTTCCGCGAGCCGGATGCGCATCTGGGCTTCATCGCGTTCGACTGGCTGACCATGGGGCAACTGCTGTCGCTGCCGATGCTGGCTGCCGGAATCGGGCTGCTGTTCTACGCGTATCGTTATGACGAGCGTGATGACAATGGGAGCCGGCCATGAAGGCCTATCTCGATCTGCTCGAGCATGTGCTCTCCAAAGGCGTGCGCAAGTCCGATCGGACCGGCACTGGCACCCTGAGCGTGTTCGGCTATCAGATGCGCTTCGATCTGGCCGACGGCTTTCCGTTGGTCACGACCAAGAAGCTTCACCTGCGCTCCATCATTCACGAACTGCTGTGGTTCATTCGTGGCGAGACCAACGTCGGCTACCTGAATGATCATGGAGTTTCGATCTGGGACGAATGGGCCGACAACAGCGGCGAACTGGGTCCGATCTACGGCAGGCAATGGCGCGCCTGGCCGGACCCGGCCGGCGGCGAGATCGACCAGCTCGCCAATGTCATCGAGCGAATCCGCCGCCGCCCCGACTCGCGCCGTCACGTGATTTCGGCCTGGAATCCGACCACCTTGCCGGACGAACGCTTAGGCCCCGCCGAGAACGTGGCCGAAGGCCGCATGGCGCTGGCGCCGTGCCACACCATGTTCCAGTTTTGGGTCGCCGACGGCCGGATCAGCCTGCAGCTCTACCAGCGCTCGGCCGACTGCTTCCTGGGCGTGCCATTCAACATCGCCTCCTACGCGCTGCTGCTGATGATGGTCGCGCAGGTTACCGGTCTGAAGGCACACGAATTCATCCACGCCTTCGGCGATGCGCACCTGTACCTGAATCATCTCGAACAGGCCCGCACGCAGTTGCAACGCGAGCCCTACGATCTGCCGGAAATGCGCCTGAACCCTGCGCGTAAAACGCTGGAGGACTTCGAATTCGATGACTTCGAACTCATCGGCTACCAGTCCCACCCGCGGATCAAGGCGCCAATTGCAGTGTGAGCAAGAGCAGTGTGAGCAACAGCGGTGTGGCGCTGCGCCCGGGTTCGTGGGGGCAGTATCCGACCGCGATGAGTTTTTCACCCCAATCGCCGACGGATTCGGCTCCCACAGCGGGTTATAGCCCGTAGGAGCGGTATCTGACCGCGATTGCCGTGACGATTTCCTTGAAGTATTGCATTCCTGCAACAAAAATGCTAAATTATGCAACATTGCAGTACGGCGAGATTGGCTGAAACCGGCCGGTTACCCGGCCATGATCGCCGCTTTTGATCCGCCCAACGAAGGCTTCGGACATGCAAGTACACGATTCAGCATCGCGACAGCGTACCCGGACGGTCCCGGTTGACGCAGTTCCCGACGACGTCAGCGGCGCGATCGCAACGGCGCTGAATATCCTCGACCAATGGGATCTGTCGCGTGATCAGCAGTGCGCAATGCTCGGAATTGCCGAGCGCTCCTGGTATCAGTGGAAGCGCAAGCCGCCGGCCCGCGTGGCCGGCGATACGCTGGAGCGCGTCTCCTATATTCTCGGCATCTGGAAAGCCTTGCGTCAGCTTTTTCCCAGTCGTGAGGCCTATAAACGCTGGCCGCATCTGGAGAATTCGGCACCCCCGTTCGGAGGGCGCCCGCCCGTCGAACGCATGACCTCGGGCCGGGTTGGTGATCTGTATGTCGTACGCGCCTGGCTGGACGGCTGGCGGGGCTGGTGATTCCGACCCGGCACGAGCGCTGGCCACGTGCCGTACGCATCGTCCCGAGCTTCTTTCCGCCGATCGACCTGTTCGAGGAAGTGGCCAATCCCGCGAATCTGGAGGCGGTATTTGCCGTCGAGGCGCTGACCAATCCGCGGATCCGTACCGAAGTCGGCGACCTGTCGCTGGTGCCTGAAGCCGATCGCATCAGCGGCCCCGGCACCTCACCGATAATGGCGGCGTTCACGCACCCGAACACCGCCGGGTCGCGCTTCTCGCCCGGCAGCTACGGCATCTACTACGCGGCCGACGATGAGCAGACAGCCGTGGCCGAGACCCGCTACCACCGCGAGCGGTTTTACCGCTTCCAGACTGCAGGTCCGCAACGGATCCAGATGCGCGCCTACATCGGCGAAATCGAAGCGGAATGGGCGGATTTGCGGGGCTTGCGCGAATCGCGGGCCGATCTGTACGATCCGAAAAGCTATGCGGCCAGCCAGCCGTTCGGCGAAGCGAGACGCGAGACCGGCGCGTGGGGCATCGCCTATCACAGCGTGCGCCGGCCGGAAGGGCAGTGTCTGGCCGTCTTCCGGCCGCCCGCATGCCGCCCGGTGGATCAGGGGCCGCACTACGAATACTTTTATGATGGCCAGCGGATTACCCATGTTGTCCGACTGACCGAAATCGATTCCTGAGCCGGAATCGGGTAAATATATCTGCACGAATGGGGTAAGACCACCACTTTTACCCCATTAAACCGCCTGAAAATGCAGCGAAAGTAGAACGGGAAGCAGAACGCGGACACCCACACCTCGGGAAGAAATCCTACCCAAATCCGGGAAGTTTTCCTATCCAGTAGACCTGCGAACAGCAATCGGCCGGTTAATGCCCTTCGCCGACCAGCGCCCGGACAAACCGGAGCACGCAATCCCGTATGAAATCCAGGGCGAGCAGAACGCGGACACCCACACCTCGGGAAGAAATCCTACCCAAATCCGGGAAGTTTTCCTATCCAGTAGACCTGCGAACAGCAATCGGCCGGTTAATGCCCTTCGCCGACCAGCGCCCGGACAAACCGGAGCACGCAATCCCGTATGAAATCCAGGACTACCTGGAACTCGTCGACTGGTCCGGCCGCGCCATCGTTGGACCCGCCATATTCGCCACCCTTGCGTCGCGAGGGGTCGTCAGGCCTTGTGGCTGTGGCGTTTTGCGACCGAGCGCACCGCAGGCGTACTCGCCTGTCCGGTGAGGATGCGCGACCGAGCAAAGCGCCGCAGACGCAGGGTCTGGCGGCGCCGCAGTAGGAAGGGTGGTGAATAAGGCGGGTTTAAGGAGAACGCGGCAAGATCCCCGATCACTTGCCGCCGATCCTGGCGCGCCTGAACATCGACCCCGACAGCTACGTCCGATTCATCAACCGAACGCAGAAACACCGCTTCCACAGCTTCGTCGGCGCAGTCGATACCATGCAAGCCCTCGCCCATCAATTCGGCCCCGCCTACCTGAAAGGGCAAACTGCGGCCGCCGCGCTGTTCAGCCCGGGCTGAACACTACCAATCGTTGAAACCAACCCCGCCTGGCCGCACGGCCAGATTTGTCGTGTCCGCAGTTCGCTCAACTGAGCAGGAATAGACCAAATGTACGGCTTTCTTCTCCTCGAGCCTAGAGATTCCACTGATTGAACCACTCCCGTCGCGCTATGCACGTGAACATCTTGGGAGGTGGGTGTCCACGTTAGCTCGGGGGTGGTGGTGTTCGTCACTCGCGTTGGTTTTGGTTTGCATTTCCCTTCTGGTTGTTCAGAAACCCGGCGGGAGTCAGAATCGGACGCCCTTCGTATGGGTGAAGTTGCAGCAGGTCAGAATCACCGGTGATCAATAGATCGCCGTCGCCGTCCAGCAACACTTCCAGGAACCGGTTGTCATCCGGATCGCGGCAGTCCTCGATGCGAACCAGGGGCCTGACCCATTCGGCCAACTCGGCAAGCCATTCAAGATACCGGTCCATTTGCTCCGTGGTCCGGTAGGGATCGAACTTCGACCGTGCAAGCCGGGAAGCCAGCTCCAGAAACGTAACTCGGGATAGCAGCAGCGTCGCTCCAGAAGCGGCGAGCGTTCGCATGGTCTGACCAGGCTTGCCTTGCGGCGCCAGCAGGGCACTGATCAACACATTGGTGTCGACCACCACCCGGTCAGCTTTCATCAGCAAGCAATTTGTCGAGGGTATCCTCGGTCAGGCCTTGTTCGACGGCATAGCGGCCCGTATCTTCCATCACGGCCAGCAGGTTACGCCAAGCGCGATCCTGGCGGCGCTGGTATTCCTCCGCCGACAAAATGACCACGCTTGGTCGCCCCTGGCGCGTCACTGTAACGGGCTCGCGCTGGGCGGCATCGATCACCTGCCCGAATCGGTTCTTGGCGTCCAATGCGGTAAAGGTTTTCATAAACGACCTCAATAGCTGAAATAGCTATTCTAGCCGTATAACGGCCCGGCGGCAAGGAATTACACGGTTCTTGTAGTCACTCCGGCCCGAAACGAATCATCCCGGCTCACCTCACTCTCCCACTGTTCCATAAAACCGCTGACGCTCAAGTCCCGCCCACTGTGCCGCAGCGCCTGGTGGGTTCGCTCCAGCGCAAACAGGGTCCATAGCTGCATGACTCGATCCGTTTCCGGAAGGGTCTGTCTGCCCGCCAGCGCCTGATACCGCTGGCCGAGCCGGCGTTGCCGGTTTTCGGGGATGACGGGCACCACGGCGTGGGTTTGGCCCGCGTAGTTCCGGCTGAAAGCTTGTTGTCCGGGATTGCCGAGCCAGTCTTCCAGCAACAGGACGGGTGCACGGGCCGAATCAAGCCCACGCAGGTGCTCCAGGAGCTGGGCCGACACCTTGGGGTGTCTTACAACACCGCCTGGTTGCTCAAGCACAAGATCATGGAAGCCATGCGCGAGCGCGACGACAGCAAGCCGCTGACCGGCTCGGTACAAGTCGACGACGCGTTCTGGGGCGGTGAGCGCCGGGGCGGTGAGCGTGGGCGTGGTGCGGCTGGCAAGACGCCGTTTGTCGCAGCGGTTGCGTGCAGTTCTGACGGCCGACCGTTGGCCATGCGCATGACGCCGCTGCAGGGCTTTCGCAGCGACTCCGTGGATCGCTGGGCTCGACGACACCTTTCGCCAGACGCTGAAGTGACCTCGGACGGGCTGCCGTGTTTCCGGGCGATCGTTGAAACCTGTCCACACTGGAGCATTGCCACAGGCGGCGGGCCGTCGAGTGTTGAGAAACAGGAATTTACCTGGGTCAACACGATGCTTGGAAACATCAAGAACGCGATCCACGGTACTTATCACTCCATTCACGGCAAGCATCTCGGGCGCTACCTTGGCGCATTCGCTTACCGGTTCAATCGCCGGTTCGAGCTCGACCGGATGATCGAACGGTTCGCCTATGTGGCCTGTCGCACGGCTCCGTTGCCCAGAAAGTTCGCTGTGATGGCCTGAGGAACATACGTAATCAGGAAAAATTATGGTATGTCGAAATATTCATAAATACGATTATAGTTATTGTTGTTCACCGCGCGCACTATAATAGGTACTAACGCCGATACTCGCATGGCCTCAGAAGGTGAGAGGACGTGATCATAATAATAGCCAATAATGTCTTGATTTGGATCGCATAAGGCAGATCGATGGCCACACATAACCTGCATAATCGGACTACCTGGTTTGCACATTGGGTTATTAAACGAGCATGATGCAATCAAGAAAGCATTTTCCGCGATGCTTGATAATTGGGGGTGAGACTGGTTTCTGAGATACTGACCTATAAAGCCACCAATGTTCACAATTGCTTCGGGATTTTGGGTGTCGAGTAGTCTTGGTATTTCAGATTCAAACAACGCCTTTTCACCCTTAACATTTAACAACTCGTTAAGGTTTTCACTCACGATTGCCGGATGCTTGCCTTCAGTAGCCAATGTTTTGAATTTTTCCGCAAGCCTCTCGAGTTCCGGATTAGAACGTAGCGATTGACAGCGGTTAAACTCCTTCCATGATTGGTCAATAAACGCTTGACCATAGCCAGAGCGTTCTAATGAATTAACTATTTCAATTTGGTGGGCATAATCTCTGTGTTTTGCATGCAAGCACTCGGAAAGTGCTTTGCTTAAATAATATTGAGCGTCAACGTCCCCACTTTCAGCCAGGGCTTTATATTCAAAAATAAATTCTTCCAAGTTCTCACTTTCAACAAAAGCAGTGCTTGGTAGTATGGTTTCAGATTGAATGGGCTCAGGGGTTTCGTTGTTTGGCTTTTTTCCGGGTTCTGTCGTTCCAATATTAGGATTTGTTGCTGGCTCTTTTGAATAGCCTTGTTCAGATGAGTTTATCTCTCTTTCATTTTCACTGCCCTCTTCTTGTTGGATAGCGAAAAATGAAAATAAGGCGACGATCAAAACAACAAACAAGAATATATACTTACTCATGATTCTACTTAGAGTTTATCTTAGTCCAAGAGAGTTTATCTTAGTCCAAGGTCCAGCGTATAGGAGCGTCGAGGACGTATAAACGACCTTTTCCCTGTGTGTCAATATCCAGTCCAACAGTTCCTGATCGGTTTTATCTGTAACATTCAGGGCGCTCATGGAGTGGAAAAATGTCTGATTCCATGTCAACCTCCCCAACTTAGGTCCAGTCATAACTAGAGACTCCCGGCCGCTACGCGGCAGAAAACCCCATTCATCCTGTGTAACCCTTGAGTTGCATCCAATCGGGGCGCGCTTTCAAGGAGTCTACCATGAACAAATCCGAGCAAAAACGCTTCGACGAGCTGTACCGAAAACACCTGCGGCCCCTGAAGTTACAGGGCATGAGCGACAAGACCTTCAAGGAGCTTTGTGGCTGCCCTGGGACTTTGGTTTCGGACCGGGAATCACAGGTCGAAAATCATTGACCACGAAGGACACGAAGAAGCCCCGGCGCGGGGCCGGGGCAGTGGTGTGGATAAAACTGTATCTGGTCAACCCAAACGGGCTTCCTCCAACAGGTCGGCCGAATCCTCGACCAGATCAGCGGAAGCGGCCTCCGTTTCGGCCAGATTGGCGGCGACGTATCGCAACAGCGTCACGACGTGCTCGAAGTGCGCTCGATCTACGATTAGCGTTTCGCAGCTAGTCATGGTCCGCCCTCCCGCTCGATACTCTGGACCGTCCTCGCGGACCATTTGTCCGGCGTGCTGCCGGGGCATGACGGTCCTCATGGTCATGACGCTGCCGGCAACCGAATCTCCAACCGGCGCGCCGGCTCGGGCGTTGTTCAGAGATTGAGGGTTTTCGCGCAATAGGTATAGCGCGTGTTGGGTGTTGATTTCCATAGTGTCTCCTTTAATTTCATCTTGTGGTGGCCTCCCGAAGGTGGCCGGGTGCTAGATACCGCTAAAGGTAACGGCCTGCTTATTCCCCGTGAGGGTATTGTATTGGGCAGGCACCCGGCCATAACGACCGAACCGCGCTGACGTGCGCGGCTGACGCCTTTACGAGGTATCTAGCCTCAACGTCAATCGTACCGCCATACTCCATCGGGCGCAAGGGAAAGCATTGTCCAATGACAAATCAGCCTGAACGGAAGGCGGTTTTCAACCACAGGTACTACCGCATATCTTCAAGATTTGGGTGTCCAGATGGGCTCACGGCAAGATCCCCGATCACTTGCCGCCGATCCTGGCTCGCCTGAACATCGACCCCGACAACTACGTCCGATTCATCAACCGAACGCAGAAACACCGCTTCCACAGCTTCGTCGGCGCAGTCGATACGATGCAATCCCTCGCCCATCACTTTGGCCGCGCCTTCCTGAAAGGGCAAACTGCGGCCGCGGCGCTGTTCAGCCCGGGCTAAACGCTACCAATCGTTCGAACCAACTCCGCATGGCCGCACGGTCAGCTTTGTCCTGTCCGCAGTTCGCACAACGGAGCAGAAACAACAGAAATTGGCCAAATGCACGGCTCCGGTCTTCACGAACCCGAAGATTCCACGGAATGAACCACTGCCGTCGCGCTATGCTCGCGAGCATCTTGCGAGTTGGATGTCCACGTTAACCTTCAGGCGAGTTGGATGTCCACGTTAACCTTTTGACTGTTTATTGAACAGAAATTGGCCAAATGTACGGCTTCCGTCTTCACGAACCCGAAGATTCCACGGATTGAACCGCTGCCGTCGCGCTATGCTCGCGAGCATCTTGCGAGGTGGATGTCCGCGTTGACTCTGCGTTCGTCAGCACCGTAATCTCCCGGTAAGCACGAATTGTGGCCGGTCATGCCGCAAGCCCGCAAGAACCAGATATCACTCGACGCTACATCGGTCTATCAATGCATCTCCCGGTGTGTTCGACGCCAGTTCCTGTGTGGCGTCGACTCGCTGACCGGATTCGTTATACGGCACTTGAATCTGTCAATAGTTGTCAGTATATGGATAGGAGCGAAACAAACTATAGATAATATATTCATCGTATTTGATTGAGCATTTTGGTTTATTGTTATACCTCGGCGACAATGATTTTTACCTAGGCTATATCTTCTCTTAGGAGATAACCAGTAATTGAATATCGCTCGACTAGGAAATCCAGAACCACCATTGACTGCTCCCGTAAATTTGGTGTTCGTCTCACTCTGTCATGATTTTTGAATAAATACCTTCTCATATATCTTTCCAAGTAAAATAAAGTGTTTTCTGATTTATCCTTTGATATATCAACATCAAAGGTCTTTATTGCGTTACTAATCCAGTAAATACCATCATCCAAAAATTCACTTCCAATGCCACAAAGGAGTTTGCTGATGCTATAAATAAAAGAGGATTCACCACCGATCCTACCGCTCAGATCATTAAAAAAACCTTTATTCTCCGGTGAAAATGTATGCCACGCCATTGCTCCCTCTTTCCAAGGGATTCTTGCAAATAAAAAGGATTCGATTATGCGCTCTTTATCGTGCCGCCAACCTTGAGTATTTATTGAATCAATGACGTGGCCTTTAAATCGATTCCATACATACCAAAATGAGTCCGGCATATTCAGTGAGTCTTCAGCGCTAACAAATTCATTTAATAAATCTGCCATACCTTCGCTCAAAGTAAAATCATCGGTAAAATATTTTAGGTATTTATCCTTCTTATTATTCTCTAGATGAAGAATGAACCGAGCATAGTGCTTTAAAAATTCATGTCTGAAAGCATAATCCAGCCGATCTTCTCTATCACGTGAAAGCAATTGTTGTGAAATTATCCTAATAATTTCCTCGACAAAGTGCGCCGTTTTCTTGTGTTCGCCATCTAATGGCGCAAGCTGAAAAGCAGTTATCAATATGTCGCTATCTATGCTTTCAATATTGTCTATTGCAGATTCCGTGATGGTTTCATCTTCGATACTCTTTACTACACTCTCTAATTCTTTAAACAGATCCTGTTCAAGGTCATTTTTATCAATGTCATATTTGTTCTGCTTATATGCCTCTTGTCTTAAACGATCTTGAACAACTCTATACTTTTGAGCCATTACCAAATACCCGATATGCAGGGACTTCATGAAGCCAGGTTCATCTTTCCATAAGTGCTGAACAGCTTGAATGGCCACTGAATTTATTCTATCTATTCCCATCATGGTAATTGGGTCATGCCTCATTAATGCTTTGATTAATAGCAGCTTAATAATCAGCCTTTCGTCAGAAAAATCTTCTATCAATTTTGGCAGCACAAATAACGCAGGAACAAGACCATCGCCAATCTGGTGTCTGTAATCATCATTGTTAACTATGTTTGTGTACTCAAATATTACTTCTTTGCAAAATTCTAGCTCGGTTTTTCCTAATTTTGCCTTAAAATCCCGCAGTAGCACTGCGCATACATAGGAAGGCGTGGCTCGATCAAACTGTAATTCCCCCCCTGTGTTTTCATCTGAAAGTTGATTCCATATTTCTTTTGCCTCATTCAATGCAATCAATGGGTCATTTTCATAAGATTCGTATTTTGTGTAGTTGTCTCTGTTGTATAGCCTACTATCAGCCCATATTTTCAAACCAGAATGTAAAAAAGGCTTACTCGCTTCCGTCTGCGACGCTTCACTATATTCTCTAAGTTCAGGATCAATTTCCGGGTTAAAATCTATAGCTATGCCATTTTCCATTTTTTTTGTTTTAGGTGACATTTTCCTTTTGTCCATACGGGCCAAATATAGGCGCCATGTTTTATCTCTATGATTTTCGATTTCTTTATCCGGTAAATTTTTGTAGTGAATATCCAAAATATCCCAGATTTCTCTTTGCCTTTTCTCAGATTCTTCTTCGCTCACTTCCTCTGTTCTAAAAAACTGATACTGCAGCGCTATGTCTTCTAGTGAAGATTGCCTATGTTTTTGGTCACAGGCACTTATCCTTTCATTCTCATGAAGCTCATTCATCCGATTGATGCCAAAGTTTTTGAGCGATGTAAGTTGAGTTTTATGTGTTTGATCCAACATCATTCGAGATGTGTCATAAAAAAAGAATTCTTTTGTCCTGAATAAAATTTTGGCTACATTAAATGTTTTCTCATGAAACGCACATACAACGCTTGCAACAACAGCCACCAGCGCAGAAGATTTAGATCTGGTCAGGATATAATTTAGATAATATTCAAGCGTTTCAGATTTGGTATCTTTTCCTCTCTCAAGAAAGAAACGTTCTAGCGACATTAATATTGATTCTAGTAGATGAGGGTTTACCTGCGTCCCTCGGTACATGCACCAAAGCCGATTTGAAATAGGCAGATCATTTTTCTTCCCATCATCTAGAGAAAGTGCTGCTGTTTCAATGTGGCCCTTATCAAGACTAGATTCTGTATATTTTCTTGAAGAATAATTTATTAGGTCAGTAATGAAGTTCAACGCTAATTTCAAATCGGCTTTCAGCAAGACGTATACGGGGGTCTGATAAGCACTGGCGGGGAAATAGTCTTGACGTCCATTCTCAACACCAAATTCATGATCGATCTCTAGACTTGATCCATAAAAGTAGTCGTCGTTTTCTGGTGGTTCATACATCCAAAGGCATTTGGCTAGAGCGATCACTTTATCCGGAATCTCCATAGCAACATTAAAGCACTCCATTTTGGTTAAAATGAATTCGCTCATAAGATGATATGGATCGTTATGTCGATTCCAGTTGTTTAAAATTATTTCATCGATGATAGCTTCAAGTTCGCTTTTAATTTCACCCACCCCATACAGAATGGTTAGTACCAAATTTTCTGAAAAACCATCATCCCTAATATAGATGTTATTTTCGATCACCGAATTGTAGAACGAAATGGCAATTAGGCTAGAATATTTAGTTGTGCCTCCAGATTTATTGTTACTGTTCCAGTCGTAAAGGACGGGCAAAGCAAAATTGAGGTTATCAATACCGATCTTTTCAATATTGTCATCAATGAACTTAATAAGCGATTTCCATCCGTTTCCTTTTGGCTTGGTTATTACATACTCCATTGATAAAATATCTGGCGTTCTCACTCCAAGCCTATCAAAAAAGCTACTATCTATCTCCTTACATCCTATTCTTATCAACAAGCATATCTGTTTGAGAAGCCTACAGTCGTCTTCCAATAGTAACTCTTTGTTAATAGTAAAAAAGTAATCGGAATAGTCGGATAAAAGCATAGAGACTAACACTTCATCCTTCCACAAATTGGATATATTGCGGGATGATAAGGTTTCTACGATAAGATAAGTAACATCTTCATTGGCAGCGCTAAGTTTCTCTGATAGCCACCGCCTAAAAACTCTTCTTATGGGCAAAGACTGTTGTATACTGTCAAAGAATATTTCTGCATTTTCTGAGGATAAAAAATTACTTTCAACGAACTTGTCGAGCGCCCATTCTTCATAAATATCATGGGTAATAAAATATCCGCGAGTGGATTCATAGCTAATTATTCCATCAGAAACCAATGCTTTTTCTACGGCTTCATTTGAGTAGTTAGGGTCAGGAATAACAAAAAAGTTTCCTGAACTAGCTCTTTCTTCAGCAAGACGTACAAAGAATTGTTCTCGTTGTGGGGATTTTTTCGTAATTACCCTTGGCCATAAAGACTCTTTGAATTCAAAGTAGCTTGCGCCCTTGTTGTCCTGATAATGCCTCAAATACTCCCTTAAATAAAATGGAGTCAATATGAGCGCTTTGAGCTTTTTATCATCAGGGATAACAAAATTATGATCTTTAGCAAGTGCAAATAATTTATTTTCATCCAGCTTTTCCAGATGTACCGAATTAAAGCTAATTTTGTACATTTCAAATAACTGAAAAACCAAATCATCTAGGTAAGTATTTCTCGTGGTGAACCAAACCCTCCATCCAGCTTTGATTAATTTGGATAGATACTCTTTAATTGGGTCAGTGTTTTCTAGAGTGAGCAAGTGTTCCGCAGAGTCAACAACAACTGTTTTATTGTCTGCTCCGTCATGCGCCTCAATAAAATCTTTTAAAAAAACACCCGACAAAAATTCATTCAAGTTACCAACAGAAAACTCAGTCGCCTTATGCACATAAAAGGCATCAACTTCCCCTATATTGCCATAAAGCTCTTTTATCAAAGCTGTTTTTCCTGTGCCGCCCTCACCACTAATAACTAGCGCATTATTATCTGACTTTTCAATTTCAGACATTATTTCCGAACGACTAATTGAAAATTCTTTATCGCAGAATACTATTTTGGTTTCGATGTCTTCAAGTATGGAAACTGTATGTGATTTAAGCGAGTCAAGAAGATCAAACAATTGATCAGAAAGAGCGAAAAAATAGGAGGTGATACGCCTGCAATCATCTACAACAAATGGTGATTCAAAAAAACTTTTACATCGCCATTCAATTTCTAAATTAATTTCTTCTGCTTTTTTCTCTACTTCTGTTTTTCCCTTAGGTTCCCTTCCTTTACTTTGCCCCCACTCTGAGTTCGTATAAAATATTATTTTTGTTAGATCAGGATAATCACGTTTAGCCTTTGTAAGCGTATCTAGTATCTCATCTTTGTAATTGGATAGTGGGTACTCATAAAATTTTGCTTGCCAACCTACATTATCTCCCCCAACCGCAATCGGATTAGTTTCAATTGCTGACTGATTTTTGTAGCGAAAAATCCCTGTTTTAGTTCCATATTCATTGCAGAAGAAGAGATAACACATCCACTCAAAGCCATCTTGTGGATTTTCTGAAAACTTTGCCTTAAATATATTCCAATCAGCTTTAATCAATTTTACTTTTCCTTTTTGAGTATTAACTGATATTAAACCGATATCATTTTCAGGATTATTAGAGGTTTTTGTAATGCTATAAAATCCCGCCTTGGTTCGAAATCAGATGCTCGTGCGGTGCCGTATAACTTATAAGCATTTACACGCCGTGCGCAGCTTGGCGTATAAATGTCTGTTGGACTAAGCCGCCCATCAGACTTGCGCGGACTTATCTATAGGGGATTGTATTTTCGAGCCGGCCGCAGCGGTGCTGGTTTCGGGAGAAATCCGAACCGACGGTCGAGCGTTCGCGTGCATTTTGGGCATTTCCCCGTGCCTCGAATGGCGTGCCTGGGCTCAATGTACCCGATTCCGAGCCGGGATTCCAGCACCGGGCCGAGCGCGGCCGGGGTCCGTTGCCGGACCTGTCTTCGTTGGCATTTCTCCGGCCGACTCCCGGCCGGTCCAGGCGGCTACCCTGGCGGTCTACCCCGCCAGGGCCGGCACGGCCGGGTCGCGAAGCGGAGCCGCTTGTAGCGACAATCGCGGACATGTGCCGCAAATCGCGAGCAAAGATATCATAGGTATTTCGTTGCCGGATTAATAAGATGCTCAGGGAATTAACGTAAAGTGACTCCGCTGCCCGAATCGCCCCCGTTCCCAGGATCCATGGAAAATTCCAGAATGCATGGCTGCGAATCTCCCCAAATCGTCCTTGTCGCCGCGATGGGCAGGAATCGTGTCATCGGCGTCGATGGCGGCATGCCCTGGCATCTGCCGGCCGATCTGAAGCACTTCAAGACCGTGACCATGAACCATCCCATCGTGATGGGCCGGCGCACCTTCGAGTCCATCGGCAGGGCCTTGCCCGGTCGGCGAAATATCGTGCTGAGCCGCTCGCTTGAACACGCACCGGCCGGCTGCGAGCTGCTCGCTTCGCTGGAACAAGCGCTGGAAGGCATTGAATCCGGGCCGGTCATGGTGATCGGCGGCGGTGCGTTGTACCGAAAGGCGTTGCCGCTTGCCGCCCGAATGGAATTGACTTTCGTTGATGCCGCGCCCGAGGGCGATACGTATTTCCCGCGGTGGGCGCATGCCGACTGGCGTCTGGATACCATGTGCCGGCGACCGGCGGATGCGGCCAACCCGCACGCGCTGGTATTCTGTTCCTTGACGCGTAGTCCGCCGTCTGCCAATCCATCGTCCGACATCGAGTCGCCGGAGTAAATCGACCATGCACAAGCTCTCGAATACACCCACTTCGGGCCCCCGGGCCCTGATTGCCCGGGCGCTATTGGCCTGTTTTCTGGTTTTGCTGGTCGGCGCCTGCCGCGCCGGCGAGCCGTGGGTGGAGGTCGGCGGGCAGCGCTACTATGTCGAGATTGCCGACGACGATGACAAACGCGAGCATGGCTTGATGTTTCGCACTGAGCTTGGCCGCAACGAGGGGATGCTGTTCATCTGGGACCGGCCCGCGCCGCGCGCATTCTGGATGCTCAATACGCGGATTCCGCTGGATATTGTGTATATCGGGCCGGACCTGGATATCGTCGCCTGGTCGTTGGACACCCCGCCGTGCCGCACGCGCAACTGTCCCAACTATCCCAGCCGGGTGCCCGCCCAATACGTGCTGGAGGTCAACGCCGGCGAGATGGAGCGGCTGGGCGTGGAAATCGGCGAGCGGGTCCGGGTTGGCAACATCGACGGTGTCGAAGCGCCGGAGTCATGACGGTGTCTGCGCCGGATCGTCAGGCTTTTTCTTGCTGCGCACGCTGCCGATCAGCACGGTCGCGATCAGCATCAGGATCTCGTCGACGAACGGAATCGGGTCGGGCACCAGCAGGTTGGCGATGAACAGGACCGCCCCCAGCAGCATCAGGGTGGGGAAGCGACGCCGTTCGAGAAATCTGCGGACGAATTTGGGAATCATGGAAAAACACCGTATTGACTGAAGGTACGCCCGAAGTATGCCAACAAAACTGCTGCAGGTTTCCGATTGCCACCTGGCGCGCGACCCGAATGCCGAATACCGCGGCCAGAACGCCGACGCCAACCTGGACCGGCTGACCAGGGCGGTGCTGCGCTGGGCGCCGGACCTGCTGGTCCTCACCGGCGACCTTTCCGAGGACGCCAGTACTGAAGGCTATACCAGGATCTGTGACTGGGCCGCCCGGTTCGACTGCCCAATCGCCTGGATTCCCGGCAACCACGACGACCGCGCCGTTATGGCGCCGATCTTCGAGCATGCCGGATTTCTTTCCGGCCCGGTAATCGAAGCCGGCGGCTGGCAACTGGCGCTGCTGGACTCGGCCTGGCTGAACGATCCCGGCGGCGAGCTGGACGATGACCGCCTGGCCCCGCTGGCCGAGCTGGACGACGAACGGCCGGCCGGAATCTTTGTCCACCATCAGCCGACGCCGATCGGCGCGGCCTGGATCGACAAGGTCGGCATGCGCGAGGCCGGGCCGTTATGGTCACGCGTGCGACAACTCGGAAATGCCCGTTTCATCGCCTTTGGTCACGTGCACCAGCGTTTTCGCCGGACCATCGAAGGCGTGGAGTGCCTGGCCTGCCCGTCGACCGCCGCCAACACCCGCCCGGCCACCGCGCGCTTCACCCCCGGCGAAACCACCCCCATGGCGCGCTGGTTTGTGTTGAAGGGGCAGGGCTTCCACACCGGGTACCTGGCCGCGTAGCCGATCCTGGCACCGCTGGTATTCAGGCAAGCGGAGAAACATGACACGAAGCGCATGAAAAAGGCGGAAGGTCACGAAGAAAATCTGAATCCCGGAACTTGCGTAGCCCGGGTAAGCGAAGCGCACCCGGGGATCAGCGCTGATTCAGCCCCGATCCCGGATGCGTACTACGCGCTTATCCGGGCTACGAAAACCGGGTGTTCTTGCGACCGAGCGGACCGCAGGCGTAGCCAAAGCTGCGTTGCGTCGGCTTGACGTAGGGAAACTATGCCTGCGCCACCGCGCCTTGCAGACGAATCCGCCCGAAGCCCTGAACGCGGTCCACCCGGCGACAGGGTGAGTACACACCGCCGGACGCCGGCAGGAGCCCGCGCAGTAGCTGTCAGTGGATTTTCCAACCCGTCTCGTGCGTTACCGCGTCGTCGCGAGGGGCTGCCAGGGTGTGTCCCTGGACGGTTTTGCGACCGAGCGGACCACAGGCGTAGCCAAAGCTACGTTGAGGATTCGCGACCGAGTAAAATCGTTCAGGGGCATGCCCTGGAAGTTCCGCAGTAGACGGGGTAGCGGATGAGGCGGGTCAAAATTCGACCATTTCGAAGTCTTCCTTCCCCGCCCCACAATCCGGGCAAACCCAGGATTCGGGCACATCGTCCCAGCGCGTGCCGGGTGCGATGCCGCTGTCGGGATCGCCGGTTTCTTCGTCGTAGATCCACCCGCAGACAACGCACATCCATCTCTTGAATGGTTCGGCTTCGCTCATAATGTTTCCGATCTCGATGATGTTTCCGATTGCGCGGAATTGTAGATGAAACGGTCCCGATTTGCTGACAAGCACGGCTTGTATGCGGTAACGCCCGATGGCCTGGACGGCGCGGTGTTGCTGAAATCCGTGGCCGAAGCGCTGGCCGGCGGGGCCTCCTGGGTGCAGTATCGGGCCAAGTCGCGCGCCGACGCCGGGACCGCGGCTGCCATTGCCGGACTGTGTCGGCGCCACCACGCGGTATTCATTGTAAACGACGATCCGGAATTGGCCGCCGGTGTGGATGCCGATGGGGTGCACCTGGGGCGCGACGACGATTCAATCGCCGGGGCGCGGGCGCTGCTGGGTGCTGACCGGATCATCGGCGTTTCCTGCTACAACAATCTTGAGCGCGCCGCCGTGCTGGCCGCGCAGGGTGCCGATTATCTCGCGTTCGGCAGCATGTACCCGTCGCCGACCAAGACGGATGCCGTGCGCTGTTCGCCGGAGGTGCTGACCGAAGCGCGCGGCCTGGGCAAGCCGGTGGCCGCCATCGGCGGCATCACGCTGGACAAAGCGCCGGAACTGGTCGCCGCCGGCGCCGACCTGCTGGCGGTGATCTCCGATCTTTTCGACGCTCCCGACATCAAAGCAAGAGCGGCCGCCTATTCCCGGCTTTTCGGCTGAAATCCGGGTCCGGCGAACATGACTTCTGGCAGACGCTGCAGCGAGGCTGCTGCGAGATACTGGACGCTGGGGAGTTTGTTCATCAATCAGGAAAATATCAAATGACCATGCGTTTTCGAATTGCGTTCATTGCGCTGCTGGCGCTGGCCTGCCTGCAGGCGCTGGCCCAGGACGGCCCGAAGTTGGTTACCGAGGTTGAGGGTATCGCTGAATACCGGCTCGACAACGGTATGAAAGTGCTGTTGATGCCGGATTCAAGCCGGCCGACCACAACGGTCAATGTGACCTACTTCGTCGGCTCCAAGCACGAGAGTTATGGCGAGACCGGCATGGCGCACTTGCTCGAACATCTGGTGTTCATGGGCACGCCGGACCACCAGAACATCAAGAAGGAGATTTCCGAGCGCGGCGGGTTCGCCAACGGGACAACCTGGTGGGAGCGCACCAACTATTTTCAGACGCTGCCGTCGGAAGTGGAAAACCTCGAATGGGCGCTCCGAATGGAAGCCGACCGCATGGTCAACTCGTTCATATCCGCCGAGGATCTGGAAAGCGAGATGACGGTGGTGCGCAACGAGTTCGAGATCGGCGAGAACAACCCGTTCGGCGTTCTGCTGCAGCGTGTCATGGCCACCGCTTACGAATGGCACGGCTACGGCCGATCGACCATCGGCGCGCGTGCCGACCTGGAAAATGTGCCCATCGATCGTCTGCAGCGCTTTTACCGCACCTACTACCAGCCCGACAATGCCATGGTCATCATCTCGGGCAAGTTCGAGACCGATCGCGCGCTGGAGCTGGCCGAAGAGCATTTTGGCGCCATTGAAGCCCCGGAGCGCACCCTGGACAACAAGCTCTGGAACACCTACACCCGCGATCCGTACCAGGATGGTCCGCGCGAAGTCACCGTGCGCCGTTCCGGTAGCGTGCCCACGCTGATGGCGGCCTACCATGTGCCGTCGGCGCTGCATGACGATTTTGCTGCGGTCGAAGCGTTGAGCTTCGTGCTCGGCGACAGCCCGTCGGGCCGCCTGTACAAGGCCCTGGTCGAACCCGGCATTGCCAGTCAGGTCGGTTCGTTGGTGTTCCGCCTGCCCGAGCCGTCGCTGCTGCTGGTATTCGCCAACCTGCCCGAAGACGGCGACCTGGAAAAGGCACGCGAGGTCACGCTGGAAACGCTCGCCGGGCTGGAAGCGAATCCGCCCACCGAAGACGAGGTCAAGCGTGCGGTGTCCTCGCTGACCAGCGACATGGAGCAGACGCTCAACGACAGCAGCCGGGTCGGTATCGGTCTTTCCGAATGGGCCGCAGCCGGCGACTGGCGCATGTTGTTCCTGCACCGCGATCGCCTTGAAAACATCACGGCCGAAGACGTGCAGGCCGCCGCCGAAACCTACATCGTGCGCGACAACCGCACCGTGGGGCGCTTCATTCCCGAAGACGAGCCGCAGCGCGCCGTCATCTCGCCCACACCCGATCCGGAGCAACTGCTGGCCGGCTACGAGGGTCGGGAGCAGCGCTCGGAAGGCGAGGATTTTGAAGCCACACCGGAAAATATCGAGTCTCGCGTGGTTCGTTTCGAACTGGGCAACGGTACCGAGGTCGCGCTGGTGCCCAAGAGCACCCGCGGCGAGCGCGTTCGCGGCGCGATCACCATTCGCATCGGCAATGAGGAGGCACTGACGGGGCTGGGCAGCATTCCGTCGGCTACCGCCAGCCTGCTCGATCGAGGCACCGAGAACTACACCCGCCAGGAACTCGCCGACCGCATCGACGAACTTCAGGCCACCGTGAGCCTGAATGGCTCGAATGCGCTTTCGGCCAGTGTCGACACCAAGCGTGAAAACCTTCTTGAGATCGTCGACCTGATCGCCGAAATTGTCAAACATCCGGTGTTCCCGGAAAAGGAACTGGACGAGTACAAGAACCAGAGTCTGACCCAGATTGCGCAGCAAAGCGATGATCCGGCCGGGGTTGCCTCGCGCAAGCTCAACCGGCACATGAACCCGCTGCCGCCGGAGCATCCGGACTACACCCCCACCTTCGATGAATCCAAGCAACGGGTGCAGTCACTCACCGTCGAGCAGCTCAGGGACTTCCACCAGCGCTTCTACGGCTTCGGTCCCGGCACCACCATTGCATTCGTCGGCGATTTCGATGCCGATGCGTTGCGTGCGCGCCTGGAACAGCACTTCGGCGACTGGACCGCGGATGTTGACTATGCCCACGTGCCCAGCCCGCACCGGGAGCGACCGGCCGAACGCATGGTCGAGCAGCTAGACGACAAGGCCAACGCGATCCTGATGGGATCGCAGTCCATGCCGCTGAGCGACACCCACCCGGACTACCCGGCGCTGCAGCTGGCCGGCTACATGATGGGTGGCGGTTTCCTGAGTTCGCGTCTGGGCAATCGTATCCGAAACGAGGAAGGGCTGAGTTACGCCGTCGGCGGCAATTTCAACGCCAGCGCCGAAGACGAAAACGGCGGCTTCTTCGCCTTCGCCATGTACGCGCCGGAAAACCGCGACCGACTCGAGGAAGTGCTCAACGAGGAGCTTGTCAAGGTGGTCGAGGAGGGCTTCAACGCCGAAGAACTGGAATCCGGTCGCACCGGCTTCCTGCAGCAGCAACGCCTGATCCGTTCCGATGACGGTCGCCTGGCCGGTCTGCTGGCCACCGGCCTGCATCTCGATCGCGATCTGTACTTCAACGCCGAGCGCGAAAAGCGCCTGGCCGAAGTCTCGCTGGAAGAAGTCAACCAGGTTGTGGTCAAGTGGCTCAAGCCCGACGCCATGTCGTTTTCCATCGCCGGCGATTTCACGGCCGACGAGGAAGACGGGGACGAGGCTTCCGAAGAATAGTCCCGAACGCCAAGCCGGCACGCCGGGAGTTCCTTGCCAAAACCCTGGCGCCGCGATTCTGTCGCGGCGCCTTTTTCATTGCCTTGGTGCCCTCGGTTCCCCGTAGGGAGATACTTCTGGTTGCATTAGTAAGCGCCGGATTCGGCAGCAATCCTGAAAACCGGGACGCAACGCCAGTCAGCTTTTGTTATGTTTGAAACGGTAGGCCGAATTGGGTGTTGCGCCGTGAAAGCTCGAAAAAGGTCCGTTTGGATAATTTCTGGCACGATCTTGGCGGTTGGCGTGATTGTATTGGCCGTATGGATTGTGGCGTCCAATCACGAAGCGAGCGACGGCGACCGGATCGTGCAAGGCGGTCGCGGTTCACCATCGGACGCCGTGTCGTCGACCGGGCGCTCGGAAGCCAGCACTACGACCCCTTCCGGGCCGGCATCCGATTGGCCCGGACTGCCATCGATAACCCCCGGCCAGCACGATGTCGTTTCGCCGCTGCAGCCCGAGCCGGCAGACGATGAGCGGGCGCCGGAAATGCCGCTGGTCGAGCTTGTCGAGGCATTCGATGATCTGGGCGCGGAACAGCGCGGAGAAGCGGCCTACCGGATTGCTTCCGGCTGGCTGGAGTGCGGCGGACACCAGGAACTGGATGATGTCGCCCTGCGGGCCGAGGCCGATCGCCTCGTTGACAACCGCAGCCGCTGGCTGACCGAGATGGCGGCCCATGCCCTTGAGAGCGGCACCGGCCGGGATGTTGCCGATGACGTCGAGCAGTCGATCGAGGAATTTGCCCAAAAGAGCCGGGAGGCGCATGTCGCCGAAACGATGGGTAAGCTTCGGGAAGGCCAGAACTTCTGCCGGGGTGCCGATAATCCCGGATTCGACGAACGCAATCTGAGGTACTTCGTCTGGCTGGAGCGCGCGGCCGACCTCGGCCACCCGCCCGCCAGAATCGCGTTCGCCAAGGTTGCCTTTTTCTGGTCCGAGACAGTCTCGGTCGGTGAGGCGGTCAACCTGGTCGAGCGCAAGCGCAAGGTTGCAGCGTTTTTGAACCAAGCGCTGGCCCTGCGCAATCCGATGGCGCTGGACGCACTGGCCGGCATCGTGCGCCGGGGCTATTACGCGTTGCCGGATCCCGTCCTGGAATACGCCTACTCGATAGCGGCGACGCGTGCACTCTCGGGCGATGCGGTCGGATGGAGATTCGATTCCCGGGACCAACCAAAAGGCCGCGACCTGAACATGTCGTTGCTGCGCGGCCGAATCGAGAAGCTGGAATCGGCGTTGAATCCGACTGATCTCCGGCGCGCCGAGCGGATATCCGAGCGCATTCTTGATTCGGAGGATTCCTGATGCGCAGTACTGCAAACAGCGGTGTCATCGTCTTCCTGGGCTGTGCGGCGCTTGCGCTGGCTGTCGTATGGTGGACATTGGTCGAAGACGAACGGGAAAGCGGGCAGGGCGTGGAGGCCACCATTTCTGATTCGGCCGCCGCGACCGCAGCAGAGGACTCCGATGGCGTCGCAGCCGCTCCCCTGGCGAGCGATGAACGCCGTAGTGTCGGTCCGAACGTCGTCACGCGCGTGGGCGATCGCTTCGTCTGGCAACTGGACGAACGCGAGCGGCGCGACTTTCTGCCGGACCTGCGCGCCCTGGCCGACGCGGGTTGGGCCCGGGCCGTGGCCGCGCTAGCGCCGGTCGTAGTCGACTGCATCGACGACCCGCCCGAGTCCGAGGCTACGCTTCGAGGCTATGTCTATGGTCCCACGATCCAGTTCACGGTTGGCGAAGACGGCGAGATTCGCCAGGGCGCACCGCCGGACAACAATCCCGAGGCTACGCGTGCCGCGCAGGATGAACGGTTTCGGCAACTGACGTTGCGCAATTGGCAAAAGCAATTGATCTGTCACGATGCCATGCCCGCAAATCCCGACCGGCTGATGGACTGGCTCGAATTGGGGCTGGAGCAGCAGCCGGAAGGGTTCATCCCGGCCGTACTGGAGGGGCGGCTGATTCCCGAGGACACCGCCTGGATCGTGCGCAACGCCGAGCGCCTGGCAGCGTTCAACTTGCGTCTCATCGGGGTGATCGAAAGCCGGGTCATGCAGGGCGATCCTGAAGCCCTGGGCATGGCCTGGAGCGTGCTGGCCTGGGGCAATTTCACGCCGGACCCAGAACCATTGCGGGCATATCCTTACGCGCTGGCTGCACGCATGGGGACCACGGACGCCTCCGGTCGCATTCCGAGCCGTTCGCGGACCCAGGAACGGGTCGAATACTTGCTTGGTCGGCCGCTGAGCGAGCAGGAGCTTTCCAGGGCGCGTGAGCGGGCGCGCGAACTGTATGATCGATGCTGTGCAGATATGGGCCTGCAGCGACAAAGCGTCCCTTGATTGCCGGGAGTTTTCGCGCCATTGATAACCTGATGTTGAGTAGCTTTGAATGATGCAGAAACGCAATGCAATGGTCCTGTTTTCAATCAGCATCGCACTTGCTGCGGCAGCTGTCCTGTTCTACTATTGGCTGGCCCCGATCTCTGTCCAGAGCGACGCCGAAGAATCCGTGGAGTCAGCCATACCTGCGACCGCAGAGTCCACGCATTCGGATTCTCGCGCACCTTCGAAGTTTGCGCCCGAGCGCGGAATCTGGCCGGGTCTGCCGCCGCTTGCGACGACTGTAATCGAAGAAGATTCCGGATCTTCCCGACTTTCCCCCGACTCCACCGATACGGAGGACTCGAGCGCAGATGACGAACCATCAACGCTGCTTGAGCTTGTGGAGGGTTTTGACGACCTGTCAGCCGAACAACGCGGCCGCGTTGCGTTCCGGATTGCCGAGAGCTGGCGCGAATGCAGCATGTACCAGCCGTTGACGGATGAACGAATCGATGCACATGTAGAAAGGCGATTCCGCAACACCTTCGATTTCGCCACCTCCATCCTCGCGCAAGAGCCGGAAGGACCGCTTGTCGATGAAGCGCTTGAGTACATGGCCGGCGTGGATCCCGACGATGTGCGCGCCGAAATTCGCGAAGACGTGCTCAGGAAACAGCAGTTGTGCAGATATACGGGGGCCATCGATGTGCGCGAAGGACTGGATGTCGTACTGGTCTGGCTGCGCAAGGCCGCGCGCCTGGGCAATGACCGCGCACAGCAGCGCTTTCTGTTCGAGGTGTTCTCTTCCCATCGTCCCGCGGGGCAGGCCGCACAGATCGCCGAAGACAAACAACTGGTGCTGGATATCGTTTCCATCATGTTGCAGCGGCGGGAGCTGTTTGTGCTGGAGCGCCTGGCGCACTTTGTAGGCGAGGGATATTTCGGTCCACCTGATCTCATGTTTGCGCACGCGTACGGGCAGGCCGCAATTCTTGCCGCGGAGCGCCTGGAACAATCGCCCTGGCATCTGAGTAACCCCAATCCGGCACGCGTGAATCAGTTCATGACGATGGTGGCTTCGAACATGCGTGATGTCACTCAAGCGTTGACTGCAAGCCAGTTGGCCGAGGCCGAAGACCTTGCGCGCAAGATTGCTGGGCTGGAAGTGCAGCCATGAGCCGGACAGTGATGTTTCTTATGCTCTGTGGCATCGTCGTGCTGGGTGCGGCGACTGCCTACTGGACCAGGGGCGCACCCGAACAGCGAACGTCGATGACTCGCCAGACGGAAATTGACGAGGCGGCCAGCGCCGCAGACCGGCCCGAGACTCTGGCGCGACGTTTCGGCGACAATCCGGCCGGGAACCGGACATCGGGGTCGACCGAGTTGGCTGAATCCGTTCAACCCAATGTTGTGACCTACAAGCAGGGAAAGCCATTGTGGGAGCTTCCCTATGAAGAGTTACATAAACATGTCGATGACCTGCGCGCCCTTGTCGACGCCGGTTGGGGTCGGGCCGTCTTGCCTTTGACTCGTCTGGTGTCGGATTGCCTCACCCGCCGCCCCAGCAGCGAGCGGGAGATCCGTGAAACCGCCCGATCCAGGCGTGCACGCTGGCAGGAGAATCGGCTTGATTGGTCCAATGACAAAGTGCAGCGCCAACTGGAACAAGTGGATCAGTGGCTGGAATCCCGCCTGCAGGAATCCAGCCGCAGGCGTGCCGCTTGTGGGGCGGTCACCGCAACCGACGAGGACCGTATCATGGACTGGCTGGAACTGGCGCTGGAACAACGCCATCCGGAGTTCCTGACCGGCTATCTTCAGTGGGACCTGTTGCCCGATAATTTTGCATGGGTCGTGCGGCATGCCGAGCGGCTTGCCGCCTTCAATCGACGATTCGAAGTCGTTTATCTGGACGCGGTGTATGCCGGTGAACGCGAGTTGCTGGATATGGCCTGGAGGCTGTACGCATCGTACAAGGTTCTGGCCGAGCCCAATCCATTCATTGCCGCCGCTTTTGATCATGCGGCCGACCTTGACGCGCGTGCGCGCACGGGAGTTACGCGCCAGTACCCGGAGATCTTTCGCCAGCAACGCATCAATATAGAGCCATCAATGGTCGACGATGCGCGCGCCGAAGGCCGGCGTATCTATGACCGTTGCTGCGCCGGCGCGCGCATGCCAAGGTAGATCCCGGCCAGCGGAAGCAGCGCCGGCGTCGGTCCTCCCAAAGCATGTTCGGAATCCGAATCCGGTAGCCTGGCATGATTCGCCCGGCGACCCCGAAGTCGCCGATGTCGGCCAAAGATCTCACGATTGTTCGACGCGCAAAATCGGCGCGTCGTCATGTTCCCGTCAGGGAAACCAGGTGTACCTCCCGGGGGTGATCATTCCCTCGTCATGCTCCGGGAGTGGCTTTCGTCGCTCAGATGTTCATACTGTACATGTAACCACGCAGCGATGAATCGTTGCCTGGCCGTAGTGAGGCTTGTGAAGCTCGTGAGGCCCGGGAATCAGCGTGTAAGCGTGCAATTGAGCATTTATGACTTTTCTGAGCTTGGTCAGAAACTGCAACCGGCAACCTGTGTAAACGGATACTTTTGGCGATGCAGTCCATCATGACGCCCAGGCCCGCGGTGTCGTTGTTGGGTGTCTGCTTTCGAGGTGCGATTGCCAGATACGGTGAGGATGCGCTTGGCGGCAAAACCCTGCAGACGCGGGGCCTGGCGGCGCCGCAGTAGGAAGGGTGGTGAATAAGGCGGTCAAACACCAGTGCGGCGTTATCCCGGTTTGCCTGCAGGTAGTAGATACCGCTGATTACACTATTGCCATGAAAATGTCCTTTCCCATCGCTGGTGATTTCACCCCGGTGAGGAAGACGTGGAAGACGCTTCCGGGGAATAGTGCGGTAGCCGACCCGGCGCGTCGCGCCAGTTCGGCCATAGCTTGAGAAGATCAGGCGCCGCGAGCCCCACGCGTTCTTCTCTCCGAAACCAATCAGCAGGAGCTTGTGGCGACCAGACTGAAGTTTGAATGAATTTTCCGGCGCTCAGGCGTCAGTATAAGAGCTCTGGCGAAGCTGCCTCGCCCCTTCGTCTGCGAAAAGACCGGCATTTTTTCACTAGCCCATAAGCTATTGAAAATACGCGCCTAACAATGTGCAAGTCATGTTCAGGTCATGAAACATCAACTGTTCATCAGGCTTGGTCATGGTGTCGTCATGGCTTGGACGTGGTTTCCTGCGACCGGAGGCTTGTACCTTAATGGCGAACCACGTGAACTTGGCAGCCGTGAAACGCTGCGAAGTGGATGCCAACCATGGCGAGTGAAAACGAGTCATTGAAGTAGACACAAGCGTGCAATTGAGCGCTGCATCTGATGGAGGAAAAACTAATGCAGACAAGACGTAAATTTCTGATTACCGGGGCCGCCGCAGCGGGAACAACCAGCGCGTTGTTGGGAATGCCAAGAGCATTTGCCAATCCCGTGCATGATCCAGAGCGCCCATTCCCGCAGTCTGGACTGGTGTTCCCACAAAACTTCAAACCCTCAATTCTGACCAGGCCGAGCCCACACGCGGAGCCCTTCGTCCAGCCGCTGTTCATAATGCCGAATGCGGATGATGCGTTTGGCGTCGACAGGACAGAGCTTGAGCGGATCGAAAACGGCGGAATGATTATTCCCGAAGCTCACCAGCGTTTCGACGAGTTTCCGCCGGAGAAATTCCATATAGAGCGCATGGGCGAGGGCCGGTGGCAGTACCACCCGGACGGCGCCTATAGTGAAGCGGGCGGTTCGTGGCACTACGGATGGCACTTGGGCGAAAATCCTCACGCGCCGTCGTTCATTACACCCGGCGCCACCTACAGGGCGTTCTACGACGAACCGATATTCGTACGCCGAATCAACGAAGCTCCGCCCCTTGGAAGCGGGAACGTGAAGTTCGCGCTGCCGTCGTTCACGGTTCACCTTCACAACGCCCATACCGCATCTGAAAGCGATGGCTTCCCGGCCGACTATTTTGATCCCGGTACATTCTGGGACCACCATTACCCCAACATTCTGGCCGGCTACGACCAGTATGGAAACGGTGGCGATCCGCGCGAAACGCTGACGACGCTGTGGTACCACGACCATCGACTGGACTTCACGGCGACCAACGTCTACGCCGGAATCTCGGGAGTGTACCATCTGTACGACGACTTCGACAAGAACGACGAAACCGACCCGCAGGGCTCGAGACTTCCAAGCGGCGAGTACGATATACCGTTGATGCTGCACGACGTGCAGTTTGCCGAGGATGAACAGGGCCAGGCCCAGGTCGTCTGGGATTTCTTCACTCCGTCGACGCAGGATACCGGTGAGGGGACGATTGACGATTATGCCCCGCGTCCATCGGACAGCCATTTCCCGAGCTTCCAGCACACGACGTTCGGGATGATCGGCGATCAATACACGGTCAACCGTGTAATCCGCCCGTACCATGATGTAAAACGGCGCAAGTATCGCTTCCGCATCGTCAACGGTGGCCCGAGCCGGCTGTACGATCTGACTTTTGAGCGCGAAACCGAGAGCGGTGAGTACAAGGGTCCGGTCGACTTCACGGTCATCACCAACGACGGAAACTTCCTCGACGAGCCGATGACGACCAAGAACATCGAGCTTTGGGTGGCCAACCGATCCGATGTGATCATCGATTTCTCGGAGTTCGATCCGGGCGACAAGATCTACATGGTCAATCATCTGGAAATGATTCCGAGTGGCGAAGGTCCGACCGGCCGGTATATGCCGACCAGGGACGAGAACAAAATGCTGCAGTTCCGGGTCCAGCCCGGTGTGGTGCACGATCCCAGCCGGGTGCCGAACAAATTCCGTTCCCAGCCGGATATCGACTTCACCGAGGTACGGCGCGAGCGGCTGTTCACCTTCGACTATGACAACGGCCTGTTCACCATCGACGGCAAGCTGATGGATGCGAACCGTGTAGATGCCGCCATCGAGAAAGGCAGCGCCGAAATCTGGACATTGCGTAATGAAGGCGTGTCCTGGGGCCACCCGATACACACGCATTTCGAGGAATTCCAGATTTTCGAGATCAACGGTCAGCCCATTGAGCCGATGTCGTTCAAGGACGCCAAGAAGGATGTCGTCCAGCTCAAGCCTGGCCACGAGATCAAGCTCTTCGGACGCTGGCGCGATTTCCTTGGGAAGTATGTAATGCACTGCCACAACGTCGTGCACGAGGACCACGCAATGATGATCCGCTGGGACATCGTGAACGAAGGCGAGGGTGACTGAGCGTTACCCCGAGCAGAGTTGAAACTTCCGGAAACACAAGCTATAGGACAATATCATGAGTAGCAAACGCGGTTTTCTTACAAAACTATTCAACGCATCCACCTGGTGGTTGATCGACCATCCGCAGGTCCGCGACGTTCAGCTGGACGGGGATGGCGAGTTTATCGACATGCAGCTCAACAAGCGTGTCGGCGACCCACTGCGTATGGATGACAAACTGACCCGAAACAAGCTGGTCCTGGTTAATTTCTTCTCGTCACGTTCCGAGGAGCAAAACCAGACCATGCGCAACCTGGCTGAAGTTGCCCGCAGGCTAGACAAGAAGATCGGTCGGGATGTGTTCATCAACTCGGTGACCATGGATCCCGATTACGACACGGTCGAGCGTCTCGAGGCGTACGCCAAGGAGCTCGAAGCGCCGACCGGCTGGACCTTTGTCCGCGCTACCGGCGACGCCTCTCAGGCCTTGGTCGGGCGAATGGGTCGAGTGCGCGGCTATACCAGCGTTCGCGAGATTTTCTACGGTACGCCCAACGGCTTCTGGGGCACTTTCCCGGCCAACAATACGCCTGAGGAAGTTGCCCACCGCCTGAGCAATACCATTCCACAGGCGAAGCCGAAGAAGCTCGAGCGTGCCGGGCCGGTGCGCCTTGGGCAGGAGAAACACTCCTGGACCTCGCGCATGAGTTGACGCGGGTGATCAATCACCCAGGTACACGTAGAAACGTATTTTTTGTACACAACCAGACAGCAAAGCAATGGAGTGTGTGTCATGGAGAATAGATTCAAAATCACCGCGGCGAGCCACGGGATTTGCGCAACAGCCAAGCGAAGCTTGGGTGCGGCAGCGGCCGTACTGCTATTGACTTCCGGAGTTGTCAATGCGCAGCATCCGGACCCGCAGCCCCGTATCGGTATGGAATCGCCTGAAAACGATGGGGAGTTCACGGTTTCCCCGGATGGAAAGACAACCACTTGGAAGACCAAGAGAACGCATTTTGAACCATCGAATCCGTTCCGGGAGACACCCGGCAACCTGTTGCCGACGATTTACGAGTTGGCGAGAGACAGCGCGGGCAATCCGGTTCCGAATACGCTTCCGTCAACCCCCGAGAGGCCGTATAACCTGCACAACATACCCTCGGAAGAGGACGGTACCATTGTGGACATCGATCCACGCTCTCCCCGTTGGGACCTGGCCGTAATCATCAACGATCTGAAATCGTCGGTAGACAAGAAGGACCGGGACGCGACCAATCAGGAGTTCTTCCCGGGCGGCACTGGCGTACCCGCCGATCCGCGTCGAGGCCATGTTGAACGGAAGGAGAACGAGGGGCCCGGTGTCATTGAGGAGGAAGCGACTCGGGAGATCGACTTCGACCTGGTTCAATTCGGTATCGATATTCTGGAAGGGAATCCTATTGACCGGGCATATACCGGCATGCCGTTGCTGAAATATACGGGGCCGGCGATGGTCAAGAAGATCGATCCGGAAACCAGGACGGTTACTGTTCGTATGGCCTGGCAGCAGGGTCGTATGAGTAGCGATGCGATGTTCATCGATCCGTGTGCGATGACCACCAAGGTCGATGAAAACGGCGAGGAATTCCAGGCTTGCAGCGTCCCGGGGAACGTGCCCTGGACGATCCGGTACGAGATCAACACACTGCGTTGGGGTCACGAGGATTTTGCTCCGTTCGTGGTGACGTTTGACAATCCGCCGGATGGCTCGATGCCGCGGCCCAATATTCCGCTTGTAGGCTTCGATCAGACCTTTTTCCCGATGGAAGAGGGCAAGAAGTACATTTTCGAAATGGATATGCCGCCGCATCGGTACTGGAACCTGACCTATCACTGGGGCTGGCGCGTACATCCCCCGCGTATTCAGGCGGCCGAAAAAGCCCTGAAGAAACCCATGGGACGCAATATCGTCGGCTGGGAGCGGGAAGTCTTCTGCGCAGATGGCGAGCCGGTGAAGCAGAACGGAAACGTGGTTGACTGGACGTGCCCGACGCTGCCCAATGAAACCGAAGAAGCCAAGCTGGCGGCAATCGACATGTTGTCTGATCTGGCCCCGGCCAAGCGTATGTGGAAAGCTCTCAGGGCAATCAAGTCGTTCGAGGACTTTCCTGGCGCTCATCCCCCCCCTGGAATTCTGAGGGTGCTGGTGGCCGAACTCGAGGCATCCTTCGAGGACTGGAAGGATCGGACCAAACTGCCGCGCGGTATTGAAGACGCAGAGGGCTTCGATCAAACGCTGGCCTATGTCAACAATGTGCTCTACGGTGGGCAGAACAATGTGGTCAACAAGGCCGAGCTGTCCTGGAGCAAATGGGAAACCCGCGGCGAGACGCTGAAAACCAAGATCTATAATGGCGACTACTTTCCGCATGCCTACATGAACGTGGACTTTGGTGGCCGCCGTGGCTGGGAGAACACTTTCCAGAACACCATAGCGCTTGGTGACCAGGGGCCCTGGTTTACCTTCGGCAGAGCGCATTGGGATCGCAACCTGTCCACGGGTCTTCCGCAAATCAAGCAAGACGAAAATGGCGACTCATTTGTGCTACCGCCCGGCCCGAAGCCGGTGCTGGTACCGGCCGCTACACGGCCGTTCCGAACCGCTGAAAGCGTGACCGGAGAGTCGTCTGCGCCGAACCAGGAAAAGTTGTCTACGCCGGGCCTGGACAAGCTGGGTAAGTCCGAGCATGTCTCAGACGCTCGGGCGCTACTGGCAACGGTCGGCGAGCCTGGAAAGTCGCGCAACGTTGCAGCGCTGCCAGCGGCAACCCAGGCTGCGATGCAAAGCAAGTGGGTGCAGCACCCGGGTAACAAGATCGCGGTGCACCGAAACTTCATTGGGCTCGGTGAGCACAATGTAGAGATTACTTACCGCTACGAGCCATCCACAAGGCTGAGGTTCTACCAGTTTGATCCGTTGCACCACAACGAGGCCATTCTGTCGACCCACTGAAGACGGAGGCTGCAAACTGTAGATTGCCGGGGGCGGGTTGCGTACCCGCCCCTCGCAATTTGAAGAGAAGAATGTGGTAGATGCTATTATCAATGCAACCAGGCGGAGTCATTCAATGCATAAGGACCACAAAGTTTCAGGAGCGGCGATCAGTGTCAGGCTATGTGTTCTGCTGCTGTCGGCGTGTCTCGCAGGCAATGCCGGGGCCAGTTATCCTGAGAACATGGAAGGCGATCGAGGATATACCCGCGACTTCCAGTCATATCAAATTCCCGATGTGACATTGCTCGATCGCAATGGTGCGCACGTTGAACTTCGCCGACTGCTTTCCGGTCAGCGGCCGGTTCTGTTGCAGTTCATTTTTACCTCCTGCCAGACTATTTGTCCGATGCTGACCGCGGTCATGGCTCAGGCGCAGGACGAATTGCGCCAGGTTGATGCAGACACGCGGATCATCTCGATTTCTATCGACCCCGACCATGATACGCCCGAGCGGCTGCAGCAATATGCCGCCAGGTTCGGCGCCGAGGGGGATTGGCTGTTTCTGACCGGTGCTTGGCAGGATGTGCGAAAAACCCTTCAGGCATTTGATGCGATGTATGAAGGGGGCAGCAAGATGTATCATAAGCCCTATACCTTCATGCGTCGGGGTCCCGATCACGAGTGGCTTCGGTTGATAGGTGTCAACGGTGTGAAGGATCTGGTCGACGAATACCGCCAATTGTCCGGGAAAAGGCCGTCTCAGGCTGCCGGGGAATTTATTACGGGGTCGCAGTGATGCACAACCACGGGAAGCTCAATCGACATCGAAGCCTTTCTCTGGTCAGAAGGGTTTCGCTTGGCACAACACTTTTGCTGGCCGGATGGCTGTCAATTGGTGTGACGCAGGCCGACGGAGATCCTGCGATGGGCGAAAGGTTCTATTGGGAAGGACTTAACCGCGCCGGCGAGGCCGTGCCCATTGTCCTTCAGGGCGACGTGGAGGGACGCAGCAATCGTTTCCCCTGCGTTAGCTGTCACCGGCCAAGCGGCTTCGGCGGCAGCGAAGGCGGGCAATTTGTTCTGCCGATAACACAGCCCATTCTGTTCAATGAAAGCAGCTCCGATCAAGAGCGCCGTAATCGGCGCTTTCGGGATATGTTCAAGGAAAAGCAGGGCACGAGCTTCGATGCGCGAATGCATACGCCCGATCTGCGTCCGGCCTACACCGACGAGACGCTGGCTACCGCGATCCGCAGCGGCATGGATCCGGCCGGGCGTGATCTGGCCGAGGCGATGCCGCGTTATCAGTTGGGCGAGCAGACCATGGCGGATCTCATTGCCTACCTGAAGACATTGTCGGCAGAGACGAGTCCGGGCGTCACCGATGATACGTTGCACCTTGCCACTGTTGTCGCAAACGACGTCGAACCGGAAAAGCAAAAGGCAATGCTCGATACGATTGAGGTTTTCTTTGATTGGTACAACAAGGATATACGCGGCCAACAGGCGCGCCCGGGCTTCTCACCGTACTATCGCTCGCAGTTCAGTTCCTCCTATCGAATCTGGAAACTGCATGTATGGCGACTCGAGGGCCCACCTTCCAGTTGGCGCGAGCAGTTGCAAGCGTACTACGCTGAGCAACCGGTGTTCGCGGTCGTCAGCGGAGTTGTAAATGGCTCTTGGGCGCCGGTGGACGGGTTCTGCGATGCGAAAAAGTTGCCGTGTCTCTTCCCCAACACGGATCTGCCCGACACCGAGGACGCTGAGAACGGCTATTCGCTCTATTTTTCGCGCGGTCTGGTTCTGGAAGCCGAAGCGCTTGCTGCACATCTGGCGCAGCAGCCGGAACCGCCCCGGCATATCGTCCAGATCGCTGTCGAACAACCAGAGGGCCAGATACCGGCGCAGACCTTCGAGCGGGCCATCAGGAATGCGTTCGGCGACTCGCGCGTCAGTACCCGGTTGGTTGCTGATGATGAAGACGCCCTGGCAGAAGCCATCGCCAGCATCGACTCTGCGGAAAGTGCTTCGGACTCGGCGAGGCATGGAGACGAGGTGCTGGTCATCTGGCCGGGCGATCGAGACAATGCAGGCATTGCGGCATTGAACCGTCACGCGCCTGATTACGCCGCCATAGTATTGCCTTCGACCGCGCTGGCGACCGCCCAGACACAGCTCGCCGAGGAGCTCTACGACCGGGTGCGGTTGACCTTTCCTTATGAAAAACCGAGCGCAATCCACCCGCGCCGCTATAGGGTGCGGGCCTGGATGCGCAGTCAGCGGCTCACCGTCACCCATCCAAGATTGCAATTGCAAACCTACTACGCCCTGACCCAGATGCAATTTGCCTTTGATAATCTGATCGCCGATTTCTACCGCGATTATCTGATCGAGTTCATCGAGCATGAGGCCGAGGCGAATCTCAACCCGGGCGTGTATCCCAGTCTGTCGCTTGGCCCCGGCCAGCGATTTGCATCCAAAGGTGCATTCATCATGAAACTGTCCAAGGAATCCAAGGATGGTTATAAAGCCGTCACTGACTGGATCGTGCCCTAGTTGGTCCTTCAACCTGATAAATTAGGATTCAGTTGGCCTGTCAGCGACCATGGCAGCGTTCCGGCTCTTGTAAAGGGCTACGGCCATTCACTGCGAGCCGCGCCTTGCCCTGAACGCTGACAGGCCAACTGAATCCTAATTTATCAGGTTGAAGGACCACTAGCTGATCATGACGAAGTCGAAAGGAGAAGTCAGACCTCTGTTCCCGGCAGGTGCCGTGGGGCGCTACGTTAACGCGGCGCACCAGTCCGTACAGCTCGACGGCCTGTCCTTCGAGGCCAACTATGGGTCGGGGACGGAATCCACCGATACCGAAATCAACATTCTGGATGAGCCTCGCTTTGCAGCACTGGCGGAATTCCTGCGGGGATGCATCAAGGACTTTCTCGACAATGTCCTGTGCTATCAGTATCAGAGCTTTTCGATCGTGCACGCGTGGGTGAACAAGGCGCCGGAGGGTGGTTGGCAGCGCATGCACTTTCACGGCAATAGCATAATAAGCGGAGTTTACTATCTGCAAGCCGAGCGGGAGAACGCACCGCTGGTGTTCGAGAAAGTGGAAATCAACACGTCACCCTATCTCGCGGTGGTTCCCAGAAAGAACACGCCCTACAACGCCAATAGGATGGCTTTTCCGGCAGAATCTGGAGTCTGTTATCTCTTCCCGTCTCAAATAAAGCACGGTTACGATATGCCGAACAAGGGAGCCGAAAGAATAAGCCTGGCGTTCAACGTGATCCTTCGGGGAATCGGCGAGTCCTATTCGATTTGACCAAGTGGCCGGGCACTTTGGGTGTCGGTCCCAAAGGCCGCTTCATCCCTCCCGTGGCGGGTTGTTCAAAGCGCGCCTTATTCACCACCCCTCCGTCACGAGGGGCCGCCAGGTGCCGTGGCTGGGGCGTTTCGCGACCGAGCGCACCGGAAACGTACTCGCCCCGATTGTAGATAAAGGCGGGGTGAGGATGCGCGACCGAGCGAAACGTCGCAGACGCGGGACATGGCGGTTCCGCAGTAGGTGGGGTGGTGAATAAGGCGGGCAAAGGGTCGCTAATCGGCAAAGACTGCCTTGTAACCGGTAATAATCGTGACGAGCGCATCGGCAATTTCGCTGGGGGTTCTGTCAATTAGCGTTCCCGTAATCGGATCTCTACCCGGCATGCTCAAAGTATATTCAATGCGGTACTTGGTGCCGGACTGGGCGAGCCAGAAGGCAAGCTCGCAAGATTCGTGATCCAGTGGAGCAGGTTGATCATTCTCCGAGAAGTATATTTCGTCGATCCACGATATGTCGGAGAGCTTGAGTGCCAACAGCGCCGTGACGCGAGTTGTCATTGCCTGCAAATGCTCGTCGGGAGACGCGTCGGGCGATAACTTCAGTGCGAAAACAGCGTGCGGGCTTTCGATTTTGTCTCTGAGTGCTCCGGGTTTGTCTCCATACTGAGCGATCAATATGCCCATTATCAGTAGCGCGGCAATAATCGTGAACGAGCGCATACCGTTGCCCGGTGCTTGCGGAAGCTTCCTTCCGGGCCGACTTGTGTGTGCGCGGGTTTCAGGCTGGGCCGTAATTCTGACGTCTTCACCGGTTGCGTCTCCAGTTTTGCCGTATTCCGCGGAGAGCTCCTCGCTGGATTCGACGGTGGGACAATAAGAAACTTCGGGCTCCACCATGAAGCGGTAGCCATAGCCCCGAATCGTTCGAATGGTGCTGGGGGGCGTGCCATCGTCACCGACGGCACGACGTGCTTTCATGATGGCTCTCGGAATCACGGTTTCGGAGATGGGTTTGTCTTCCCATATAGCGGCTACGAGTTCCTCCTTGGAAACCGCCCGATCCCTGTTTTCGATCAAGAAGGCGAGCAGGCAAAAGATACGTTCCTGTATCTCTACGCGCTTGCCGTTATGCAAAAGCTCTCGCGTTTGCACGCACAACTCGTACTCGCCAAAGCGATAAATTGTGCCACGTTCGTTCATAGCGCTCCCCACGAAAAGAACAAGGCGTTCCGGACATCTGTAACACTAACCAGGGTTACATCTTTGACTCCCAGTCTGGATCATGCCGGGCAGATCATGCGCTGCCCGGGTGCTGCACGAGCGTGGAACAGCATGGGTGCGGCACAACACCGCTGTGCGGCTTGAATTGACTGTCTCCCGAAGAGGTTCGATCACACATTCGGAATCGACGGCCACGATCTCTGTATCGATCCGTTTGGCCCGATATGTGTCGTTCGGAGTATCCCAATATACGGCCCGCCGGAGGTACCCCTTCGTCAGAGAAAGCCTACTACAGCCCGCGACTCCTTTGCAAGCTTGATTACCTGCACATGGTGATGAATAAGCGGGCATGCCATCGCGATTACATGATGGTGGTGTGCGCAACGGCAAGAGATGAGTTGCGTTGAGTGATTGCGGATCGACCAGTCAAGAGATTTTACGGCTTGTTCCCGCCGGCCGTGTGCGTTGGCCGTTGCGACGCGGATGCCCGCATGCCGAGGTAGATTCCGGCCAGTGCAAGCACCGCACCGACAAGCTGCAGTGCCTGGAGCTGAAGATCAAAGAACGCGACGTCCCAGATCATCGAAAGCGTCGGCTGCAGCAACAGCAGCAAGCCCACCAGTGAAGCGGGCAGGCCGGGCATGCCGCGGGTGATCGCCAACCAGCCCAGCACCTGGCAGACCACGCCCAGCGCGATCAGTGCCAGCAGCGATTGGGTGTCGGGGATGGCGAAGCCGTTGCCTTCGAACAGGTTGATTGCCCCCAGCATGGCCCCGCACAGGATGGTGACCTGCGCCAGCCGGGCTTCGACCCGGGTGTGCGGCTGGCGAATCTGCAGGCCTCTCAGACTGAGGATGTAGCCCGAATAGGCCAGCGCGGTGAGCAGACCGAAAATGACTCCTGCGCGGTAATCGGGTGGCAGGTCGCTCCATTCCTGTCCGAACAGCAGCCACAACCCGCACACCGCCAGCGCAATGGCCGCGGCGAAGCGCGCGCCGAAATGTTCGCGGAACCAGAGCACGCCGATGGCGGCGAGCACGAACACCTGGAAGTTGGCCAGCAGGGTGGCAAGCCCCGGCCCGATGAACAGGATGGAGCGGTGCCAGAACCACATGTCGGCGGTGAAAAAAGCCGCAATCAGCGTCGAGCCCACCCAGCCGTGGGCGAACCCGCGATGCAGGCGCGGCTGCACCGCAATCAGCGTCAGCAGCGCGATGGAACCGAACAACATGCGGTAGAAACCGGAGGTGGTCGGGGCCACGTCGGCCAGCCGGACGAAGACGGCGGCGAAGCTGATCATCACCGCGCCCCCGGTGACCAGAAGAGCGGATCCGGGGTTTTGCCTGGAAGAAGTCATCGGCTGCAATTATCGCCGATGCCCGAGGTCGGTTGCCGATTGGACCGCGCCGGAAGAGAGGCCCGGCGGCCTGGCGACCGCCGGACATCTTGGTGTGCAGGATTATTCGGAGGGTTCCGCGTCCAGGCGGAATTCGATGGTCTGCACGGCGCGCCGGGGAACCCAGGCGCTATCAACCTTCTCCGGGGCAAAGCGCCACTTCGATAAAGCGCTTACGGCAGCTTCGTCGAACACGTTGCCGGGGTGGGAGTCCAGCACCACGATATCTTCTACGCCGGCTTCCTCGGTGATCGTGAATTCCATCGTGACGAATCCTTCCAACTCCTGCTGGACCGCCTCAACCGGGTAGCCGGGATTGATCCGGACGATGGGGCGCGGGCTTTCGTCGAGCGTTGCTTCATCCGCGGACGGTGCGGCGCCTGTAGCCGGCGAAATCGAAATTGAAAGCGCCGTGAAGGCGCAGACCAGGGCGGTGCCGACAAGTGTGCGCAGGCGCGAATGGTGGTGTCGTTTCAGCATCGTGATTCTCCTTCTGGTGGAATGGTGCAGGTGCCAGGCAGTCGTCAGCGGACCGGGACTGGCCGGTGATACGAGATCGAGAATGGCGCGACCGTAGTTGGCGCGCTGGAAGTCGTTGGCATCGGCCAGTGCGTGGGCGTCGCAACTGAGTTCCTGGTCGGCGCGAAAGGCGCGGTAGGCCAGCCAGGCCAGTGGATTGAACCAGAATACCGCCAGCATCGCGCCGGCCAGCAGGTTGGCCAGGTTGTCGCGGCGGCGTGCGTGACAGGTCTCGTGACGCAATACCAGGTCCAGTGACGCGCAATCGAGACGTTGTTCGATGTTGGCCGGCAGCAGGATCTTCGGGCGCAGCAACCCCGCGACCACCGGGGAGCGGACCTGGTCTGACAACCGCGTTCGCCCCTCTGAACTCTGCGGCTGCTGCCAGCCGTCTACCGGCTCCCAGGGTGCGCTTGCCGATACCAGGCGGCAGGATTGGACGGCGTGCAACGCCAGCCGAACGAGCAGCAAGACCGCACCGACGAGCCACAATAACGTCAACCAGTGAACCAGGCTCGGACCCGAGGGCGCGGCCAGAATTCCGTTCGTCCCGGGCATTGCGATGACCGACGGCAGCGCGACGCGCACCGGACTCGCCTGGCTGATCCAGGGAATGGACACCAGTAGTTGCATTGGCACCGCCAGCCATAGCAGATAGACGGTACGGGCGCCCAGCGTTATGCCCAGCGGGCGCCGGAGCAGCAGAATCAGCGCCAGCAGCAGGCTTGAGGTAAATGTTGCAGCAAGCAGCCAGTTACTTGCGGGAATGGTCATCATCGTCTCCTTGACGTTTCTCCAGAGAATCGATCAGTGCGCGCAGTTCGGCAAGGTCGTCGGCGGAAATCGTCTCGCTGTCGGCAAACGCCGCCACCAGTGGTGTGATGCGGCCGCTGAACAGCCGTTGGACCAGGCCGCGGCTCTTGCTGGCGACGAAATCCTCGCGCCGGATCGCCGGGCGATACAGGTAGCCGCGCCCGGAGCGCTCGCGTTCGAGCATCTTCTTGCCGACCAGCCGGCCGATCAGTGTCTGCACGGTCTTCGGCGCCCAGTCCTCGGTGCGGCCGACACGCTGGATGATCTCGGCCGAACTCAGCGGGGCTTCGGTCCAGACCGCTTCCATGACAAGACGCTCGGCGTCGGTAATCGGGGGTTCTTTCACTGTGTCGGTCTCCGGTCGATAGATTACGCTTGTAAGCAACTTGAGTGGACTATAACTTACGGATGTAATCCATGCAAGCGGGAATTTCGGGGACTTGTGCCCCGATCAAGCGGAGCGCAGTCGGGATCAGCTCAGGCGCTGCGTTTATCCGGGCCATGAATGGACGGAATAACAACAGCTCTCGCCAAGGCGCAAAGGCGCGAAGGAACAGCACGTAAGGGTAAAGGCCTGCTCTCGCAGAGTCTCCAACCCCGTAGCCGAGCCCGCTGTCGCGCAGCGAAACAGGATGGTGCGTTACGCCTTCGGCTTCACGCACCCTACGTGGGCTCTCGCGGTCGGATACCGCTCCCACGGTTGCTTCCAAACAGCACCGTAGCCCGGACCCGTTGCGAATCTCGGCTACAACGCCTGGGACGCGAAATCGGCCAGGCGCGAGCGTTCGCCACGCTTGAGCGTGATGTGACCCGAATGGTGCCAGTGCTTGAAGCGGTCCACGGCAAACGTCAGGCCCGAGGTGGTTTCGGTCAGATACGGTGTGTCGATCTGCTCGATGTTGCCCAGGCACACGATCTTGGTGCCGGGTCCGGCGCGCGTGATCAGCGTCTTCATCTGCTTGGGCGTGATGTTCTGCGCCTCGTCGATGATCAGGTAGCGGTTCAGGAAGGTGCGTCCGCGCATGAAGTTCAGCGCGCGGATCTTGATCCTTGAGGTCAGCAGGTCGTTGGTCACGGCACGACCCCAGTCGCCGCCGTGCTCGTCGGATTCAGTCAGCACTTCGAGGTTGTCGGTCAGCGCGCCCATCCACGGCGTCATCTTCTCTTCCTCGGTGCCGGGCAGGTAGCCGATCTCGTCGCCGACCGACACCGTCGCGCGGGTCATGATGATTTCGCGGTAGATCTGCTCTTCCAGCGTCTGCGCCAGGCCTGCGGCCAAAGTCAGCAGGGTCTTGCCGGTGCCCGCGGTGCCCAGCAGCGTGACGAAATCGATTTCCGGGTCCATCAGCAGGTTGAGCGCAAAGTTCTGTTCCGGATTGCGCGCGTTGATGCCCCAGACGCTGCTTGCAACGTGGCGGAAATCGGCCGCGACCTGGAGCACGAATTGCCTGTCGGTGACTTCGCGCACCAGTGCCTCCATACCGTTCTCGCCGGCGAGCGCAAGGCACTGGTTGGGATGCCAGTCGTCGCCCTCGACGCGGTGCAGGCGGTAGAAGGTATGCCCGGCGCGCGACCACGAATCATCGATCGCGTAGCGGTCCCAGAAGTCGTTGCCCAGCGTGGTCAGCCCGCTGTAGAGCAGGCTCATGTCGTCCAGGGCACGGTCGTTGTGGTAGTCCTCGGCCGGAATGCCGTGGATGGCGGCCTTGATGCGCAGGTTGATGTCCTTGGACACCAGGATGATTTCGCGCTCGGGCTGTTCGGCGCGCAGTTTGATGGCCGCGTGCAGGATCTCGTTGTCGGCCTTGGCCCGCAGCAGTGCCGGGTGCTCGTCGTGATCGACCTGTTCGGTCTGGAAATACAGCCGGCCGGAGCCGATCCGGATGTCCAGACCCTCAGGCATCTTCAGTTCCAGCCCGGCGTCGAAATCATGGCCGCTGTTCATCATCTGACCGAGGAAACGGCTCACCTGGCGCACGTTGCGCGCCACTTCGGTCATGCCTTTCTTGGCCGCGTCCAGTTCCTCCAGCACCACCATGGGCAGAAAGATGTCGTGTTCCTCGAAGCGGAACAGCGCAGTCGGGTCGTGCATAAGCACATTGGTATCGAGCAGGTAAAGGCGGGTGCCTTCGCTCATGACACGCTCCGTGGTCGAGGTGTGTAGGGGTTGGCGTGAATCGGGGTCAGTCCAGCTCGCGCACGGCTTCGAGCACTTCCCCGGCGTGCCCGGGCACTTTCACCTTTCGCCATTCGCGCGTAATCTTTCCCTCGGCGTCCAGCAGGAAAGTGCTGCGCTCAATGCCCATCACTTTCTTGCCGTACATGTTCTTTTCCTTGATCACGTCGAATTGGCGGCACAGCTTTTCGTCGGCATCGGCGATCAACTCGAACGGGAACTCCTGTTTGTTCTTGAAGTTCTCATGGGTCTTGAGGCTGTCGCGCGAAACCCCGACGATGGCGCAGCCCAGCGCTTCGAATTCCGGGTACAGGTCGCGGAAATCCTGGCCCTCCCGGGTACAGCCCGGGGTATTGTCGCGCGGGTAGAAATACACCACAAGGGGCGAGTCGCGAAATGTCTGAATGGAAAGCTCCTTGCCGCCGGTGGCCGGGAGCGATGGCGATTGGACGGGAGAATTGGCTTGAGTCATGAATTCCAGTAAAATTTTTGTTAAATCAGAAACTTGCTATACTTTCGGATGCATTTTTTACGCCCGATTCCAGCCAACGAGACCAGCGAACGAGAATACTTGTCAGCAGTCCGCTGCGCAAGTAGTATGCCGTGCCGATGAACACAATGAATGACAAAATTGCAGCCGGCTCCATCGTCGCGCTGGTCACGCCGTTCGAGCCTGGCGGCGAGCGCGTTGATCGCGCCGCGTGGGCGCGGCTGCTGGAGTGGCACGCCCAGGCCGGCACCAATGGCATCGTGGTGGCCGGCACAACCGGCGAGTCGGCCACGCTGAACGCGCAAGAGCGGGACGGGCTGCTTGAATCGGCGCTGGAGACCGTGGCCGGTCGCTGCACTGTCATCGCCGGTACCGGGGCATCCTCGACGGCTGTCGCG
>JBBDSL010000111.1:72109-83564 GCA_040904965.1 Wenzhouxiangellaceae bacterium
CGCGGTGGCGCAGAGCCGGCGCGCGGCCGGGCTCGGCGCCGACGCAGTACTGGTGGTCGCGCCGTACTATAATCGGCCCCCGCAGCGCGGTCTGCTCGCCCATTACCGGGCAATCGCCGATGCCAGTAGCGTGCCGGTGGTGCTGTACAACGTCCCGACGCGGACCGCGTCAGACATCGAACCCGAAACCGCGCTGGCCCTGGCCGGGCACCCGAATATCGTGGCCATCAAGGAAGCGGTTGCCGACATGGATCGGGTGCGGCGTTACGTGCAGGCCGGGCTGGTGGTCGTCAGCGGCGATGATCCAACCGCCCTTGCCGCCATGCAGCACGGTGCTGCCGGGGTGATTTCGGTCGCCGCGAATGTCGCGCCGGCGTTGATGGCGCGCATGTGCCGCCTGGCCGCCGAAGGCGATTTTGACGGCGCCGCCGGGATCAACCAGCGGCTGCAGCCGCTGTACCGGTTTCTGGCTTGCGAGTCCAATCCGATTCCGGTCAAGTGGCTGCTGGCGACCGCCGGACGCCTGGGCTCCGACCTGCGCCTGCCGCTGGTGGAGCTGGATGAGTCGCATCACGCGGGCGGTCGTCGCCTGCTCGAGTCGCTCGCAGACGAGTGATTACCGCACACGAAAAAAAGGGTTTGAACCAGCTTTGATGAAGAACCAATTGCATTGCCTCAAGATCGTCCCGGCCCTGTTGTTGCTCGGGATTGCCGCTGGCTGCGGTTTCATGGGCAACAAGGAGCCTGTATACGCCGTCAGCGAGGAGGTGCCTCCACTGAAGGTGCCTGAAGGCCTGAGCACGCCCGAAACGCGCTCTGCGTTTGAAATCCCGGGTTACTCGCTGCCGGAACTTGCCGCGCGCGGCGACGAGGCCCGGCCGCCCGAGGTCATGACTTCGGCCGAAGCCGAACAGGCCCGCTCCCGGATCCGGTTCGGCCCCACCGGCTTGTATCTCGAAGTCGATGACGAGGCCGCAAGCGTTTGGCGGCGACTGGGGTTTGCGCTCAACCGCGAAAACATGACAATCGACGAAATACTCAACAGCGAGCGGCGCTACCGGGTTCGTTTCGACCACAATCCGATCCGGGTCTCCGAGCGCGGCTGGTTCAAGACGCTGTTTCTGTTCTGGAAATCGCCCGAGTACCTGGATTTCAGCGGCACCTACCTGTTCGAGGTCCAGCGCGAAACCACCGATACCACCCGGGTGGCGATCCTGGATGAAAACGGCAACGTGCTGACGATGGAGCGGGCGGAGTTTGTGTTGAACCGCCTGCAGGAACGCCTAGGCTAAAAAATCGTCGTGGCGCTACTGCGCAGCGCGCTGTCGGCGCCCGGCGGTGCTCGGAATCCTCATGTACCAACTACGTACACTGCGGTTCCTGCGCTCCGGCGGTCACCGACAGCGCACTTGCTCGTGACGCGCCACGACGATTTTTCCTGCTCCGTAGAATTGCTGCGCGGGCGCCTGACAGCGCCCGGCGGTGCTCGGAATCCTCATGTACTGGCATGTACATTGCGGTTCCTGCGCTCCGGCGGCCAGCCTCAGCGGCCCGCTCGCGACGCTTTGCGAGGATTTTTCCTCGCATCACGGACGGGTGCAGGCGCTAATTGCTCGCGCTCGGCGGTGCTCGGAATCCTCATGTACAACTACGTACGCTGCGGATCCTGCGCAAGCCTGCCCCGGACGCGATCCGGGGACGATCACTGTCAGCCATCCGCTCGCGACGCTCCACGAAGGCGTATCCCGTGGTTCCAGTGGAGCTACTGCGCAGCACGCTGTCGGTGATTTTCACCGCAGATGATGGAATCGGGCTCGGCTGTCCGAAATTCCATCAACCAGCCAACCAGCCAACCAGCCAACCAGCCAACCAAACTTACCTTTCCAGCAATTTGCGCTTGTCGGGCTTGTCTTCCCATTCCTCGGCGTCCGGGGGCGCGTCCTTGCGCTCGGTGATTACCGGCCATTCGCGCGATAACTCTTCGTTGATTTTGAGAAAATCCAGTTGGTCTTCCGGCAGATCGTCTTCGGGATAGATCGCCTGTACCGGGCATTCCGGTTCGCACAGGGTGCAATCAATGCATTCCTCCGGGTCGATGACCAGAAAATTCGGCCCCTCATGGAAGCAATCGACCGGGCAGACTTCCACACAGTCGGTGTATTTGCACTTGATGCAGTTTTCGACAACTACGAATGTCATATCGGCGATCCCGGATTGCTATTAAATTGGCATCAAAATACCTATGGTATTTGATGCACGCAATTTGCGGCACATGTCCGCAAATGGCTTCGCTTCGCGGCCCGACCGGAACGGCCGGGCATGAACCCGGCATACTTTCTTGTATACCGGGTTCATAAGCCAGCTTCCAGCGCGCGAATGGGCGCAGGTGCTGGTGGTAAACTATTGTGCTTTCGGCGCGGACGTGATCCGCGCCTGTCTCGGTGACCAACGCATTGGCACCTGAATCCGCAATTATATAAGAACCGCTTGAATAACTCATTCCAGGAAATCCCCCTAAGCGAGCACAAGGTTGCGCGCGACCAGATCAGCCCGAACGCTTTGAAGGTCACCGACCGGCTTCAGCGTGAGGGCTTCCGCGCCTATGTGGTCGGCGGCGCTCCGCGCGATCTGCTGCTGGGCTTCAAGCCCAAGGATTTCGACGTGGGCACCGACGCCACCCCCGAGCAGGTGCGCGAACTGTTTCGCAACGCCCGCCTGATCGGCCGCCGGTTTCGCCTGGCGCACGTGCGTTTCGGCCGGGAGATCATCGAGGTCGCGACTTTCCGCGGCACCGGCGATGCGGGCGAGCGCAGCGTGGAAGACGGCGGCCGTGTGCTGCGCGACAATGTTTTCGGTAGCGAGGCCGAGGATGCGATCCGGCGCGATTTCACGATCAATGCGCTGATGTACGATCCGGCCACCGAAACCATCCGCGACTACACCGAGGGCTACACCGATGTCGCCCGTCGTACGTTGCGGCTGATCGGCGACCCGGAACTGCGCTACCGTGAAGACCCGGTGCGAATGCTGCGGGCAATCCGTTTCAAGTCCAAGCTCGGGCTGACGATCGACCCGCCCAGCGAGACCCCGATATTTGAAATGGCGCCTTTGCTGGCCGATATTCCGCCGGCGCGCCTGCTCGACGAACTGCTCAAGCTGCTGTTGGGCGGCGGTGCCTGGGACGGTTTCCAGACTCTGGTCGAGTATCGCTTGTGGCACGAATTGTTCCCCGGCCTGCTGGAATCGCCGGAAAACCCGCCCGGCCTGATCGAGCAGGCATTCCGTAACACCGATGAGCGGGTCGCCGAAGACAAGCCGGTGACCCCCGGGTTTCTGTTTGCCGCCCTGTTCTGGCCGCGGGTTCGCGACGAGGCCAGGCGCCGGGAAGAAAACGGCCAGCCGCCGGTCGAGGCACTGGCCGCGGCCGGGGAGAAGGCGTTCGCGAAATTCAGCAGTCGGGTTTCCATTCACCGCCGCTTTTCGACCATGGCCAAGGAAATCTGGATGTTTCAGCCGCGCTTCGAAAAGCGGCGCGGCAAGCGGGCGATGCGCCTGCTGCAGGAACGCAGGTTTCGTGCCGCCTACGATTTCCTGCTGCTGCGCGCCGATGAAGACCCGGCCGCCGCCGAGCTGGCCCGCTGGTGGACCGAAGTGCAGCAGGTTGATCCGGAAACCCGCAACGAGATGATTTTCGGCAGTAGCAGCAAGAAGCAGCAGCCGAAGACCCGCCCGAACGCATGACCCGCGCGTTCATCGGCCTGGGCAGCAACCTGGGCGATTCCAGGCGGCAGCTGGAGCAGGCGCTTTATGCGCTCGACGGCCTGCCGCAGACTTCATTGAGCAGGTGTTCGGCCTGCTACCGCACCGCGCCGGTCGGCGATCCCGACCAGCCCGAGTTCCTCAACGCCGTGGCCGAGCTGGATACAACGCTGGAGCCACTGGAACTGTTGTGCGGCATGCAACGCATTGAGGACCAACTGGGCCGAACGCGCGATCCAGAACGGCGTTGGGGACCCCGAACAATCGATCTCGACCTGCTATTGTTCGGCGATACGGTCATCCGGCACCACGACCTGGTGGTACCGCACCCTGGAATGGGCGATCGGGCGTTCGTGCTGGTGCCGCTGGCCGAACTTGCCCCGCGACTGGAAATTCCGGGGCTGGGCCGGGTGTCGGAATTGCTGGCCGATATCGATACCGCGGGTGTTTGCCGCCTGAACAGCGAATCTCCGGATACGGGAGTGAACCGATGACCGAAAGACCGAAAGTCACGCAAATGCATCTGGCCGAAATGAAGCGCTCGGCGACGCCGATTACCATGTTGACCGCCTACGACGCCAGCATGGCCGGCATGTTCGACCGCGCCGGCATCGATTGCATCCTGGTCGGCGACTCGCTGGGCAATGTCATCCAGGGACGCGATTCCACGGTGCCGGTCAGCGTGGCGCACATGGTCTACCACATCGAATGCGTGCGTCGTGGCAGCCGACGCGCCCTGCTGATCGGCGACATGCCGTTTCTGAGCTATGCCGATGCCGCCACCGCGATCGATACCGCACGTGCGTTGATGCAGGCCGGCGCCGAGATGGTCAAGCTCGAAGGCGGCAGCGCGGTCCTGGAAATCGTCCGTCGGCTGGTCGACCTGGGCGTCCCGGTTTGCGGCCACCTGGGGCTTACGCCGCAGTCGGTACACCAGCTCTCCGGCTACCGGGTACAGGGCCGGGCCCCCGAAGCGAAAGCGCGGTTGATTGAAGAGGCTGCCGCGCTCGAACGGGCCGGCTGCGCACTGCTGGTGCTGGAGTGCATTCCGCAGGCGCTCGCGGCCGAAGTGGCTGCCAATCTCGTCATCCCGGTCATTGGTATCGGCGCTGGAGCGAAGGTCGACGGCCAGGTCCTGGTGTCCTACGATGCCCTGGGGCTGGGGACCGGCCGCAAGCCCCGATTCGTGCGCGATTTCGCCGCCGGTGCCGAATCCATCGAAGCCGCTGTACAGGCATTCATCGCGGCCGTGCGCGATCGCCGATTCCCGTCGAACGAGGAATCCTATGGCGATGGTGAGTGAGTCCATCCCGCTGCTCGACAGCCTGGCGGCACTGGCCGCCTGGCGCGACGGCCAGCAGCGGCCGGTTCATTTCGTGCCCACCATGGGCAATCTGCACGCCGGGCATCTGAAGCTGGTCGAACAGGCCGCGCGCGGCGGCGCCGCGGTGGTGGCCAGCATTTTCGTCAACCCCACCCAGTTCGGACCAAACGAGGATTTCGCGCATTACCCGCGCACGCCGGCCGAGGACCTGGAAGCGCTCGCCGCAGCGGGCTGCGACAGCGTCTGGGCGCCCGAGACCGCAATCATGTACCCGTTGCCCGAAGCGCGCCGGTTCACGGTTTGCCCGCCGGCAGCACTGGCGCAATGCCTTTGCGGCGCGAACCGGCCCGGGCATTTCGATGGGGTTTGCAACGTGGTCATGCGCCTGCTGTGGCAGGTTCGTCCCGATCGCGCCGTATTCGGCGAAAAGGACTACCAGCAGTTGCTGATCATCCGGCAGATGGTCAAGGATTTCTCCATCCCGGTGACCATCGAGGCCGTTCCCACCGTGCGCGAGCCGGACGGGCTGGCCATGAGTTCGCGCAATCGTTATCTCACCGACGACCAGCGCACCGTCGCGCCAGGCCTGTATCAGGTGCTGTGCGAACTCGCGGAAGCCGCCCGCGGCGCGGATCCGGGAACTTTCGATGACCGCCGGCGGTCTGCTATACAGCGTCTCGACGCCCTTGGTTTCCGGCCTGAATATATCGAATTGCGCAATGCTGAAACGCTGGCTCCGGCAGACGGGTGCAACGACCGAATCTTCGCGGCCGCTCACCTGGGGCGGGCCCGTTTGATCGACAATGTTGCGGTAACGAGACAAACATGTCTCTGATTTGCAATTCAGGCTTGGAAAATGCAAAAAGTTGTGGTACAGTTACCACGAACCTTGGTATTCCAGCAACGGCAAATCAAGGTGTCAGGGCGCGATTTGAGGTACATCACTCCGACACGCTGCCTCTCCCCGTCACCGGGGAGGGGCTTTTTTTTGGGCGGGGCGTTATTTGCGAACTGAACGGAATATTTCGATGAATTTGAACATGCTAAAAGCCAAGATCCACCGGGCCACCGTGACCCATGCGGAACTCGACTACGAAGGGTCCTGCGCCATCGACGAGAATCTGCTCGAGGCGTCCGGAATTCTTGAGTATGAACAAATACATATCTACAATATCGCCAATGGCGAGCGGTTCGTCACCTACGCCATTCGCGGCGAGGCCGGGTCGGGCATGATCAGCGTCAACGGGGCCGCGGCGCACAAGGCGTCCCCCGGCGATCTGCTGATCATCTGCGCCTATGGTGTGCTGGACCATGCAGAAGCGGCCAGCCACCGTCCGCGCCTGGTCTACCCCGATGAAAACAACCGCGTGGTGCGGGTGGCGGGCGAGATACCGGCGCAGGCAGCCTGACCAACCGTCCTGGTGTTGCATAAAAACAACAAAACAGATATCCGCGCGCTGTTGCGCGATGAACCCAAGCGCGTCACGGAAATGGTATGCAGCACCGCGCGCTGGCGCTTCGACGCCAGCCGCACCCCGCTGTCGCTTTCCGCCTGGCAGGGATTTTATTCAGCCAAAGCCACGGCAGGGCTGCAACAGGCGGTTTCGGACCTGTTCGACGGTGCCATCGTCAACCCGTCGGAGCGTCAACCGGCGCTACATATGGCGCTGCGGGCCGACAAACCCGAGGATTTGTTGCCTGCCGACGATGCGGGCCTGGTCGCAGATACCCGGCGGCGCATGCTGGAGGCCGCCGGCGCACTGTATCGCGGCGCGACGCCGGTGCGCACCATTCTGCATGCAGGCATCGGCGGCTCCGACCTGGGGCCGCGGCTGGTCGCGCAAGCGCTGGACCCGGGCGGCAGCGCACTCAAGGTCGAATGGCTGACGACGCTGGACGGGCGCCGCATCCAGCGACTGCTGGACCGCCTGGACCCCGAAACCACCGCACTGGTGGTCGCTTCCAAGAGCTTCTCCACGGTCGAAACGCTGACCCAGGCGGCACTGATCCGCGACTGGTTGGGTTCCGGTGCGGGCGAGCGCATCTGGGCGGCGACCGCCAGACCCGAACGTGCGATCGAATTCGGCATCCCGGAAAACAACGTGCTGGCCTTTCCCGGCTGGGTCGGCGGACGGTTCTCGTTGTGGTCCAGCGTCGGCTTCAGTGCTGCAGCCAGGATTGGGCCTGAAGCCTGGGTGCGGCTACTGGCCGGCGCCCGGGAGGCCGACCACCTTGTGGCCGGCCAGCTTGCCGCGTCACCCGCCTGCGCCCTGGCACGGGTGCTGGACGCGCTGATCCGTGGTAACGGCTTTGCTACGCTGGGCGTGATCAGCTACGACCCGGCGCTGCGTCTTTTGGCGGAATACCTGCAGCAACTGGTGATGGAAAGCCTGGGCAAATCCGTGGATCTGGCCGGCAACCCGGTCCATGCGCCCACATCTCCGCTGGTATTCGGCGGCGCCGGCACCGACCTGCAACATTCGCTGTTCCAGGCGTTGCACCAGGGCACCACGCGCCATCCGATGCTGCTGCTGGGCAGCGCGTGCATCGGCGAGGGGCCCGGAAGCTGGCAGCGCGAGCAGCTCTCACACCTGCTTGGCCAGGCCAGCGCGCTGGTCAACGGCCGGCAGGCCGACGATCGCGAACGCGAACTGCCGGGCAACAACCCGGTCATGCTGATGCTGGCCCGCACCATGGACGCCGCAAGCGTGGGCGAGCTGCTGGCAACATTCGAGCACGCCGTCTACCTGCTGGCGGTCCTGTGGCGCATCAACGCCTTCGACCAGTGGGGCGTGGAGGAGGGCAAGCGTCTGGCCGTTGTATTCCGTTCGGCGCTGGACGGGGGCGGCGATAACCCGGATCCGGCGTTGGCGCCCACCATCGACTGGATTCGCGCGCAACCCCCTGCGGATCAGCAGTTCTGACTCATTTGTAAGCGGGCAGACCCTATCGTTTCCGCAATGGATTGCAAAAAGGGGTGAAACGCTGCGCGGTTCGCGTTATGATGGTGCGATAACCGATGGGCTGAGGCCATCCATCGGTCACCGCATAATTAATAAAGCGTCCACATTAATGTAGCCGGTGCGCCAAATACTGGCAGTCGTCTGCCGTCTAAAGACGCGTTTCGCAATTTCATGAACAATAAGAAGTATGAATCATGTCGTGGTTTTTCGGGCGCGTATGCGTCACGGTACGGCCTTTTCTTGCAAATGAACGGAGGCAACTATCAAAAATCCAAACACAGCAGAAACTGAGAACCTGCAGGATTTCGGCAAGGATCCTGTAGAAGTCCGCGATACGGATCATTATCAGCAGGAATACGTCGAAAGTTTCGTCGACAAGTGGGATGAACTCATCGACTGGGATGCGCGCTACGAAAGCGAAGGTGATTTTTTCATCAAGCTGCTCAAGGACCGCGGCGCCAAGCGTGTTCTTGACGTTGCTACCGGTACCGGGTTTCATTCGGTTCGACTGATCGAAGCCGGTTTCGAGGTCTGCAGTGTCGACGGCTCGGCCGCAATGCTGGCCAAGGCGTTCGAAAACGGTCGCAAGCGCGGGCATATCCTCAGGACCATCCAGGCGGACTGGCGTTGGCTGAACCGGGACGTGCACGCCGCCTACGACGCCGTGATCTGCCTGGGCAATTCGTTCAATCACCTGTTCGACGAACGCGACCGTCGCAAGGCGCTTGCCGAGTTCTACGCGGTGCTCAAGCACGACGGTTGCCTGATTCTCGACCAGCGTAACTACGACTCAATTCTCGATGAAGGGTTCTCTTCCAAACACAAGTTCTACTATTGCGGTCATCAGGTCAGTGCCGAGCCGGAGTATGTTGACGAGGGGCTGGCGAGATTCCGCTATACCTTCCCGGATGAGTCGGTGTATTACCTGAACATGTGCCCGATTCGCCGGGATTACACGCGAGGATTGATGCAGGAAGTCGGCTTCCAGAAGATCGCCACCTATGCCGATTTCGAAGACGAGGAAAGTACCGGAACCGCTGACTTCTATATCCATGTCGCCGAAAAGAAATATTACGGCGCCGAAGACATCAAGCAAGACGATGCTCCGAACACCGTGGAGGCTGGGAAATCATGAGTGGCCCGCAATACTCTGAAGTCGTCGAAACCGCACGTGCCTATTACAACAGCACCGATGCGGACAACTTCTATTTCCACATCTGGGGCGGCGAGGATATCCACATCGGGCTATACCAGTCCGATGACGAGCCCATTGCCAATGCCAGCCGGCGCACCGTTCATCGCATGGCCGAGCTGGCAGGTACGATCAGCCCGGACACCCGCGTGCTCGATCTGGGTGCCGGCTACGGCGGCTCCATGCGCTACCTGGCCGAGCAGTTCGGCTGCCACTGCGTGGCCTTGAACCTCAGTGAGGTGGAAAACGAACGCAATCGGCGCATGAACGCCGAGGCCGGTCTGGAGCGCAATATCGAAGTCGTCGACGGTGATTTCACCGCGCTGGAATTCGACGACGGCGCTTTCGACCTGGTCTGGTCGCAGGATGCGTTCCTGCACTCCGGCGACCGGGCGAAAGTCTGCGCCGAAGCGGTGCGGGTACTCAAGCCCGGTGGCCGACTGGTGTTTACCGACCCGATGCAGGCCGACGACGCGCCCACCGAGCAGTTGCAGCCGATCTACGATCGGATCCATCTGGATTCGCTCGGCTCGCCCGCGTTCTACCGTGAGACCCTGGCCGGCGTGGGCATGAAGGAGGTCGAATTCGACGACCACGCCCAACAATTGCCGCGTCACTACACGCGCGTACGCCAGGCGCTGATCGAAAACGCCGACGATCTGCGCGAGCGCGGCGTCAGCGAGGATTACATCGAACGCATGCAGGCCGGCTTGCAGCACTGGGTCGACGGCGGCCACAAGGGCTACCTGGCCTGGGGCATTTTCGTGTTCGAGAAACCTGCAGCCTGATTTTCGGCAACCTGGTTCTGGATCGCCCGGCCGGATGAGCATTCCGCGTCCGGTCGGGCCGTGTTTCGGTGCCGTATCGATTATTCTGTACGGCAGTCGCCAGCGCATACGGAGTCGAACCATCCATGACCTGGATCAAGATCATCGAACAATCCGAAGCCGACGGCAGGCTTGCGAAAATCTACCAGCGCTCCGCCGGCGGTGGCCAGGTCGACCAGATTCTGCTCGCCCACAGCCTGCGGCCGCACACGCTGGAAGGGCACATGGCGCTGTATCGGGCCGTGCTGCATCATTCCGGCAACACGCTTGATCAGCCGTTTGCCGAGGCCATCGGTGTGCTGGTCAGTCAGGCCAATGGCTGCAACTATTGTGTCGAACATCATCTTGCCGGCATGCGGCGAGCCCTGGCCGATCCGGAACGCGCCGAGGCCTGGACGCGCGCGCTTGAGGACGGTTCGCGCGAGGAAGTCTTCGATACCCGTCAGCGTGCCGCACTCGCCTATGCCGAACAACTGACGCTGGCGCCCGCCGAGGTTGCCGAAAGCGAAATAAACCTGTTACGGAAATTCGGCTGGGATGATGGCCAGATCCTGGAAATCAACCAGATCACGGCCTATTTCTGCTACGCCAACCGGACCGTACTGGGTCTGGGCGTGACCACCGAGGGTGAAAGTCTGGGCGAACACCCGGATTCCTAGTCGCCGGTCCGCCATGGACCGGTGCCCGACCGGATTGAGCACTTTGAAGTGGAAATGTCGCGGTGAAATCACGTAGTGATCCCGGCGTCGAATTTCGTCGCGCTGCGCCTCGCGATCTGCCCGCGATCGTTGAAATGCTCGCCGATGACCCGCTGGGTTCGAAGCGTGAGGACAACACCGATCCATTGCCTGCCGCCTACCAGGCAGCCTTCAAGGCCATCGATTCGGACCCGAACAACGAACTTGTTGTCGCTGTCCTCGACAATCAAGTCATCGGCGTGTTGCAGATCACCTGTATCCCCTACCTCACCTACCGGGGTGGCTGGCGGGCGCTGATTGAGGGCGTCCGGGTGTCAAAGGCCGTTCGGTCGTCCGGGGTGGGCCGGTCGATGTTCGAATGGGCCATTAACCGCGCCCGGGAAAGGGGCTGCGTCATGGTCCAGCTGACCACCGACAAATCACGCCCGGATGCCTTGAGGTTCTACGAAAACCTTGGATTCGTCGCATCCCACGAGGGGATGAAGCTCAAGTTGTGATCCAGATGCCTGATAACGCGTTGGCGGCCTGGGCCGCGGATTCGTCGCGGCGGCCCACGGAATCAAAAGAACCGCCCACCTGCCCGAAGTGAAATGCCGGGACGGGCGGTGGTAATAAGTTCCAGGAATGCCATTTACTCAGGGCGTACGACAAGATTTTGAGATGATGCTGTCGTGATCCCGAATTTGCCGGCT
>JBBDSL010000112.1:0-18813 GCA_040904965.1 Wenzhouxiangellaceae bacterium
ATCTTTCAGGTTGCCAGTCAAAACATCAAATTTCTGACGTGCGCCCATTTACTCAACCCACTTTGCCGCACAGCGCGAAGCAAGCTACAATATGCGGCTTGGCGGGAGTTTGCCCCGGCGCGGGGCGTACAATCTGAACAAGTTTCTGCGGAGAGGTGCCGGAGTGGTCGAACGGGCTCGCCTGGAAAGTGAGTGTACGGGTTGAACCGTACCGAGGGTTCGAATCCCTCCCTCTCCGCCATTTGTTGACAAGTCGATTTCGGAGAGGTGGCAGAGCGGTCGAATGCGGCGGTCTTGAAAACCGTTGAAGGTTTGTAGCCTTCCGGGGGTTCGAATCCCTCCCTCTCCGCCAGATGCGAAGACCCCGCGCCAGCGGGGTTTTTCGTATCTGGCGGGGAGGGCGCTCGGATTCGAGCGCGAAAAAGCCGGCTGCAGGTTCTGGTATCAATGGCACTGAATGTCCAGAGGCGCCCGAAGCACGGGCGAACTGGAAGTGGGTTCGAACCGAGCGCAGCGAGCTCGATGCGAAGCAACCCGGAGCGAAGCGGAGGGCAAGCGCGTAACGCGCGCAGTCAATCCCTCCCTCTCCGCCAGATGCGAAGACCCCGCGCCAGCGGGGTTTTTCGTATCTGGCGGGGAGGGCGCTCGGATTCGAGCGCGAAAAAGCCGGCTGCAGGTTCTGGTATCAATGGCACTGAATGTCCAGAGGCGCCCGAAGCACGGGCGAACTGGAAGTGGGTTCGAACCGAGCGCAGCGAGCTCGATGCGAAGCAACCCGGAGCGAAGCGGAGGGCAAGCGCGTAAAGCGCGCAGTCAATCCCTCCCTCTCCGCGCGGTGTTGCGAGGAAGGACGCCGAACTGGACGAAAGGTGCAAAGAGGTCACGCCTTGTCCAATTTCAAGCGTGCATCGAATCGCCCGGTTCGGCCCCTGCGGGCATTCCAGGCCCAAGCGGCAGTAGTCCGTCATGCCGGAATTCGCGTCAGCGATTAACCAGGATCTTGTGATACGGGCTTAGGGGCGGTCTGGGAGGCCCCGGATATGCGCTGACGCGAATTCCGGGGCGACCGGAGCGGGGGCGATCAATCCCCGGCCAGCAGGGCCTGGATGGTGTCTTCATCAATCGGCGGCTGGTCCTGCTTGCGGCCCTTGCCGTAGACGCTCTGGGCGAGTTTCTGCTTGCGCGCCTGCAACGCCACGATCTTTTCTTCCACCGTGCCTTCGGTGATCAGCTTGTAGACGAACACCGGCTTGTCCTGGCCGATACGGTGGGCGCGGTCGGTGGCCTGGTGCTCGACGGCCGGGTTCCACCATGGGTCGTAGTGGATGACGGTGTCGGCTTCGACCAGGTTCAGGCCCACGCCGCCGGCCTTGAGGCTGACCAGGAACAGGGCGACTTCGCCGTCGCGAAAGCGCTGGATAGCTTCGTCGCGCTTGCGCGTCTGGCCGGTCAGCTTGGCGTAGTTGATTCTGCGCTTGTCCAGTTCCTTCTCGATCAGGCCCAGCATGGTGGTGAATTGCGAGAACAGCAGCACCCGGCGGCCTTCCTCAAGCAATTCCGGCAGCAGGTCGAACAGCAGGTTGAACTTGGCCGATGGCGTGCCGTCCGTGCCGGGTGTGCCCTTGGGCAGCAGACGCGGGTCACAGCAGACCTGGCGCAGTTTAAGCAAGGCCTCCAGCACGATGATGTGGCTTCGGGCCAGGCCCTTGGCGGCGATGGCCTTTCGGACTTTCTTTTCCATGGTCAGCCGAACGCTTTCGTACAATCGCGCCTGTCTGGGATCGAATTCGGCCTGACGCAGCAACTCGGTCTTGGGCGGTAATTCTGACGCAACCAGATCCTTCGTCCGGCGCAGCAGGAAAGGCGCGGTGCGCCGGTTGAGGCGTTCCAGGCGTTCCGAATCGTTATGCTTTTCGATCGGGGTGCGGTAGTTGCGGGTGAAGCTTTCACGGTCGCCGAGAAAACCGGGCATCAGAAAGTCGAACTGGGCCCACAGCTCGCCGAGGTGGTTTTCCATCGGCGTGCCGGTCAGGCACAGGCGGTGCCGGCAATTGATGTGGCGGACCACCTGGGCGGCCAGCGCGCGCGGGTTCTTGATCTGCTGGGCTTCGTCCAGGATCAGGTAGTGCCACGGCTGCTCCAGCAAAACGCCGCGGTCGCGCGGCAGCAGCGGGTAGGTGGTCAGCACCAGGTCGAATTCGCCCATCCGGTCGAAGTGAGCCGCCCGGTCCGGACCGTGCAGTACCAGCACGTTCAGTTTCGGCGTGAAGATCTCGGCCTCCCGCCGCCAGTTGCCCATCAGGCTGGTTGGCGCGACGATCAGGCTGGGGTGCGCCATTCTTCCGGCGCGCTTTTCGACCGCCAGGTGGGCCAGCGTCTGGACCGTCTTGCCCAGGCCCATGTCGTCGGCAAGGATGCCGCCGAATTCGTGCTCGCGCAGAAACTGCAGCCAGTCCAGACCGTGCTGCTGGTATTCGCGCAACTCGCCTTTGAAGGTTGTCGGGGGCTTGACGGTCTTAAGACCGGAGAAATCGGCCAGTTTGCGCGCCAGTTTTTTCAGGCTGGTCGCACCGCGTATCGGGATGCCTTCCAGGTCCAGCAGTCGGGCAGCGTCGGGCCGGGCCAGCTCCAGCGTGTCGTCGCCGACCCGGTCGAACAGATCGAGGATGGTCTGGAGCACCGGCTCGATCTGCGCGGCCGGCACGCTGACGTAGTGGCCTTCGCCGGTGTCGAGATACAAGGTCTCTGGCAGGTCGCCTGGCCGGTAGTTTTGCAGCAACTGGCTGACCAGCGGCAGCAGCGGCATTGTCCAGCCGTCGAATTCCAGGTCGAAACGCAGGCTGAACCAGTCGTTGCCTTGCGTCTCGACTTCGCCTTCGATGCCGTCGGATTCGCTGAGCCTGAACTCGTCTTCGCCGGTCAACTCCACCTGCCAGTCGGCGTCTCGCAGTTGCTGCGCGCGGGTCTGCAACCAGTCGAACCAGGCATCTCGCAAAGCGGTGCCCTCGAGCTCGCTGCCCATCCGGAAGCTGTGTTCTTCGCCATGTCCCTGACTTCGTTCATGGCCGTGTCCATCGACCGGCGCCAGCCCGGTATTGATCAGCGTCTGGCGCAGTTCGTGCTCGGCATTGCGGTCGCGATGAAGCCGTATCAGACGACCCCCGGATTCAGTGATAATTTCGGTTTGCGGGTGGTCCGGTGACACCAGCATATTGTCGTAAAGGTATTTCAGGTGGGCGCGTGCGTCTGCGGGGTGCATCGGGTCGAATGCGATGTCCAGCCATCCGGCTGGCGAAGCTTCGATGTCATGGTATTCCACCTCAACGGGGGTCGGAAGTTCGGGCGCGGTCAGTGCCAGCTTGTGGCTGAGGCGTTGCGCGTCGGCGGCTGGAATCGTTGGTGCGCGCTTCAGCCATTCCAGCGTGTGGCTGTCGACCCCGGTCGGCAGTTCCAGCACGCCTATGGTCAGCGCATTGGGATCGACGAAACAGGGCGGATCGGTCGGAACCACCAGCGCCCCATTCGGTGCATTCATCTGCAACTGGTAGCCGTTCTTTTTGTTGCCTATCCAGTTCATTTGCAATTCGCGCGGCGCGCCGGGCTTGAATGGGCCGCGCCTTTCGCCGCCCCAGTACGCCCGGCCCGTTTCGGCCATTTTGATCAGTGCCAGGTGGCCGGCCGCGCCGGACGGGTTGAATTCGGCGGCCCAGAACTCTTCGCCGGCGCTGATTAGCTTGAGGATTTCCTCATCGGTTGTCCTAAGGTATTGCGGGCTTGTCCAGGAGTGATTGATCGTCAAGGGGTTGACGAAGCGGCCCTTTCCCCAGTCTCCGTTCTTCTTGCGCCGGGCAACGCTGAAGTTAATTTCGATATCGTTGCCTGGGCCATGGCCCCAATCAAGCAGGTACAGCAACGCTTCGGGCGGTTCGACCGCCGGGTCGATATTTCCCGGCCGTTCGGCCAGCCAGTCGGCGATCTCGTCGCGCCCGGCCGGCTCCCGAGGCGCCAGCGCCTGCCAGGTCAGCACCAGCGCGACCACATGCTTGCAGTTGAATTCGACCGGACAGGAGCACTCGCCGTCGAGCTCGATGCCGCCACCCTCGCGGTAGATTTCGATGTGCTGCTCGTAGGGTTCAAATTCCGTACCCTGACAGGTGCCGATCAGGCGCACGCCGCCGTCTGGCAGGCGCTCGACCTCGTCGAGTTCCGCGTGGCCATCGCGAAAATAGCGGCTGCCGCGCTGCCACGAACCGGAATCGGTCTCGCGTGCCAGCCAGGCGGCCGAAAGCTGCTGGGGATGGATCATCAGTAAATCAGACTCGACTTTGTGATTGGTTGGACTTCCAGAGCGATCAGCGGTCATATCGTCGGTTGATACGCACACGCCGCAAGTCCGGGGCTTTTGCGTCCTTGGTCCGACTGCACGCTATTGTGGCATTCCCGAACCGCAAGCGCACGCGCCCCGGCAACCTGGAACCACGGTGGCCGGCAGCACTGCGGCGTTGATCAATTCGGGCCATGCCCAATATACATTTGGAATGCATGTTATGTGCGAGTGGGATAGAATATGCACTGTCCGGCGAACGCCTTTCGTTCGTCTGAATTCACCAACCCCGAGGAGTTTTTAATGAATACCCGAATTGCTTTCGTCTTGTCCGTCCTGGGCCTCGCGTTGTCGTCCAGCGGCTTCGCGCAGGACTGCGAGGTGACGATCGACAGCACCGACCAGATGACCTTCAAGAAGGACGAAATTGTCGTTTCCGCAGATTGTGAACAGATCACCCTGACGCTCAATCACGTCGGCAAACTGCCGGCCAACACAATGGGCCACAACTGGGTGCTCGCGGCCACCGTCGATGCGCAGGCGGTGGTCAACGACGGCATGGCCGCGGGTCTGAGCAACGACTACGTCAAGCCCGATGACGAGCGCGTGCTGGCCGCCACCGAAATCGTCGGGGGCGGAGAATCGACCACCATCACCTTCGGCCTCGACAACCTCGATCCGGCCGGCGATTACCAGTTCTTCTGCACCTTCCCCGGCCACTACGTCCTCATGAAGGGCGAATTCCGGATTGAGTAGTTCCGGGAAAAGCCGGAACGGCGCCCAAACATCTGATCGCGGCCCCGGCTCGCCGACATTAGTTTGATATTTCCGCCGCCCGGCCCCCGGGCGGCTCCCCCTGATCAGCGCCGGGCGGTCGCAAAGCATTCCGCCGGATGGCCTATCCTTGCACATCCACTGCGGGAAGCAACCATGGCCAACGAGTTCATCCGACTGCGCGGCGCGCGCCAGAACAATCTGAAGAACCTCGACGTCGACCTGCCGCTGGGCGCGTTGACCGTGGTCACCGGCCCCAGCGGCTCGGGCAAGTCTTCGCTGGCCTTCGACACCGTCTACGCCGAGGGCCAGCGCCGCTACGTCGAAACCTTTTCGCCGTACGCCCGCCAGTTCCTGGACCGGATGGACAAGCCGGCGGCCGATTCCATTGAGGGCATCCCGCCGGCGATCGCCATCGACCAGACCAACCCGGTCAAGAGTTCGCGCTCGACGGTGGGTACGATGACCGAGCTCAACGACCACCTGAAACTGCTGTTTGCCCGGGCCGCGCGGTTGTTCTGCCAGGGCTGCGGCCGCGAGGTGCGGCGCGAGAGCGCCGACGACATTGTCGCGGAGCTGATCGAGCGCGGCGGCGGCGTGCGCGCGGTGATCGCCTTCGATATCGCGCTGAGCGGCGATGTCGGGGCCGACAAGGTCCGCGCCGAACTCGACCGCCAGGGTTACAGCCGGGTCGAGCAGGTCGACGAAAACACGCTGCGCGTGACCCAGGACCGGGTGCGGCTGGAGCCGGACCGCCGCGACCGCATCGCCGAGGCGGTGGAAGCGGCGCTGCGTGCCGGCCGCGGCCACGTCAGCGTTGTGCCGCTGGACGACAGTCGCGAGCCGACCGGCCACTGGCGCTTCTCCGAGGGCCTGCACTGTCCCGACTGCGATCTCGACTACAGCGCCCCGATCCCCAATTCCTTCTCGTTCAATTCGCCCATGGGCGCCTGCGACGAGTGCCGCGGATTCGGTCGGGTCATGGGCATCGACTATCGGCTGGTCATTCCCGACGAGCGCAAGTCGCTGGCCGACGGCGCGATCAAGCCCTGGCAGACCGACAGCTATATCGAGTGCCAGCGCGACCTGATTCGCCACTGCCGGAAGGCCGGGGTGCCCACGGACGTGGCCTGGAAGAAGCTCAAAAAGGCGGATCGAAACTGGGTTGTGCACGGCGACGAGGAATGGAGCTGGCACTCGCATCGAGGCGGTTGGTACGGCGTACAGCGTTTCTTCGACTGGCTGGAGTCGCGCGCCTACAAGATGCACATTCGGGTGCTGTTGTCGCGCTACCGCTCGTACGACGAATGTCCGGCCTGTCGCGGCGCGCGGCTCAAGCCCGAGGCGCTGCTTTGGCGGCTGGGTTCGAAGGCAGACGCCGACGCGGTGCTGGAGCCCGATTCGCGCTTCAAGCCGACCGGCGCCCGGTTCTCCAATTCGACGCTACAGGCCCAGCCGGGGCTGAACATCGCCGACATCATGGGTCTGCCGCTGACGCGCACGCGGGCGCTGTTCCGGCGCCTGCATCTGCCGGCGCCGCTGGACGCGGCCTCGGATCTGCTGCTCGATGCAATCCGCGCGCGCACCGATTACCTGGCCGAGGTCGGCCTGGGCTACCTCACCCTGGACCGGCAGTCGCGGACGCTGTCCGGCGGCGAGGTCCAGCGCATCAACCTGACCACGGCGCTGGGCACCTCGCTGGTCAACACGCTGTTCGTGCTCGACGAGCCCAGCATCGGGCTGCACCCGCGCGACATGGAACGCATTATCGGCGTCATGCACCGGCTGCGCGACGCCGGCAACACGCTGCTGGTCGTCGAGCACGACCCGCAGGTCATGCATGCCGCCGACCGGGTGCTCGACATCGGGCCCGGCCCCGGCGAGCGCGGCGGCGAAATCGTCTTCCAGGGCACGCCCGGCGAGTTGATGCGCGCCGAGCATTCGCTGACCGCCGACTATCTCACCGGCCGGCGCCAGGTGGTGGAGGCGGAATCGCCGGCCGGACAGGTCCGTGAAGCGGCGAGGACGCCCGGCAAGTGCCTGCGCATTCGCGGCGCGACCGAGCACAACCTGAAAGGCATCGACGTCGAACTGCCGCTGAACCGGCTGGTCGTGGTCACCGGCGTCAGCGGTTCGGGCAAGTCCACGCTCATCGAGGGCGTGCTCTACCGTGCGCTGTGCGAACTCAAAGGTCGCCCCGGTGCGGTGCCCGGGGCGCACAAATCCATCATCGGGCACAAGCGCATCGACGACACGGTGCTGATCGACCAGTCGGCCATCGGCCGGACCACGCGCTCGACGCCGGCGAGCTACGTTGGCGCCTTCGATGCCATCCGCAAGGTCTTCGCAGCGCAACCGGAGGCGAAAGCGCGCGACTACACCCTCGGTACCTTCAGCTTCAACGCCGGCAACGGTCGCTGTCCCACCTGCGGCGGCAACGGCTTCGAGCACGTCGAGATGCAGTTTTTGTCCGACGTCTACCTGCGCTGCCCGGACTGCGACGGCCGCCGCTTCCGCCCGGAAATCCTGGAGGTGACCGTGCCGCCTTCAGTGGGGTGCGACACCGGGCCGCGCTCGGTCGCCGAGATATTGGAGATGACGGTCGACCGGGCCGTGGCGTTCTTCGCCGATTCGGCCGACGTGCTGCGCGGGCTGGAGCCGCTGCAGGCGGTGGGGCTGGGCTACATGGCCCTGGGCCAGCCGGTGCCGACGCTGTCCGGCGGCGAGGCCCAGCGCCTCAAGCTGGCCGGCCATGTGGCCAAGGCCGGCGGGCGCCGTAGCGGCGAGAAGCTGCTGTTCCTGTTCGACGAGCCGACCACCGGCCTGCACATGGACGATGTGGCCACGCTGCTCACCGCCTTGCGCCGATTGCTTGAGGCCGGCCACTCGATGGCGGTGATCGAGCACAACCAGGATGTGATGGCCGCCGCCGACTGGATCATCGACCTGGGCCCCGAGGGCGGTGAGGCCGGCGGCGCGCTGGTGGCCGCCGGCACGCCCGAAGACGTCATGGCCGAGCCGGCCAGCCACACCGGCCGCGCGCTCCGGGACTATCTCGACGTCCGCGCCCGCGACCGCGACAACGCGACGCGCGCAAAGCGCAAGCGCAATGCCGCGCCCCCGGCTGATGCGCTGCCGGCCGCCGCGCTGCCGTCGGCAATTACCATTCGCCACGCCCGCGAACACAACCTGAAGAACATCGATATCCGCATTCCGCGCGACCGGCTCACGGTGATCACAGGTCTGTCGGGCTCGGGCAAGTCCACCGTGGCCTTCGATATCGTTTTCCGCGAGGGCCAGCGGCGCTACCTCGAATCGCTCAATGCCTACGCCCGACAATTCGTCCAGCCCGCCTCGCGCCCGGACGTCGACGCTGTGTTCGGCATCCCGCCGACGGTCGCCATCGAACAGCGCACCAGCCGCGGCGGACGCAAGTCCACCGTGGCGACCATGACCGAGGTCTACCACTTCCTGCGGCTGCTGTTCGTCAAGCTGGGCACCCAGTACTGTCCGGCCTGCGATGTGGCCATCCGCGAGCAGACGCCGGAGGCGATCCGCGCGCGCATCATGCGCCAGGCACGCAACCGCAAGGCCACGCTGCTCGCGCCGCTGGTGGTCGCACGCAAGGGCTACTACACGGATCTTGCGCAGTGGGCGGCCAAAAAGGGCTTCGAGACGCTGCGCGTGGACGGCGAATACCAACCAACGGCGAACTGGCCGCGCCTGGCGCGTCACCAGGAACACGACATCGACCTGCCGGTGGGCACGCTGAAGGTCAGCGCCGGCGCCGAGGCCGAGCTGGACGCGCTCATCGGCGCGGCGCTGGAGCACGGCCACGGGACGATGAAACTGGTCACGTCGAAAGAACAGACCATCTTTTCCACCGAGCGTGCCTGCCCGGGTTGCGGCCGCAGCTTCCCCGAGCTGGACCCGCGTCTGTTTTCCTACAACTCCAGGCACGGCTGGTGCACAAAATGCTTCGGCACGGGCCTGGCGCTGACCGGCTTCGATGAAGACCAGACCGGCGAGGAGCGTGCGTGGCTGGAACACGACGACGCCGGCGCGCCGCGCACCTGCCGCGCCTGCAAGGGTCGGCGGCTCAAGCCCGAGGCGCTGGCGGTGCGCTTCAAGAGCGGGTCGATCGCCGACTACACCGAGCTTTCCGTCAAGCACGCCGGGAAGCTGTTCGGCAGGCTGAAGCTCACCGACCGCGAGGCGGCCATCGCCCGCGACATCCTGCCCGAGATTCGGGCGCGGCTGGACTTCCTCGGGCAGGTCGGCCTGGACTACCTGGGCCTCGACCGGGCTGCGCCGACGCTGTCCGGTGGCGAGGCTCAGCGCATCCGCATCGCCGCCCAGCTTGGTTCCAATCTCCAGGGGGTGTGCTACATCCTCGATGAGCCCACCATCGGCCTGCACCCGCGCGACAACCGGATGCTGCTCGACACGCTGGGACGGCTGGAGGGCAAGGGCAACACCATCGTCGTGGTCGAGCACGACGAGGACACCATCCGCCGCGCCGAGCACGTCATCGACCTGGGTCCGGGCGCCGGCGTAAACGGCGGCCGGGTGGTCGCCGAGGGCACGGTCGAAGAACTGATCAACAACCCGGACTCGATCACGGGCCGATGTCTGGCCGAGCCCATCCGCCACCCGCTGCTGGAGAATCGACGCACCGATACCCCGGCGCAGACGGTCACCGTCCGCGGGGCCGATCTGCACAATCTGCAGGGCATGGACGTCGCCGTGCCGCTGGAGCGCCTGGTCTGTGTGACCGGGGTCTCGGGCTCGGGCAAGAGCTCACTGGTGCGCGGCGTGCTGCACGACAACCTCAAGCGCCTGACGCGCCGGCGCAAGGGCAGAAAACCGAAACCGACCGGTTGTGCCGCCATCGACGGCTGGCAGATGCTGGAACGGGTGCTGGAGGTCGACCAGACGCCGATCGGCAAGACGCCGCGCTCGTGCCCGGCCACCTATATCGGCTTCTGGGACGATATCCGCAAGCTCTTCGCCGGCACCGAGGAGGCGCGCCTGCGCGGCTACACCGCCGGGCGCTTCTCGTTCAACACCAAGGAGGGCCGCTGTCCGGACTGCGAAGGCCAGGGGGCAAAGCGCGTGGAAATGAACTTCCTCCCCGACGTCTCGGTGCCCTGCGAGGCTTGCGCCGGTGACCGCTTCTCCCCGGAGACGCTGGCGGTGACCTACGGGGGCAAGCACATCGGCCAAGTGCTCAAGATGAGCGTCGAAGAGGCGGTGGAGTTTTTCAGCGCCCACCCGAAGATCCACCACGCGCTGGAGCTGATGCGCGCGGTCGGCCTGGGCTACCTCACCCTGGGCCAGCCTAGCCCGACGCTGTCCGGCGGCGAGGCGCAGCGCATCAAGCTGGTCACCGAGCTGGCCAAGGCGCGCCCGGACCTGCGGCGCGGCACCCCCGCGCCGACGCTCTACATCCTCGACGAGCCCACGGTCGGCCTGCACATGGCCGACGTCGAGCGGTTGATTCGCGTGCTGCACCGCCTGGTCGACGCCGGCCACAGCGTCATCGTCATCGAACACAACCTCGACGTCATCGCCGAAGCGGACTGGCTGATCGACCTGGGTCCCGAGGGCGGTGATGCCGGTGGAAAAGTCGTCGCCGAAGGGCCGCCCGAGAAGGTCGTCAAGACCCGGCGCAAGAGCGAGACGGCAAGGGTGCTGAAGGGGTTTCTTGCGGACCGGCGGGTCGGGTCGCAATGATCGACGCTTGCCGGATATTCTGCTCCGGCTGCGCTGATTCGTAACACCCTCGCCGGGCTCTATGCAGTAGGAGCCTGCTTGCAGGCGAACCTCCTCGGCGACTTTCGGCAGCTACTTTCGCTCCTGCGGGAGAATTCTGCTTAAGGTTCATTTGACCGATGTAAAACATTTGTTATACTAAGTGCTCTCCGAGCACGCGCGAGTCTGGAAAATGAGCAGAAAGCTGAAAGTCACCGCTATCGGCAACTCGACCGGTGTAATCCTGCCCAAGGAGTTGCTGGAGAAGCTGCGCGTGAGCCGCGGCGACGAGTTGATGGTGCACGAAACCCCCGACGGCATCATGCTCACGGCGTTCGACGCGGAATTCGCGCGCCAGATGGATGTTGCCGAGAAGATCATGCGCGAAGACCGTGATCTGCTGCGGAGACTGGCCGAATGATTACATCGGAACCGGTGTGGATCAGTCTCGAGCTGGCCCAGGCGATTCATCAGCGCCAGCTTGCCGAGCACGGTGGGCCGGATGGCGTCCGGGATCGAGGCATGCTGGAATCGGCGATTACCCGTGCGCGTCAGAAATATGCATACGCGGCGCATGAAATCGACATGCCGGAGCTGGCGGCGGCATACGCATTCGGAATTGCCAGGAATCATCCGTTTGTCGACGGTAACAAAAGGACCGCCTACGTGCTTTGCCGTACCTTTCTGGTCCTCAATGGATGGGACCTCGTCGGCCCTTTGGCTGATCGCTATCCGGTTTTCCTCGCATTGGCTGCCGGCGAGCTGGACGAGGACGAACTCGCCGAATGGCTGCGACGCCACAGCCGGCCCGAGCAGGTCAGCGAGCAGGCAGGCGAGTACGCCTGAGGCCCGCCTTCAACGGGAATCAGTAAAAGCTCCAGTTCAACGTGGCCCGGACATTGGTGCCCGGCTGGGCCAGCAGCGGCAGGGTGGGGTCGCCGACGGGGCGGTTGATGACGTTGGCATGGCTGAACCAGCGCTTGTCGGTGAGGTTGAAGATGCCGGCCGAAAGATTGACGTCGGGCGTGATCCGCCAGCGGCCGGTCAGGTCGAAGACGGTGCTTCCGGGTGCCGAGAACAGCGGTTCGCCCTGTTCGTCTTCCAGCCGCCGCTGGCTTCTGGTCGCTGTGGTGATGAAACGGATTTCCCAGACCGGGGTCGGGGCATAGCTCAGCGCGGCAATGGCCTGCGGCGGGCTGATGCCGGCCAGCGAGCGGTCGCTGTTGCGGTCCTCGCCTCTTGTCCATTCGGCGGCCAGTTCCAGGTCGAAGCCATATCCGAGATTTTGCTGGGCGCGCAGTTCGGCGCCTTCGATCTCGACCCGGTCGCGGTTGATCGACTGGAACAGCAGCACGCCGGCGGCCGGGTCGAAGCCGACCAGTGCACGGGTGTCGATGAAGTCCTTGAAGCGGTTGCGGAACACGGCCAGATCCAGCATCGTGCTTCGGGTGCGGTAGCGGATGCCGGTCTCCAGCGTGTGCCCGCGCTCGGGGTCAAGATCCGGGTTGGGGATGGCGCGAATCCCGAACTGCGGGATGTCCAGGCCGATGTTGACGTCCTCGAACGGCGGCGAGCGGAAGCCGCGGGCGAACTGGAAGAAGAAATCCAGCTCGTCGATCACCGGCCAGACCAGCCCGACGCGTGGCGCCCAGGCGGTGGAGTCCAGGTCTACGATCTCTGCGTCCGGGAAGGCGCCGGTGAACAGCGCGTCGGGCGTGCTGTTCAAGTCGTAATATTCGAAGCGTGCGCCGGGGCTGAGCGTCGGGCCGCCCTGCCACAGCAGGATCTCGTCGAACAGGTAAACCCCGGCTTCGGTAACCTCGGTGCGCGGGAAGTCGCGCAGCGGGAAGCGCTCGCCGAGCACGGTGGTCGTCAGCACGCCGGTCTCGAGGTTGGTCTGGGTGGCGAAGCGCTGCTGTTCGAGATCGCTTCGCAGCGCCTCGAAGCCATAGCCGATGCGGTGGCGGAAGCCGGCGAAGTGCAACTCGCTCTCGAAATCGGCGCCCAGACCGGTATTTTCCTGGCGAAAATCGAAACGGCGGAACAGGTCCACCGGCGTGGGTGCCAGCGGGCGTGACTCGTCGGTCTGCTGCGATGTGTCGGTCACCTGGTGCCACAGCCGCCACTGGCCGCGGGCAATGGGCCCGATGCTGCTGAATTGGTGGTCGAGCAGAACACGCCACTGGTTGCGGCGGTCGTCGCCGAAAAGCGACGTGGTGTTGCGGAATCGCCCGGTGCCTAGCAGGGCACGGATGTCGCTGTCGCGTTCTTCGTGCGTGCCGTCCAGGGTCAATTGGATACGGCCGAATTCGGTATCTCGCCCGGCGCGAAATACGAACGCCCCCTGGTCGCGGTCGAGCCGGTCGGTGCTGATGTCCGATGGCAGGCCGGCGACATCGAGTTCGTCGGCGCTCTGGGCGCTGGCGGCCAGCACGCCCGACCATTCGTTGCCGCGTACGGCGTGCGCAGCGGTGGCGCGCAGGCGGTTGTTCTCGCTGCCGCCGGCCAGTTCGAATCGGGTCGCCCGGGCATTGTCATGACCAGCGCCGAACAGCAGATCCTCGGCTTCCAGCAGCGAGACGGCCACCACGCCGCCCAGCGCCTTGGAGCCGTAGATCGTAGAGGCCGGTCCACGAAGAATCTCGACCCGGCCGACCAGACCCAGTTCCAGCAGTCCGCGACCGGAATCGGCGAAGTTGCCGACGGTGAACCGGTCGGCCGCCGGGACGTTGTCGATGACGATGGCGGTGCGGTTACCGCCCAGGCCCCTGATGCGGAAGCCGCCAAAACCGAAGCGTGTGCCGCCACCGTCGACTTCCACACCCGGCTCGTAGCGCACCAGGTCGCCGATATCCAGCGCCACATCGCGCTTGATCCGGTCGGCAGCCAGAACGCTGATGGTGCCGGCGACCTCGGAAAGATTCCGAGGCTGGCGATGGGCCACCACTGTGACCGTGTCCAGCTCCAGGCCTTGCCCGGAATCTTCTTCCGTACCGGTCTGTGCAGTAGCCGGTGAAAGGTCCGCCAGAAGACAGGCCACGGTCAACGCGGCGAAGGCATGGATCGTGCGGGACCGCATCGTCGGGGAATTGGCGCAATTGCTAATCATGATGGTTCTCGTTTATTGGTTCGGGCAAAAAAATGCCCCGGCGCCGACTTGCAGCACCGGGGCGATTCCATGCAGCTTAATAAACTTCGTGGACGGTGTTGTACACGTTGAACTTGCCGGTAGGCGTGACAATGTTCTCGCCCTTGATCACATGTTTGAGTTCACGCGTCTTGTCGTCGACGATGACAATCGCCGATTCCTCTTCCATGCCGCTCCAGACCGAGAACCAGACCTCGTCGCCGGCCTTGTTGTATTCCGGTTGCACGACGCGCTTCGGGCCGGGGCCGAGTTCGGCCCATTCGGCGATCGGCAGGACTTTAAAGCCGGCATCGAGGTCGTTGATGTCGAATACCGCGATCGACTGGCTGACTTCGGCTTCCGGGTGCAGCGGCGTGTCCACCCACAGGTTGGTCGACTCGGGATGCGTCTTGACGAACAGCGAGCCGCCACCCTGGCCCTGGAGCACGCGGACTACCGTCCAGGCGTGTTCCGGGTGGTTTTCCGGATCGGTGGCGATGAACGTGATGTTGGCATTGCCCAGCGCACTGGTCACCCAGACGGGTCCGTATTCCGGGTCGATCAGGTTGGCACCACGGCCCGGGTGCGGAATGCGCTCGACCGGGATCAGGGCTTCCAGCTCCTGCTCCAGCGCGTCGACCACTGCAATCCGGTCGGACTCGTTGGCCGCGGTCATGAAGTAGCGGTTGGTGCGGTCCCAGCCGCCGTCATGCAGGAAGCGTGCCGCATCGATCGTCGTGATTTTCAGGTTGTCGATGTTGCTGTAGTCGACCAGCAGGATCTTGCCGGTTTCCTTGACGTTGACGATGAATTCGGGATGCTGGTGCGAAGACACGATGGCGGCCACGCGTGGTTCTGGGTGGTATTCCTGGGTGTCGACGGTCATGCCGCGGGTCGAGACGATCTTCTTCGGCTCCAGTGTCAGGCCGTCCATCAGCACGAACTGCGGCGGCCAGTAAGCGCCGGCGATCGCGATCTGGTCTTCATAGCCCTTGTACTTGGAGCTTTCCACCGAGCGTGCTTCCAGGCCGATCTTGATTTCGGCCACCTTGGTCGGTTTTTCGAAGAACAGATCGATCAGGTCGATCTTGCCATCGCGGCCGATGGTGTAGATGTAGCGGCCCGAGCTGGAGGTGCGCGAGATATGCACCGCGTAGCCGGTTTCGATGATGGCAGCGATTTCCTTGGTATCACCATCGATCAGCGCAATCTTGCCAGCATCGCGCAGCGTGACCGAGAAGAAGTTGTCGATGTTGTAGTCGTTCATCTTCTCGGTCGGACGTTCGTCGACCGGCACGATGACATTCCAGGTTGCCATCATCTCGGGCATCCCGAACTCGGGCGGATCCGGCGGCTGGTGCTGCAGGAAGCGCGCCATCGCGTCGATTTCCGAGTCGGTCAGCTCGCCCGAGGTGCCCCAGTTGGGCATGCCGGCCGGCGAGCCGTAGTTGATCAGCGCCTTGAGGTACTCGGTGCCCTTTTCCTGGGTGAGATCAGTGGTCAACGGCTTGCCGGTCGCGCCCTTGCGCAACACGCCATGACAGCCGGCGCAGCGTTCGAAGTACAACTGCTGGGAGTGGTCAAATTCCTCTTGCGACAAGGCCGGCGCGCCGGGCGTGGTCACCATCTTGCCGCCCTCGACCGGGGATGGAGCGCCGCGGTAGGCCATTTCGCCCTCGGTGGAATCCGGATGGCGCTGGCCTTCGGCACGGTCGGCCAGACCGAGTTCGACGCGCTTGTCGGCGACCTGCTCGACGCTGACCTGCTCGCCATCATTGCCCCAGGAAGTCAGCACGTAGTTGACCGCCTGCGCAATCTCCTGGTCGGTCAGGTGTTGCATCGGTGGCATGACGCCGTTGTAGGTCACGCCATCGACTTCGAGCTCTCCGGTCAGCCCGTTGAGCACGTTCTCGATGATGCGGTCGGGATCGCCGGTGACGCGTTCATTTCCGGCCAGCGGGGGAAACGCGCCGGGCAGACCTTCACCGTTGGTCTGGTGACAGGCGCCGCAGTTGGCCTGATACAGGGCCTGGGACGGTTCGGCGCCGGTCGCAGCACCCTTGGCGGCTTCGGCCTGGTGGACTTCGGCCTGCTGACCGCACGCGGTGGCGGCCAGCGTCAGCAGCGCGGCGCCGGCGATCGACCTGATCAGATGATACCGGGGATGGCGGACTGCGAGTTTCATGACGGTCTCCTGAGAATGGTTATGGTGAAGTAAATTGGATTATGGTAGCGCGACGCTCAACTGGGTCCAGAATTTGGTCACCCCGTTGATTCCGCCGTCGTTGTCGTCGAAATGGGCGATCTTGATCAGTAGTGCGACCTTTTCGTGCAGCGAGATCGACAGCGAACCGTCGACTTCGTCGCCGAAGCGGAGGCCCGAGTCTTCGCTTTCGAACCGGTGCCAGGTCACGTTCCAGCCGAATCGGCCCTGGCTTCCGGTCAATCCGGCGTAGAAATCGTCCAGCCCGCCGTCCGGCGTGGCCAGAAAGCGATCGGCCCAGCCGTTGAAAGCATGCAAAGTGGCCAGCGGGGTTCGAAAGGCTTGTTCTGCGTTGCGCGATCCTTCAAGGCGCTCGAATCCGACAACGGGCTTGAGGCGCGGATCCAGCCCCAGATCGGCGTGCAGGTGGAAATAATCGGCCTCGTAGTCGGTCGCGTTGTCGCCGGCATCGACCTGGTGTGCATACTCGGCCAGCCAGTTCAGAGGCCGGTCCGCGCCCAGCACCGCGGTTCCGGTATAGCGCAACCCGAAGGTGCGATTCGAGAACGCCTGCTGGTCCTCGTCCTCGATGTTGTAGAGGTAGCCGGTCAGTGCATGCCCGTCGGCGACATTGAATGATGCATTGACCAGGTGGGTGTCGTGGTCGTGATCGCCGGCCGGCACTTCGCTGTCGAAAATCCGGTTGACGTGACCGACATAGCTGTAGAACAGCTTCCACCGATCCTGCTGCCATTCCAGGCTGGCGCCATCGTAGGTCTGTTCGTTCTGACGCCAGCCCACGTTGCCGACGAAGCGGTCGTTGTCGAGTTTAATGCGCTGGCGGCCCGCCCGGATTTCGAGTGCGTCGTGTGGCGTGAATCCCAGCCATGCCTGGTTGACGCGCGTGTCCTCGGCGTCGGCAACCACCGGGAAGCGGGCGCGGTCGGGCGTGGCGCCCGCGCCGGCGTTGAAGTCGTCGAATCCAATCTCGCGCACATCGGAGAACTCGATGAAGGCTTGCAGCCCCCTGTAGCTTCCGGTCTTGAGGTTCAGCCGGGTGCGCAGCGTCGAGGCTTCGGCGTCTTCGCCGAACCCGTCCTCGTCGACCAGCTCGATCCGATGGCGGAAATCCAGCCCCCACTGGCTCTGATTCAGCGCTTCGGCCAGGCCGCCATCGGCAGCCGAAGCGTGCGTGGCCAGCACCAGGATTGCGGCCGGGAAAAGATATTGCCGCCGGGCGAATGACATTGAAACTGCTCCTTTGGAAAGCGCAAAAGAAGTATTCCATATACATTTTGGCATGATTTGACATGGATCAAATTGGGGCGAGTGAACGCGCAGGCTTTTTTGACGGCGGGCGGACAACCTGTCTATACTCATTGCAACTGCCCTCGGAGATCCATCATGACAGGGGTTTCTGCCACGGTCCAGCCCAAGCCGGACACCAGGGTCCGCCTGCGACCATTGGGTTACTGGCTGGTATTCACGGTCCCGGCGCTTATGCCGCTTTCGTGGTGGCTGATCCAGGCCACCGGCAGCTTCCTGTGGGCCGGGCTGCCCATCGTCTGGTTATACGGACTTTTACCGCTCACCGACTGGTTGATCGGACGCGATCGCGCCGCGCCGGTCGACGCCCAGGACACCTGGCTGAACCGTCGCCTTGTGCCGTGGCTGTGCCTGCCGGTGCAGCTTGCGGTCGTGTTCGGCTCGCTTGCGGTGCTGCCGGCCATGCCGTGGTGGGCCGGCGCCATGTGGGTACTCTCCCTCGGCTATGTCGGCGGTGTGCTGGCGATCAATATTGCGCACGAACTGATCCACCGCAGGAGTCGTCTGGACCGGGTCATCGGCGGCCTGCTGTTGAGTACGGTCAACTACGTGACCTTCAAGATCGAGCACGTCCGCGGTCATCATGTCTGGGTGGCCACCGAAAAGGATCCTTCCTCTGCCCGGCGCGGCGAAATCATCTACCGTTTCGTGCCGCGCGCACTGATCGGAAATGCCATCAACGGCTGGCGGCTGGAAGCCAAGCGTCTCCGGAGACTGGGAAAATCACCGATTTCGCTGCAAAACGAGCTGATCGGTTGGCAACTGGTGGTGATCGCGTTGGTGATCGCGAGCTGGCTCGTCGCCGGCTGGATCGGCGTGGTCGGCTTTCTTGCCCAGGGCCTGGTCGCGGCCGCGTCGCTGGAGGTGATCAACTATGTCGAGCACTACGGGCTGAAACGCGAGCACCTTAACAACGGCCGCTACGAAGCGCCTGCGCCGCGGCATTCATGGAATTCGGACTTCTGGCTGAGCAATGGCATGTTGCTTCAACTGCAACGCCACTCCGACCACCACGCCAACCCCGGCCGGCCGTTCACCCGGCTCAGAAGCTGGCCCGAAGCCCCGCAACTGCCGCTGGGTTACTCGGCAATGCTCCCCATCGCATTCATCCCGCCGCTATACCGAAAACTCATCCACCCGCGCCTGGATACCCTGCAGCGGCTGGCGGCCGAAAAATAATCTGTACGGCAGGTTGACAGTCGCAGAGCTTTGCACGACAATACCCGGCTTGCACGCGCCCGTAGCTCAGTTGGATAGAGTACCTGGCTACGAACCAGGCGGTCGGAGGTTCGAATCCTTCCGGGC
>JBBDSL010000113.1:0-18611 GCA_040904965.1 Wenzhouxiangellaceae bacterium
AATCGGAGCCAATACTTGACAGGTCAATCCATATCAGGGTGTGTGTAGCGCAGCGCAACGCACCGGCCCCGCGTTAAGGTTAAAGACCATTCGTGTCAAATGGAATTCTCATGAGCGAAGCGAACAACGACAACGGCAGTCCATCGCGGTGATGGAAATCGCGATGAATGTGGTCGATTTCGCGCTCGGCGGCATGGGCGCGATGTCGGTGGCCGAGCCGGTGTTCTGGTACTCGCTGGCAGCCGCCATACCCGCCGGCTACATCGCGGCCTGGCCGGTCAACTGGTGGCTGATCGGCAAGAACCTGAAGCACTGCCATTGAACACCCGATTCTGGCTACTTTCAGCCTACCGGGCCGAGAGTCACGCCCGCTGGGCCGACTGGCTGGTTTCGACTTTCGGCGAGTTCGACTGGCAGCGCTTCGAGCTGCCCGGCCGGCATTTCTCATGGCGCATCCGGGGCAACCCGCTGAGCTGGCTGAATGCACTACCCGACGAGTCCCCTGACCGGATCGTTGCGACCTCGATGGTGGACCTGGCCACGCTCAAGGGGCTGCATCCCCGACTGGCCGGCGTTCAGGTGCTGTACTACTTTCATGAAAATCAGTTCGCCTACCCGAGAAGCGACGCCCAGACGACCTCGGTTGAGGCGCAGATGGTGCAGCTCTATGGCGCGCTGGCCGCCGACCGGGTCGCATTCAATTCCGAGTACAACCGTCGCACCTTCCTCAACGGCGTCGATGCACTGCTGGCGCGGATGCCTGATCAAGTGCCGGACGGGGTGCGCCGTCGTCTCGAGCGCAAGTCGTCGGTACTGCCGGTTCCGATTCAGCCGATTGCGCCCTCGGGTGAACGCGACGCCGGCCTGATCGTCTGGAACCACCGCTGGGAATACGACAAGGCGCCGGACTTTTTCGCCGACGCGATGATCTCACTGGCCGGACGCGGCACTGACTTCCGTCTCGCGCTGCTGGGCTCGCGCCACCGCAACACGCCCGAAGCGCTGGCCAGGCTTCGCGAAGCGCTGCCGGAACGAATCGTCGCCGACGGTGCCTTGCCGAAAGACGAGTACCGCGGCGTGCTGGGGCGGGCCGGGTTTGCTGTCAGCACCGCCATCCACGAATTCCAGGGCCTGGGCATGCTCGAAGCCGCCGGCGCCGGCTGCATCCCGCTGGTGCCCGATGCGCTGTGCTACCCGGAAATCTACCCGCCCGAATATCGCTACCCGGCCGGGGATCGCGATGCGCTTGTGAATCGGCTGGCCGACTGGCTGGAAGGCAATGCGCCGGGCCCGGTCAACGTCGATCGCTGGAGCGCATTGCGGCTCGAACCGGCGTGGCGGGAAACGTTGCTGGACGAAGACACGCGATTCTACGAGGCCATGGGCCAATCCCGGGACGCCTAGCGCCCCCCGACCCGCCGCCGCGGGCGGGGGGAGACGATTTTGTGGATCGTTTCGAAAAGTGATCAGAGCACTTGTAACGGCGAGCCGCAACATGCGACAGCTGCTATTATTCCGTCGAGCTTGAGTTGGAGTAGAGGTAATGGATGTCAGCCTGGGGACGCTCATTGGGCAGTTCATTACTTTCATTGTGTTGTTTATTGTGCCGCCTCTTATAGCCTTGGCCTCCAAGCGTACCGATGGAACCGACAAGCTGCTTTGGACGGTCGGCGTGCTGCTGACGTCCTGGTTAGGGCTTGTCGTTTTTCTGTTGGTCCGGCGCGGCGGTTAATCCAGAATCATACTTCGTTGCCCCCAACCCGACCCTCCCCCGCAAGCGGGGGAGGTCAGAATCGGGGCATGCGTGAGCCACGGACCCAAACCGAATCTGATTATTCGGCCTCGCCCTGAATCCGCCCCTTGTAGCGCTCGTAGAGCTGGCGATGCTTGCTGCGGCCAAGGTCGTATTCCTCGCCGTCGATCCACACGCGCTGGATTTTCGTCATCGGCTCCAGCGGGTCGCCGCTGGTGACGATTAGCGAGGCGCGCTTGCCGGCGGCCAGCGATCCGAGCTGGTCGGCGATGCCCAGGATTTGAGCCGGCCACAACGTGACCGCCTTCAGCGCGGCTTTCTTCGGCAGGCCGAACGCGGCCGAGCTGCCGGCATGGAACGGCAGGTTGCGCGCGTTGGTGGCGCTGAAGCCGCCGCCCCCGTCGCCGATGGCGAATTTCACGCCTGCCGCATGCAGCTTGCCGGCGGCCTGGTAGGCCATGTCGTAGGCTTCCCAGCGCCGGGTCGGCATGGTGTAGACGCCGTTGAGGATGGCCGGCACGTTGTCGGTGGCGAGCCGCTCGGCGACATACTGCAGGTCCGGACCGCCGACGATGATGACGTTCTCGAGCTCCTGTTCCTTCGCCCAGTCCAGCGCGGCATTGATCCCTTTCTCCTTGCCGGCATACAGGAACAGCGGCATCTCGCCTTCGAGCATCGGCACCAGCGCTTCGAGCTGGTCGTTGCGTGCCGGGCGCGGGGCATTGCCGGCCTGGTGCGCCTGGGATGCCTTGTGCCAGCCGCGCGCAGCGTCCAGCACCGACTCGATCTTCTTGAGGTCATCATTGTCGCTGTCGCTGGCCGCGCCGGCCGGGAAGTTGATGTGCATGCCGGCCGGGGCCTTGATGATCATGTCTTCCCACGACCAGCCGTCCATGTTCATCACCGCCGAGCTGCCGCGGATCAACCCGCCGGAAGGCACCGTATGCGTGGTCAGAATGCCGCCGGCGATGTTGACCGGCAGCAGTGCAGAGTCATGGTTAAACGCGACCTCGACGCGCAGCGCGGCATTGATCGAACCCATCTCGGAGGTGTCGACGGTGCCGGCCACGCTGCTGATTTCGGTCAGGCCCAGCGCCGAGAGCGGATGGACGAATCCGGGATAGACATGACTGCCTTCCAGATCAATCACCGTGGCGCCGTCCGGAATCCCGATACCGGCGCCCACCGCGGAAATGTCGCGGCCCTTGATGAGGACAACCCCATTCTCGATCGGATCGCCTTCGACCGTATGTACCGTGGCGCCGGTCAGCGCGGTGATCTGCTGGGCCGATGCGGGCGACGCGGCCAGCAAACCGGCGAGAAGTGCCAGACCCAGGGCCAGGCCATTTGCAATCCCGTAGGAAATTCTGCTTGAAATCTTGATCCTCATTCGCCGCTCCTGAAGTCAATCGCGTGGGCGTGACCGAAATCCTGCGCATGGCAGAACTCGTCGTGCGCCAGTTCCGAGGCGCGGTAGCCGATCAGCCACTGGGGACTTTCTTCTTCGGCATCGGATTCATCACCGTTTTCGTCGCCGCCTTCGTCTTCTTCGAGCACCAGCGCCATCAGCTCGCGGCGCTCAGCTTCCAGTGCCTCGCGCTGGACCCGGTCGGCTTCGCGATCGAAGTAGCGCCGGCCATCCACCCAGGTCTGCTCGACGCGTGAATACACCGACAGCGGGTGACCGTTCCAGATCACGAAATCGGCGTCCAGGCCTTCTTCGAGTCGGCCGGTCCGGTCGCCCACGCCGAGCTGCCGGGCGGGGTTGGCGGTAATCATGACCAGCGCATCGTGTTCGTCGACGTCACCGTAGCGCACCGCCTTGGCCGCTTCCAGGTTCATCCGGCGCGCCAGTTCCGGGTTGTCCGAGTGCAGTCCGACGGTCACGCCGCCCATGGCCATCAGCGCCGGGTTGTAGGGAATCGCGTCATGCGCCTCGTGCTTGAAATTCCACCAGTCGATAAAGCCCGAACCGCCGGCGCCGTGCTCGGCCATCCGGCGAGCCAGCTTGTAGCCTTCCAGCACGTGCTGGAAGGTGCCGATGGTGATGCCGAACGATTCGGCGATGTTGATCAGCATGACCATTTCGTCGGCGCGGTAGGCATGCGAGTGGATCTTGCGTACCCCTTCGAGAATTTCGACGATGGCGTCCATCTCCAGGTCCGGGCGCGGTGGAACAACATCACGCCCGCGTCGGCCGTGGGGCATTTGCTCCATCTTTTGCCGGTAGTCGGCGGCCTGCTGGAATTTTTCGTCGATGATCTGGGCCACGCCGGGCCGCGATTGCGGGTAGCGCGGGTCGTCGTTGTTCCAGTTGCTTTGCTTGGGGTTCTCGCCCAGCGCGAACTTGATGCCGGGCGTGGCCGCCTCGAAGATCAATTCGTCGGGCGCCGCCCCCCAGCGCATCTTGATCACCGCCATCTGGCCGCCGATGGCATTGGCCGAGCCGTGCAGCAGGTTGATCGCGGTCACGCCGCCGGCCAGTTGGCGGTAGATGTTGATCGACTCCGAATCGATCACGTCTTCAATGCGCACCTGGGCGGTGGAGATGTCGGTGGCCTCGTTGACCCCGCCGATGATCGCCGCGTGCGAATGGGCGTCGATGATGCCGGGGGTGACATGCATGCCGGTCCCGTCGATTTCCAGCGCGCCGCCCGGGGCATTCAGGTCGGTGCCCACCGCACGGATCTTGCCGTCGCGGATCACGACGTCGGCCTGTTGCAGGATGCCCTGCTCGCCGGCGGTCCATACGGTGGCATCGCGCACCACCACGGTCTGCTGCGGCGGAGCCGATTCAATGTTCCAGGCCTCGACGCCCGGGGTGTAGTCGGCCAGCGCGACGGAAGTCAGCGCACTGGCCAGCACGATGCTCAAGTGCTTCATGGAGCGGTTCATATGCGCGTCTCCTCGTCGCCGGGGCCGCTGGATTTTTTCCCGCGCACCGTGAATTCACCGAACGGGCCGCTACCGTTGCCGCGGCCGCGATCGCCTTCGATATCCATGTTGATGGAAATTGTGCCGGAGCCACCCAGACGGGACGCATCGATCCGGACCTGCAACTGCTTGCCCGAAACGCGCGCCTCGGAAAGCGGGGTTTCGTTGCCCATCACCATCAGCGTGCCGTCCATGTTCGCCGGCTTACCGGAAAGCGTCAGGGTCGCATCCACGTCGCCCATGCCCTCCAGGCCCAGCGTCAATTCCCAGGTGCCGGCTGGATCGACTTCCGGCGGGGTGAGCTTGGTCAGTTCGAAGCGGTGGCCGTCGACCCAGACTTCGCTGATGCTCGTCTCGTCGCCGAACAGTTCTCCTTCCACCAGCACCAGGTTGGCCATGTACCCTTCGGCGACACGCCCGGCGCGATCGGCTATGCCCAGCCACTCGGCCGGCCCGGTGGTCAGCGCGGCCAGCGCCGTATCGGCGTCCAGTCCGTGTTCCACGGCCTTTGCGATCTGACCGAACAGATCGGCCGGATTGGACTGGCCGTGGGCGGTCAACAGCAGTGGGAAACCGGCATCGATCATCCGGGCCGGGTTCTCCGGGGCAAATTTCCAGTGGCGCAGTTCTTCCAGCGATACGTCGCGATTGGTTTGACCATTGTCATCACCATTGTCTTGGTCCTCAACGTCCGGGGCGCTGGGAAAATCCAGCGGCAGGATGTGCGGCACCTGGCGGTCGAAGTCGTCCAGGCGCTTGTACTCTTCGCCGTGTCCGACCAGTACCAGATCAATGTCGCCCGGGACCAGATCGAGAATGCGCAGGCTGTCCAGCGTGTCCTTGGCCTCGAAGACCAGCGGCTGCTCGCCGGCCAGCACCGGGCCCAGCGCGTCCACGCCGGCCAGCCATTCCGGGCGCGACTGGGCCGGATTGGCCTGCCAGGCGTTGCGCGCGCTTTGCTGCCAGCCCGCGTCCAGCAGACTCTGGCGGAACAAAGCCACAGATCCCATCAGCGACTGCGGGTAATTGCCGTCGGGCGAACGCTCGTCCAGGCGGGCGTGCTGGGCCACATTCTCGGCCAGCAGATTGGCGCTCATGCCGCCGTCGCCCAGGTTGGCCAGCAGTGAATTGCCGCGCAGCAGACCTGCCCCCGGCGCGATCAGCGCGGTGGTGAAGCCGGCGCGCCGGTGCGCATCGACCTTCTCGCCGGGCCAGGCGGCCGCATCGAACCGATGGCCGGCCCGAATCAGCGGATGCCGACCGGGTACCGATTCGGTATCTTCGTCTTCGCCATCGCTATGGTCATTGCCATTTTCATCCGATTCCGCATCGGATGCGACAACCAGGTACGGGTCGATCAGCCCGGCATAGACCGTGATCGGCGGTTGCTCTTCGTCGCGTTCGAACGTAACAACGGTCGCGTCCGGCGGCGGCTGGATATCGCGACCGACGGCCTCGATGACACCGTCGCGTATGACCACAGTGGCCGATTCCAGCACTTCGCCGGGCGCCGGGACAACCCGCACGTCGACAATGGCGTAAGTGCCGGGCAGCGGCTGCCGAAGCTCGGCCGCGTGCAGCGGACCGGTCAGCAGCGCGCACAAGACAATGAATGCGTAGCGCAAGGCGAACTCCAGTGAACTCAGGAACCCTGCACCGTACCCAAGCCAGGTGAAGGCGGCATGGGCCAGAAGTCACGGCCTGGCCACGCACCCGGGCTATTCAAGGCTTCTGTGGGAGCCGAATCTGTCGACGATGGGTTCGGGTTTGATCGCGGTCGGATACCGCTCCTACGGAGTACCGCGCCAACGCATACAATCCCGAACATGCCGCTTGTTCCCGGAAGCCGAAATCCCGAATACTGGTTCCGCGAGGGTTGCCATATCACCGAGTGGTCCAACAGCGAAGCCGACCCTGAGCTGTCGGTGGCCCGGGCCCGGGTCGAACCGGGGCAGACCACGCGCTGGCATCGACTGGCCGGAATTACCGAGCGCTATGTGATCCTCGAAGGCCGCGGACGCGCCGGGATCGGGAACGAGGTCATCGACGTGATGCCCGGCGACGTTGTCATCATCGCGCCCGGCCAGCCGCAGCGCATCTCCAATACCGGCGCTGCCGACCTGGTCTTCCTGGCCATCTGCACGCCGCGCTTCCAGCCGGCAAACTACAGCGAAATTCCAGAACTGGAGAAGTCATCATGAAGACCACCGTCATTCCAAGCCTGTTGGCAACGTTGCTACTGACCCTGCCAGTGGCGGCCGCAGCGCAGGACGACCTGCAGCAGCGCGCCCATGACATCGCTCGGGACGCGTTGATCGTCGACGGTCACATTGACATGCCCTACCGGGTCTACGACGACTGGGCCGATGTGTCCGGTGACGTACCGGATAACGATTTCGACGGCCCGCGCGCCCGCGCCGGCGGCCTCAACGCGCCGTTCATGTCAATCTACCTGCCGCCCGAGACCGAAATCTCCGGCGAGGCCTTTGCCCTGGCCAACCGCCTGATCGACCTGGTCGAGGCGCAGGTCGCGCGCGCCCCTGATACCTTCGGCATCGCGACCTCGCCTGCCGAGGTTGAGCGGCTGTTCGCCGAGGGCAGGATCGCACTGCCGCTGGGCATGGAAAACGGCGCGGCGATCGCCGGCGACCTGGACAACCTCCGGCACTTCCACGAACGCGGCATCCGCTACATCACGCTGGCCCACAGCAAGTCCAACCATATTTCCGATTCGTCCTACGACCCGGTCGCGATGTGGCAGGGTCTGAGCCCGTTCGGCGTAGAGCTGGTGCGCGAAATGAACCGGCTGGGCATCATGATCGACGTCTCGCACATCTCCGACCAGGCTTTCGACGACGTCATCGAGGTCACACAGGCGCCGGTGGTGGCAACCCATTCCTCGGCCCGACACTTCACCCCGGGCTGGGAGCGCAACGCCTCCGACGAAATCATCGGGGCCATCGGCAACAACGGCGGTATCGTGATGGTCAACTTCGGCTCGGCCTTTCTCACCACCGAGGCCAACGAATGGCAGGCGAAGTTCTCGGCCGCGCGCAGCAATTTGATGGACCAGCTCGGCACCAGCGACCGGGATCATCCGCGGGTCGCGGCGTTCACCGACGACTATCGCATGCAGAATCCTTATCCCTATGCCGATATCGGCATCGTCGCCGACCACATCGAGCACGTGATCGAAATCGCCGGCATTGACCACGTCGGCCTGGGCTCGGACTACGACGGCGTCGGCGACTCGCTGCCCGAAGGCCTCAAGGACGCCTCCACCTACCCCAACCTGATCGCCGAACTGCTGCGGCGCGGGCACCCGGAAACCGACATCCGCAAGATCCTGGGCGACAACCTGATGCGGGTCTGGCGCGAGGTCGAAGCGTACGCGGAAGCGAATTGACGTTTGTTTGCAGGGAAGGAAGAAACCAAATTCGTTAACCACGAAGGACACGAAGAACACGAAGGAATGAACAAGACCTGGCACGCTCTCATCTCGTCGCCCCCGCCCCGATCCGGGGCCCAGCGGCTTGGTTCGGGCCTGTAACAAAGGCTCCGGGCCCCGGGTCAGGCCCGGGGCGACCCGGTTGTAATCTCTTTTATCTCAAGCGCGCTTTGCTTTTCCTTCGTGCTCTTCGTGCCCTTCGTGGTTTAACTGGTTTTGTTTTTCGCTTTCTTTTTAATCAAGCCGAAATGCATGGATATCCTTATCCCTTAAACTAGCGAACCCGAACGCTTGGAGATGCCGTGACCGATCATTACCACAAGACCTGGAACGCCGAGACCGCCTGCGTGCATGCCGGGCATGAGCGCGGGTCGGCCGAGCAGGGGCTGAACACGCCCATCGTCACCTCGACGGCGTTCGACTACACGCGCGACGACCAGGTGCGCTACCCGCGCTACCTGAACACGCCCAACCATCGCGTGGCAGCCAGCCGCATCGCTGCGCTGGAAGACGCGCAAGCGGCGTTTATCACCGCTTCGGGCATGGGCGCGGTCAGTGCGATCTTCCTCGGCCTGATGAAGCCCGGGGATCACGCGATTCTGCTCGAGGGTCTTTACGGCGGCACCACCGACTTGATCAACGGCCTGCTGCAACCGTACGGCTTCGAATTCTCGACCTGGGACGGCAACCCGGTTTCGCTGCCGGCGCTGGTGCGCGACAACACCGTGCTCGCCTGGGTGGAATCGCCGACCAACCCGCTTTTACGCGTGATCGACCTGGAAGCCACCGCCGCCGTCCTGCGCGAGCGCGACATCGTTTCGGTGGTCGACAACACCTTCGCCACGCCCATCCTGCAGCAGCCGATCAAGCTCGGCTTCGACCTGATCATGCACTCGGGCACCAAGTACTTCAGCGGCCACTCCGACCTGCTGTGCGGTGCCGTGGCCGGAACGGATGAGCTGATCGCGCGCATCCGACCGCAGGCGGTGCGGCTGGGTTCAAGCCTCAACGGCCAGGACTTGTACCTGCTGGAACGCTCGCTGAAGACCCTGGCCATACGCGTGGAGCGCCAGTCCGACAACGCCGCGGCGATCGCCGACTGGCTGCAATCGCGCGAGGGCATCTCGCAGGTGTTCTATCCCGGCCTGGAAAACGACGCCGGCCACGCAATCGCCGCGCGCCAGATGCGCGCGTTCGGCGCCATGCTTTCATTCCGGCTCGATGACGCGGTCGATCCGGGCCGTTTCCTGCATGCGCTGGGCCTGGTCAGTCCGGCCGTCAGCCTGGCCGGCGTCGAATCGACCATCTGCCAGCCCTCGCGCACCAGCCACGCCAAGCTCACCCGCGAGGAACGCGAAACACTGGGCATCGACGACCGGTTGATGCGGTTGTCGGTAGGCATCGAACGCGTCGAGGATCTGGTCGCCGATCTGGAACAAGCCATCGAAGCGGGTGTCTGAAACCATACTTGAACACCCTGCCGAATATTGAACCGCAACCGGACACGACCACGTGCGGGCCGACCTGCCTGCACGCGCTGTACCGGCACTTCGGCGACGACGTGGATCTGCACGAGGTCATCGATACCATTCACCGCCTGGACCACGGCGGCACATTGGATGTGTTTCTGGCCAACCATGCACTGGCGCGGGGCTACCGGGCGAAAATCTACACCTACAACCTGCAGGTATTCGACCCCACCTGGTTTACCGGCAAGACCAACCTGGCCGACAAGCTGACCGCGCAGATGGATGCCAAACCCGACGCGCAACTGCACATCGCCACGCGGGGCTATCTTGAGTACCTTGAACTGGGCGGCCGGATCCGCTTTACCGACCTGACCCGAACGCTGATCCGCCGGCTGCTGCGTTCGGGAAATCCCGTCCTGACCGGGTTGAGCGCGACCTACCTGTATTGCTCCATGCGCGAATGGGGCCCCGATGATGCCGACGACGACATTCGCGGGCAGCCGGTCGGCCACTTCGTGCTCCTGACCGGCTACCACCCGGAATCGCGCGAGGTCGAGATTGCCGATCCGATGCAGGAAAACCCCCTCGGCAGCCAGAGCTGCGGCAGCATCGCCGGACAGGCCGGCCGCCAGAATTACCGCGTTCACATCGACCGGTTGATCGGCGCCATCCTGCTGGGCGCCACGACTTACGACGCCAATCTAGTGGTCCTTCAACCACGTCGGCAGGAGACCTGACCATGCGCCATCTCGTCGTCGTCGATTCGCAGGCCGCGCTGCCTGATGCGCTACCGGACGTCGAAATCATCGCGGCCCGCAACTACCTGGCCAATCCGCGTTTTTCCGGGCTTCGCGGGGCACGCGTGTACAACCTGTGCGCCAGCTACCGCTACCAGGCCACCGGCTACTACGTCTCGTTGCTGGCCGCCGCGCGCGGCCACCGGCCCCTGCCCTCCGTGGCCACGATGCTGGACCTGAAAAGCCCGCACGTGGTGCGGCTGCTATCCGGCGAGCTGCAGGGCCAGATCAGCCGCAGCCTGAAGCCCATCCGGGGCGACCATTTCGTACTCAGCATCTACTTCGGTCGCAACATGGCCGAACGCCACGAAACGCTCAGTCGGGCGCTGTTCAAGCTCTTTCCGGCGCCGCTGTTGCGTGCCGAGTTCGCCTGGGTGGAAGACGAATGGATGCTCAAGCGGCTGGCGCCGATCGGTTTCGCCGACGTACCGGAATCGCACCGCGAGTTCATGCATGCCGCGGCCGGGCGTTACTTTGCAGGCGAGCGTCCGCGCAGCATTCAAACGAAAAAGACGCGTTTCGACTTGGCGATGCTGGTCAACCCGGCCGAGGAGCATCCGCCGTCCGATGAGCGTGCGCTTAAGCGATTCGAGCGCGCCGGTGCCGAACTGGGCTTCTACGTCGAGCGCATCGGCGCCGACGACATCGGACGGCTGGCCGAATTCGACGCGCTGTTCATCCGCGAGACCACCGCGGTCAATCACCACACGTTTCGCTTCGCACGCAAAGCCGCGGCCGAGGGGCTGGTGGTAATCGACGACCCGGACTCCATCCTCAAGTGTACCAACAAGGTCTATCTGGCCGAGCTGCTGGCGCGCCACAATGTGCCGGCACCGAAGACCGTGCTGGTCCACCGCGACAACATTGACGAGATTGAAAAGCAACTCGGCCTGCCGGTGGTGCTCAAGCAGCCCGACAGCGCGTTCTCGGTGGGCGTGGTCAAGGTGCTGGACGCTGCCGAACTCAAGCCCACGGTGCGAAAACTGCTCAAGTCGTCGGAGCTGGTCGTGGCCCAGGAATACCTGCCGACCGCGTTCGACTGGCGTGTCGGCGTACTGGACGGACGGCCGCTGTACGTATGCCGCTACCACATGGCCCGCGGCCACTGGCAGATCATCAATCACGGTGATGCCAAAGGTACCGATGAGGGCAATGTCGACACCCTGGCAGTCGGCGAGGCGCCCGACGCGGTGATCCGCACCGCGGTCAAGGCCGCGGGCCTGATCGGAAATGGTCTTTACGGCGTGGATCTCAAGGAAGTTGACGGCCGGGTCATGGTCATCGAAGTCAACGACAACCCTTCCATCGACGCAGGCATCGAGGACGACGTGCTCAAGGGCGCGCTTTATCGTGAAATCATGGGCGTCATCCTCAAGCGGGTCGAACTCGGCAAGCGTGGCGAAAACGGATGACCGGCTAGTGTACCCCGCTACACCCCAACCAGCCAACCAGCCAACCAGCCAACCAACAAGGTTCCCATGCCCACCCTTGAACCCATCGTCCCGCCGCCACACATCGCCGCCTTTACCGGCTACGGGATCGAACTCGAATACATGATCGTCGACCGCCGGACGCTGGCGGCACGGCCAATCGCCGATGTGCTGCTTGTCGATGACAACGGCGACATCGCCAACGAGGTCGACCACGACGAACTGGCTTGGTCCAACGAGCTGGTGCGCCACGTCGTCGAACTCAAGACCAATGGCCCTGCCGCAACCCTGGACGAGCTGGAAGACAACTTCCATGCCGACCTTGTCGAGATCAACCGGCTGCTGGAACCACATGGCGCATGCCTTATGCCCACGGCCATGCACCCGTTGTTCGAGCCCGATCGCGAGACCGTGCTGTGGCCGTTCGGTCAGAACGAGATCTATGCCGCCTACAACCGCATCTTCGACTGCCGTGGTCACGGCTGGTCGAACCTGCAGTCCATGCACATCAACCTGCCGTTCGCCGACGATGCCGAGTTCACCCGGCTGCATGCCGCCATCCGCGCGGTGCTGCCAATCATCCCGGCGTTGTCGGCGGCCTCGCCGTTCGAGCAGGGCCGCGCGACCGGCTGGATGGACACGCGACTTCGCTACTACCGCGACAACCAGCGCGAAATTCCCGAAATCTCCGGGCAAGTGATCCCGGAGGCGGTGACTTCCATCGACGACTACCAGGCCCGGATTCTCCAGCCGATGTACCGGGCAATCGCGCCGCACGACCCCGATCAAATACTCGCCGACGACTGGCTGAACTCACGCGCGGCCATCGCACGCTTCGAGCGCCAGACCATCGAGATTCGCATCATCGATCTGCAGGAGTGCCCGGCCGCCGACCTGGCCATCGCGCGCGCCGTGGTCGCGCTGGTCAAGCGCCTCTATGACGGCCAAATTGTCGCCTTCGATCACCAGCAGGCGCTGGCCCATTGCGAACTCGCCGACCTGCTGTTCGAATGCGCCCAGCACGGCAGCGCCGCGCACATCGAACACCGCGGCTGGCTGGACGCCTTCGGTCTCGAAAGCCCGACGAGCGCCGGCCAGGCCTGGCGCACGATGTTCGAACGCGGCTGGCTGGGGGACGATCCGACCGGCCACCTGGGTGCAATTCTGGAGCACGGCACACTGGCCGAGCGCATCACACGGCATACCGGGGCAAATCCCGGCAGCGAGACGATCACCAAAACCTACCGCGAACTCGCACAATGCCTGGCCGAAAACCGCACGTTTCTTTCCTGATCAGCGCCGAGCACGCCAGCAACGCGGTGCCCTCGCGCTGGCAGCATCTGTTCGCCGAGCGACCCGAAGTGCTCGCGAGCCACCGCGGCGGGGATCGCGGCAGCGGCGAACTAGCGCGGGCGCTTGCCGCGGCGCTGGACGCCCCGCTGCTTGAGGGGAAGGTCACCCGACTGCTGATCGATCTCAATCGCTCGGCCGGCCATCCACGCCGGTTTTCGGAATTCACGCGCAACCTTCCGCCGGAGCAAAAACGCGAACTGGTCGAGCGCTACTGGCAACTGCACTGGGATGGTTACGGCGAATACCTGAAATCCCTGCCGGGACAGATCATCCATATCGCCTGCCACAGCTTCACCCCGGTACTCGACGGCCGCAATCGGAAAACCGACATCGGCCTGCTCTACGACCCATCGCGGCAACACGAAGCACACTACTGCCGAACGCTGGGCAAGGCCTTGCGCACGACGCTGCCGGATCGCACCGTCCACATGAACCAGCCCTACCGCGGCGTCAGCAACGGCATCGGCCAGCAACACCGCAAGATCCGCGACGACAGTCGGCTGATCACGCTCGAGCTGGAGATCAATCAGCGTCTGGCCGGACAGGTCGTTGGTCTTGCCGAACCGATCGCGCGGGCAATCCTGAATGCATCCAACACGAAGCCCTGCTAACCCCGCCTCCGCAGCCGGTCGAACAACCGCTCCCGACGCCACCACGCGACCGCTGAAGAGATGTCGCGAATGAAAATGAAGAGCAAGACCACTGCGCCTGCAATAACGAGCGGTTGCGCGCCCAGAACCCAATCTTCGCGGTAGTCGAGGCACTGGTCGAGCTGGGTGACAAACGATAGCCAGGTTTCAGATGGCGCTGGGCACTCACCAGATCGAATGACAAGCCAGGCTTCCAGCGCATGCCAACCAACACCAAGGACGAACGCCGCCAAGCCGTAGGCCCAGGCACGCTTCTGGACCAGGATCGTGAACGCCAGGATCATGGCAAGCACGAGGATAAGCGTGTTGGCGAACAGAAAATAGCCCGGTTCGAACCATTCCCGAAGCGCCGCCAACACCAATCCTCCGGCGACGGCAATCAACCAATGGACGGGTTTCAGATGTCGGTACGGGTTATTCACGCCAGGAGACGATTCCAGCTCTCGTGTTTCAAGCCTGTCCATGCCTACATAAAGCTCGTTTTCAGTTTACCCTCTACACAAACTGTGCAAATAGGCACCTGCCGACTTCCACCGAACCAACGACAAGGGCGAACATCATGGAAATTCTGGTAACAAGTCTGGTCGCATTCCTGGCCCTGCACCACCTGATCTACGCGGTCCAGAACCTGTTCAACCTCGAACAGGCCTACAGCTACGTCGAGGCCGTGTTCGGGCAGGACGAGGCGCCGTTCTATCCCCGATCGATGATGCCAGCGATCCGCCAACCGGTGCTGCTCTGGGCAGCACTCATCGTAATCATCGCCGCCGAGTTCGCCGCCGGCCTGGCGCTGGCTGCCGGTGCGGTACAGATGCTCATGGCAAGCGGCGCCTCGCCGAGCGATTTCGCCGCGGCCACCGAATGGGCGCTGATCGGCTGCGGCATCGCGCTGCTGATCTGGTTCGGCCTGTTCATGACCCTCGGCGCGGCACTATTCCAGATGTGGCAGACCCAACTCGGCCAGGGCGCCATGGGCGATGCCTACCGCAACGGCATGTTTGCCGGACTGGTGATGCTGATCCTGCTGTTCCTGCCCACGGTCTAAGCCCGCCGACCGTATGAGCCGCTCAATCGAACTCCCAATTGTCAATCTTGTCAATATAGTATGATATTGGAAGATTTACGCATTGGAGCACTTCCATGAGCACTTCGCTGTCCGAGATGATGCGCAGGGCGTCGCCGGAAACACAGCACCAGATCAAGATTCTGCTGCGTCAGGATGCCGACGACGCGGCCTGGGCCGAGCAACTGGGGCCGGCCTATCGGCAGGGCGACGTGGCACGGCTGCTGGGCAAATCGCGCCAGGCGGTTTCCGCCGACCGCGGCCTGCTGCGCCTGGAAATGCGCGACGGCGAGATCGGCTATCCGGTATTCCAGTTCGAAGGCCGCAGGCAGCTCCCGGGCGTGCGCGAGGTGATCGGCCTGCTCGGCCCGGTGGTGGCCTCGCCATGGACGCTGGCATCCTGGCTGACGTCCGCAAGCGACGCGCTGGATGGACAATCACCAATCCAGGCCCTGCGCGAACAAAGAATCGATGCCGTCACCGCGCTCGCCCGGAAGACCGCCGAAGCCCTGAGCCACTGACCCGCCGGCGTCCATGCCACTACCTGAACCCCCCACCCGGGCCGACAGTCTAGCCGGCCTGCCGGGCCAGCCGTTGCGCCGAAGAACGCTATACCGGGTGTGGCGCAATCAATTGCCCGACGGACCGAGGCGCGAATCGCCGTGGTGGTTTGCCAGCCTCACCGAACCGCCGATGCTCAGCGGACGCTTCGACCTGGCCGTTCCCATGGGCACCTGCTACCTGGCCACCCGTCCCGAAGCCGCGGTACTCGAAGCCCTGCAGATGCGCCTGACCAACCTGCCGGCCGACGAACTGCGCGTCCGCCGGATCGCCCACATCCACACCCCCGACGACGCACCGCGCGCCGCCATGCTGACGGCGGAATCCGTAGTCGGCGACTTCGGCATCACCCCGGCAATCTGGGCAGGCAATGATCGCTGCCTCACCCAGCGCTGGGCCGCTGCGGTCCGACGCGACGGCTGGTGGGCCGTATATGCCGGCATTGCCCACGATCCACGCGGTCAACTGCGCGCAGTCGCCCTGTTCGACCATGCCGGCGAACACGCACCCACAATCGGAAATAGTTGGCACTGGCGCGGGCATCGACTTGACGACGATCAGCCCCTGAAACAGGCCCTGGCGCGGTACGGCGTGCACGTGCGAGAACCCGGCCAGCTCCCATGGGCACGGCCACCGCACTGATGTCGACCGCCAGGCGAAAGCGCGAATCCCGAAAATTCTTACACCGCGCCGGGCCAATGCTGGAATTTACGATCAAAATCATGTAAATTGCTTCCAGGGCAACCGCAAAAGGCACGGGCAAATGCACAGCACGACGAAGACTACTGACACGCGTTCACTACGAATTGCACTGGCAACAAATGCCGCGTTCTCTCTCACCTGCGCGACATTGATGATATTGCGCCCTTCGCTGGTCGGTGACTGGCTCGGCATCTCGGCCCCGCTTGTGCTTCGGGCAATCGGTATTGGACTGTTCCTTTTTGCCGCGGACCTGATCCATCAGGCAACACGGCACAGAATTACCACCTGGCGCGCACTCTACGCGAGCACTGCGGATTTCCTGTGGGTTGCCGGCACCTTCGTTTTGCTTGCGCTGTTCCCGAACGCGCTTTCGCAGACAGGCATTACGCTGGTCGTTTCCGTCGCGATTGTGATTTTCGTCTTTGCAATATGGCAACTCTGGGCCATAGGGCGGGCCCACAAGCTCCTGGACAGCGGGCTGTACCGGCACTGCATCCTGGTTGAGGTCAATGCCCGCGCTGACGCCATGTGGCATGTAATCGCCCGGATCGGCGACATCAAGCACTACATGCCCTCGCTGAAGCACTCCACGATTCTGCATGGAAAAACGCCAGGCGTCGGCGCGGTGCGCATGTGCGAAGACCGCTCGGGAAAGCGATGGGCGGAGGAGTGCATCGATTTCAAACCCGGCCACAGTTTCGACGTCCGCTTCCTGTCCGAAGCCCCGGATTTCCCATTCCCCATGAAAACCATGCATGGTGGCTGGAAAGTCATTCCAACCGATGGCGGATCGCAGGTCATGGTCTGGTGGGAACTGGAGCCGAAACAAAGGTTCCTGGTACCGATTATCCTTCCGCTCCTTGCCTTCCAGGCCGACCGCGATTTCCCCAAAATCGTCCAGCGAATGGCCGCCGATGCGGTGACACGCGACCCGGCTGCCGTTGACCCGAGAAACCCGGGCGTAATAACGCGCCTGCTTCCGAACTTCTGCTGACAGGTGGAAAGGTGCGCCCATCCGCGCACCGGAGTGCTACGGGCACCCACGCGCGCGAACCCGGGAATATCCCAATGGCAACGGCACCGCGCTGACAGAGAGGTTCGCGATTTTCCGTCATTCCTGCCACCTTCGCGTCATTCCCGCGAAAGCGGGAATCTCCAAGATTTATCGCGCCGCGCTTGCCCTCCGGGTTGGAATTTCCGATCAGAATCAGGTAGATTGCCTTCATGCCTGCCGCAGAAGACAAGGGGAGAGACCGTTACCTCGCTCGTACCTATGGTCCCGGAATGGCCCTCGTCATGAAAGCGGATGAATTTTCCGACAGAAAGAAGCGAAGATTTCCTATTGACTATGCGTAGCGAGAACTCGAACATAACAGATAACGCCGTGCGCTCGGAAAGCTGTGCTATTCCGGACGCACGGCGTTATCTGTTAGGTACGGTGGCTCCGCGCCGTCGCTGCGGATCGCTTTCCCACCGTTTGGAGGGCGGATATGCGTAGGTGTAACCCCACGCAATCGCCCCAGAACTTAGTCGCTGCAGTTGACATCGCTAGCGCGCTGCAACTGAGCTCCGACAGTTATGCATCTTGAGTAGGTTCGATGTACGTCCTCTATTGCGATGAGTCGAATTTGGAGGCAAACGAAGATCACTTCTTCGTCTATGGCGGCGTCGCTGCGAGCTCTGAATCAATTCTTGGATTATCTAGACGAATAGACGAACTTAGAGCTGCTGCCGGTCTGGCGCCAGATTTCCTTCTCAAGTTCAATCCCAAGCCTGAGCATCTGACTCATGGTGAGTTTATCGAACTAAAGCAATCGCTTATTGAAGCGGCAACAGAGTTTGGATGTACTTTCTTCACATCGCTTATTCTTCACAACATCGCTCAAAATCCGAACGATGCTCGGCTCAAAGAGATAAACAGAATCTGTTACCACTTTCATTGTTTCCTAAATCGCGTCGATACTCCTGGGCTGGTGATGGTCGACCGCTTTGAGGATGGACAAGTTGATATGCATCTTCGTGAGAAATTCTCTGTCGGACTCAGAGATATGCCCCACGCGGACCAGATGAGACTCGATCGAATAGTTGGCTTTCACTACGCAGCAATTGGCCAATCCAACATGTGTTCTCTAATCGACATCCTCTTGGGTTCCTACAGATTTGCGGTTAACGCGATCATTGATGACCGACACCTTGACTCCGCTCGGCAGATTTCCCAACTCCTTAGCCCACTGTTCTTTAGAGAGCATGGCCGACAAGCCGTATCCGAGATTGGCCTCTTCTTTTCTCCAATGTCGATCCGCGTTGCGCGTTATCGCCAGATTTACCAACGCGTGCATGACTTTTTCGGGGGCTGTGACATAGACTGTGAGCAGCGAATTCGGAGCGATGCATAACATGAAGTTGAAGCAGACCAGGGAACCTGTCACTCCGCTTGCTTGCGCAAGCTCC
>JBBDSL010000114.1:0-18409 GCA_040904965.1 Wenzhouxiangellaceae bacterium
CAAAAAAATCGATCCGGAAAAACCGACCCAAAAAATGTGCTCAGCCGCCATTATTTTTCCCTGCACATCATACACTTGGCGCCCTCTACGAGCGAAACATCTACCCACAGATTTTGCGGAGGAGCCATTCTTGAAAAGCCGTTACACGAAGAACACGAAGGAAGCACGAAGAGCACGAAGTTCAGGACTCGAAGGGCTTTCTTCGTGCTCTTCGTGACCTTCGTGCCTTCTTCGTGTCCTGCTTTTTCAGCTTTGAATCCTGGGCCACCAGCGCGCGAAGCATTTCGTCAAGCGCTCGCCGGCACCCGGATCTCGGCCGTGAACTGCCCGTCGGTGGCGCCGGTCTGCAGCCGCGCACGCTCGCCCCAGGCCAGTTCCAGACGCTGGCGGATGTTGCCCAGCGCCATCCGGTTGCCGTCGGCGCCGCCCGCCATCTCGTCATCGTCACTGCCCGGCCATGGATTCGTCACCCGCACGAACCAGGAACCGGTGCCGGCGGATCCGGCGGCAATCTGCAACTGCCCGCCGTCGGGTAGCCGGGCAATGCCGTGGACTACCGCATTCTCGACCAGCGGCTGGATCAGCAGCGCGGGCATGGTCTGGTCCAGCGGCAGGCTGTCGTCGATCTGCCAGTCGATGCGCAGCCGCTCGCCCAGCCGCTGGGATTCGATGCGCAGGTAGCCTCGAACCAGTTCCAGTTCCTCGGCCAGCGTGTGCTCGGCATCGGTGCGCAGACCGGTGCGCAGCAGGTCGGCAAGATCCAGCACCGCCTGCTCGGCCTCATCCGGCCGCGTTCGCACCAGGCTGGCGATGGTGTTGAGCGTGTTGAACAGAAAGTGCGGCCGAATCCGCGCCTGCAGCGCTTCCAGTCGCGCGCCGGCTTCGGCGCGCACCTGCACCTGCCACTGGCGGTGCAGCACCAGGTAACGCACGAATATCAGGGAGGCGATCAGCGAGATCAGCAGGTTGCGCAACAGCCATTCGTCCTCGGCCCGGCCGGCTTCCAGCCCGCCCGGCGACAGGAAGAAGCGAATTGCCAGCCAGGAAAAACCGACGACCAGTATCTGGATGACGATGAAGATGACTGCGAAGGCCGCACGCGGGGGCAGACGCAGAAGCAAAGGCCGGCATCCGCACAGCAGCAGGCAGGCGGCCAGCACGATGCTCTCGACCATCAGCGCGTTCAGGCCAAGCAGATTCCAGAAGCCGGAAAAATCGGATCGGGCCGACAACGCCAGCAACAGCGCCAGCAACAGGCCCAGCAGAACCAGCAGGAACACCGCGCGCGGTTGGCAGAAATCCGGGAGGTCGATGGCTGGAGTCGGGACGTCGGCTTTCAAGCTGGATCGCGCTTTCGGAGATGAGGCGACAAGCCTACGCCGAATCGCGAAGGCGCTCAAGTGCAAGCGCAAGCGCCGGACTATGCGCCGCCAATCCGGCCTGTGGCGGTGCAGCTTATTGGTTTCCGTCCGCCCGCAAGGCGAGGTTCAGGCTGGCGGCGGTTCGGCCCTGCGACTGCGGCGAATTACCAGCATTCCTCGACGACCGCGGCGTCCGTGCCGCCGGCAGCACCTTTCTGGCCGGTGTGGGTCAGGGTAAAGTTGCCGCAGTCTGTATCGTTGGCCTGGCCGTCCTGGGGCACCGCCGTCAGCAGGAATGTCGTATTACCGAGCGCGGTCACCGTCATCTGATATTTGTCGTTCTCCGACATCAACGTGTCGCCCTGGCTCAACTGGCATCCGGCGTCGTTGTACGCACTGAAGCGGGTAAAACAGCGCTCCAATGTCTGAGCGGTCTGCATCAGCACATTCTTGGCGTCGGCCCGTCCGGATTCCAGGACATATCGGGTGTAGCTTGGAATCGCGATGCCCATGATGATAGCCAGGATGGCGATGGCTATCATCAATTCGATCAGGGTGAATCCGCTCACGTTCTTGTTTCGTATCGAATACTGCATTTGTGATTCCTCGAAGTCGCTCAGGGCTGCGCGGGGCAGCCCTGCTTGAAGTGGAAACTCAATCTTGCCAGGCCATAATCATCTTGCCTGACGCCAAACCTGGCGACCATCGCAAATGTTGCCGATTGGAACCTGACCTTCCCCGGCCACTTGTATGAACAGCGTCGAGCACCAGCGGGTGACCGAGCCCACGGTCGAGCCGTCGGGCAGCGAGCCGTCGCCCGGATCGAACGGGGGCGGTGGGTCATTGTCGTCGAATCGATCCGCCGTTTCGGGTGGGCGAAGAACGATCGCCGGATCGATTGGCGCGCCCAGGCCCACTTCGATCACGCCGCAGTTGGTGCAATCGGGGGTATCGAACTGCCCGCTGGCATTGAGCGCGTTCAGCAGGTAGATGCGCCGGAGTCCGCCCGGGGCACAGGGATCGTCGTCGGGCTCGAAGGTCGTGAATACCAGCCGCCCAAAGGTAACCACCGGCTTGGCCAGTACCCGCTCGCCGGTTGGATTTTGACCTACACCCAAGTCCAGGAACCACCCGTCGGCTGCGCCTTCCACACCGTCGATTGAGCGCGCTCCGCCGCCTTCGGACACCATGGTGGCCTCTGCCAGCGAATTGGTATTGTTGAACCGGTTATCCCGATCGCGCACCGCCCAGAAACGGTCGAACTCCGATGCGGCGCCGACGCGATCGGCGGTCTCCAGCAGCTTGCCGCTGCCGAAGAACACCATGATGCCGCCACCGGGGAGCGCGGCCAGCGTGGGCGCCGAGGTAATCGGGCGATCATCGTCGACCTGGATCAGCGGATTGGAGTCGAATTTCGACGTCGGGCGAGTGCCGCCGTCGAAATCGAAACGCCACATATTGCCCTTGAGGTCGCCGGCGTAGGCGCGCAGCGCGTTGACGCGTTCGACCGGATCCATGAACACGGCGACTTCCGATAGGCCGTTGTCAGTATCGGGAGATATAGTCTCAACGAGCCGTTGCGCCACACCGGTCCGGATATCGACGACTATGAGCCCGGCTCGGCCATTGACGCTGTTGTAGCCGTTGCCGAAAACGGCAACCCAATCATCGCCGGCACGGGTGACTACCGGCTTGCCGAACACGTGGCCGATGTCGTCGCCCACGTTTAGGTCATCCTCAGTGATCTCCCAAAGGACTTCCTCGGTTTGCAGGTCGATGGCAAAAACGCCCTTGCCGCCTGCGCCGAGTCCAGCGACAGCGACCGTGGTCCACCCGCCGAGGTTGACATCGCCCACGCCGATCTGTCCATCGACGAAGAAGCGGTGGGCATAGTCCGGGTCCGCGAGCTGCGCGAGATTCTCATGCACCATCGAGGGGATGTAGGCGAACTGCTCCACGCCGCTGTCCGAGTCAAATGCGTGCAGCATGCCGTCGTTGGCGCCGACCAGCACCAGCTTCAGGTCCTTCTTCCGGCCGCTGTCGGGATCGATGTACTCGAGGTAACCTGACAGCTGGCCCCAGCCCTCGTTGACCGGGCCGACGAAGGTGGGTCGCGAGTTGGCAATATCCCCGATCACGCCGTCGCGGTCGCGCAGCGTGCCGCCGTTTTGCTCCTCGTTGCTCTGATCGCCTCTGAGGTAGTTGATGATCTGGTCCTGGCGCGTACGTTCCTCCGAACCGCTTGGCGCTGAACTGCCGAAAATCGCGGTGCGCACGTCTGCGCTCGTCGTGAAGTTCTCGCTCGAGCGGTTGATGCTGGTCTTGATCGTCCGGGCACCGGGTGATGGCAGCGCACTCTGTGCATCCCAGTTCGACGAACCGGTATTGGCGTCGATCGCCCTGAGATTGCCCGACCAGGTCGTCGAATCGAGTTCGGATTCGAAGAACTGCGTGTCTTCGTCCAGGCGGGTGGAGGTTGCCGAAACCCCGACCGGCTCGATACGCGAGGCAATTTCGCGCAATACCCTGGAAAGCGCCTCGACCAGCTCGCCGGGCCGTGTGGCTGTAAACATCTCGCCCCGGGTATTGAGTGTCCCATGCCAGATGTCGTCTACGGAACTCGGGTTGCGCTGCGGGAAGCTTGTCGGCCAATCCGGGGGATTGGCGAACGGGTCTTCCGTGGCGGCTTCGTCGCGGCCGAAGAAGATCCCCTTGGCGCCCAGTGTCACGCTGAACAGGTTCATGTGAGGATCTTCCTGACAATCGAGATCCAGCGGCGGGTCGGCCTGATTGCAGGCCGATGGCGTGGGCACGCGGCCGGCATCCAGGTCAGGTCTCAGGTTGTCGCGATAAAACGTATATGCAAGATCGGCCAGGGTGTCGGAGACATTGTCTCCCAGTGGCGCCGGGAGTTCACCGTCGGCATTTCCGACGTCGAGGGTGGCGGCATTTGAAAAACCATCGGTGACCAGCATGCCGAAGTTACGCTGGCAGGCCTCCAGAATCGGTGCGTTGTCGCCGGTGCGCTTGAATTGGTTTCCAAGGTGTTCGACCGCCTGCCGGTTTGGCGTACCGCCGTTGCCGTCCAGGTCGTATTGCCAGTCGTAGAAGGCTTGCCGGTCGGCATTCACCGACAGATCGCGCATCGTGACATCGTTCCGGTTATTGATTGTAAAGAACCCGTTGCGCAGGAAGCTGACATCGACGAACGACCGGCCGATCGATGCGCGTGTCAGATGGACCCGCTTGCGGTAATACTGAAACCAGTTGGCGAAACGCTGAATCATCTGGTCATAATTGCTGAAATTGTCCGGCTTGATTTCGTAGCCGAGCATCGGCGTGCCGTCCGGCGCTTCGCCGCCGGTAACGGGTGTGCCGATGAAGCCTTCCGGCGGACCCGATTCGGCTTTCAGCCAGAATGTCGCCGGAAAATACTCCACGCCGATGTTGCAGATGTTTTCGTTGATTTCGATCGGCGTCGTGACGGTTGTCCAGTCGTCGAAGTCGTTGCTATCCAGCGTGCTGCAGTTATCCAGGTCGGACTCGCGAATCACGGTTCCGGCCGGAATTACCATTTCGTCCTGGAAGCGGAAAGTCCAGTTGTTGTCGTCCGACCGCTGTACCTGGGTGAGGTCCCAGGTCTGGCTGCCGCGGGCTGGGTCGGCCTTGGCAGCAGTCGGATTCGCATCGTCAAAAGTGGCGCTGCCTTCCGATGGCCATGGCGGATATTCTTCGGCCGGATTGAAGTAGATTGCATTGAACTCCGGCGAACGCGCGTAGGCGAATTCCGGCAACGGCGGTACGGCGAAGTGGTCGTTGTTGTTGTCGCCCAGCGTGCGTCCATCTGTCCCGGTGCCGTTGGGGAACAGGTAGGAATATTTCTGCCAGGTCGAATTGGCGGCACCGGTGCTGTTGAAGTTGATCGTTCCGGGTGAACTGACGTCGGATGTTCCATCGAAATTGGTGCCCAGGCCGGTAAATGCGTCATTATCGCGATTCCACCACAGCGAACCGTCGTTGGCGTCGACCAGGATTTCAAAGTCCATCGATCCTGAGTCGTCTACCGCCATGATCAGCGAGGGCTGGACCGGCGTGATCAGGAACAGCGGGCTTTGGGACAGGTTCAAATCCGCCTGTGCCGGCGCGCCGGCAGCGAAGCCGAGCAGGCCGACCACTAGTCCTACGTATACTTTTTCAAAGCGTTTCATCGCGTCCTCCGGAATTCAATCGAGTGCTATCTGGAATCTAGAATCTGGAATCTAGAATCTGGAATCGGTATTCCGGCCTGAGCCGGGCGTGAGTATCAAAGTTCAAATCGGCCAGAAATAGATCGACTGGACCACCGCATTGGCGGTGCCGGCCGGACCCGCGGCGCGTGCCATGATCATGAAGTACACGCCCGCTCCCGGCTTGCCTGAATCCTCAGAGTGCAGGGGCCGGCAGGCCGAACCCACGACCAGGCCTCCGGAAAAGCCGCCGCTGAGCTCGGTGATTACATACTCGGCTTCGGGTACGTCGGGCGAGGTTTGCCAGGTCAGCGTATCGAAGCTGTCGCCCTGTTCGATCATGGACAGTGAGCAGTCGCCCCGGGCGACGCCGAAATCGGTCTGGAAGTCGTTCCAGTTCGGGATGTCGCCGAGCCCGCCGCCGCCGCCAAGCGCGATGGCCTGCACCCTGCGCTCGATGCCGCGCAAAGCGGCCTCCGCGGTCTGGAATGCGATATTGGATTCGCGCACGTTGCCCGACATTCTCTCCTGCAATATGCCGACGTTGGCGGCGCTGAGGCCAAGCAGGGTCAACAGGATCAGAAACATCAGGCTGATGAAAAGCGCCGCACCGTTCTGCCTCGAAAGCAACTGTTTTGATAACAGCCGGGCCGCCCCGGATCGCAGCGCGTTGCGACCAATGCCTTGTCTGGTCTGGTGTTTCATGGTCACGGTCCTCAAAGTGTGATGAGCCGGTTTCGAAGGGCGATGGTGGTCGTGAAGGCATGCCGCATCCGCCCGTCACCCTGCGTGCCGACGTTGGTATTGGCGAGGCTGAAGGTCTGCTCGACCTGATTGCCGTCTGCAATTTCGTCGGAGCGCAACGAGAAGCCCAATCTCATCGCGATCACCTGGGGCCAGCCGTCGGACGGGATCTGGTCGGCGCTCAGCCAGTCGTCGACGTGCTGGCCGTCGCCGGTGGGCGGGTTGCGGCTGAAGCCGTACTGTATCTGCATGTTCTCCACGCCGCCGACAAGTTCCAGCGGCTGCACATCGGCCTGGTCGCGCGAAAGATCGACCTCGAACAAAGCCGGTTCGCCGCGGGCCGACAAGCCGACGTAGTAGGCCTTTACCCGAATCTCAAAGGCCTGCATGCTGTCGTCGTAGGTCGTGCTCCAGCAGAAACCGCCGCCGCAGCCGCCGGTGTTGTTTCCCGGCGCCACACCGCCGGCACCTGCACCGAGGTTGAACGAGTTGCCGTTTTCGTTGTTGGTGACCTGGAACACATCCGCCCCGGTTGCGCAATCGGTCACCATGACGACCGGGTTGTTCGCCAGACCGTGGTTTGTCGTGTTGCCGGCAGAGTCCTGGAGATTGATCGCACTATTGTTTGTATTGCTGGCGGTGACGTCGGGGATGGGCACCTGGCGCCGGATAATCAGGACATCCGAGCCCGGTACGACCTGGCCCTGCAGTGCCGCCGGCAGTGCGCCTAGATCGGTGCCTGTCCAGGCTGCGGAGCCAGTCGGCGGCGTCAGGTCCTCGGGCACGGTGAAATCGTTGCCGCTGGATGTGCCGGCGTAGTTCCAGCCGACAATCAGCCGGCTGCCATCAAGAATGTCGTCGAGCGCATCGGCCGAACGCACGTGACTCTTGACCTCGAGCTCGGCGGCGCAAAAACCGTTCGAGCCGGCCTCGCGCAGTTCGCGCTTCAATATTTCCAGGGTAAACCTGCCGTTTTCCTGTACCCGGGCGATAGCGTCGTTGGTTCTGAACGTGACCTTGGTGCTGCTGAAAAGCTGCACCATGCCGGCAGTGAGTAATAGGCCCAGGGTGATGGCAATCATCAGCTCCACCAGGGTGAAGCCGGCAAAGTGCTTCCCGGCCGGTTTGCGCCCTGCTGAACAAAGTGTTATCTCGAACGGCATGAGTCAATCCTCAGATTCGGGTGCTGAATGTAAATGACGTGGTGCCCTCGCCGGCGGCTTCGGCCTCCGCCGCGCGGTCGTCCAGCCAGCTCACGGTGACGGTCAATTGCTCGGTCGCGGTATTAAGTTGCACGGCTGCGCTACCGCCGGGAAGGCGCTCGGCGGCAAGCTGCTGGCCGAGATTCTCGAGGAACCCCGCGCTGGCGACCGACCGGTTGGAGCGGGCGAAGTCCGCGATTTCGTAGCCGATGTTGGTCGCCTGCGTGCGGTGATAGGAAATCTGACCGGTCTGCAGCGAAAAGCCCTGCAGTGCGGCCAGTCCGAGCAGGCCGACGGCCAGCACCAAAAGTGTGATCAAAATCTCGATCAGTGTGACGCCGCGCTGGCGGGAAATGGCATGGAACGGGCGGAATCGATTCGATGTCGTCATTGGATGTCTCATGGGCAGTTGACCCGCTGGCTGGCAACTCGGCCGGTGCGTTCGATCAATACCCGGCGCGCGTTGTCGGTGGTGCACCCGGTCAGCAGCAGGTCGAACTGCTGGGCAGCCGCGGACGTGAAACCGCTGGGCTCGAACGTCACAGTGCCGCCGGTGGGCGAATAACTGAAATCGTCTCCGGGCGATGCCCAGACCCGAAGAATTGCTTCATTCGCGCCGCCGGGATCGACCACCGCAATCCGGCCCTGATCCCAATCGCCGCCGCAGGTGGCGCCGTCAGCGCTGGAACAAACCTGTACATCCAGGCCGCGCTTGAGCGCCTCGGAGCGTGCGAACTGAAACGCGGCGACCATCTCGTTGGCTTCGGATGCCAGCCGGTTGTTCTGGATGAACTGGCTGAAGCTCGGCACTGCCAGGGAGATCAGAATGGCCAGTACGGCGATGCCGAGCAGCAGTTCCATCAGGGTAAAGCCCGCCTGACCAGTGCGGTGCGGTGTAAACCGCGGGTGCGCTGTATTGCTCATCCACGTGCCTGCGATGGGTTTGGTTGAGCAAAGCATAGGCGTATCGCCGGGGAAAGCCAGCGTTTCCGGACGAGCGGTAGATTTTTGGCGCCGGACGGTTGTTTAGAGCGGCGTTTCGTGATCTCAGCCCGCCTTGTTCACCATCCGTCCGTAGCGAGACGCTGTCAGGTGCCGTAGATGGGGTGTTTCGGGACCGAGCGCACCGGAAACGTACTCGCCTGTCCGGTGAGGATGCGCGACCGAGCGAAATGCCCCAGATGCGGGGCCTGACAGCGTCGCAGTAGGAGGGATGGTGAATAGGCGGGCTCAGTCGGGCGAAGTGCATGGCGGCAACGCTCGCTACGGTATAATTGCTGATCGTCCAGACCCGGTCGTCGATCGGGCGCAAATACGGCCTTCCGGCCGGCCCAAAACGGATTCAAGGAACCCCAGCGTGAGCGAGCAAGACGACAAGATTTTCATGAAGCGCTTCAGCCTGATCATCGTCGGGCTGGTGTTTTTCGCTGCATTGATCATTATCGTTGCAATCTACGTCAACAGCCAGATTGCCGGCAGCCCCAATCCGGCCCGCGACGCGGCCACGGTGCAGCGCGTCAAGCCGGTGTTCGACGTCTATGCCGGCGAAACCGGCCGCGCCGCGGCGCAGGCGGCAGCCAAGGAAACCGGTAGCGGGCGACAGCAGCAGCAGGCGGCATTCGACGGCAGCACCGACGGCGAGCGGATCTACAACAACGTCTGCCAGGCGTGCCATACGTCGGGCGCCGCGGGCGCGCCGCAACTGGTGGCCGCGCAGTGGGAAGATCGCCTGGAAAAGGGCGAGGATGCGCTGGCGGACAGTGCCATCAACGGTATCGGCGCGATGCCGCCCAAGGGCGGACGCAGCGACCTCAGCGATGCGCAGGTGCGCGCCTCGGTCGAATACATGCTGGGCGAAATCGATTAACTGTTTCAGTCGTGCCCGAGAAACGTCTCGGCACGATCCTGCAACCAGGGAAACAGCTCGCTGAACGTCTGCTCGATCTTCGGTTCCAGTCGGTCCAACAGTTGTGTGCCCTGTGACAGCGGACTGCACCGGCCGTGGCGTTGTGCCAGCCGGTAGAAGATTTCATCCAGCATTGCGCGTTCGTCGTAGCGCGTCCATAGTCCGACCTGTCGTGCCCACAGCGAAAAGCGCAGCAGCCGCGGCGGCAATTCCGACTGCCGCCTGGTCAGTAGGTCGTCGATTTGCCGGCCGTATTCTTCCAGCGGCGTCGCCTTATACAGATGCCAGTTCCGGACCAGCATCGCGTCGAACAGAACGTCCAGTATGACTCCGCTGTAGCGCCGCCAGTCGGGTCCGGTCTGCGCCCGCAGCGCGACCACTGCCGGGTGCGCATCGGACCACGAATCGACTCTGCGGTGTAGGCGAACACCGCGGGCAAGTTCCTGTGGCAGCGCGTCCAGCGCCGTAACACCCTTGACGTGATCGCCCAGGAAGGCGCCCAGCCGGTGGTCCGGGTCGGGCCCGGCGAGCACGACGTGCGCCAGGTGATTCATGCCGCTCCTCCGAGGTCGCCGGAATCGGTTCCAGGCGCAACAGTAGCAGGAATTGCTGTAGGTCTCCTTGGGTTATCATGCCCGTCCGTATCAGGGTTTGAAGCGTTGAAATGAGCGAGCAGAAGCCGATCGATCCAGAATCGTTCCCGACCGGGCAGACCGAGTTCTTTCTCAGTGGTCCGGTCGGGCGCCTGGAGTGCATGGCCGATGTGCCCGAGCCGGACGTGGCGCGTCCGGCCACGGCGGTGCTGTGCCATCCGCATCCGCAGCACGGAGGCACCATGCGAAACAAGGTCGTCACCATCATGGAGCGGGCGCTGCGCGAGTCCGGCCTGTCCATCGTGCGGTTCAATTTTCGCGGTACCGGCGATAGCGAAGGCAGCTTCGACGACGGCAACGGCGAACTGGACGATTTGTTGGCGGTTGTCGAGTGGGTTCGCGCCGTCCGCCCCGACGACGACCTGTGGCTGGGTGGTTTTTCCTTCGGCGCGTGGATCGTGCTGCGCGCGGCGCAGGATCTCCCGGTCCGGATGCTGATCACCATCGCGCCGCCGGTGGAGCGCTACGGCTTTGCCGAGCTATTGCCGCCCAACTGCCCCTGGCTGGTGGTGCAGGGCGACGAGGATGAAGTCGTCTCGCCCAAGGCGGTTTACGAATGGGTCGAGAATCTCGACAAGCAGCCCGATCTGGTGGTGATGGAAGGCAGCGGTCATTTCTTCCACCGCCGCCTGATGGACCTGCGCGGGTTGATCAAGAATGCGGTGCAGAACCACCTGCCGTAAACCGCTGAGAAACTACTGCGCGTGCGGCTGGCGGCGTCCGGCGGTGCTCGGTGTCCATTCCGGTTCCTGTGCTCCGGCGGCCACCGCCAGCTACTCGCTCGCTACGTTTCTCAGCGGTTTACGCCCGGATCATTCATGGCTCAACGTCCGGGCCATCAATGATCGGGCCTTGTGGGAGCGGTATCCGACCGCGACCGATGTCGGTAAAGTCGCGAATCGGAATTTGCTTCCCCAGCGGACTCCGGTTTGTGTGGGAGCGGTATCCGACCGCGAATTGAAACTGTTCGAAGGCACTTGGGATGACTGACGGCGGCAGTTCCCGGTTTGCTGGCACGACTGCACAAGGGCCGGCGCCGCGCTACCAGGTTCTGGTCGATGCCGGCAAGCTGAAGTTCGACGACCGCCAGGCGCACGTCGCCGAAGCCCTGCAACAGTGCCATGATGCCCTGCTGAAGCATTCCGGCGGTTGGTTTCGGCGTCCGCGTGTCGTACCCGGCGTCTACATCCACGGCGGTGTCGGGCGCGGCAAGACGCTGCTGATGGAACTTTTCGTGCAGTCGCTACAGGCCGCCGGGGTGGCCGTGGAGCGGGCGCATTTCCACCGTTTCATGGACGATGTGCATGCCCGGCTCAGGCAGTCGGGCAATCGGGCCAGCCCGCTGACCGGGATCGCCGCGGAGCTCAGAAAACGCGCGCGGGTATTGTGTTTCGACGAGTTTCACGTCGAGGACATCGCCGACGCGATGCTGCTGGGCGAGCTGTCGACCCGGTGGTTCGGGCGCGGCGTCACCCTGGTCGCCACCAGCAATCAAGCGCCCGACCGGCTCTACGCCGATGGTTTGCAGCGCCGGCGGTTCGTACCGGCAATCGAGAATATCGAGCGCAACTGCCGGGTGATCGAGCTGGATGCAGCCGAAGACTTCCGACTGCGCGAACTCGAGCGACACCCCACCTGGTATGTGCCCGCCGGTGCCGAGACCGACCGGCTGCTGGCCGAGGAATTCGACGCGCTGTGTCCCGATCAGCCTGTCATGGCGGATCATCTGGTGGTGCGCCGGCGGAAATTGCCGATTCGCCGGCGTTCCGGCTCGCTGCTGTGGGCCGAATTCTCCGACCTGTGTGAAGGACCGCGTTCTGCAGGCGATTACATCGAGCTGACCTGGCGGTTCTCGACCCTGATCGTCAGCAACATCCCGGCCATGGACGACGAGCACAACAACGCCGCGCGGCGGTTCATCCACCTGATCGACGAGTGCTACGACCGCGCGGTCAAGCTGATCGCTTCGTCCGAGGTTCCGATCGAAGAGGTATATGCCGGGAAGCGTCTGGCCGGGCCGTTTCAGAGGACGGTTTCGCGTTTGGTCGAGATGCAGAGCAAGGCGTATCTCTCCCGCCCCCATAGATCGTAGCGTCTGCGCGAGGGGTTCCGAGGTGGTGTGGCTGGGTGTTTTCGCGACCGAGCGCCCCGCAGGCGTAGCCAGAGCTACGTTGAGGACGCGCGACCGAGCTAAAACGCCCAGACGCGCCGCATCGGGACGCCGCAGTCGATAGGGCAGCCCGAATGCCGGGCATAAAAAAGGCCCCGGGAGAGGGAGGAACCCGGGGCCTCAGGTTTGGATCCGGTTTGGGGACGTTACCGAATCCGGGTGGGTCCGCTCAGGGAGGGAAGCGAACCCGCGCCCTGCGCAGGGCACCACTTATGACCGCCGCCTGTTTCGGAAAGTTTCAATAAAATCGAAAAAATTTCTTGGTACCCGCCTTGTCTACGCCAACGTTGCATAAATTTTCGGAGCTGGAAGCCCGGAGAGTAGTATTGCCGGGGGCTGCACGGCGTGTTGCCAATCGGAGCGTAGCTTCACGCAACGTGAGGGCTGGCAACGCAAGTACAGGCCGCGCCATGTGAATCACGACGGCCGCTATACCGGGCAGCGTAGCGATTCCGGCCCGAAAATTTATGCAACGTTGGGGTTTGCCGTCCGTTCGTAGCGAAACGCCCCAGCTACGGGCTCTGACAGCGTCGCAGTAGGAGAGATGGTGGATAAGGCGGGTTTGTGGCTCGGTCACGGCCAATTGCGCTTGTAACCGCTTCCAGCTTGGTTCATCATACGCGGTGGAGGCTGTCGCCCGTTGCGACGGCCCGAAGAAGAAATCCCAACGTGATCTGGAGAATGTCAATGAGTGTCAGTAATTCGAAAATTCTGTTCAAAAGTTTGGTCGCAGGGTGCGCCCTGGTTCTGGCAGCAGGTTGTGCAACTTCCTCGCAGATCGAGGAAATTCGCGCCGAAACGGCCGAAGCCAGGCGCATTGCCGAGGATGCCCAGGCCAAGGTCGATAACGCCGCCAGCATGATCAACGAGGCCATGGAAGCCGCACGCGCCGCTCAGGCCGCGGCCGACGCATCACAGAACTGCTGCACCGACCTGGAGCGCAAGCTGGATCGCGCCCTGCAGGACCTGCAGCGCAAGTAATATCCCGGTACAGAAATTTTGTGTTATCGAAAACGCCGGGTTCTGCCCGGCGTTTTCTTTTTCCGGTGAAAACACGCACGCATCGAACGGATTTCTAATTTACTAATGCAATACTTCTGATTGCATTGGTAATGGTGTCGCGGTGTCCCTGTTCAGATGGCTTCAACTCAGCTCGCTGGTGCGTTTCGCTGCGCTCAATGCACCACAAAACCGCGACTGCCCAATAAAACTGCGATTACCCGCGTAGGGTGCGTGAAGCCGAGGGCGTAACGCACCATGCTGCACGCGCCAGCGGGTCGTCGCACGGCTCGGATGCTCCGCGCAGGGGTATTCAAAGGTTTTTTGGTCTTTCTGATGTCCTTCGTGGTTCAAGCCATTTTTCGGCGCGGTTATTTTGAGGACGCCACCACGACCGGCACGCCGTCGGCTCGCTCGAACGCCGCGCGCGCGGTTTCCCAGTCCGGCTCGATGCCGCCGGCGCGCTGTTCCAGGCGCTCTTGCAACTCGCGCCAGACCGCCTCGTCATGGCGGACCTCCGGTTCGTCTCCGACCGGATCGACTTCCAGGTATAAATTCTCGCCGCGCCAGCCGATACGCGCAGGCTGGTCGATGATGCGCACTTCCTCGCCGATCGGCACCTGGCCGATCAGGCTGGCAATACTCTCCGGGTAAAGCCGAATGCAGCCCTGGCTGACCCGCATGCCGACGCCAGCCGGGCGGTGGGTGCCGTGAATCAGCAGTCCGTCGGCGTCCAGAATCAGTGCATGTTGCCCCAGCGGGTTTTCCGGCCCGGCCGGCACGACCGGCGGCAGGATCTCGTTCTTCTCGCGCCGGTACCATTCGCGCGTTTGCTCGTTCGGATACCACGCAGGATTGTCTACTTTCGCTGTCACGCGGGCGCTGGTGACCGGGGTGGCGCGGTCGATCAGCCCCACGCCGACCGGGTGCGTGCTGACCACCGGTCCGTCGCGATCCGGCCAGCTGCCGGCGAAGTAGTACAGGCGACGCTCCGACAGATTGATCACGATGCCGCGGCGTTCGGTGTCGGGCAGCACGTGCAATTGGGGTATCCGCACTTCGGCGCCGGGCAGCGGCAGCCATGGGTCCAGTCCGGGGTTGGCCGCGCGGATCTCGAAATGGCCGATGTTGTGCATGCGCGCCATGTCCACCAGCGTGTCTTCGGCGCGCAGGTGGTCGGTAATCAGTTCGCCGACGACATCGTCGTAGTCGGCCAGCGGCCACACCACCGCATGGGCTGGCAGGACGGTTGCTAAAAGACAAATCAGGGCGAGCAGGCGCACAGCGCCGGACAGGAATCGAGTGCAAACAGCGGGTTTCGGGGAATTCATCGTGGCTCAGTTCAGTAGCAAGCGGGTCAGCGTATCCGATATTTCAAGCCGCGGACCGGATTCCGACGGCGTTATCCGCCCCATTTTCGGCGCTGGCAGCCGCGCCTCCAGTGTTCGTTCGTTGGCCGCGGGCTCGGCGAATCCGGGATCCAGGTAGTTGGCGATCCATCCGGCCAGTTCCAGCCCGTCTTCGGCGATTGCCCGGGCCGTGAGCAGGGCGTGGTTCAAACAGCCCAGGCGCATGCCGACAACCAGAAGAATGCGACAACCAAGTTGCTTCGGCAGTTCGGACAGGCTTCGGTTCTCATCCAGCGGCACGCACCATCCGCCTACCCCCTCGACAAGCCTGATGGCAGGGCTTGCAGATTCAATTTCGCCACAGATAAGATCAAGATCAAAGCGAATGCCGGCATGTTCAGCGGCGATATGCGGTGCGATCGCCGGCTCCAGCGCATACGGATTGACTTGCTTGTACGCCAGACCGGCGTTGGATGCGGCCATCAGCGCCAGCGCATCGTCGTTGACCAGGCGACCGTCGACCCGCCGACAGCCCGATGCGATCGGCTTGAAGCAGGCCACCTCGGCCCCCTGCCCGACCAGCGCGCGCGTCAGGGCCGCGGTTGCCAGCCGGTGTCGGTGCCGGTAATGAACCAGTTGGCCGGTCGTGCGCCGGCGTAATTTGTTGCGGTCATGGGGTTCGTATTCCGTTGCCGAGGGCAGTTTCGTCAAGGCGGTGGCAAGACGGTTTCGGTCCGTCCGGTCAGCGCTATAATGCCAGCCTTCATTCGAAACGTCCGGTCAATCATGGATTTCAACCTGATCAGCCCCGGCGAAAACCCGCCGGATGACTTCAACGTGGTGATCGAGATCCCCACCGACGGCCAGCCCGTGAAATACGAGGTCGACAAAAGTACCGGGGCGATCATGGTCAATCGCCTGCTGGCGACCTCGATGCGATATCCGTGCAATTACGGGTTTATTCCCAACACTTTGGCCGAAGATGGCGATCCGCTGGACGTGATGGTATTGATCCGCCCCGGCCTGATGCCGGGTTCGGTCATCCGCTGTCGCCCGATCGGCTACCTGGAAATGACCGACGAGGCCGGGCGCGACAGCAAGATCGCGGCGCTGCCGATCGAGGAAATCAGCCCGCTGCACGAAGACATTCGCGACGTCCAGGATCTGGCGACCTTCAGCCGGCGCCAGATCCGGCATTTCTTCGCCCATTACAAGGACCTGGAAATCGGCAAGTGGGTGGAGGTGCTCGGTTGGCACGGCCCCGACGACGCCAGAGCCGAGATCATGGGTGCGATCGAGCGTTGTGCATCTGCGAAATCTGCGGTTCCCGGGGCTTCATTTTGAAAGCTATTGTCCTTCCGCTTTCGGAATATCCAGTGCGCCAGCGAAAATCAGCGCGCGCCGGCCGCGGTCGTCGCTGGCGATGATCCGCAGGTAGCATTCGCCGCGATCGCGTGGCAGCTCGATCGTCGCCGACCATCCACAATGGCTCAGTCCGGGCCTGGCCAGCACCTCGGCCACCCGAGGGCGCGGCTCGCCGGTGGTGCATGGTTGCAATTGGTCGTCGAGCATGATTTCCAGATCAACCTGCTGCGCGTCTTCGTCCATGGAGGCCGACCAACCGGCCAGGTACAGCGTGCCATCGGTAATCCCGTATTCGTCCAGCCAGCCGCGCGGGCCGCGCGGTATGTCACCGAATGCATTCAGGTCGCGCGCTGGCGAGCCGCCCACCACGTAGGCATCCTGTCCGTAGTTGATCAGTCGCGGCAGGCGGATGCACGCGCGTTGTTCGTCGAAAATGCCGGCCACGGCGGCGCGCACGTAGCGCTCGGTGACGACGGTCGTGCCGTAGATTTCTGTGCTCAGGTCGGCGTTCTCGCTGCTCTCGATGAACAATATGCCCGATTCCGGCATGTCCATGCCTTCGGTCAGCAGCGCCTGGTCGTGGGTGGTGAACAACATGATGCCCTGCGGCGTCAAAAGCCCGGTCAGGCGCTTGAGCCAGCGCTCGAACAGGCCCGGCGGCAGGTGCGAGAACAGTGAGGCAACCCAGATCAGGTCGAAGCGCTCCCCGGGGTCGAAGTCCTCGGGCCGTTCCGTGGACTGCAGGCCGTGCACACCGAACCGGTCGGTCACGAACGAAACCGCGTCGGGCTGGATTTCGCTTGCCCAGATTCTTTCGGCCGGTACGTTGTGGATCAGCAGGTTGAGCAGGCGGCCGTATCCGCAGGCGAAATCGAGAATTTTTGGGTCTGGCTGCGATTTTCCGTACGATTTCTTCAGGCGCGCGATGACGTCGGCCGCGGTGTGATAGTGCTGCAGCGCGATGCCGAAGTACTGGCTCACCGCCAGTGCCGCATCCTGGTGCGCCCGCAGCGAGTGCGCGAGCATCTGGCAGGCCGGGTGCAACTCGGTGCCGACCGCTGCGTTGGGACGGGCGGCCGAGGGCGCGCCAAGCAGTTCCCACAAGGTCGCGGACAATCGGGGATGCTGCAACTGGCGCCGGGCCTGTGCGGCCAGTTCGGGGGAAATGTCTTGGGCCATGGGCAGGCGCTGCCACGTCCAGCTTCGAGTGGCACATGATACCATTGCGACTGCGGCGAATAGGCGGTCCGGTAGCCCCTGAACAACGCTGCGCAGGCGCATCTGAACAGTACATTCAGGGGCTTCTCCCAGCATTGAACAAGCCATCAAGACCGACCATGCAGCCAGTCCCGAATCACGCCCGGCCCGATCCCTCCATCGACGATCTGCTCGCGCGCGCCCGGCAACTTGAATCTTCCGATCGGGAAGAAGCCGGTCGACTCTATTTTGAGGCGCTGCAGCGCGACTCGGCGAACCTCGCCGCGCACAATGCGCTGGAGCGCCTCGGGGACCCCAAGCGCTACGGTGCCTGGATGCGCGTGAACTGCACCATACATCCCGACGACGACATCTTCAGGTTCATCTCGCGCGACGCGTACAGCCGCAACCCGGTGCGCGACTATCTTGCCGACGGCTGGCGCACCATGGCCGAAACCATGCAGTTGCTGGAGCGGATTGATCGACCGCTGTTGAGCGTATCGCGCATGCTCGAATTCGCCTGCGGCTACGGGCGCTTCACGCGCCACCTTGCGCGCGCGCTGCCGGGCCGGCTGACCTGCTCCGACGTGTTGCCCGGATCGATGGATTTTGTCCGGGAGCAATTCGGCGTCGAGGCGTTCGAATCGTCGTTCAATCCCGGCGAGATCGTGTTCCCCGAGCGCTATGACGTGGTCTTCGTGCTTTCGCTGTTCACCCACCTGCCGGTACCGGCCTGGGGCGACTGGCTGCGGGCGCTGGGCAGTGCCGTGGCCCCAGGCGGGGTGCTTCTGTTCAGCGTCCACAGCGAGGAATTGGTGCGCGAGCATCCGGGCGTGACGCTCAACGAGGAAGGCTACTGGTTCCGGCCGCGCAGCGAATCGCCGTCACTGGACCCGGAAAAGTACGGCACCACGTTGACCACGCGCCGGCTGGTCGAAGACCAGGTGCGCCTGGCCCTTGGCACCGACCCGGTGTTGTTCCAGCCGGGTGCATTCTGGGTCGGCCAGGATGCGGTAGCAGTGATCCCGAACAAGCCGTTGTCCTGAAGAACAGAACAGCGCTCGCAAAGCCTTCGAGGCGTGCGACGGGCCGCTGTTGCGCAGCAGGCAGGATGGTGCGTTCTGAGATTTGGCGGCGTTGCCGGGCGCGGCGGCCTTTCCAATTCACCTTTAAACTACAAAGGCGGTTTCGCCTCGCGCTGCGCGCTTGCAGGCGACCTACTTTTCACAGGCGCCTG
>JBBDSL010000115.1:0-18161 GCA_040904965.1 Wenzhouxiangellaceae bacterium
GCGCATTTTTGGTTACTTTTTTTGCAATCGAAAAAAGTCACTCGCATCAGCCAGCGCAGCTGGCGGCGAAACGCCTTTTGATTTTGACTTTAGTACCCCCCGACAAAGCCGGGGGGTTACCAAAAGGCCGGCATGCCCCCGGCACGGGCGATATACTCGAAGATTACGCATCGAATCGATTGTCGGCGAATGACCAGAACATATCTCGACTTTGAAAAGCCGATCGCGGAGCTGGAGGCCAAGCTGGCCGAGCTGCGCAGCGTCGGCAGCAGCCACGAGCTTGACCTGGGCGATGAAATCCAGCGCCTGGAGAATCGCTGCCTGGAGCAGACCGAAGCGATCTTTTCCGGGCTGAGCGACTGGCAGATTTCACAGTTGGCACGCCATCCGGAACGGCCACACACGCTGGACTACATTCCGCTGCTGTTCGACCGCTTCGAGGAACTTCACGGCGACCGTCATTTCGGCGACGACCACGCCATCGTCGGCGGCCTGGCCGCACTGGAGGGCCGGGCGGTAATGGTCATCGGCCACCAGAAGGGGCGCGACACCAAGCAGAAGATTTTTCGCAACTTCGGCATGCCGCGCCCGGAAGGCTATCGCAAGGCACAGCGTCTGATGGAGATGGCCGAGCGCTTCGGCCTGCCCATATTGACCCTGATCGACACGCCCGGCGCCTATCCCGGCGTGGGCGCGGAGGAACGCGGCCAGTCCGAGGCCATCGCAATGAATCTCAAGGTGATGTCGCGCCTGAAGGTGCCCATCCTGTGCACCGTGATCGGCGAAGGCGGTTCCGGCGGCGCGCTGGCCATCGGCGTTGGCGACCGCACCAACATGCTGCAGTTTTCCATCTATTCGGTGATTTCGCCCGAAGGCTGCGCATCGATACTCTACAAAAGCGCAGAGAAAGCCGAAACCGCGGCCGGTGCGCTGGGGCTTACCGCCAGGCGCCTGAAACAGCTGGGTCTGATCGACCAGGTGATTCGCGAACCGCTGGGCGGTGCGCACCGCAACCCGGAGGAGGTCGCCGGCCGGCTCAAGGAGCACCTGCTCAGCCAGCTCACGGTACTCGACGACAGCCCGGTCGAGGAACTGATCGAGGCGCGCTACGAACGGCTGATGGCCATGGGCGCGCTAGAGCGCGAGTGAGCGCATCACGCCGACGGCCCGTCGGATTCCGGCCCGGCCGGGAGTGACGCATGGCGGAACTCAACGACCAGGTCATCACCCGAACCGGCACCAACCTGGTGGCGTTCAGCGGCGGTCCGGATTCGGCCTGTCTGCTGCACCTGCTGCTGAGTGCCGGCCATCGAGAACGCATCCGCGCAGTCCACGTCGATCACGGTCTGGACGTTGCCAGCGCCGACCGCGCGCGCCAGGCAGCAGCACTGGCAAGCCGAATGGGCATCGACTGTCGGATCGAGCGCGTCCAGGCCGGTCATCAACCAGGTGCCGGCGGCCCCGAGGCGGCCGCCCGCCACGCCCGCTATGCCTGCCTGCGCGCCCTGCTGGGTGGCGAAGACCACGTGCTGACCGCACACCACGCCGACGACCAGATCGAAACCGTCATGCTGCGATTGCTGCGCGGCGCCGGACCGCTGGGGCTGGCGGGGATGCAGCCGTTGCGCCGACTGGACCCGGGCTGGCTGGGCCGGCCGCTGCTGGCCTGGACCCGGGCACAGATTCTCGAGTACCTGCATCGTCACCGGATTGAATACCTGCACGACCCGACCAACCGCGATCTTTCGCTGGACCGCAACTACCTGCGTCACCGCGTGCTGCCCGCAATTGAAGAACGCTGGCCGGGATACCGCGCGAGCGTGCTGCATTCGGCACGCTGGCAGCGCGCCGCCGCCGACGCCGTGCATGCCGATGCACAAAAAACCTTCAAGTCGCTGGCGCGCAGCCGCGACCATTCCGGCGAAACCCTGATCGACCTGGAAGCGTGGCTGGCGCTCGAGCCCAGCGCGGCGTTCGGCACAGTCCGCGCATGGTGTGAGCATGAACGGCTTGCCGCACCACCGATCCGGCCGTTGGAGGAGTTCCGCACCCAGTGTCTCGAAGCCGCCGGGGATCGGCAGCCTGCGCTGGACTGGTCCGAGGCCTGCGTGCATGCCTACCGCAATTGCTTGTGGCTGGACCGCCAACCGCTGTCCCCGGTCGACTGGAAGCGCGAATGGCCTGCCGAAGATCGCTGCCCGGTGCCGGCCGGGGGCGAATTGCACTGGGCCGGCGGGGAAACACGATCCGCCATCGGCAAGCGCTGGGAAATCGGAGCACCGGAGCCCGGCGCGCAACTGCGCCTTCATCCCGAGCGCCCGCAACAACAGGTGCGGGAATTGATGCGCGAGGCGGGCATTCCACCATGGCGCCGACACGCCTACCCGGCGCTGAGTATCGACGGCAGGCTCTGCGCCGTCGGACTGGAGTGGCTGGACTGGCGTTTTGCCGAACGGATGGAACAACACGACAGCCGTCTCGAATGGCACCAGCGCCCGGCCGCGCTGCTACCATGACGCGATCAGACCAAGGGAAGCCATCCGTGCCCAGCAGCAAAAAAGACAATCAGCCTTCGTTCGAGAAAACCCTGGCGGAACTCGAACAGCTCGTCGAGCAACTGGAATCGGGCGAACTCGAACTCGCCGAATCGCTGGACAAGTTCAAGCGCGGGGTCGAACTCAGCAAGCAATGCCGCAGCATGCTCGACCAGGCCCAACAGACTGTCGACGAAGTCATGCAGACGGATTCGCAACCGACTTCGGAGGACGAACAATCTTCCGAAACGTGATGTTGATTCGCGGCTCGGCCGCACGGGTCAGTTTAGGCAGTTGATGCTGCCAGTGGTGCTGCAGGTCGCCGCGCATCAGGATCAGGCTGCCGTGGCCCGGAACGAGTTCGAACCTGCGCCGTTTGTCGTCCTTGCTGCGCAACACGAAACGTCTTGACGCCCCCAGGCTGACCGACGCAATGGTCGGATCGCGGCCCAGTTCCGGCTCGTCATCCGAATGCCATCCCATCGAATCGCGTTCGTCGCGATACAGGTTGAGCAACGCGCAATTGAACTTGCAATCCGTATCGGAAGCGAGCGCGTCGCGCAAACCGGCAACGGCCGGATGCCAGGGTACGGCCCGATACAACCCGCCCGAATACACGTAACCGATACCCGGATCACCCTGGAATGCAATCTTCCTCGGCTGCGTCATCACCTTGCCGAACATGCGGATTGTCCGGGTTTGCCAATCGACTTCGCTGCGCAACGCCATGAACATATTGTCGGCACTTTCCGGATCAATCCAGTCGTGCACATAGACCAGTTCGCCACCCGGCGGGACGGTCTTGACAAAACTGTCACCTGAATTTGACTCTGGCTTCATCTGGAATTGACTTTGCGTCGATGCAGCAGGGGCATTCTATCGCTTGTGTCAATGACGACACCCAACACCTACTACATCTCCAAAGGAGAAACAGATGCGAACTTTAATCACGTCCGTGGCCGTAACCTTTCTGGTCGCTTTCGGCATGCATGCCAGCGCCGATCACCACGGCATGAAGAAGGATATTGTCGACACCGCGATTGAAGCCGGAAGCTTCAATACGCTGGTCACCGCCGTTCAGGCCGCCGGCCTGGTCGAAACGCTCAAGGGCGATGGGCCTTTTACGGTTTTTGCGCCCACCGATGAAGCGTTCGCCGCGATTCCCAAAGCCGATCTCGAAGCACTGCTGGCCAACAGGGAAAAACTGACCGCGGTACTGACCTATCACGTCGTATCCGGCAAGGTCATGGCCGCAGACGTTGTTAGCCTGGACTCGGCAACAACCGTACAGGGTTCCGATATCGACATCAATGTCGCCGGTGGCGGCGTAACCGTCGACGGCGCCAACGTTGTCAGCACCGATATCGAGGCCAGCAATGGCGTGATCCATGTGATCGATGCAGTCATCATGCCGTAATGTCGGCAAGTTCTGCCGCAATACCGCGGGCGCCCCAGGCGCCCGTTTTTCATGAACCGGGAGAGCGCTCTGATTCTTTAGATTTGCGTTTATTCGCGTTCATTTGCGGATAAAAACGCTTGTTCGGACCATCCGCCGACGGCCACAATCACGAATAATAATCAGAATCTTTCTCACGGCGTGAATGGCGGCCGAATTCGGGCATGTCGGCAATCCGATATAATGGACTCATCTTGCAATACGGCAACCCCCTCCAAGGAGCAACCATCATGGCTACATGTTCTCGCAGAAACCTGTTCAAACTCGCCGGCGCCGGCTCTCTGGCGCTGTTGCTGCCGGTCGGTTCGCGCTTTGGTTCCGCATTTGCCCAGGAACAACTCGACCCGGAAGACGCCCAGGCAAAAGCGCTGGGTTACGTGCACGACACCAACGAAGTGGACGAAGGCAAATGGTCTTCCCACAGCGCCGATCAGAACTGTGCCAATTGCCAGCTCAAGCAGGGCGACGACGGCGAATGGATCGGCTGCGCCATCTTCCCCAACAAACTGGTCAACCGCAACGGCTGGTGCAGCGCCTGGGTTCAGGCTCAGAGCTGATTGCTGCAAGCTGACCGATCAAGCCGCCCGCAAGCGCTGGCGGCTTTTTTCATTTCTGATCATGCATGACTCTCCGTCACCTTGCCCAATCCCGGCTTGTCTGCGTTCATCTGCGTTCATCTGCGGTTCAAATCGCCTTTCGAGCCATCGATTATCTGCTGGTCAACAACAGCCAGAACGATAGCAATACCAGGCCCACCGGCGGCGCCAGCGCGACCAGCATCGGGGACAGATCGGCGACCAGACCGAAGAATCCGGCCATGCCGGCCAGCAGGTGATAGCCGAGACCGACGCCAATGGCAATCGTTACCTTGACGCTTACCGCACCGCGCCGGGTCGGCCGGGCTGCCAGCGCCGTTGCGATCAGCACCATGCCGATGCACGCCAGCGGAAGCGCAACGCGCCGCCACAACACCAGTTCGAATTCGCTGGCGTCCTGGTCGCGCAACTTCAGGCTCTGCACGTAGGTAAACAGGTCGCTCAACGGCAGGCTTGCAGGCGGCCGCCGGAATAGCTCCAGTTGCCGTTCGGTCAGAAACGACGGCCAGAAATAGCGCTCATGATGGGTAATGCGGTCGGAAGACTGGCGATCGACGCGCTTGATGATGACATCCTCCAGCACCCAGGTGCCCGGGGCAGGCACCGCGTGCTCGGCGCGAATCTGGCTGCCGAGACTGCCGTCGGCGTTGAACTGGTAGATCGCGATTTCGCCGGGCAACTCACCGGCCTCGAATCGACCGACGTTCATGAACTGGCTTTCCGAACGCATCCACAACCCGTGCCACGGGTGCCACAGGCTGTTCTCGCCGACGCCGCCGGCCGAGACCGATTCCGGTGAGCGATAAAGCGCCGGCGCCAGGAACTGCAAGGCCACCAGCGCGCCGATTGCAATAACGATCCCCGGCACCAGCGCCAGGCGCGTAATCCGAAGCAACGAGATACCGGCCGCACGCATTACAGTCAGCTCGCGCTGCGCGTGCATGGCCGAAAGCACGGTTGCGGTCGCCAGCACCGCCACCACCGGCAACATATCGATCAGGTTGACCGGAATCTGCAGCAGTGCACGCACGGCGCCTTCCAGCGCCGAGCCACCGCTGGACTCGCCCAGGATCTCCAGCAAGGTGGTCACCCAAAGCAACGCGCCCACGGCAATGAACATGACCCCGTAGCCCTTGAGCAGCCGAACCAGCAGGTAGCGTGAAATCAGGCTCATAGCGGCGCTCCCGGCCCGCGCCACTGGTGCCAGAGCTTGAGTACCAGCAGCGGGATCACGATCAGCGGCAACCAGAAAAGCCCCGGCCAGATCGGAATGGTTTCGGAGTCGACGCGATCGGCCAGCGTACCGAGCACACTGAAATACAGCGCCACCGCAACACTTGCGGTAATTAGTTTGCTCGCCTGCCCCTTTCTGGGATTGATCCGGCCCAGCGCCAGTGCGATGAACGCCAGCAATACCACCGACAACGGCATCAGCGTACGCCACTGCAGTTCGCCCCATTCCATCGCGCCGGCCGCCCGGATCAGGCGGCCGAACGGCAACGCCCGGCGAATCCGGTCCCGCTCCACCGGTGGTGGAGGATCGAGTATTACCGTCAGGGTTTGCGTTCGGTTGACCAGATCGGCGTCGCCATCCTGTTCGAGACGGTAAAACCGCACGTTGCCGATGAAGTCCAGCGCAATGGTGCCGTCTTTGCGCGTGCGTTGTTCAAGCCGTTCGGCACGCAGCAGGTTACGGTAGGTTGGCAACCGCTGGTGCACCAGCACATTGGCCAAAGCATCCCCGTCGCGACGCTCGGCGAAGATCACCCATTGCTCGTCGCCAATCTCAAATCGACCGGGCTCGACCCGTTCCAGGTCGACCCGCGCGGCCATTTCGCCTTCCAGGCGATACAGGTGGTCATAGGCCCACGGACGGAACACATGGGTCAGCAGTCCGACCAGAACCAGCCCGGCGAGCGCGATGACCAATACCGCGCGAACCACCGACTGGCGTCCCACCCCGGCCGCGGCCATCGCGGTAATTTCGTAGCAGCTTTGCAGCCGCCCCAGACCGACGATCAGCCCCAGGAACATCGCACCCGGGATCAGCACGTCGAAAAAAAGCGTGACCTTGAGCACGGCCAGCTGCGCGACTGCCTGCAACGAAAGCCGTTCGACCACTGCATCGGCCAGATAGCGACTGAAATAGAACGCCAGCACAATCACCAGAACGACGAAAAACACGCCGATCACCGGGCGCAGTACCTGCATTGCGATATAGCGTTCCAGGCGATTCACGAGGCCGGTTCGCCCCTTGACTCGATCAGACGGGTCACCAGCACGAGGTCTTCGGGCGAATCGACATCCACGGCCGCCTCGGGCCAGTCGATCAGCACCGCCGCCAGGCGAAGCTGCATGCGGCATGAAAGCGCTTTCATGGCCCCCTCCAGCGTAAGACGACCCAGCAGGTAGCGCAGCAGGTTCCAACCGCCCAGCCGGCCGACGATCTTCCACGGTCTCTTGCGGTCGGCTTCGAACGCGGGCCACAGGTGGGCCACTCTTCGCCCGCGCTTTCCGGAAACATAAAACAGGTTGGTGCCGCAAACAGCAATGTCGGAAAACCGGTAGCGGGTGCGGCGGTTGCCGGGAAACCGCGCGACGATGGCGCCGTGATCGACCACACCGACGACGGCATCGGCGCCGCTGGCCCGGGCCCGTTCAACGAACTGTTCCAACCAGGCAGGCTGCAGCAGCGGATGATCGCCGGTTACCAGCAGCACCGGGCACGACGCATCGATTCGCTTCAGCGCCGCCGCCACGCTCGCCGCTGGACTGTCCGCCGGATCGACCCGCAGGCAGGAATGGCCGATGTCGGCCGCGGCCGCATATTCGGCACTATCGCGGCAAACCAGGACAATCCGGGCGCCGCGGTCGAAACCGGCCACCGCCTGCAACACGCGGGTCAGCATGGGCTTTCGGCCAATTTCCACCAGCACCTTGCCGGGCACGCCGGCGCTGCGCGCCAGCGGGTCGCCGGGGCCGCGGTCGCCGGCCAGTACGATCACATGGAGGGGATCCGGGTTCAAGCCGCCAACTCCTTTGTGTAGATTCGGAAGCGCTGGACAACTTTCATCCCGATCGCCTCGACCATGGAGCGCATCCCCTGGTTGTCGGCCAGGATCCAGGACTGCTCGGTCATCTCGATACCGTCGTCGATCAGCGAGCGCTTGACCGCCTCGATCAATGCATAGCCGATGGCGGCCCCGGTGAACGACTGCTGCTGTTCCGGCACGATACCCATCAGTGGAATCCGGGCGCGCCGACCGCGCTTTGTCGCGATCCGCCACAGCAGTCGCAGCGCCCCGGTCGGGAACAGCCGGCCGCGCAGATCGGCCACCAGTTCGTTCAGATCCGGTAGCGCCACGATGAATCCAGCCAGTTCGCCGTCGAGTACCGCGATCTGCACGTAGCCCGGGCGCACCAGCAGTTTCATTTCGTCGACCATATGCCGGAACTCGGCCTCGGTGAGCGGAACGAACCCCCAGTTTGCGGCCCAGGCGGCATTGAATATGCGGCGCATCGGCTCGGCGTACGATGCCAGCTCGGCGCGCGTGACCGGCCGAACTTCAAGCCGACCGCCGATACGCGACAGCAGCCGTGCGATTCGCGCCGGCAGTTCATAGCGCGGCGATCCGCGGTAGGCCAGTGTTTCCACGGCCGGCTCGAATCCCAGCGCTTCCAGCCGCCGGGGATAGTACGGCGGGTTGTAATTCATCATCATCATCGGGGCGTGCTCGAAACCATCGACCAGCAGGCCGCACTGCTGGTTGATCGAAAGATCGAACGGTCCGGTCACCTCGGTCATGCCCTGCTCGACCAACCAGTCTCGGGCCGCCCGGGCCAGCGCTTCGAACACGGCCGGGTTGTCGATCGCCTCGAGTTGACCAAACTGACCGGTGGTCGGCCTTCCGCATTCGGCCTGAAGGGTGTCGACCTGGGCGCTGATGCGGCCTGCCGGCTGCCCGCCGCGCAATGCGATCCACGCGGTTGCCCGCGCATGCCTGAAGTACGGATGACGCGGCGCCCACATCTGACGCATCTGCAACCCGAGCGGCTGCACCCATTCGGGCGCGCCGGACTGGATCACCGCGGGCAGGGCGTGAAAGCATTTCCACTGATGCCGGGTCCTCACCGGACGAATCACGATTTCCTGATCTTCGGCAGCTGGCATCGTTTATCCTTGTAGCTGTGGCAGGAGTACCACATAATGTTGCGGAATTGCATTCGTCAACACGAAACGAGGAGCAAAACGCCTGTAAACTTCACAAAAAGAGGCACTTCCGAACAGTTTCATTCCATTGGCGGTCGCTTTATAATGGGCGTTTGAACAAACAAAATTCCCGCGCCGGCTCTCATCGCCGGAATTTTACGCGAGATGACAGAACAACAAGGGAAATTCGGTTTTGAGCCAGACACCAACCCCAACCAACAACTCGCTTCCGCTCAAGACCTCCGGCTATCGGAGTCTGGCCGAGGCGCTGGACTATGCAGCCAAGGGGACAACAGGCTGCAATTTTCACAATGGCCGCGGCGAACTGACCGCGGTCATGACTTATGCCGAGCTGCGCGAGAGAGCACTGGATATCGCGGCCCGGCTCGCCGGGCTGGGGCTTGCGCGCGGCAGCCGCATTGCGCTGGTCGCCGACACGCAGCCGGACTTTCACGTCATGTTCTTCGCCTGCCAGTACGCGGGGCTGGTGCCGGTTCCGCTGCCGGCCGCCGTGCATCTGGGCGGCAAGCGCGCGTTTATCGAGCATCTGCGATCACTGCTCAAGGATTGCCGGGCAAGCGCGGCTTATGCTTCATCGGATTTCGGCTCGTTTCTCGAAGAAGCGGTCAGGGGCCTGGATCTGGCAGTCAGCGGCACCCTGGAGCGTTTCCAGGCACTGGAACCGGCCGCGAGCCTGCCGGAACCGCCGGCGCCCGATGAGCTTGCCTACCTGCAATACACTTCCGGCAGCACCCGTTTCCCGCGCGGCACCATGATCACCCAGGAAGCGGTGCTGAGCAATCTCGCCGGCATTCTCCAATACGGCGTCCAGATCCGCCGCGGCGACCGCTACGTTTCGTGGCTGCCGTTCTATCACGACATGGGTCTGGTCGGTCTGATCCTGGGCCCGGTGGTTTCGCAACTTTCGGTCGACTACCTGGGCACGCGCGATTTCGCCATGCGCCCGCGGCTGTGGCTGGAGTTGATGTCGCGCAATCAGGCCACCATTTCGTACTCGCCGCCGTTCGGCTTCGCGCTTTGCGCGCGCCGCCTGCGGTCTTCCGACGTCGATCATTACGATCTTTCCGCATGGCGTGTTGCCGGCGTGGGCGCGGAAATGATCCGTGCCGGCTGGCTGAACCAGTTCGCACAAGCGCTGGCGCCGGCAAAATTTTCCGACAGCGCCTTCCTGCCCTGCTACGGCATGGCCGAATGCTCGCTGGCGGTCAGTTTCGCACCGCTGGCACAAGGGCTGGAGGTCGAGCGCCTCGATGCCGACCTGTTGGCGCATTCGCGACGCGCCCAACCCGTGGCCGAAGGCGACGAGACGTGCCGGGTCACAGAGTTCGTCAATTGCGGCCGTCCCTTGCCCGATTACGAAGTCGAGATTCGCGACGACAACGGTTGCGTGATGGACGAGCGCAATTGCGGCACGATTTTTCTGCGCGGCCCCAGCGTCATGTCGGGCTACGCCAACAATCCGGAGGCCACAAGCGCCTCGCTGTCGGAAGACGGCTGGCTAAATACCGGCGATGTGGGTTATCGCGCCGGCGATTCGCTGTTCATCACCGGCCGCGCCAAGGACTTGCTGATCATCAACGGCCGCAACATCTGGCCGCAGGATCTTGAATACCTGGCCGAGCAGCAGCCCGAAGTTCGCGCCGAGGACGCCTCGGCATTCGCAATTCCGGCCGAAGACGGCACCGAAGTCGCCGTGCTGGTCGTACAGTGCCGCGAGCAGGATCCGTTCCGCCAGGCCCGGCTGGTCGAACGCCTCAAGCAAAAGATCCAGACCGAATTCGGCATCGCCTGCCTGATCGAACTGGTGCCCCTGCACACGCTGCCCCGGACCTCTTCGGGCAAGCTTTCGCGCAGCGGCACCAAACTGGATTTCCTCAAACGCAACGGCCTTGAGGAGTCCGAAGTGCTTCCGCGCGAACTGGTCAACCGTACGCCGCATACGCAGGCGCTGAACCAGACGGATTAGTAATATGCCGGTCATCGCCGTGACCGGCGCGACCGGCTTCGTGGGTCAGGCCACGGTATCGGCGCTGGCGCGCCGGTACCCGGACTGCCGGCTGCGGCTGCTGGTACGCAATCCCGGCAAACGTACCCTGCCGCCGGGCTTCGACGCCTGCTCCATCGTGGCCGGTGATCTCGAAACGATCGATGCACTGAACGCACTGGTCGCCGGAGCGGATTGCGTAATTCACATCGCCGCGGCAATTGCCGGCAACAGCGCGGTCGACTTCGAACGCGACAACATCTGCGGCACCCGCCGGCTGGCCGATGCAATCTCGGCTTCGGCGCCAGACAGCCACCTCATTCATCTTTCCTCGCTTGCCGCGCGACGCCCGGATCTTTCGTGGTACGCGGCTTCCAAGCGCGCCGCCGAGGAAATCGCGACGTCCAGCACCCGCCGCTGCTCCGTTTTGCGCCCGCCCGCCGTCTATGGACCGGCCGATCCAGCACTGGCCGGCTTCTGGCGCATACTCGCGCGCGGCTGGCTGATTCGGCCGGCACCGGCCGAGGCAAGATTCTCGCTGCTGCATATCGACGACCTGGTCGAGGCCATCTGCCGCCTGGTCGATCACGGGCCGGCATCGGATCTTCTACCGTTGGCCGGTCCGCAACCGCCGGATGGATGGAGCTGGGCCGAGCTGGCACGGGTGGCCGAAAGCGCCGGCGGCCGGCGCATCCGGACCGTCCCGCTGCCGGCCCCCATTCTTGGCCTGGGTGCCGGAATCACCCTGATGACGGCTCGCTTGGCCCGTCGTCCGGCCATGCTGACACCAGGCAAGGCGCGCGAACTGCTGCATCGCGACTGGGTCTGCGATAATCTCGCCATTGAACAATGCCTGGGCTGGAAGCCGGTGATGCGGCTTGAACATGCGCTGGGTAATCTACCTGGATGGAGCAACGCATGACACCGCCAACCGATCGCGTGGATCAGGCCATACGCAATGCCGTGGAGACGGCACTGCCGCAAATCAGGGAAATCCATTTCGACGCCGCGCTGACCAGCGACGCAGGGCTGGACTCGGTTCAGATCATGGACCTGGTCATGGAAATAGAGGACGAACTCGACATCTCGGTACCGGTCGAGGTGCTGGCCGAGGTTCAGACGCTGAACCAACTGGCACAGCGTTTGCGAACCATGCTCAAGGACAACCCACGATGAGTCTGTTCGACAAGTTTTCCGCGCTGGCGGCTGCACGTGCCGGCCTGGGCGCCGACGGCACGCCGCCATTGGCCACTCCGATCGAAGACATCATCTCTGCCGCCGAGGGCGTCATCGACGGCCAACGGGTGATCCTGGCCGGCACCAACAATTATCTCGGCCTGACGCTGGATCCGGAAGTGGTGGAGTCGGCCGTGCAAGCGGTTCAACACTTCGGCACCGGCACTACGGGCTCGAGAATGGCCAACGGCAGTTACCACGCCCACGCAGCGCTGGAGCGCGAAATCGCGGCCGCTTTCGGCTGGGCTTCGGCGATGGTGTTTTCAACCGGCTACCAGGCCAATCTCGGCACCATCGCCACGCTTGCCGGCAAAGACGATTTTCTGCTGCTCGACAGCGACTCCCACGCCAGCATTTACGACGGCGCCAGGCTGGGTTCGGCCCCGACGGTGATATTCCGCCACAACGATCCGAACAACCTCGATCGCCGGCTTTCGCGCCTCGGCGACGATGCCAGTCGGGCGTTGATCGTTGTCGAAGGCCTCTACTCCATGCTCGGCGACCAGCCGCCGCTGGCTGAGTTCATCGAGGTCAAGCGACGCCACAACGCTTGGCTGCTGCTGGATGAGGCACACTCGTTCGGCGTGTTCGGCGCCACCGGACTCGGGCTGGCCGAGCAGCTCAATGTGCTCGACGATGTCGACTTCGTGGTCGGCACATTTTCCAAGAGCCTCGGCGGCATCGGCGGCTTCTGCGCAAGTCCGCACGCCGAGCTGGAGCTGCTTCGTCTGGCGGCCCGGCCCTACATCTTTACCGCATCGCCATCGCCCGCGGTCATCGCCTCTACCCGCACGGCGCTGGCCAGAGTGGTAGCCGGCGGCGACCTGCGCGAGCGTTTGTGGAGCAACATCGACAGGCTCTACAACGCGCTGCAGGAATTCGGTTACAAGCTCGGCAGCGACAAGCCCGGACCAGTCGCGGCAATCATCCTGCCGGACCGCGACAGCGCGCTTGCCCATTGGCGCGGTCTACTGGCCAGCGGGATCTACGCCAACCTGATGGTACCGCCGGCCACGCCCAAGGGTCTGAATCTGCTGCGCATCAGCCTGAGCGCGGCACACACGCCCGAACACATCGACCGCATCATCCAGGCCTTCGGCCAACTGCGCAAGGCGGCCTGAAGACCGGGCCAAGCGTCCTCCCATCGACGAAAATTTACTAATGCAATCAGAAGTATATCGATCATTGCATTGCATTGCTTTTCTCTGCGCCTCTGCGTTTCTGCGAGAGGCAAGCTTTTGACCTGCGTTGCCCCGGATGTTCCCCGGCACACGGAGCATGTATCCTTGAGAACCTGACTTTTTCGTAAAGCGCATAGGGAGAATTGCCTTGCATTCGCACCACCCCGTTCCCGGCCCGGTCAGGGCCATTTTGCTGCTGTTGCTCATCACCTTCGCCGCTTCGGTCAAGGCCGCGCCCAATCTCGAAACCATCATGCAGGATCCGGACTGGATCGGTCCGCCGGTCGAGCAGGCCTGGTGGCAGCTGGACGGCAGCGCCTATTTCTATCGCGCCAAGCGCAACGATTCGGACATCCGCGACGTCTACCGCATGGACATCGAAGACGGCAGCGCAACCCGGCTGGATGCTAGCGCCGAATCGCGGACCGACGGCGCCGACCCGGTGTTCGACCAGACCCGATCGCTGGCGCTGAGCGCGCGCGAAAACAGTCTGTTCCTGCGCGACCTGGACAGCCAGGCATTCACGCGACTTTTCACCGCGACCGGGCCCGTGCGAAATTTTGCGTTCTCGGCCGACGGGCAGGACGTTCATTTCGAATCCACCGGCCGCTGGTGGCGCATGAGCATTGATGGCGGTTCGGCCGTGCCGGTTGCCGACCTGCGCTTTGAGGACGCCCCGCATGCTGAACCCGAAGATGAGCTGAAGGCCGACCAGTTGCGACTGTTCAGCACGCTGGAACGCCAGCGCCGGCGCGAACAGGAGCAGCACGAACAGGATATCGCCGACGCCGGGGCGGACCCGGGCCGGTCACCGGCACCCTGGTACCTGGGCGACAAGCATTCAAGCACATCTTCCAGCCTTTCTTCCGACGGTCGCTGGATGCTCATGGTTGTGCAGAAAGCCGGTGCCGACAGCGGAAAATCCGACGAAATGCCGCGCTTCGTGACCCGCTCCGGGTACGTCGAAATCGAAGACGTTCGCACGCTGGTGGGACGCGAGCCACCGGCGGCCCAATCGCTGTGGCTGCTGGACCTGGAAACCCGCACCCGCCACGAGCTGGATCTGGAGGCGCTTTCCGGCCGTGATACCGATCCGCTGGCCGAGCTCAAATCGGCCCGGGAAATCGAACCCTACGACGGCGACAACCTTCGCCCGGTGCAGGTCGCCGGCATTGAATGGCACCCGGAGAACGCGCGTGCGCTGGTCCAGGTGCGGGCCATCGACAACAAGGATCGCTGGACCGTCAAGGTCGATGCGTCCGAGCAGTCGGTCAGCGAGATTCACCGCCTGACCGACCCGGCCTGGATCAACTGGGCATTCAACGAGTTCGGCTGGGTCCCCGGCGGCGACACGGCCTGGCTGCTGTCCGAGCAAAGCGGCTACGGCCACCTCTACACCATCAACGCCGACGGCCGCGAACACCAGCAAACCTCCGGCGAGTTCGAGGTCTACGACATCGAATTCGCCGCCGACGGCGAGTCGGCGCTGATGATCTCCAACGCCGCCCATCCGACCCGCTACGACCTTTACAGACTGGATCTGGAACGCGGCCGGCTGGAACGACTGACCGAGCTCGAAGGGCTGGAAAGCTATGCAACCCTGCCAGGCAGCGAAAACGTGCTGGTGCGCTATTCCGAAAGCTATCGGCCGGCCCAGGCCGCGGTGCTGGCGCGCACAGGGGGCGAAATAACCGCCGCCTCCGATACCCTGACAAACGAGTACAAAGCACTTCAATGGCAGCAGCCGGAATTCGTCGGCGTGCCTTCCAGCCATGTCGATGAACCCATCTGGACCAAGTTCTACCCGGCACGCGGCGATTTCGACGGGCCGCGACCGGTGGTCGTGTTCGTCCACGGCGCCGGCTACACGCAGAACACCCACCACCGCTTCCCGTACTACTTCCGCGAGCAGATGTTCCACAACCTGCTCACCGCGCGTGGCTACCACGTGCTCGACATGGACTACCGCGCCAGCCGCGGCTACGGGCGTGACTGGCGCACCGCCATCTACCGCAAGATGGGTACGCCGGAGCTCGAGGACCTCATCGACGGCGTCAACTGGCTGGTCGAAAACCACAACGCCGACCCGGCACGGGTGGGCGTCTACGGGGGCTCCTACGGCGGCTTCATGACCTTCATGGCAATGTTCAATGCGCCGGAGGTCTTCGCCGCCGGCGCCGCATTGCGACCGGTGACCGACTGGGCGCACTACAACCACGGCTATACGTCGAATATCCTGAACACCCCCAAAGTCGATCCCGAAGCCTATCGCAGAAGCTCGCCGATCGAATTCGCCGAAGGGCTGGAAGGCGATTTGCTGATCAGCCACGGCATGCTCGACGACAACGTGTTCTACAAGGATTCGGTGCGCCTGGCGCAGCGACTGATCGAGCTCGAAAAACAGGACTGGGAATTCGCCTCCTACCCGCTGGAACCACACGGCTACGTGCACCCGGAAAGCTGGCTGGACCAGTACCGGCGTATCCTCAAGCTGTTCGAGGATTCGATCGGTGATTGAATCTTCCGGCCACGGATCAACGCGGATGAACGCGGATGAGATATAAAATCTGAATCAAAAAAGCTGGACACGAAGAACACGAAGGAGGCACGAAGGGCACGAAGAAAAAACCAGGCAAGAAAGAATCTCAGGATCAATAATCAACCTTCCTGTCTTACACACAAGCTTTTTGCCTTTCTTCGTGTCCTTCGTGCCCTCTTCGTGCTCTTCGTGTAATGCTTTTCATATTATCCGCGTTTATCCGCGTTCATCCGCGGCAAACAAAAGATTTTTGCGGTAAACAAACACTGGGGTTCCTGATGAAAATTCATGCTTTCGCAATTTCACTTCTGCTCGTCCTGGCGCCATGGTCGGCGGCCGACGCCAGGCCGCTGGACTACCACGACGTGTTCGGGCTGGAATACGCCGATTCTCCGGCGATTTCGCCGGACGGCGAGAAGCTGGTATACGTTCGTCATCACATGGATTCGCAGTCCGACCGCAACCTGGGCCAGCTGTGGCTGATCGACCTGGATTCCGGTCAGCAACAACCGTTGACCGGTGGCGAAGGCAGCTTCGGCAGCCCGGTGTGGTCCCCCGACGGCGAGCGCATCGCGTTTACCGGCCACGACGGCGACGGCGATTCGCAACTGCAGGTGATGTGGCTGGAATCCGGCCGCGTGGCACGCATTACGCGCGGGCCACATGCGCCCTCGGCGCCGAGCTGGTCGCCCGACGGCAGCCGCATCGCATTCAACCGCTTCGTGCCTGTGGAACCGCCCAGCCTGGTCAGGCCATTGAAAGCACCCGAAGGTGCGAACTGGGCACCGGAGCCAACAATCATCGACCGGCCGGTATTCCGGGTCGACGGCCGGGGCTTCCTGCCACACGGCCAGACGCAGCGCTTCATCATCCCGGCCGACGGCGGACCGGCGCGCCAGATCACGGATGGTCCCTACCCCAACAACGGCCCGGCCGAATGGACGCCGGACGGCAAGGCTCTGATTTTTGCCGCAACGCGCCGCGACGACTGGGAACTTGAAAGCAACGACACCGGGCTGTACCGCTTCGATGTGGAAAGCGGCGAGATCGAGCAGCTCACAGAACGCTACGGGCCGGACCAGTCGCCGGCGATCAGCCCCGACGGCCGACGCCTGGCTTGGCTGGGTTTCGACGACGAACTGATGAGTTACACCAACACCGAAGTCTGGCTGATGCCGGTCGACGGCGGCGAGCCCGAAAGCCTGACCGCCGACCTGGACCGCAATATCGACAAGCTGGTCTGGGCCGATGACGGCAATTCGATCTACATTTCCTACTCGGATGAAGGCTCCGGCGTGATCGAGCGTCTGGGCCTGAACGGTCGGCGCACCCGCGTGGCCGGGAACGTGGGCGGTACGACACTGGGCCGGCCCTATGCCAGCGGCGATTTCGATGCCGGAAACGGCCGGCTGATATTGACCCGGACCTCGCCTGCGCATCCGGCCGACCTGTTCCTGGTTGAAAATGGAGGCGAACGAAAGCTCACCAACCTGAACGCCGAACTGCTGGCCAACCGCGAACTCGCCCGGGTCGAGGAAATCACCTATCCGTCCAGCCACGATGGCCTGGAAATCGAGGGCTGGGTCGCCTATCCCCCGGACTACGACCCCGATCAGCGCTACCCGCTGATCCTCGAAATCCACGGCGGCCCGTTCGCCGATTACGGTCCGCGCTTTTCGATGGAAGTCCAGCTGATGGCCGCCCAGGGCTACGTGGTGCTGTACACCAACCCGCGCGGCTCGACCAGCTACGGCGCCGAATTCGCCAACACGATTCACCACGCCTACCCGGGCAACGACTACCACGACCTGATCTCGGGCGTCGACCACCTGATCGAGCGCGGCATCGCCGATCCAGACCGGCTGTACGTCACCGGCGGTTCCGGCGGCGGCGTGCTGACCGCCTGGATCGTGGGCAACACCGACCGCTTCGCCGCCGCGGCCGTGGTCAAGCCGGTGATCAACTGGACCAGCTTTGTCCTGACCGGCGATTTCACGCCGTTTTTCCACAAGTACTGGTTTCCGGCCCTGCCGTGGGAAGCGCCAGAACACTATTTCGAACGCTCACCGCTGTCGAAAGCCGGCAACGTCGAAACACCGACCATGATCATGACCGGCGAGGCCGACTGGCGCACGCCGATGTGGGAATCGGAGCAGTTCTACCAGGCGCTGAAACTCAGGGGCATAGACACCATACTGGTGCGCATCCCCGAAGCCCCGCACGGCATCGCCGGGCGCCCCAGCCAGCTGGTGACCAAGGTGCGGCACATCCTCGCCTGGTTCGAGCGCTATTCCGATTCATAGGGCGGAAAACGTGAAACCGCAGATTACGCAGATGGACGCAGATTACACTAGTGGTCCTTCAACCTGATAAATTAGGATTCAGCGTTCCTGTGGCGCTTCGC